>CAYRKH010000049.1:0-22777 GCA_964424805.1 uncultured Woeseiaceae bacterium
GTCTGTGATCCAGGTCCCGAATCGGCCAGGGCTTCCAGATATCGAACAGCCGGAACAGCAAAAAAGCGAGCCCCCACAGCAGGATAGACGGCGGCACGACGAGCAGGATGAGGTACATCGCCGCGATCTCGTCGAGCACGATACCGCCGTGATCGCGCACGCCGATACGGCGCGCGGCGGCCCCGCACAGCAGGAAGCCGGCGGCGGTGAGCAGCACGCCGGCGAGGAGCTGCAGCTCGAACGCCGCGCCCGCCAGGCACCAGGCAAGCAGCACGCCGAGCGCCGAGCCGAAGGTACCCGGGGCGAACGGCGCGAGACCGCTGCCCAGCCCGAAAGCGACCAGGAGAACCGGGTCGCGCAGCACCCTCGCGCGCAGGTCCGCGCCCGCGAGGCGCGCCCCCCCGGCGCTCACGTGAAATGCCTGTAGCCGGGGTCCGCGAAGTCGATCCCGACGCCGTCGCGCCGGCAGGCCAACCGATCGCCGTCGTCGACGCTGCCGATGCGGGTGACGCGTACGGCGTGCTGCCTGCCCGCTTCGAAGATCTCCGCTTCGTTGGCGGGATCGGCCGTGAAGCAGAGCTCGAAATCCTCCGCGCCGGCGAGCAGCAGCGGCAGGCGCTCCGCTTCCGGGTACAGGCGTGCCAGGGCGTCGGACACCGGCAGCGCGGTCGTTTCGATGACCCCGCCAACGCCGCTCGCCGCGAGCAGCTTCGCCGCATCCGCGTACAGCCCGTCCGACACGTCGATAGCGGCGCTCGCGAGGCGCCCGAGCGAGGCGGCAAAGCAGAGCGGCACACGGGGGCGCGCGAAGCGCGCGACCAGGTACTCCCGGTCGGCTTCGCCGGCATCGCCCCGACCCTGCAGCAACCGGAGGCCCGCGGCAGCATCGCCGGTCGTGCCGGTGACGTAGAGACCGTCGCCCGGGCTCGCACCCGAACGCGTGAGCAGGTGCTTCGGATCGACTTCGCCCGTCACCTGCACGGTCACGACGGTCTGCCCGCCGCGCGTCGTGTCGCCGCCGACCAGGGCCGTGCCGTACTGCGCCGCCGCCTCGAACAAACCGGCCGCAAACTCGCCGAGCCAGCGTTCGTCGGCGTTTGCGAGCGTCAGCGCGAGCGTCATCCAGCGCGGCCGGCCGCCCATCGCCCCCACGTCCGACACGTTGACCGCCACGGCGCGAAAACCCACGTCGCCCGGCGGCAGCTCCGCCGGCCAGTGCACGCCTTCGACCAGCGTATCCACCACGGAGACGAGCGCGCAGCCTGGCGACGTCTCCAGCACGGCGCCGTCGTCGCCGATGCCGACCCGCACACCGCTCCCGGCGTCCCGGCGAACGAAATAGCGGCGAATCAGCTCGAACTCATCCACCGTTGCGCTTCTTCCGTTCCGCTGCCGGGCGCATCCGCATCGCCGCGCGATCGAGCACCGCGTTGACGTACTTGTGGCCATCCTCGGCGCCGAAGCGCTTGGCGAGATTCACCGCCTCGTTGATGACCACGCGGTAGGGAATCTCCGGCCGCTCGCGCAGCTCGTAGAAACCGAGCAGCAGGATGCCCCGCTCCACCGGGTCGAGCTGCGCCAGCGGCCGGTCGGCAACCGCGCTCGCCTCCTCTTCGAGCGACGCCTGCGCCTCGACGATCGCCCGCAGCGCCTCGTCGAAATACTCCCGGTCCACGCGCTCGTACTCCCGCCGCTCCCGGAACTGGGCGGCGAGCTCGCGGCGGTCGTGCCCGGCGATCTGCATCTGGTACAGCGCCTGCACCAGGAGCTCCCGCGCCCGCGCGCGCGCTCCGGTCGATTCCACTTTGCTCATCTCGATCCGTGGTGATGGCCCCGGGGGCATTAGGGTACAGGCACCGGGGCCGGTGGCGCACGCTTCGGCAGGGCCGGGGTGTCGTGCAGGGGCGTTCGTTGTGGCGTTTGCGGGCCTTGGCATCGCGCGCGAGGCCTTGGCATCGCGCGCGATGCGCGCTCCTACAGGCGGCGTAGAAGGTTTACCATCTCGATTGCCGCGAGCGCCGCTTCCTCGCCCTTGTTGCCCGCCTTGGTCCCGGCCCGCTCGATTGCCTGCTCGATCGTATCGACCGTCAGCACGCCGACCCCGATCGGAAGGCCGTGGTTGCGCGCGGCAGCGGTAACGCCGCGCATGCATTCGGCGGAGACGTGGTCGAAGTGGGGCGTGCCGCCGCGGATGATCACGCCCAGCGCGATGATGGCGTCGGCACGGCGGGAAGCGGCGACTTTCTCGACCGCGAGCGGCAGCTCGAAAGCCCCGGGAACGCGCACCAGCTCCAGGTCGGCGTCGCTGGCGCCGTGCCGGCGCAGGCAGCCCACGGCGCCCCTGACCAGCGACTCGACGATATAGTCGTTGAAGCGCGAGGCGACCAGCGTGAACTTCGCGTCACGGATGATGAGCTCACCCTCGGTGGTTTTTATTCTTTGCATGTTGTTTGTGCCTTGTTACAGCGCCGCAGGAGCGCGCAGTGCGCGCGATGCTGATGCGGGCGGCCGCCGCATCGCGCGCATCGCGCGCTCCTACGTTACGTATTCGGTGATTTCGAGGTCGAAGCCCGAGATGCCGTGCATCTGCTTCGGTGCGGACAGGACGCGCATGCGCTGCACGCCGAGGTCCTTCAGGATCTGCGCGCCGAGGCCATAGGTCTTCAGCACCGCTTCGCCCTGCCGGCGGGCGTCGAGGTCGTCACGCGGCTGCTGCAGCGACTCGACGGTATCCATGAGGTCCCGCGGCGACTCCTGTCCCCGGAGCACGACGACCACGCCGCTGTCTTCCCGCGCGATCCGCTCGATCGCCTTGTCGAGCGGCCAGCCGAGGACGGGGCTCCTCACCCCGAGGACGTCGCCCAGCGTATCCTGGCTGTGCACGCGCACCAGCGGCTCGCCGCCCGGCCCGAGGTCGCCCTTGGCAAGCGCCACGTGCACCGTGCGGTTGACGTGATCGTCGTAGCAGTACAGCCGGAAGTCGCCGTGTGCCGTCGTGACGTCCTGCTCGGCGATGCGCTCGACGTAGCGCTCCTTTTCCAGCCGGTAGCTGATCAGGTCGGCGATCGTGCCGATCCGGATCTTGTGCTCGCGCGAAAACTTCTCCAGGTCGGGCCGGCGCGCCATGCTGCCGTCCTCGTTCAGGATTTCGCAGATGGCCGCCGCCGGCTCGAAGCCCGCGAGCCGCGCGAGATCGCAGCCCGCTTCGGTGTGGCCGGCGCGCGTCAGGACACCGCCGGGCTGCGCCATGACGGGGAAGATATGGCCGGGCTGGCTCAGGTCTTCCGGCCGCGCGTCGCGCGCCACCGCGAGCTGCACCGTACGGGCGCGGTCGTGCGCGGAAATCCCGGTGGTGATGCCCTCGGCCGCTTCGATCGACACGGTGAAATTCGTGGCATGCCGCTGGTCGGTGTCGTGCACCATCAGCGGCAGGCGCAGCTGCGCGCAGCGCTCGCGCGTCATCGTGAGGCAGATGAGCCCGCGACCGTAGCGTGCCATGTAGTTGATGTCTTCCGGTCGCACCTTCTCCGCGGCCATGATCAGGTCGCCCTCGTTCTCGCGACTCTCGTCATCGACCATGATGACCATCTTGCCGGCGCGTATGTCGGCGATGATGTCTTCGATGCTGCTGAATGGGGTATCCGCCGCAGCGGGATGGAGGGTGGTGTTGTTAGCCATAGCCGTGTGCTCTCAGGAACTCATGCGAGATATCGCCCTTCTCCCGCCCCCCGAGGAGGCTCTCGAGATAGCGGGCGATAAGGTCCACTTCGATGTTGACGCGCGTGCCCGCCTCGTAATCACCGGCGATCGTCGCCCCCAGCGTGTGCGGAATGATATTCACCTCGAAGACGTTTGCTGATACCGCGTTGATGGTAAGGCTCGTGCCGTCGACGCAGATCGAGCCCTTCTTCGCCAGGTAGCGCCGGTACTCGGCCGGCACCTCGATCGAGAGACGGGTCGAGCGCGCGTCCCGGCGCCTCCCCCTGACGATGCCGACGCAGTCGACGTGCCCGCTGACCAGGTGTCCGCCGAGACGCTCTCCCATGGCGAGCGCCGGCTCCAGGTTGACGCGGTCGTTCGGGCCGAGGTCGCGCAAGGCAGTCACGTCGCGGGTTTCCGCGGAAACGTCGGCGGCGAAGCCGTCCGGCCGCAGCTCGACGATGGTGAGGCAGGCGCCGTTCACCGCGATGCTGTCGCCCCGGTGCTGACCGGCCCACGGGAAGTCCGGCGCGCGGATCGAAAAGCGCAGGTCGCCGCCCTGCGGCGCTAGTCCCTCGACCGTTCCAACTGCCCTGATGATTCCGGTGAACATGCTGTATCCAGTGTCACGGCCGCCCGGTCGCCGGGCGTGCCGTAATGCGCAGGCAGGCACCCGTGCGGCGGACATCCACGATGTCGAGCCACCGCCGGTCCGCCAGCGCCGTCAATCCCGGCGTCTCGAACAGGCGCCGGGTTTCACTCCCCATAATATGGGGCGCCTGGTAAATCACAAGCTCATCGGCCAATCCCGCGCACAGCAGGGCACCGGAAAGCACCGGACCGGCTTCCACCAGCACGTCGTTGATCGCAAGCTCCGCGAGCTTTTCGAGCACCGCCGCAAGATCGACCCGGCCGTCCGTGCCGGCGGCCGTGGCGTACAGCGACACCCCGGGCTTTTCCAGCGCGGGGCGCTCGACGCCGTCGAGGTGAAAAATCGCCGTTTTCCCCGGCAGGCCGAGCAGCCGTGCGCCGGCCGGGATGCGCAGGCCGCTGTCGACAACCACGCGCAGCGGCTGCTCCGGCAGGGGCGACGTATCGCGGACGGTCAGGGACGGATCGTCCGCCACGACGGTGCCGGCACCGGTCAGGATCGCGCCGGAGACCGCGCGCAGGCGCTGCACGTCCCGCCGCGCCGCCTCGCCGGTGATCCAGCGGCTTTCGCCGTCGAGCATCGCGGTGCCGCCGTCGAGGCTCGCCGCGATTTTCAGGCGCACGAACGGCCGGTCGCGCTCGATCCGCGAAAAGAAGCCCTCGTTGAGCCGCCGGGCCGCCGCGCGCTCGAGGCCCGCCCGGACCCGTACGCCCGCGCCCTCGAGCACGGCCCTGCCCGATGCCGCGGCGTACGAGGACGGGTCCTCGTGCGCGAACACGACTTCCGCGACGCCCGCCTCGACCAGCGCGTCGGCGCAGGGTCCGGTCCTGCCGGTGTGCGCGCAGGGTTCGAGCGTCACGTAGGCAGTCGAGCCCGCGGCCCTGCCCCCGGCCGCTGCAAGGGCGTTCACCTCGGCATGCGCTTCCCCGGCGGACCGGTGCCAGCCTTCACCGACGATTTCGCCGTCGCGCACGAGCACGCAGCCGACGCGCGGGTTCGGCCGCGCCGTGACGAGCCCTTTCGCGGCGAGGCGCAGGGCGCGTGCCATGAATCGGTGGTCGGCGGGCGTGAATTCACTCATCGCCTAGCGCTTCTTCGGCGGGACCTCCGGCAGGAGCGACATCTGCTCGCGATTGCCGGCGGCCATCGAAATCTCCTGCAGGCGCCTGATCTCCTCCTGGAACTCGGTGACGTCCTGGAAGCGGCGGTACACGGACGCGAAGCGCACGTAGGCGATCTCATCCAGCGATCGCAGCTCTTCCATCACGAGGTCGCCCACCAGGCGCGAAGGCACCTCGCGCTCTCCCATCGTCCTGAGCTTGTGCACCAGCCGCCCGATCGCCTCCTCGAGCTCCTCCGACGGCACCGGCCGCTTTTCGAGCGCCCGGGTCATGCTGTTACGCAGCTTGTCCTCGTCGAACGGCTGCCGGCTCTTGTCCGACTTGATCAGCCGCGGCATCACGAGCTCGGCCTCCTCGAAGGTCGTGAAGCGCTCGTTGCAGTCGAGGCACTGCCGCCGGCGCCTCACCTGCCGCCCGTCGGCCGCCAGCCGGGAATCGATTACCTTGGTTTCTTCGTGGCTGCAAAACGGGCAGTACATGCGTCGTCACCGCGTGTAGGAGCGCGCATCGCGCGCGATGCCCCTGTTGGCGGGGGTGGCATCGCGCGTGCTACGCGCTCCCACAGCACAGGGCGGCTCAACCATACACCGGGAATCGCTTGCACAGCTCCACCACCTGGCCGCGCACCCGCTGGATCAGCACCTCGTCGCCCAGGTTCTCCAGGATGTCGCAAATCCAGCCGGTGACCTGGCGCGCCTCGGCCTTGCCGAAGCCGCGGGTGGTGATGGCGGGCGAGCCCATGCGCAGGCCGCTGGTGATAAAGGGCGAACGCGGATCGCGCGGCACCGCGTTCTTGTTGACCGTGATGTTGGCGCGGCCCAGGGCGGCGTCGGCATCCTTGCCCGTAATGTCGCGATCGATCAGCGACAGCAGCAGCAGGTGGTTGTCAGTACCGCCGGACACGATGGAAAACCCGCGCTCGACGAACGCGGCGGCCATTTCCCGCGCGTTCTCGACGACTTTCTCCTGGTAGGTCCTGAACCCCGGCTGCAGCGCTTCGAGCAGGGCGACGGCCTTGGCGGCGATCACGTGCATCAGCGGGCCGCCCTGCAGGCCGGGAAACACGAGGGAGTTGAACTTCTTCGTGATCTCGTCGTTTTCGCGCGCGAGGATCAGGCCGCCGCGCGGACCGCGCAGGGTCTTGTGCGTCGTGGTCGTCACGACGTCGGCAATCGGCACCGGGTTCGGGTACAGGCCCGCGGCGACCAGCCCGGCGACGTGCGCCATGTCCACCATCAGCCACGCGCCCACGCTGTCGGCGATGTCGCGGAAGCGCTGCCAGTCGAGCACGCGCGAATAGGCCGAAAAGCCGGCGATGATCATTCGCGGCTTGTGCTCGCGTGCCAGCGCTTCCACCTGCTCGTAATCCAGCAGGCCGGTCTCCGCCACGACCCCGTACTGCACGGCATTGAACAGCTTGCCGGAAAAGTTCACCTTCGCACCGTGTGTCAGGTGCCCGCCGTCCGCGAGGCTCATGCCGAGGATCGTGTCACCGGGCTGGAGCAGCGCGAGGCAGGCAGCGGCGTTCGCCTGCGAGCCGGAATGCGGCTGCACGTTGGCGAAATCGGCACCGAAGAGCTTTTTGGCCCGTTCGATGGCGAGCGACTCCGCAACGTCCACGTATTCGCACCCGCCGTAGTAGCGCTTGCCGGGATAGCCTTCCGCGTACTTGTTCGTGAGCACCGACCCCTGCGCTTCCAGCACGCGCGGGCTTGCGTAGTTTTCCGAGGCGATGAGCTCGATGTGCTCTTCCTGGCGGCGCGCCTCGTTGACGATGGCCTGGAACAGCTCGGAATCGAAATTTTCGATGGTCGGTGCTTCGACGTACATTCGGCGGGGTCTCCTGGGGAGGGGGCGAAATCCGTCAATTCCACCCTACCCGGCCGCAGGAATCAACGCGCGCCGCGGCGGGAGCGGTATTCCCGGGCCGCTGCTGCTGCCGTGGGAGCGCGCATTGCGCGCGATGCCCGGGCGACCGGTGTGGCATCGCGCGCGATGCGCGCTCCTACGCGGTGGGTTCGGCGAACGACTGGACCACGCGCGTCCAGGCCCGCGCGAGGTTCCGGCGGTTGTAGCCCCCGCCGCCGGTGCCCACGAGGCGGCCCTGCGCATGGCGGTCGGCGAGCCGGCAGAGGTCGCGGGCCGCGGTGGCGTGCGCTTCCTCGGTGTAGCGCAGCTGCGTGATCGGGTCGCCCTCGAGGCTGTCGGCTCCGCACTGCAGGATGATGAACTCGGGAGCCGCGTCGTCGAGGTACGCCAGCACGCGGGACCAGGCCTCCCGGAACTCGTCGTCACCGGCGCCGGGCGGCATCGGGATATTCAGCTTGGTGCCCGCGGCCGCGCCGGTTCCCGTCTCGTCCGCGGCACCGGTGCCGGGGTAGAGAAAGCGGCCGTCCTGGTGCACGTCGGCAAAAATCACGTCCGGGTCGTCTTCGAAGCCGTAGAACACGCCGTCGCCGTGGTGGGCGTCGATATCGACGTAGGCGATGCGCCTGAGGCCGTGTTCTTTCCTCAGGTATTCGATCGCCACGCCGCAGTCGTTGAACACGCAAAAGCCGGCCGCGCCGTCGCGGGCGGCGTGGTGCAGCCCGGCGATCGGCACGAAAGCGCGTTTCGCCTCACCGCGCATCACGGCGTCGACGGCAGCAAGGGTGGTGCCGACGACGTCGGAGGCGGCTTCGAACACCCCGGGAAAGCACGGCGTGTCGCCGCCGTCGAGGAACACCGTGGAACCCTCCGCGGAGAGCCGTGCCACCCGCTCGACGTGCCGGGGCGTGTGAAAAAGCACCAGCTCGTCGGCGCTCGCGCGCCGCGGCTCCGCGTAGCGGATCGCATCGCCGAGCGCCGCCGCGGCGAGCTCCGCCTGGAACACGTCGTGGCGATCGGGACCGAACGGGTGGTCGTTACCGAAGCCGTAGAGCGCCAGCGCGCTCCCGCGGTAGACCAGGACCGGCAGGGTTTCGGCGCGTTCGTCTGTCATCGGCGGCTCATGGTTCTCTATTGCGGCGGTATACGGGATAATGCCCGGTTTTCATTTTTCACGCGATTTCCGAAACAAGTATGGCGCAATACATCTACACAATGAACCGCGTGGCGAAAGTCGTCCCGCCGAAACGCTACATCCTGAAGGACATCTCGCTCAGCTTCTTCCCCGGCGCCAAGATCGGCGTGCTGGGGCTGAACGGCTCGG
The DNA here is from genome assembly GCA_964424805.1 of uncultured Woeseiaceae bacterium. Taxonomy (GTDB): domain Bacteria; phylum Pseudomonadota; class Gammaproteobacteria; order Steroidobacterales; family Woeseiaceae; genus IDS-8. The sequence continues at coordinate 8,663 of CAYRKH010000049.1, forward strand.
GCAAGTCCACCCTGCTCCGGATCATGGCAGGCATCGACCGCGAGCACGAGGGCGAGGCGCGGCCGCAGCCGGGCATCAACATCGGCTACCTGCCGCAGGAACCGGAGCTCGACCCCGCCAAGGACGTGCGCGGCAACGTGCAGGAAGGCGTCGCGGAAACCGCCGCCCTTCTCGAGCGGTTCAACGAAATCAGCATGCAGTTCGCCGAGCCGATGGATGACGAGCAGATGAACGCGCTGCTCGAGGAACAGGGCAAGCTGCAGGACGCGATCGACACCGCCGGCGGCTGGGAGCTCGACCGCAAGCTGGAAGTCGCCGCCGAGGCGCTGCGCCTGCCGCCGTGGGACGCGGACGTGAGCAAGCTGTCCGGCGGTGAGCGGCGGCGCGTCGCGCTTTGCCGGCTGCTGCTCTCGGAACCGGACATGCTGCTGCTCGACGAACCCACCAACCACCTCGACGCCGAGTCGGTCGCCTGGCTCGAGCGCTACCTGGAGGAATACCCCGGCACCGTCGTCGCCGTGACGCACGACCGCTACTTCCTCGACAACGTCGCCGGCTGGATCCTGGAACTCGACCGCGGCCACGGCATTCCGTGGGAGGGCAACTATTCCTCGTGGCTGGAGCAGAAGGAGCAGCGCCTCGCACTCGAGGAGCAGACCGAGAAAGCCCGGCGCAAGGCCATGCAGGTGGAGCTCGAGTGGGTACGTTCGAACCCGAAGGGCCGGCAGGCGAAGTCGAAGGCCCGCCTGAAACAATTCGAGGAGATTTCCTCGCCCGCCTACCAGAAGCGCAACGAGACGAACGAAATCTATATTCCGCCCGGGCCGCGCCTCGGCGACGTGGTGATCGAGGTCGAGAACGTCAGGAAGGGCTTCGGCGACAAGCTGCTGATGAACGACCTGAGCTTCATCCTGCCGGCCGGCGGCATCGCCGGCATCATCGGCCCGAACGGCGCCGGCAAGACGACGCTGTTTCGCATGATCACAGGGCAGGAGCAACCCGACTCCGGAACGATCCGCCTCGGCGAGAGCGTGCAGCTCGCCGCGGTCGACCAGTCCCGCGCGAGCCTCGACGACGAGAAAACCGTGTGGGAGGAAATCTCCGACCGCCAGGACGTGATCCGGGTGGGCAACTATGAAACGCCGTCCCGCGCCTACGTCGGCCGCTTCAACTTCCGCGGCTCGGACCAGCAGCAGAAGATCGGCCTGCTCTCCGGGGGCGAGCGCAACCGCGTGCACCTCGCGAAAACCCTGAAGGCGGGCGGCAACCTGCTGCTGCTCGACGAGCCGACCAACGATCTCGACGTGGAAACGCTGCGCGCACTGGAGCAGGCGCTGCTGGAGTTCCCGGGGTCGGCGGTCGTCATCTCGCACGATCGCTGGTTCCTGGACCGCATCGCGACGCACATCCTCGCCTTCGAAGGCAACAGCGAGGTCGTGTGGTTTGCCGGCAACTACGCGGAGTACGAGGAAGACCGCCAGAAGCGGCTGGGCGCGGATGCCAGCACGCCGCACCGGATCAAGTACAAGCGGCTGGATGCGTGAACCTGCTCGCCGCCATCGCCGCGCTGTTCGCGATCCTGGCGCTGTTCTTCCTGACGCGCACGGTATCGTTCACGCGCCGCGGGCGGTTTTTGCGCGCCGGCGGCGCGGGCATCGGCAGCATCGGCTCGGCGGCCATCGCCGCCGCGGCCGTGCTGCTGGGGCTCACCTACCTGAGTTACGACCGGCTGACGGCAGAGCAGGCGATCGCCTCGATCGCATTCCGCCAGCTGGCGCCTGAGGCTTACCAGGCGCGCCTGATGGTCGACGGCCGGCTGGACCGCCTGTACGAGCTGCACGGCAACGAATGGCAGCTCGACGCGCGGCTGGTGACCTGGAAACCGCCGGTGACGGTACTCGGCCTTGATCCCGTCTACAGGCTGGAACGCCTGAGCGGACGCTACGCGGATATCCAGCGTGAACGCCGCGAGGAGCGGACGGTTTATGACCTCTCGGAAGACACGGCCGCGTTCGACGTCTGGACCTGGGCGCGCCGCTACCCCGCACTGACGCCGGGCATCGATGCGTACTACGGCAGCGCGACCTACGTGCCCATGGCCGACGGCGCGCGCTTCGACGTCTCGCTCAGCCGCGACGCCCTGGTTGCCCGCCCCGCGAACGAGCAGGCGCGCGCGGCGGTAGGGACCTGGGGCGACGAGTCCCTGTAGGAGCGCGCATTGCGCGCGATGCCCGGACGGCCACCGCAGCATCGCGCGCAATGCGCGCTCCTACAGGGATTATGTCCAACGCATCGAAGCGTAAAACGACTCGGCAGGTATACTGCCGGGACGCCGCGCGAACACACACAAACAATGCCGCGGCGCGAGAGCGAGCCATGAGCATCAAGATCACGCGCGATCGCACCGTGCACGACGAATCGGGTGAGCACTTCGGCCTCGAATGCCCCTACTGCGGCGTCTATGCGCACATGACGCCGGAGTCGGTGCCCGACGTCGAAATCGTGCTCCGCCACCGCCCCAAACACGTCGGGCTCGTGTACCAGTGCGATGCCTGCCACGCGCCGATTTTCCTGCGCTTCGCGGTAAAGGCATTCGGTGAGGACGGGATCGAGCTGTACCGGAATTTCCTGGAGCTCGAACGGCCGAAGGAAAAATTCCCGTTCTCCTACCTGCCGGGCCAGACGGAGCTCCTGTTCCGCGAGGCGCTGGCCTGCTATTCGGGCAACAGCTTCAATGCCTTCGCGTCAATGTGCCGCCGCGCGGCCGAAAGCGCTTTCTCCGCGATGGGCGACGGCGGCAAGCTGCGCGCCTTCGACGAAGTGATGGCCGCGCAGGACATCGCGGAAATCGACGACGACACCTTCGCTCCCATCAAGCAGGTCCTGTTCGAATCGGAACCGGGCGACCTGCCCCTCCTCAACCGCGCCCAGGCCGGGGTGCTGCTGGAGGTGATGAAAGACCTCTTCTACCAGTGTTTCGTCCGCCGCGGAAAGCTGACCCGCGCCATCAAGGTACGGCGGTTTTTCGTGCAGGAAGCAAACGGCGGGCTTGCCTAGGCGAGCCGCCCGGGCGCCGAAAAGATCAGCCGAGCGCCACCCGCGCGTTGCGAAACAGGCGCAGCCACGGGCCGTCGGCGCCCCAGTCGTCGGGGTGCCAGGAATGCTGCAGCGTGCGCCAGACCCTTTCCGGGTGCGGCATCGTGATCGTCACGCGGCCGTCCTCGCTCGTGAGGGCGCAGATGCCCTGTGGCGAGCCGTTGGGATTCGCCGGATACGCGTCCGTGGCCTTGCCGTAGTTGTCGAGATAGCGCAGCGCGACGAACGGCGCCGCTGCCGCCAGGGCGGACGCGTCCGCGAATACGGCGCGCCCCTCGCCGTGCGAGCTGGCGATCGGCAGGCGCGAGCCTTCCATGCCCTGTAGCAGCAGCGACGGGCTGGGTGTTACCTCCACCAGGCTCAGCCGGGCTTCGAACTGCTCCGATTCGTTGCGCCCGAAAGTCGGCCAGTGCGCCGTGCCCGGGATCAGCTCGGTGAGGCGCGACAGCATCTGGCAGCCGTTGCAGACGCCCAGCGTGAGCGTCCCGCGGCGCGCGAAGAATTCGGCGAACTGGTCGCGCGTGCGCGCGTGGTAGAGGATCGACTTTGCCCATCCGCCGCCCGCGCCGAGCACGTCGCCGAACGAAAACCCGCCGCACACGACCAGGCAGTGATAGTCGGCGAGCGTATCGCGGCCTTCGAGAAGGTCGCTCATGTGGACGTCGACGGGATCGAAGCCGGCGCGCATAAACGCGGCTGCCATCTCGTGCTGGCTGTTGACGCCCTGCTCGCGCAGCAGCGCGACGCGCGGGCGCCTGCCGCCGATCAGCGGAGCGGCGACGTCCTCCGCGGCATCGAACGTCAGCAGGGCGCTGAGGCCGGGATCGTCACGGTCGAGCAGCCGGTCGTATTCCTGCTGCGCGGTTGCCGGATTGTCACGCAGGGACTGCAGGCGGTAGCTCGTTTCCGACCACGTGCGCTGCAGTGCCGTGCGTTCGAAACTGGCAATGACGGTAGCGTCCCGCCGGAGCGTCAGCCGGTCGTCGCTTTCGACCCGGCCGGCTTCGCTGACGCGCAAGCCGCGCCGCTCCAGGAGCGCGCGCGCCTCGCCGGCGCGGCTGTCCGCGACCTGTAGCACCGCGCCCAGCTCCTCGTTGAAAAGCTGCTCAAGCATCTCGGTTTCGGAACCCGCAAGCTCGAGCGATACGCCCAGCCGGCCGGCGAACATCATCTCGGCGACCGCGGCAAGCAGCCCCCCGTCGGAGCGGTCGTGGTAAGCAAGCAGCACCTGCTGCTCCCTGAGCTCCCGGATCGCGGCAAAGAAAGCCTGCAGCCGGCGCGGGTCGTCGAGGTCGGGTACCGCACCGCCGTGGCGGCCGTAGGCCTGCGCCAGGCAGGAACCGCCAACGCGATTCGCACCCTCACCGAGATCGACGAGCAAGAGCCGGCTGCCCTCGTCCACCCGCCGGAGCTGCGGGGTCAGGTGACGGCGAACGTCCGGGACCGGCGCAAAAGCGGACACGATGAGCGACACCGGCGACACCACGCGATGCTCACCCTCGGCGTCCGACCAGCGCGCCTGCATCGACAGCGAATCCTTACCCACCGGTATGGCGACGCCGAGGTCGCGGCAGAGCGTCGCCACGGCCTCGACCGTGTCGAACAGCCTCGCGTCTTCGCCGGGGTGGCCGGCCGCTGCCATCCAGTTCGCGGACAGGCGCACCTGGCGCAAATCCTCCACGGGCGCCGCCGCGATGTTGGTGATGGCCTCGCCGACGGCCATGCGCCCGGACGCGGGCGCATCGATCACCGCCAGGGGCGTGCGCTCGCCCATGGCCATCGCCTCGCCGGTGATGCCGGCGTAGCCGCTCGCCGTTATCGCGACGTCGCTGACCGGCACCTGCCAGGGGCCGACCATCTGGTCGCGTACCGACAGTCCGCCGACGGTGCGATCGCCGATGTGGATGAGAAACGACTTGTCGGCGACGGCCGGGAAGCGCAGCACGCGTTCCACGGCCTCCGCGAGATCGATGCCGCCGAGATCGAGAGCCGGTGCCGCGGGCACGGTTCGCTCGACGTCGCGCAGCATCTGCGGCGGCTTGCCGAGCAGCATCTGCATCGGCATGTCGACCGCCAGATTCTCGAAGCGCCTGTCGCTGACGACGAGCCGGCGATCGTGCGTCAACGTGCCAATCACCGCGAGCGGGCAGCGCTCCCGCTCGCACAGCGCCCTGAACGCCGCGAGGCGCTCTTCCGCCACGATCAAAACGTAGCGCTCCTGCGCCTCGTTGCACCAGAGTGCGAGCGGCGACATGCCCGGCTCGGCGGTCGGCACCTCGCGCAGCTCGACGCGGGCGCCCAGCGCGCTGTGGTCCACCGCCTCCGGCACGGCGTTGGACAGGCCTCCGGCGCCGACGTCGTGGATGAGCAGGATCGGGTTGTCGTCGCCGAGCGCCGTGCAGCGGTCGATCACCTCCTGCGCGCGCCGCTGCATCTCGGGATTCCCGCGCTGCACCGACGCGAAGTCGAGCGCCTCCGTGCTGGTGCCGCTGGCAAGGCTCGAAGCGGCTCCGCCGCCGAGTCCGATGAGCATTGCCGGGCCGCCGATCACGACGATCCTTGCCCCCACCGGCACCCCGGTCTTGCGCGCGTGCTCCGGGCGCACGTTGCCCACGCCGCCCGCGATCATGATCGGCTTGTGGTACCCGCGGATTTCGCCCGCCGGCAGCCCCGGCACCCGGGATTCGAACGTGCGGAAGTAGCCGCACAGGTTCGGGCGGCCGAACTCGTTGTTGAACGCCGCCCCGCCGAGCGGGCCTTCCAGCATGATCTCCAGCGGCGTTGCCATGCGCTCCGGCGGCGTGGACGGCACTTCCCACGGCTGCGCAAAACCGGGAACGTTTAGGTTCGATACCGTGAACCCCGTGAGTCCCGCCTTGGGCCGCGCGCCGAGGCCGGTCGCACCTTCGTCGCGGATCTCGCCGCCGGCACCCGTGGCCGCGCCGGGGAACGGCGAGATCGCGGTCGGGTGGTTGTGCGTCTCCACCTTCATGAGGATATGGATCGGTTCTTCGGCGTAGCGGTATTGCCGGTCGTCCGCCGTTGTCAGCAACCTCGCGCCCGTCGAGCCTTCGATCACGGAAGCGTTGTCCGAGTAGGCGGAAAGTATGCCGTCGGGGTTCGACTCCGTGGTGCTGCGGATCATCCCGAACAGGTCCTCCGGACGCCGGACGCCGTCGATGATCCACTCGCCGCGAAAGATCTTGTGCCGGCAGTGCTCGGAGTTTGCCTGCGCGAACATCATGAGCTCGACGTCGGTCGGGTCGCGGTCGAGGCGCGCATAGTTGTCGAAGAGGTAATCGATCTCGTCGGCGGACAGCGCCAGGCCGAGCGCCGCGTTCGCCCTGTCGAGCGCCGCCTTGCCGTCGCGCCGCAGCGGGATCGTCTCCAGCGGCAGCGGCTCCTGCGTCTCGAACAACCGCGCCGCCTGACCGGCGTCGGTCATCAGCGCTTCCGTCATGGGATCGGCAAGTACCGCGCCCGCGGCCGCGATCTCGTCTGCCGACAGGCTCGATGCGGCGTGCACGGCATAGGCGATGCCCCGCTCGATGCGCCCCACGGCGTCGATCCCGCAGGCGTGTGCGATGTCCGTGGCCTTGCTGGACCACGGCGAAATGGTCCCGGGGCGCGGCACCACGAGGAAAGTCCCTGTCCCGGCGGGGAGCGGCTCGGCGGGCTCGCCGGACAGCAGCAGCGCCTCCAGGCGCTGCGCCTGTTCCGCCGCCAGGGGCTCGCGCAGGGAAATGAAATAGCGGTAGTGCGCCGCCAGCGCCGAGATGCGGGTGTCGACCGCCTGCAGCCGGGCAAGGCGCTTCGCGAGCCGGAACGCCGACAGGGCGCGCTGGCCCGGAAGCTCTAGCAGTCTGTCAAGGTGATCTGGGGGCATGCAGTTGGCCCGTCAGCGTTCCCGGCGAAGCCCGCCGCGTCGGCGGCAAACCGGGTCGCGCTACTCCGGCGATTTGCCGCCGCCGCCGGGCGTGTAGACCGGCACCGGGAACTGCGCGACGTTGCCGCCCTCCAGCCGCGAAATTTTGCTGGTGCCCTCCTTGTCCACCTCGTCGATGCGGATGATCGAATGCATCGGCAGGTACGTCCTTTTCACGCCGCCGAACTCCGACTTGATCTTCTCCTCGGACGGGTCCACCACCACCGAGCTCCGCTTGCCGAACACGAGTTGCTCCACCTCGACGAAGCCGAACAGCGCGCCGTGCCCGACCTGGCGGGCGTAAATTTCGTAAACCTGTCCCTGGCTCATGAAAAGAATCTTGTACAGCCGCTTGGTGCTCATCGAGGATCCTGTGTTCGGTGGTGAGCGCGCAGTCTACCCAAAATGGCGCTTCAAAACTGCCGCCGCAGCGCGGCGCAGTGTACCGGATATAGTCATTTCGGCTCATTCGGCGCCGCGGCCCGGCCGCGAGGTTAAATCGGCTTAGTGTGACCTGTTTGGCATCGCACCCGCTTGATTCGCTGCAATATTTGCACATAACACGGCCGCCCGCCGCGGGCCTCGCCGCATTATGAGAGAAACGATGGCGCTGCAGCTTGAGATAACGAGCGATCACAAGAAGTTACTGGGCGACGACTACATCCGCGAGTTCGGCGCGAACGGCGGCACGATCGGCCGTGCGCTCGAGAACGACTGGATCCTGCCCGATCCCGATCGCTTCATTTCCGGCCGGCACGCGACCATCGATTTCCGCAGCGGCGCCTGGTATCTCGCCGACATCAGCACCAACGGCGTCTACGTGAACGACGAGCCCGAGCCGCTGGGCCGCGGCCACCCGCGCCGGCTGTTCGACGGCGACCGGCTGCGGATGGGCGACTTCGAGCTGCTGGTGAAGCTCGACGAGGGCGAGGAGATCGAGGTGCCGCCGCCGGCCCCGATGTCGGTCGTGCCGGACAACCCGGGGCTCCTGCTTCCGGAGGAATCGATGCGCTCCAGCATCCAGCTGCTCGACGAGGAAGAGATCACCGGCGATGCGGCCTTCCAGTCGACGCTGTTTGGCAGCGCGAAGACCACGCGCCGCATGAACTCGCCGAAGCAGCCCGCCCGGCCGGCGGTTCCGAAGAAGGTGGAGCCGCGCAGGCAGGTATCGAAGCCGCGGCGCGAACCGGAAACGCCCGGGGAACTGTTCGACGCTTTCCTCGGCGGGCTCGGCATATCGCGCGCGGACCTGCCGGCGTCGGTCGAGATGTCCGAGGTCATGCACAACGCCGGGCAGGTGCTGCGCGAATTCGTCGCGGGCATGATCGAGCTGCTGATCGCCCGCGCGAACCTGAAGAGCATGTTTCACCTCGATCAGACGACCGTGCTGCCGCGCCACAACAACCCGCTGAAGCTCTCGGAGAACACGGGCGAATTGCTCAAGCAGCTGCTGATCGGCAAAGAGGGCGAATACCTGGGACCGCTCGACAGCGTACGTGAAGTATCGCGCGACCTGAAGTTCCACCAGGAGGCCATGGTCGAGGCCATGACCTCGGCGTTCCAGGACTTCGTCGCCCGCTTCGAGCCGGGAGAGCTGCAGGAAGGTTTCGACGCCAACCTGCGCCGCAAGCCCTTCATCGATGCGCTCACGAAGATGAAGTACTGGCAGCAGTACTGCGAGCTCTACCCGGTCATGACAGAGGCCGAGTCGGGGCCGTTCCCGCACATGTTCGTCGAGGAATTCGTGCGGGCCTACGAAAAGAGCCTGGCCGACGCCAAGCGCGTCGACCGCAAAGACAGCGAGGCCGCGTAGGAGCGCGCATCGCGCGCGATGCGACGGCTGTTGGTGCATCGCCAGTCGGGCCCGCGTTGGGCGTTTTGGTAAGCGCACCGATGCCACGGCTGTTGAGGCATCGTCCCGGCGGGGCCCGGGTTGGGCGTCTTGGTAAGCGCACCGATGCCACGGCTGTTGAGGCATCGTCCCGTCGGGCCCGCGTTGGGCGCCTTGGTATCGCGCGCGATGCGCGCTCCTACATTTAGGTGTTTTTGCGGTTCTCGATGATGTCCGCCACGACGGACGGGTCCGCCAGCGTCGACGTGTCGCCCAGGTTGCCGTGGTCGTTCTCCGCTACCTTGCGGAGGATGCGCCGCATGATCTTGCCGGACCGCGTTTTCGGCAGGCCTGGCGCCCACTGGATGAAGTCCGGCGTCGCGATGGGGCCGATCTCCTTACGCACCCACGCCCGCAGCTCCGCCAGCAGCTCGTCGCTCTGCTCGACGCCTTCCATCAGCGTCACGTACGCGTAAATCCCCTGCCCTTTCACCTCGTGAGGACAGCCGACCACCGCGGCCTCAGCCACCTGGGCGTGCGCCACCAGCGCGCTTTCGACCTCGGCCGTGCCCATGCGGTGGCCGGAGACGTTCAGGACGTCGTCGACCCGGCCGGTGATCCAGTAATAGCCGTCCTCGTCGCGGCGGGCGCCGTCGCCGGTCGTGTAGAAACCCGGGTTGGCCGTGAAATAGGTTTCGACAAACCGCTGGTGATCGCCATACACGGTCCGCATCTGCCCCGGCCAGCTTCCCGTGAGCACAAGGTTGCCGCTGGCGGCGCCTTCCAGCACCTTGCCTTCGTTATCGACGATCGCGGGCTCGATGCCGAACAGCGGCTTCGTCGCCGAGCCCGGCTTCAGGTCCGTGGCGCCGGGCAGCGGGCTGATCAGGATGCCGCCCGTTTCCGTCTGCCACCAGGTATCGATGACCGGGCAGCGCTCCTCGCCGACGACGCGGTAGTACCACTCCCAGGCTTCCGGGTTGATCGGTTCGCCGACGCTGCCGAGCAGCCGTAGACTCTTGCGCGAGGTGCGCTTGACCGGCTCCTCGCCGAAGCGCATGAGCGCGCGTATCGCCGTCGGCGCCGTGTAGCAGATGTTCACCTGGTGCTTGTCGCAGATTTCCCAGAACCTCGATGGCGTCGGGTAGTTGGGCACGCCCTCGAACATCAGCGTGATGGCACCGTTGGCCAGCGGCCCGTAAACGATGTAGCTGTGGCCCGTCACCCAGCCGACGTCCGCCGTGCACCAGTACACGTCGCCCGGGTGGTAGTCGAACACCTGCTCATGGGTCATCGCGACGTAAACGAGATAGCCGCCCGTCGTGTGCAGCACGCCTTTCGGCGTACCGGTCGAGCCCGAGGTGTAAAGAATGAACAGCGGGTCCTCCGCGTTCATCTCCTCGCAGGGGCAATCGGCGTCGACCTGCTGCTCGACCTCGTGCAGCCAGACGTCGCGGCCCTCGACCCAGTCGATCTCGGCGCCGGTATGGCGCACGACCAGCACTTTCTCGAGCGTGGTGACGCGAGGGTTCTCCGCGGCACGGTCCACGTTCGACTTCAGGGGGATCGCCTTGGCGCCCCGTAGCCCCATGTCGGCGGTGACGACGATATTGGACTCGCAGTCCTGGATGCGGCCGGCAAGCGCGTCCGGCGAGAAGCCGCCGAACACCACGGAGTGGATCGCGCCGATACGCGCGCAGGCGAGCATCGCCACCGCCGCTTCCGGAATCATCGGCATGTAGATCGTGATGCGATCGCCCTTCTTCGCGCCGATCTTCTTCAGGACGTTGGCGAAGCGGCAGACACGCTCGTGCAGCTCGCGATAGGTGATCTTGAGATCCCGCGCCGGATCATCGCCTTCCCAGATGATGGCGACGTCGTTGGCCTTCGTTTCAAGATGCCGGTCGATGCAGTTGTAGCAGGCGTTCAACGTGCCGTCGTAATACCAGCGTATATGCAGGTCGTCCTTCGCGAACGACACGTCCTTTACCTTGGTAAACGGCTTGATCCAGTCGAGGCGCGCCCCCTGCTCCGACCAGTAGCCCTCGTTGTCCTCAATGGACCGGCGGTAGGTTTCCTCGTATTTTTCCCGGTCGATCCAGGCGCGCTCTGCGAACGAATCTTTTACTGCGTAAGTCTTGCTCATGCTCCTGCCTTCTTCTGCCGTTCGGTGCCCACACGCTCGGCGAGCTCGATCACTCGCCGGGCCTGCAGCCAATGAGGCCTGTCGATCATCTCCCCATTTATACCGAGCGCCCCCGCGTCAGGGTTGGCCTCGAACAGCGCGACGATGCGCCGCGCCCGCTCGATCTCGTCGGCACTCGGCACGAAGGCCCGGTTGATAGCCTCGACCTGGGACGGATGGATGGCCAGCATACCGCAAAAACCGTCGCGCCTTGCGCGCTCGGCGCTGGCCTCGAGGCCGGCGGTATTGCGGAAATCGGTGAACACGGTGTCGATCGCGGGCACTTCCGCGGCGGCCGCGGCAACCAGGCATAAGGACCGGGCGAGCTCGAACGTCGGCAGCCAGCGGCCCTGCTCGTCGCGGACCGCCGACGCCCCGAGCGCGGCGCTCAAGTCTTCGGCGCCCCAGGTAAGCCCGGCGAGCCGGGGCATCGGCTGCGCATACCCTTCGAGCGAGAGGAGCGCCGCGGGGCGTTCGGTGGCGATCGGCAGGATGCGCGTTTGGCCGGGAGGCAGGTTGTTCTCCTGCTCGAGCGCGTCCAGCATTTGGGAGAGCTGCAGCGTATCCCGGGGGCCGCGAGGCTTCGACAGCACGATCCCCGCGGGCGCCATCGGCATCAGCCGGGCGAGGTCCTCGCGCGCGTCCTCCGTATCCAGCGGGTTGATCCGTACCCACAGGGCCGGTGCGTGTTGTCCTTCCAGGAACGCCCGCGCGACGTCGCGGGCACGCGGCCGCGCCCGCGGTGCGACCGAGTCCTCGAGGTCGATGATCATCGCGTCCGCGCCGCTGGCGGCAGCCTTCTCCAGCTTCTTCTCGCTGTCGGCCGGCACGAAAAGGAAACTGCGCATCACGAAGCGTGCCCTCTCACTTCGGCTGCCTGAGCATCAACGCCGAGCGTTTGCACACGCCCACCAGCTCGTCGTGCTGGTTCCAGGCGCGGTGACTGAATACCACGATGCCGTTATCCGGGCGGGACCGGCTCTCGCGCAGTTCCAGCACCTCGGTCTCGATGCGGATGGTATCGCCGTGAAACAGGGGCTTCGGGAACCGCACCTCGTCCCAGCCCAGGTTCGCAACGGTCGTGCCGAGCGTCGTGTCGCCAACGGAAATGCCGACCATGAAGGCCAGCGTCAGGCAGCTGTTGACGAGCGGCCGCCCGAACTCCGTTTGCCGGCAATACTCCGCGTCGAGGTGCAGCGGGGCCGGGTTGTGCGTCAGCGCCGTGAAGAAGACGTTGTCGGCTTCCGTGATCGTGCGGCGGATCGGGTGATCGAAGGTCTGCCCGACCCGGAATTGCTCGAAATATAGCCCCGGCATCTGCCTGTCCGCTGTCCCGGAAACGTCTGTTACGGCGTCATCATAGCAATTTCGGCCTTTTTCGTGACCTGTGCTGGCGATTTGCGAGAGCCGGCGTATATGCTAGCCCGTTACAACGGCCGCACGGGCATCGAACAAGAATGAAGGGACGGTCCATTTCCGTCGGCAAGCAGGAGGTTTTACCGGGAAGCCGCAAGACGGTTGCGCTGGCCGTCGCCAATCTCTACACGAACACCCACCTCAGCATGCCGGTGCACGTCGTGAACGGCCGGCGGGACGGGCCGACGCTCTTTCTCACCGCGGCGATTCACGGCGACGAGCTGAACGGCGTCGAGATCATCAAGCGCTTCCTCAAGCGTTCGCTGTTGAAAGGGTTGCGCGGCCGCATACTCGCGGTGCCGATCGTCAACGTGTTCGGCTTCATCGAGCAGTCGCGCTACCTGCCCGACCGGCGCGACCTGAACCGTTCGTTCCCGGGGCGCAGCTCCGGCTCGCTGGCGGGACGGCTGGCGCACCTGGTCTCCACCGAAATCGTCGCCAAGGCGGACTACGGTATCGACCTCCACACCGGTGCCGTGCACCGCACCAACCTTCCCCAGGTGCGCGCCGATCTCTCCGACCCGGAGACGCGGCGCCTGGCGCAGGCGTTTGGCGCGCCGGTTGTAATCGATGCCAATGTGCGCGATGGTTCGATCAGGCAGCATGCCGGGGCAAGCGGCGTACGGACGCTGCTGTATGAAAGCGGCGAAGCGCTGCAGTTCGACGAGCTGTCGATCCGCGTCGGCGTCCGCGGCATCGTGCGGGTAATGCGGGAACTCGGGATGCTGCCGCCCGAATACGGCCCGCGAAACGCGCCGGCGCCCATCTACACCAATGCGACGACCTGGGTCCGCTCACCCATGAGCGGTCTCATACAATCGCGCTGCCGGCTCGGTCAGCAGGTTCGTGCCGAGGAGGTGCTGGCGAAAATCAGCGACCCCTTCGGCGAGGTGGAGGTCGGCGTGATCGCCTCCTCGGGCGGCATCGTCATCGGCCGCAGCACCTCACCGCTGGCGCACGAGGGCGACGCACTGATCCACCTGGCGCGCTTCGACGATACGCGCGAAGCGAAGGCTACCGTAGAGGAATTCCAGCAAACGAATGGCATCGACACGAGCTGGGGCTGAACCAATGATTACCGTCGGCTGGCGGGAGTGGGTGAGCCTGCCCGCGCTCGGCATCAGGCGCATCAAGGCAAAGATCGACACGGGCGCGCGCACGTCTGCGCTGCACGCCTTTCACGTCGAGCCGGTCGACCGCGACGGCGCGGAGTGGGTCCGCTTCAAGATCCACCCGAAGCAGCGGCGGACCGATCTCGAATGCATCTGCGAGGCGCGGGTAAAGGACCGGCGGGTAGTGTCCGATTCAGGCGGGCACCGGGAACGACGCTACGTCATCGAGACGCCGATCGTGCTGGCCGGGCAAAGCTGGCCGATCGAGATCACGCTGACGGCGCGCGACGACATGCGCTTTCGCATGCTGCTCGGGCGCACGGCACTGCACGGGCGTATGCTGGTCGATCCGTCGCGGTCGTACCTGACCCGCCGGCCGAAAACAGGAGCAGCCACATGAAGATCGGCATTCTCTCCCGTAACCGGCGGCTCTACTCCACGCGGCGCCTGGTCGAGGCGGCCGGCGAACGCGGCCACGACGTGCGCGTGATCAACCACCTGCGCTGCTACATGAACATCGCGAGCTTCAAGCCGAGCATCCATTACGACG
>CAYRKH010000050.1:0-22400 GCA_964424805.1 uncultured Woeseiaceae bacterium
AGACGGCTGGAAACGGGTGCGGATCGGGACGCTGGAGTTTTCGGTCGAGGCCGCTTGTGCCCGCTGCGTCATGATCACCCTCGACCCGGACTCCGCCGGGTTCATTCCGAACCGGGAGCCGATGCGCACGCTGTCGGGCTACAGGCGCGGGCGGGACCGCAAGGTCCTCTTCGGCCAGTACCTCGTGCCGCATGGCGACGGCGAGCTCCAAGTGGGCGCTCCGCTGGAGGTGCTCGAACGCCGCGAGTAGCGCCGCTAGAGCAACCTGAAGGTTGCACATTGCAGGATCGGCTGCCAGACTATACGCAACCAGGAGGTTGCACATGAACAGCACTGACCGGATCGAAAAGCAGGTCGTATTGCGCGCAACGCGCGAACGCGTGTGGCGAGCCATCAGCGATGAAAAGGAATTCGGCGTCTGGTTCGGCGTTGAATTCGGCGCGCCTTTCCGTGCGGGATCGATCGTGCCGGCGCGCATCGTGCCGACGAAGGTCGACCCCGACGTTGCGGCATCGCAGGAGGCACATGCCGGCACCCCGTTCGAGATCAAGGTCGAGCGCATCGAACCCGAATCGCTGTTCGCTTTCCGCTGGCACCCCTACGAGCCGGAAAGCGGCGCGGATTTCGACAGCGCGCCTTCGACCCTCGTCGAGATGTCGCTGGCCGACCACCCGGAGGGGACGCTGCTCACGATCGTGGAGTCCGGCTTCGATGGCATACCCCTCGAGAAACGCGCCGAGGCGTTTGCGTCGAACGAACAAGGGTGGACGATCCAGGCGATGCTCATCGACAAGTACCTGGCGCGGGTCGCCTGACGGAGGCCTGGATGACGCGTCGACCAGCCGGCGCGCTCGACCTCGAAGCGACGCTGCCGGTTTTCACCGCACTCGGCGATGCGACCCGGCTCCGGCTCGTCAACCGCCTGAGCCGTGAAGGGCCGCTGTCGATCGCGGCGCTGACCGAAGGTACCCGCCTGACCCGGCAGGCGGTGACCAAGCACCTGCGCGTGCTCGCGGACGCCGATCTCGTGCGTGACCGGCGCCGCGGGCGCGAGCGCGTCTGGCGCATGCAAACGGAAGCGCTCGAGACCGCGCGGCGCTGCCTGGACGAGATCTCTGCACAGTGGGAGGGAGCGATAGGCCGCCTCAAGGTGCGGGTCGAGAACAGCGACTGAAGTCCTGGCGCGTTCCGTTGCGCCTCCGGCGGCCGCCGTGCGGCCATGGCGGCCCGCTTGTATCCGCCGCGCCAAATTGCGATCGTTGGAAACCTTTGCCGCCGCCGTAAGACTAACCGGCCACCTTTCCGCGGTTGACCGAGGCCGTGTCGAACAACCAGGGAGCCCCGGATGAAAAATGTTTTCAGCATACTGCTGGTGGCGCTGGTCGCTGCCTGCGGCAACCCCGCCGACGACAGGACCGCCGCGAGCACCGAGGCCGTCCGGCAGCAGGGGCCGGCGAGCCCCGAGGACGCCGCAGCGCGCGAGACGGAGCGCCTCCATCAATGGTTCGCGGCGCGCTGGGAAGAGCAGCTCGATTTCAGCCCGATCCAGAAGACCTTCCTGGGACGGAAGGACGACTACGCCAGGATCGACGATCTTTCGGAGGCCGCGGAGGACCGGCAGCTCGACTGGCGGCGCCGCACGACGGCCGAGCTGCAGCAGTCGTTCGACTACGACCTGCTGACCGACGAGGCAAAGATGTCGTACGACGTCTGGGTCTACGAGCTCGAGCGCGCGGAGCGCGCGCTGCCCTTCAGGCGTCACC
This sequence comes from uncultured Woeseiaceae bacterium, assembly GCA_964424805.1. GTDB lineage: Bacteria > Pseudomonadota > Gammaproteobacteria > Steroidobacterales > Woeseiaceae > IDS-8. The sequence continues at coordinate 1,764 of CAYRKH010000050.1, forward strand.
AGTACGTCTTCACGCAGATGCAGGGACCGCAGTCCTTCCTGCCACAGTTCCTCATCAGCTTCCACAAGGTAGAGGAGCCGGCCGACATGGAGGCCTACATCACCCGCATCGCCGGCATATCGCGCGCGCTCGGGCAGCTCCTGGAGCGCGCACAGCTCTCCGCCGGGCAGGACATCCGCCCGCCGAGGTTCGCGTACGAAGGCGTGCTGCAGCAGTCCCGCGCGCTCATCGAGGGCGCGCCGTTCGGCGGCGAGGGTGACGCGCCGCTCTGGGCGGATGCAAAAGCCAAGATCGACGGGCTGCTGCAGGCCGGCAAGATCGACGAGGCGCAGGCGGCCGAGCTGCGCGACGGGGCGCGCCAGGCGCTGCTCGAGAGCTTCAGGCCGGCTTACGAAAAGCTGATCGCGTGGGTCGAGGCGGATATGCCGAACACGGACGAGCAAGCCTCAGGCGTGGGTTCCCTGCCGCAGGGTCTCGAGTACTACGACGAACGGCTCGCCTTCGCCACCACCACCGACATGACCGCCGACGAGATTCATCAATATGGCCTCGCGGAGGTCGCCCGCATCAAGGGCGAGATGGAGCAGATCAAGAACCAGGTGGGATTCGAAGGGACGCTGCAGGAGTTCTTCACGTTCCTGCGCGAGGACCCGCAGTTCTTTTTCCCGAACACGGACGCCGGCCGGGAGGCCTATCTGCAGGAGGCGCGCGAGCACCTCGATTTCATGGAGACCCGGCTGCCCGAGTTCTTCGGCATCCTGCCAAAAGGCGATCTCGTAGTGAAGCGGGTGGAGGCGTTCCGCGAGCAGCCGGGCGCCGCCCAGCATTACTTCCCGGGCGCGCCCGACGGCTCACGCCCGGGTATCTACTACGCGCACCTGTCCGACATGAACGCGATGCCGAAGCACCAGCTCGAAGTCGTCGCCTATCACGAAGGCCTGCCGGGCCACCACATGCAGATTGCGATCGCGCAGGAGCTCGAGAGCGTACCGGAGTTCCGTACCCAGAGCTTCTTCAACGCCTACTCGGAGGGCTGGGGACTTTATGCGGAGCGGCTCGCGAAGGAAATGGGCGGCTACGAAGATCCGTACGCCGATTTCGGCCGCCTCTCGACCGAGATCTGGCGGGCGATACGTCTCGTCGTCGACACCGGCCTGCACTCGAAGGGCTGGAGCGAACAGCAGGCGGTCGATTACTTCCTGGAAAACTCGTCGATGGCGGAAGGCGCGGTGCGCTCGGAGGTACAGCGCTACCTGGTAATCCCCGGGCAGGCGACGTCCTACAAGATCGGCATGATGAAGATCCTCGAGCTGCGCGCCAAGGCCGAGGCCGAGCTGGGCGAGGAATTCGACATTCGTGCGTTCCACGATGCCGTGCTGGGCGGCGGCGCCCTGCCGCTCGAGATCCTGGAGCGCCGGGTGGACAACTGGATTGCGGGCGTGAAGAGCGGCGACTCCGCCCGCACCTGACCGGCGCGTTCCGGCGGAGGCGCCTGCTGTCTAGTAGTCCCGGCGCTTCTCGAAAGCGTTGCCCACCGCGCGCTTCAGGGTTTCCAGCGCGCCGGTGAGGGCGAGCTCCACCGTCTCCGCCTCGTGCGAGGCCGCGATCGGCTTGAGGCCGGCGGCACGCGCTTCCACCGTGCAGCGCTTGTCGGCGGCGCCGGATTTCTGCGCGCTGTTCTCGTCGCCGAGGTGCACCTCGACGCGGGTCAATCGGTCGCTGTAATGGGCCAGCGCGGACTGCACCTCGTTCTCGACGTGGCGCGCCAGGCGTTCGTGGCCTTCGATGTTACGGTCGGTCCGCAGCTGCACGAGCATTGGGCGTCTCTCCGAGACCTGAGCAAAAAAAACCTCCAGGCCGCAGCTTGAAGGGAGCCGAAAACCCCGCGGATTCTTCCGGGGTGACGTCATTATTGATTATGGTCCTTATCGGAAGCAGGTCAAGGGCTGCCCCGATCCCGCCGGGCCGGGAAGCAGGACGACTATAATGGAACGGCGAAGCATCGACATTCGTCCATCGAGAGGTGCCAGTCATGCCACACAAGTACACAGGCGGGTGCGACCACGTTCACACCCATGCGGACAATGACCCGTTGGACAATCACACCTGCCACTGCTCGGTCTGCAAGCGCGTAACCGGACAAGACAGCACGCACGTGGTCTTTTTCAGGCACGATGACCTGAAAGTGGACAATCCCGGCGGCCTGCAGCGCCAGGCATTCAACGACCGGAACCCCGACGGGCCGATGGAGCTTTGCACCTGCTCGGCCTGCGGCCAACCCATCATGCTGGATGACAAGCAGCGGCGGATCCGGGCGATCGTGCCGAGCCTCATGGGCTTCGATTCGAGCAAGCTGCCCGCGACCTACCATGCGTTTTTCGATGCGTCGACAGGCGCTCGGGAACCTGACGACGGCCGGCCGGTTTACGCGGGCTTGCGTCCCGAGTTCACCTGGCCGTCCCCGGCGTGACGGGCCGGGGTTACTGCAGCCGCTGGTACACGTACAACCCGCCGTAGCTGTCCTGAAGCCGGAGCACGGCCGACTCCAGCGCGAACCGGTACTGGTCGATCGCGCCCGTGTAGCTGCTTTGCGTGGTCAGCACGTTGCCCTGGATCGCGAACCGGCCGGCGTCGACGGCTATGCCGTACTGGTTCACCTGGAACTGGTCGCCCTCGACGATGAGGATGACGCCGTCGTGGCGCTGCCATAACCCGTCCAGCGTCAGCATCGCGGGCCCGGGCGCGGTCGCCGGTGACGGCTGGCCGAAAGCCGGAGGCGGGGGTTGCGCGCCCGGCGCGCCGCCCGTCGGGGCGGCGGCGACCCCTCCGGCTGCCGGCTGGCCCACCTTCGCAAAGGCGTAGTTCAGCCCGGAAACGGTGTTGCGGGTCAGCATGACAGGGCGGCCATCCTGCACGTAGAGCCCCACCAGGTTGATCGAGAATTCGACGCCCAAAAGGTCTTCGGGCAGGCCCTCCGTGTCGATCTTGAAGCTGCGCAGGTGCGGCACCATCCGCCGGTCCAGGTACACCAGCTCGCGCGCCTTGAAAGCGGCATTGCGCTGCGGTGCCGTCATGGTGCTGATCATCAGCGCCTGTTTCTCCGGATGTCGCGCATACTCCACGAGGACGCCGTTCGGCACGATTGCGCCGTTGCCGGCCAGCGCCTCGGCCTCGATCATTTCCCAGGTGCCGAGCAGGTCGTCGAGCTCGAAGCTGCTGCCTTTGTCCATGAAAGCCTCGAGCCCCGGGTCTTCGCCGACGCGGTAGTCGAAAAGCGCATGCGTCGCCTTGCCGCCGATCGCTTCGGCCGTGACGCCGAACACGTAGTTCCCGGGCTGGTCAAGCCCGAGGAGGAGCTCCGGGCCGCCGCCCCACGCCATGCGCCGGCCGGTCACGTAGGACCGCGTGCCGTCCTTCCCCAGGTACTCGAACAACAGGGTGATCTCGTGTTCCGCCTCCGGCCTGACCTGCCGGTAGACGACCGAACCGTCCGGCTGCGGCTGCTCGAGCTCGACCGCCACCGGGTACCACCAGCGGGGGTGGAAATAGATCGTGCCGACCAGGTCCCCCGCTTCCGGGTGATGAAAAAGAATCGGCACCAGGATGTAATCGCCGGCCTCCTCCACGGTCGCGTAATAAGCCTTCTCGCCGCCGGAGACGAGATAGCGGTAGCCGTCGAGCTGCGTCACCAGCCGGTTGGTCCCGTCGCTGAACCGGGGAATCATCAGGTCGATCCGGTCGGCCGCCGTATCCCGCGCCCTTACGGACCAGTTCGCGTCCACGATGCTCGCGCGGTGCGACACGAGCAGGCCTTCGCCCTTCTCGTCCCATTGTCCCCGCAGCCCGCGCAGCCACAGCAGGTCACGGCCTTCCACGACGTAACTCACGCCGTGGGTGTTGAGCGGCAGCGCCTCCCGGATCGGGCGTTCAGCCTTCCAGTCGACGAGCTGCAGGTCGTGGATGACCGGTGCCTGGCTGGCGGCTGCCTGCAGGCCGTGGAGCTGCCCGATGAAATGCCGCCAGCGGCTCGCGTCGTTGATGACGAGCTCGTCGTAACCTTCGTTCAACACGGCGGCCGTGACCGGCGCGTAGATCGCGATACCGTTGCTCAGGCGGCGCAGCGGGCTCGTCTTGTGGGTGATGAGCAGGTTGTCCAGCGCCTTTTCCAGCTCGCGCAGCTCGCCTTTCGCGGGGAAGCCGCGGGCGTTCAACTCCATCCGGCGGAAGGCGTCGAGGAGATCGACGCTGGCCAGCGCGTTACTGCTCCTTTGCAGCTCCGTGCGCGGCGCGTAGCCCTCCGCGAAGAAGATGGATCGCGAAACCACCGGCCAAAGCTCCGGCAGCGCCGGCTCCAGTTTGGCCAGCAGCCGGTCGAAGCGCTCGCTGAACGTGGGCAGGTGGGCGAGGTCGTAGGCGGCCAGCGTTGTGATCGCCTCCTGGCGCTCGCGGTAGTATCCATCGAACTGCTCGACGATCCCCGCGGCGACCCCGGCAGTAGTCGCCTTCGAGTCGCCGAACTCCGGCAGCACCCGGTCATACGGCCAGCCGTCGCCCGGCTCCGTGGCCTGCGAAGCTACCAGCACCTCGGTGAGTCCCTGGAGCTCGAGCGCGACTTCGTACTGCGCCATCAGGCACATGTCGAAACCGACGAGGTCCAGCGTGTCGCGGCCCACCCGGGCGAGCGCCCCGCGAATGGCGGAGGACAGCTGCGGCAGCGTGAGGGAGTCCGCGGCTTGCGGCCGGCCCGGCACGCCATGGTCCACGGCGTGTGCCTGCCAGCCGCCGCCGTGATTCCACATGAAGAGGGCGGTGCGCTTCGCGGGGAAGTTTTGCAGGGTGGCCGCCAGGAAAGCTTCCAGCACCGCCGGATCTCCCATGTTGACCTCGCCCGGCCGGGCGATCACGGGCGAGCGGAGCACGTTCGTATCGGCGTCGTGGACGATGCGATACACACGCGCATCGGTCCAGTCCCCGTCCGACTCGTCGTAGCCCTCGGCGCGGTCGATCAGCACGATGACATTGACGTCGCCGCGGATCCCGAGCTCCATCTCGTTCATGTCGATGAGGCCGAACTTCTCGAGGTCGTTGTCGGCATCCAGGTAGACGGCGATCGTCCACTCGGCCGGGTCGCTGCGGGACTCTTCGAACTGCTCGAAGCCGGTGGCGGCGATGAGCGGCATCGAGAGCAGGCAGAGTGCCGGGACGGCGAGCAGGCGTTGTCGGATGTGCATCGTGTGTTCCTCCGGTGCTTTCGGCGGCTCAGCCGCAGCGGTCGCTCCGCACCCTGTAGGCGCGTTCCCCGTCGATGTGCGTTTCGTTGCCCCGCAGCTCGAGCGAGTGTTGTGACAGGCCGCCGCTGTTCGAGCGCAGGCTGAGCACCGCTCGATCCCCGACCGTTTCCACGCTCCACTGGCCGAGCTCCGCGCCGTCTCCGGCACTGTAGCCGGTGGTGCCGCTGCCGCCGTCGGCGGCGACGCTCGACTGCGAGAAGTAGGCATAGCTCCCGTCGCTGCAGAGATGCAGCGTTTGCGACGAGCTGCCGCCGACATAGCTGCCGGTGGGACCGCCGCCGCTGTAATAGGAGCTCATGCGCCTCAGCATCATGCCGGCCAGGTAGCGGCGCCACTGCCCTGCGGCCGCACTCTCGCGCGGCGCGGCGAACGCGACCGACGCAGCCGTGCCGGCGGCGAGCCGCGCGTAGTAGTCGCGATCGCCGGCGGGACCGCCGAAGAACACGACGGCCCCGTTGCCGCTGCTGCCGAGGCGCCCGATCGCGTGCCCCGCGTAAAAGGCATTCGCGAGGCCGATCTCGTAGCCGCGCGCGGTGCGCTGGCCGGGCCCGCTGGGAGCAAGGATCACGCCGTCTCCCAGGTCCTGCGGCTGGTTCAGGAAAAGCTCGATTTCCTGCCAGCTCGTGGCCGGCCGCATGATGACCAGCCCCAGCCCGGCGCGCGTGTGGGAACCGAACATGAAGGCCGCGGAACCCGCCGGCAGCCCGCCGAGCCATTCTTCCGGAACCACGAAGGACACGCCGTCGGAGACGGAGGCGACCCGCGTGCCCGGGGCGTATTCCCGGCCGGCCTCCAGCGGTACGGCGTCGCCGGGCGGTGACGACGCCACCTGGCCGGGACGGGCAGCCGGCGCCGGCTGGCCGGGCGCGGCGCCCTCGACCTCGACGAGCCCCCTCGGGCCCTCGCCCGCCCCTTCCTGGGCACACGCCGAGCCGAACAAGAGGGCCAACAAAACCAGGGCGACGGCCGGCCGCCGCCTGTCTTTTCTTTTCATGCGCACCTCACTCGTGCCGGAACCAGCGCGTAATGACGAGGTCGGCATTCGCGACGGTGGACTGGAACAGGGTCGGGCTGATCGACTGTGTACTTCCCGCCTGGGTCGGTACCGACGCCGGTGCGGCGGACTGCACCTGCACCAGCCCGCGCTGGGTCGGCACGACCGCCGGCTCGCGTACCGGCCGATACCCCGGCGGCACGTTTGGACGCTGGCCGGCGAGCTGCGCGACGAGGCGCTCGATATCCGGGCGTCGCTCGTGCGAGGCGATAAAGTAAACCTGCTCTATGCCCCGGTAGTCGTCGAGCCCCCACCAGGTAGTACCGCCCGGCACGAGGTAGTCCGCACCGGGTTGCACGGGGCCCGCGCCCGTGCCGCGCGCGGGAAAGATCTGCGCGACGTAGCCCGTCGCGTCGATGCCGATGACGTAGACGTAGCAGGCACAGGTGGCGTTGAAGAACACCTTGATCATGTCGCCGCGCGCCGGATCGCCGCGGCCGTCGCGAAGCACGTCGCCGTCCTGTACCGGCCGCAGCCGTACCTGCCCGTCGGGCATGCGCTGCTGGGCGAGGAGGGCGACCTCCAGCGCGGTGCCGGTCGGCTCGCCGTACGGCGCGCCCGGCAACGCGGCAGAACCGGCGTAAGCATCCGATGGATAGGCGGCCGGGGCCGGCGGATACCCGGCGTAGGCGTCCTGCCCGTAGGGTTCCTCCTCGTACTGGGCGTCCGCGTAGGCGTCCGCGGCGTAGGGGTCCTCCGCGTAGCCGTCGTCGTACTCCTGCTCCGCGTACGGGTCGCCGCCGTCCTCCACGGTGAACGGCATCCCGGTTGCGGTTTCGGCCATCGCCAGGAACAGGTCCTGCATCGAGGCCGAGTACTGCGGCGTGAAGTTCTGCGCCGCCGCGGCAAGGACGTCCTGGCCGAAGCCCACGAGCGCCGTGCTCATCGCCGGCGGCAGCGCCTGGCAGGCGCCCAGCGCGAGCCCGGCGACGCCGGCGAGCGCCAGCGGAACACGGCGAGTCGCGGAACTGTGTCTGCTCATTGCCGCGGCCTCACTCGAACCCGGTAACCGGAGCCGGGGGCGGCGGCATGCGTCCGGCCCAGCTGTTGCCGACGACGTGCGCCTGGTAGATGTGATGGGCATAGAGCGAGCTGTGGTGCCGGGTTATCTGGCCAAGCCCGCGATGCTCCCTGCTGTCACGGTCGATCGTCCCGTTCTGCCGGATGTTGCTGGTCCGCCCGACGTGAATGTACTTGACGTTATCGTGCGGTTCGCCCGGACCGTAGTGACTGATCGGGACGTACATCGCGTCGTGCACCAGCAGGTCGCCGGGCAGCATCGCGATGATGTCGTTGTAGTTGACGTAGCGATGGGTATTCAGCGCCTTTGCACCGCCTGCGCTCCGCTTCGAGTCGTACAGCTCCTTGAAGATACCGTTGCCGACGCGCGGACCGCCGTAGGTGTAGACGCCCTGCGCCACGAACCGCCGGCTAGTCGACCGGCCGGCGTATCCCTGGTCTATCGCCGCGATGATGGCCAGCCCGGCTCCCAGGCTGTGACCCGTGATGAAAAGCTTCTTCGACCGGCCCCCGTGCTGGTGAATCAGGTTGTTGATGTCGCTACGGACCGTCCAGTAGGCGTTCGTGATACCGGTATGTACCCCCGGCTCCTTGCGGGTGGTAACCGACTGGCCGAACAAGTTCTTCGAGTCGTACGCCACGGTTCCCCAGGTCGAGACCTTCTTCTGCAGCGCCATGGCATCCGTCGCGATCCAGTCCGCGAAAGCATCCATGTGGTTGATGGCGTCGCTGCCGCGAAACCCGAGGATGATGACGTTCTCGTCCGACATGACGACGTACTGGACGTTGCCCTTCGAACGGATGTCCACCTTGTCCATGCCCCAGAGCTCGAACTTCGCTTTGGCCAGGTTCCTGAAGGTGACGAAGTTGTTGCCCGGGTTCGGCTCCCAGGCGTGCGGGTACAGGTAATGACTGACCATGGCGAACAGGTACGAGTTGACGAGGCTGTGCCCTTGCTCGCTGCGATTGATGCTGGCGAAAGCGTTGGTGCCCGGCTCGGCGGTCGCGCGCCGCAGCGGCGTAAGCGTCTGGCCTGGCCGCAGGATCTGGGTTTGGGCCAGGACTTCCGACAAGGGCGCTGCCAGCAGCAGCGGCGCGCAAAGAAGAACCAGCAGCCTGAGCCGCCCCGTGATGTTGTTCCCGTTCATTATTAGCTCCTCCGTAGGCCTCGGCCGATTCATCGGCGGGCGTGTCGTCATGGTTTCCCGCTTCCCGGCGCAGGCGCCGCCGGCATCGCGCCGGCCATGTGGCTGCAGCCGATGTCGATGAGCTTGTCGAGGTACGTTCCGGCGCGCCCCCGCAGGCGCGTACCGGTACGGCCGTCCCGGCAGGTTTCGCTTATCGGGCTGCCGGGCGCGGCCTTCGTGTCGAACGCGCTGGACGCTCGTGCCGGCGCTCCCGCGACGCGCAACTCCGGCCGCCACGGGGCGCACAGGATTTCCCGCACGTGCAGCACGTAGCCGTTGTCGCCCTGCGAGCCGCTGTAACCGACCATCACCTCGCCCGGCCTGCAGTCGAAAGTCTTGAGCGTGCCGGCGGTGCCGCCGGCGTATTCGCTGGATCGCACCGATGGGCCCAGCGCACCGGACGGTTCCACGGTCCGGCAGCGGGCCGCGATGCCTTCCATCCACCACCCCTGGCGCCCGCTGATACCGACCAGCACCTCGTCGGCATGGCAGGAAAGGTTGAACTCCGTGCCTTGCGCCACCGCCCCTCCGCCGAAGGCGAGGAGCAGGGCACCCAGCGCACCGGCGGTGGCGTAAGCTGTCAGCGCACGATCCATGGAGCGGTAACCTGCGCCCCGCGGCAGCGGCAAGTCCTGAGAAAGTGCTGAATAAATCCTGAGAATGGGTTGACGCCGCCCTGTACGAGCCGGCAAGGCGCCGCGCGGGAGTGCTTGCATCGGCGACCCGCGCCGCCGAAACTTCGGCGCATGGGGTGGCTGGCTCAGGGCTTCAGGATCGGGGACTGCGAAGTGCGTCCCGAAGACGGGACGGTAGCGGCCCCCTCCGGCCCGCGGCGCCTCGGGCCGCGGCCGATGGCGCTGCTGATGGCATTCGCGGCGCAGCCCGGGAAGGTATTCAGCCGCGAAGAGCTGATGGCCGAGGTCTGGCCCGGGCTGGTCGTCGCCGACGAGACCCTCTCCCGCTGCATCTCGGACATCCGCCAGGCGCTCGACGACGACCGCCGCTCGCCCCGCTACGTCGAGACTTTGCCGCGCCGCGGCTACCGCCTGATCGAAGCGCCGTCGCCCCTGCAGGAAACGCCGGCCGTGATGACGGCGGATGCACCCGCGACCGCGCCGGCCGCCGGGCCGCCTTCCCGGTATCGCCGGATCGTTCCCTGGGCGGCAGCGTCGCTGGCAGTGCTGCTCGCCGCCGGCGGCTGGCTGGCGATCCCGAGCTTGGAGGTCGAGCGCCCCGCGCCGGAGGCAGAAGCGCCCCTGGCAGAGAACGGTATCGCGGTCCTCGCGTTCGCCAATTTGAGCGACGACCCGGCACTCGAGTATTTCAGCAGCGGGCTCTCCGAGGAGCTGATTCATCGGCTCTCCGGCATCGAAGCGCTGGCGGTCGTCGCGCGCACGTCCGCGTTCGCATTCAAGGACTCCGGCAAGGACGTGCGGGAGATCGGCCGCGCGCTCGGTGTCGCCTACGTGCTCGACGGCAGCGTACGGCGTCACGGCGACCGGGTCCGGATCGGCGCGCAGCTCGTCGACGTGCGGAACGGCTTCCACCTGTTCAGCCGCGTCTACGAACGCCCGTTCTCCGACCTGCTCACCATCCAGGAGCACGTGGCGCTGGAAGTCGGCGCGGCGCTCGAGCCGCGCCTCGCCGGGCTGCTGGAGGGCCTGGAAACCCCGCCCGCGGAGACCACGCCGGAAGCGCTGGAAGCGTACCTGCTCGGCAAGCACCTGCAGCGTAAGCACAGCGCCGACGACCTGGAGCGGTCGGCGCTCGAGTTCCGGCGTGCGATCAAGCTGGATGCGGGATTTGCGCGGCCTTATGCCGGTCTCGCGGAGACGCTGGCGCTGACGAGCCAGTATGCCGGACGGCCCGTCGCGGACGTACGCGACGAAATCCAGGCGCTCATTGCGAAAGCCCAGGAGCTCGATCCGCAGTCGGCGCTACCGTGGCACGCCGCGGGCCTGCTCGCCTTTTACGAGAACCGTTTCAGCGATGCGCTGGCTGCATTCGGCATCGCCCAAGAGCGCGACCCGAACGCCATCGGTTCGATTGGCATGCAGGCGTGGACCCTGCGGTCGCTGGGCCGCAACCGGGAAGCACTCGGGTACACGACGACCGCGCTGCGGAAGGACCCTATCAATGTCCACACCATCAACATCCATGCGACGCTCCTGGCCCAGCTCGGCGAAACCAGCCGGGCGGAACGCTGGTTCCGGCGGTCGCTGGACGTCGATCCCCGCTACCTGAACGCCTTCTGGGGGCTCGGGTACATGACCTGGCTTGCCGGCCGCCACGGCGAGGCGGTCGACTGGTACGAGGCGGGGATCGACGCCGGCATCCGGCAGGCCGAAGCCTACATGGAGCTCGCCATGGTCCTGCTCGAGCAGGGCGACTACCTTCGCAGCCGGCAGTGGATCGATGCGGGCCTCGCGCGTGCTACCGACCCGGTCCGGCAGCTCGACGTCCTGCTCGCCTGGCACCAGTACCAGGGCGATTACGCCGGGGTCGCGACAGCCGTCCGGGATTACGACGAACGCTTTCCGGAGCACATCGGCATGCCGCCTTATCGCGCCTATGCGGCGCTGCTCAACGGGGATCCGAACACCGCGATCCGCGAGTACGAATCACTGGCCGGCCGGGATTCGAAAAGGCTTCACAGCCACTGGGACCTGGCGTTCGGGCACTGGCACGCGCTGCATCTCGCGTGCGCCCGGCAGCTTGCCGGCCGCACCCGGGCAGCCGAGCTGACGCTCTCGGAGGCGGACGAACACCTCGCCGCCTTCGCGAAAGAAACCGGTTTCCCCGGGGTCGTCGCCTACTACCGGGCCGCCATCGCGAGCTTGCGAAATGAGCCTGACCGCGTGCTCGCGTACCTGGAAGAAGCCCGCCTTGCAGGCTGGCGGCGCACCGACCAGGTACGCACGAGCCCGCTGTTCGCGGCCGTCCGGAACGATCCGCGCGTGGAGGAGCTGCTCGGCCGGGTCCGGGAAACGCTGGCGGCGGACCGACTGGCAATGCGAGGGAATACGATTCCCTAGCCTGGCGGCCGCCGCCGGATTCAGCGCAGGCGGGCGGCGATCCCGGTCAAGGTCGCCGCGAGCCCGTCGAGACGCTTCGCCACGACGGCGGTGCCACTGCCCGCATCGAGGTCCCCGGCCAGCGAGTCCAGCCGGTCGGCCAGCCTCTTGTCTTCAGCGCCGTTCCCCAGGCGCGCCGAGGCCTGGTCGAGCGCTTCGCCGAGGGCGTTCACTGTCGCATCGGGCAGGGAATCGCCGCGCCGCAGCTGGTCGATGTAGGCCCGGGCCACCACCGGTTCGGCCGGCCAGCTCACGGGCAGCTGCTGCTGCGGATTGAAGCGGTCGTCCGGGTACCGGGCGAGCATGGCCGCGGCAATCTCGTTCTCGCTCAGGTAGTCGCTGGGGACCAGTGCCAGCACGTCAAGGCCGCGCATGGTCTCGGTGCCGTAGATCTTGCCGCCGTACCAGTACGTCGACCAGTAGCCGCCGAACACCAGCTCCTCCGCATTCAGCGGGCCGCGGTCGAAATACGCGATCTCGACCGGATGCGCGGAGTCGGTGAAATCGACCACCGTCAGACCGCCCTGGTACCAGGCCTGCACGAAGAGGTCGCGGCCGGGAACGGGGATGATCGAGCCGTTGTGCGCGACGCAGTTTTCCTGCTCGGTCTGCGGCGCCGGCAGCTTGTAATGACTGCGGAATTCGAGCTGCCCGTCGACGATGTCGTAGATGGCGTCCGCGCCCCAGGTCAGGGGGTCGTAGGCCCGGCAGCGTGCGCGGCTGCCGCCGCCCCACTCGTCGGTGAACAGGACCTTGGTGCCGTCGTTGTTGAAGGTTGCGGAATGCCAGTAGGCGAAGCCCTTGTCGACCACCACGTCGAGGCGCTCCGGATGCAGGGGATCCGAGATGTCGAAGATGATGCCGTTGCCCGAGCAGGCGCCGGCCGCGATGCCGAGCGCGGGAAACACGGTGATGTCGTGGCACTGGTCGGTACGGTACGTTTCCTGGGTATCCTCACCGTGATCGCCGCCGCGCCACAGGCCTGCCATGACGCCGGTCTCCGCATCGGCAAACACGGCCGGGCTGTCCACGATGCGGGCGCTGGCCGGATCGTCGACGGGGACTTCGATCACGTCGATACGAAACAGTGCCGTGCGCTGGTCACCCGGGATCTCACCGATACAGCCGTCCAGCTCTTTTTCGTCGCGCACGCTGGAGGTGCCGGAGACGTACACGATGATGTTGCCGTCCTCGTTGGGACCGTCAACGACCGAATGCGTGTGCGAGCCGCGGCAGGTCTGTACCGCGCCCACCTGCACCGGGCGGGCCAGGTCGCTGATGTCGAAGATGCGCAGCCCGCGAAAACGCGCGTCGCTGATCTTCTCACCGACGCCCTGCAGCCCGCAGTCGAGCCTGCCGCGCGTTTCCTCCACGGACATGAACAGGAGGTGGCCGACGATGGAAACGTCACCCTGTCCGCCCGGGCAGACCACGGAGCTCTGCAGCGCAGGCACACCGTCCTCCTGCAATCGGTAGACGTTGAAGCCGTGGTAGCTGCCGGCGACCAGCACGTCGCCGGCAAACGCCATGTCCGTGTTCGAGAAGCTGAGGAGCGGGGTGCGCGAGTGTTCGTCGCCGCCCGGCTGTTCCGCCCCTTCTTCCTGCTCGTCCTGTTCGGCCTGCAGCAGGCTCGGCGGCGCCTCCATCGGGTTGCGCGGATCGAAAAAGCCCGGCGGCCGGGGCAGCGTGGTCACGAGCTCCAGGTTCGCGATCGCCTGTTCGGCGTCGTCCAGCCCGGCGGCAAGCCCCACGCGGGGGTCCGCGGAGAGCCCGAGCAGCAGCCCGTGCATGCGCTCGATCTCGGCGTTCTGGTCATTGGTGACGTCCGTCGTGAACTCGAAGAACACCGGGTCGTACGCCGTACCCGGCTGCTCGAGCAGCTCCTCGACCATCCTGAGCGCGCCCGTGTGATGAGCGATCATCAGGTCCAGGAACATCCGGTCGAAGGCCGCGCCCTCCAGGTCCGCCAGCTCGGCCATCTGCTCGGGCGTGGCCATGCCGGCCATCCGGTGGTCCGTATGCATCGCCTGGTGCTCGGCCGGTTCCGGCACGTTCTCGCCGCGTTCCCGCAGCCATTTCTGCATGTAGGCGATCTCGTCCTTCTGCGAGGCGTCGATCCGGCCGGCCGTGTCGACGAGCTCCGGCCGGTTCGTGCGATCGGCCACCAGCGCCGCCATCTGCACCGCCTGGTAATGGTGCGGAATCATGTCCTGCATGAAGCGGACGTCGGCCGGCGAGTAGCCGGTGTTCGCGATTTCGACCGCCTCGTCGGCGCTGAGCGCCCGCGGCGCCTCACCCGGGGCGCCCGGATGCACGATGGGCACGTCGCCGGCGGCGGCGGCCTGCGCCAGCAGGAAGGCGCCGGGGATAATGGCGGTGAGCAGGCGCGGCAGGGCGCGGTAGAGTGGCTTCAAGGTCATGGCTCCTGTGAATTTATTGTACGTTGGCGCGGAGCTCCCGACGGGCAGCGGGCCCCGGGTTCGGGAGCCACGATACCACGATATTTCGGCCGACTCTGCCCGCGTCGCGAGCCAGGGCGCGGCCGTCGCCTACCTGGCGCGTTTTTCGCTTTCCGCCTGGATTCGCTTCCAGTCCTCTTTCAGCTCCGGCGTCATGATCTCGGCGAAGTCCGCCTCGGGCTCGATCACCGGTCGGATTTCGATGTCGGAATCCTCGTACATCGGGTTGGGGCAGCGCTTGACCCATTCGATCGCCTCCTCCAGGGACTCGACCTCCCACAGCCAGTAGCCGGCGACCAGCTCCTTGGTCTCCGCGAACGGTCCGTCGGTAACGGTGCGGTTCTTTCCGGAGAAGTGTACGCGGGCACCTGCCGAGCTGGGTTTCAGGCCGTCGCCGCCTCGCATGATGCCGGCCTGCACCAGTTCCTCGTTGTAGGCCATCATCTGCGACATCAGCTCCGCGGTCGGCATCTCGCCGGCTTCGGAGCCCGGCGTTGCTTTTACGAATACCATGACTTTCATCGGTCGATCTCCTCTGTTGGACAGCTTTCCCTGAATGTAGCTGCCCTGTAGTCGATGCGGGGAACGGAGAATCGACAGCCGGGGAGACGGATGTTACGGCTGCAGGTCGACCTGGTAGCTCAGCGCGAAGGTCAGGAAGTTCGAAACCTCGAGGATGTCCTCCCCGGTGAAACGGATCGTGTGCGAGGCGACGCGCTCGACTCCCGGGAGGTAGCCGAGCAGCTCGATCGGGCGGTAGTGCTTGAGGCTCAACTCCATCTCGACGGGCGTCTCCAGCACGTAGGGTTCAAATTCGCCGATGCGTTCGATGGCCGCGCGCGTCCGGTCTCGTATTACGTCCTGTGCGGCCCCGGGCGTCAGCGTGCGGGCCGAGTGGAAGCCCATCGCCCATTTCACTACCGCGCCTTCGACATCGCCGACGATTACCTGCGTTTCGGCCACGGCCACGTGATCCCCGGACACCATGATGATCGGCACCCCGAAGTGCCCGGCGATGGCCGCGCTCATGCCGCCCTCGGACATGGACCGGCCGTTCAGGCGGAACCCGGTGACGTTCGCGCTGGAAAACGTGTGCGCCCGCACGCCGCGCTCGTTGGCGGTGCTCGCGTGGTAGCCGAGGAGGATGGCGCCGTCGAACGTCTCGTCAATGCCCCCCATCATGCCGAGCGGGCGGGGCCAGGAACGCACCACCATCACGTCTTTCGGCAAGCGTTCGATCAGCAGGTTCTGGCCGTTGCCGTGCGCGTCGGCGACGAGGATTTCCGTTGCGCCCGCGGCGCGGGCCGCCTCGATGCAGGCCAGGACCTCGGCGGTCATGAACTCGCGGAAGCGCTCGTACTCGAAGCCGCTTGGGCCGAGCTGCTCGCCCGTGACGACGCCGCCCACGCCTTCCATGTCGGCCGAGATGTAGATCTTCAGCGAGTCCGCGGGTGCGGCCGGCTCCGGCGGCGGCTCCGGTTGTTGGGCCCATGCACCGGCAGGGGCGAGTGCCAGGACGAGAACCGCTGCCAGCGTACGTGTATGCATCTACTCTTCGGAACTTGTTTTTCGGAGTGGCAGCATAGGCCGGCGCGGCATTGCCGTCAAAAGCGTTCCGCTGTAGGAGCGCGCATTGCGCACGATGCGCCATATTGGCCGCCGTGGCATCGCGCGCAATGCGCGCTCCTACGCGGCATCAGCTCGCTTTTTCGAGCTGGTAGTGCTCCATCAGGATCTGGGCCACTTCCGGTCGCGAGAATTCAGGCGGCGGCGCAATGCCGGCGCTCAGCATCTCCCTGACCTTGGTGCCCGACAGGATCACGTAGTCGTCCGGCGTGTGGTCCGGGGCTTCGCGCATCATCACCACGCGGTTCAGCTTCTTCGACCAGGCCGTGTGGTCGGCTTTGAAGATCTCGATCTCCAGCGCCCCGGCCGGCAGGCGCTCGTCGAAAATGGCCTGCGCATCGAAGGGGCCGTAGAAGCCTCCGGCACCGGCGTGGTCCCGCCCGACGATCAGGTGGGTGGCACCCATGTTCTGGCGGAACACGGCGTGCAGCACCGCTTCCCGAGGACCGGCATACAGCATGTCGAAGCCGTAGCCGTTCACCATCACCGTGTTCTCCGGGAAATAGACCTCGACCATTTTGCGGATGCAGGCCTCGCGCACCGGGGCCGGCACGTCATCCGCCTTCAGCTTGCCGAGCAGCATGTGAACGACCAGGCCGTCTGCCTGGAGCCGCTCCAGCGCCATGCGGCAAAGTTCCTCGTGTGCGAGGTGCATGGGGTTGCGCGTCTGGAAAGCAACGACCTTGTTCCAGCCGCGTGCGGCGATCTCCTCGCGAATCTCGACGGCGGTCTTGAAGGTCCCCGGGAAGTCGGTTTCGAAGTAGCTCAGGTTCAACACCTGGATATCGCCCGAGACGCAGTAGCGGCCGAGCTTCCTGAATACCGCCACGCCGGGGTGGCTCGGGTCCAGCGTGCCGAAGACCTCGCGGGTGATCGTGTCCAGGGTTTCGTCTTCGACGTCCTCGATGTCCGCGACGTCCATGACGGCGAGGACCGGCTGCCCCGCAACGTTCGGGTCGCGCAGGGCGATGCGCTTCGCGCCGTTGATGGCGCTGATGTCGTCGGTCAGGTTCAGCACGGGCACCGGCCAGAACAGGTCGTCGGTGGTATGCAGGGTTTCGGCGACGCAGAGCGCATCCGCCAGGTTCATGTAGCCCGTGAGCGGCGTGAAATAACCGCCTCCGAGCATCACGGCGTTGGCGGCGGCCGCCGAGTTCAGGACCAGCGACGGAAGCGTTTCCGCCTCGGCAAGCAGCGCGCGCCGCTTCTGTTCATCGGACACGAGCAAGGGGTTCAGGGCATCTGCCCCGTGAGGTTTGATCACTGGAGTCTCCTGGACGCTAGACGGCGACGGCGGACGGCTCGTCGGCCGTGTCGTTCGCGCGGGTGAAATACTGTTCTTTGATGATCTCGTTCTGCACGAGGTAGTCGACGACGATGCGGACTTCCTCCTCGAGCGTCATTTCATCCGTCTTCAGGTGAATTTCCGGGTTCACCGGCTCCTCGTACGGATCGTCGATGCCGGTAAAATTCCGGATCTCGCCGGCGCGGGCTTTCTTGTACAGCCCCTTCGGGTCGCGCGCTTCGGCGATGCTCAGTGCACAGTCCACGTACACCTCGACGAAGGGCAGGCCGGCGGCCTCGTGCAAGGCCCGGACTTCGTCGCGGTCCGCTTTGTAGGGGCTGATGAAGCTCGACAGGGATATGGTGCCGGCATCGCCGAAGAGCTTCGCGACCTCGCCGATGCGGCGGATGTTTTCCTTGCGGTCCGCCTCGGAGAAGCCGAGGTTCTTGTTGATGCCCATGCGCACGTTGTCGCCGTCCAGCCGGTAGGACAGCTTGCCCATGTTGAAGAGGGCTCGTTCGACGGCGACCGCGATGGTGCTTTTGCCGCTCCCGGACAGCCCGGTAAACCAGATCGTCGCACCTTTCTGGCGCAGGATATGGTAGCGATCTTCCCGGGTGACGTCGCCGCCGTGCCACGTGACATTGGTTGCTTTCTGTTCGGCCATGTTCCTTCCTTGCTTACGGGCTAATGGTTGGCGGCAGCGCGCAGGGCCGGCTCGCCGTTGCGGTCCGATTTGCGCCGCTCGGAGAATCCGTGCAGCAGCAGATCGGTGCATTTCTGGATGATGTCGAAGATGTCGAGGTCCGGGTCGCGCACGATGATGTCACCCCAGGCATTGCAGATGCCGATCACGGCGAGCGCGGCGAAATGGCAGTCGATGGATTCGCGGATGACGTGCTGCCGGATGCCTTCCTCGAAGATGCCCTCGAGCAGCTGCCGGTAGCGGCTGCCGAGCTGCTTCAGGACCTTGCGCTTCTCCTCCGGCAGGTACAGGCGCTCGTCGTTGTAGACCTTGAGCGCTTCGTTCTTCTCGCGATAGCTCGACAGGTGCGACGTCAGCGTCGCGAGGAGCTTCGCCTCGAACGGCTGGTCGCTCTCGGCGATCGTCTCCATGCGCTGGACGTAGTCCTCGATGCCGAAAAGGCAGACTTCACCGAGCGCCTCCTCCTTGGAGCTGAAATAGTAATAGAGGCTGCCTTGCTTGATACCGAGGTGCTCCGCGATATCCCGCGTGCTCGCGCCGTGGAAACCCTTTTCGGCGAACACCGCCGCGGCCGAGCGAATCGCCTGCAGCCGCTGCTGCCGGTATCTGGCATTCTCGGGGTCGCGCCGGGCGTTGGCTTTGCGGACTGACATGCGGCCAGATTCTATAGAGCGATAGAATATCGGTCAATAGTAGTGAGTTATACCGTTGTAACAAATAGTTATGATACTGAAGATTCAATGGAGCCATTGATGGCCCCTCGCGTGTCTCCCCATATCGTCACGCCAGGCCTGCGGGCAGCCCGCGCGGGCTTGCGCAGCGAGCCCCGGTGACCACGGCCGGCGGTGCCGTCCTTGTCGTTGGCCCGGCCTGGATCGGCGACATGGTCATGACCAACTCCCTGCTCCGGACGCTCGCCGCGCGGCGGCAGGTGCCGATCGATGTGGTGGCGCCGGCGTGGTCGCACCCGCTGCTGCTGCGCATGCCGGAGGTACGGCAGGGTTTCCAGGTGGAGGTCGGCCACGGCGAACTGGGGCTCGGGGCGTGGTGGCGGCTCGCGCGCGAGCTGGGTAAACGCGAGTACGCGCAGGCCATCGTGGTGCCGCGCTCGTTCAAGAAGGCGCTGGCCCCCTGGCTGGCGCGCATCCCGCGGCGGACCGGCATAAGGGGCGAGTTCCGCTACGGGCTCATCAACGACATGCGTCGGCTCGAATGGACGCGTTCGAGACCGATGGTCGAACGGCTGTGCGCGCTGGGGCTCGAGCCCGGCGAGCGGCTGCCGGAGCCGCTGCCGTATCCGCACCTGCGCGTGGATGCGGCGGCGCAGGAAGCGGCGATGGAGCGCCTCGGCCTTTCAGCTTCCAGGCCGGTTGCAGCGCTGTTGCCCGGGGCCGAGCACGGCCCGGCGAAACGCTGGCCGGCCCCGCATTTCGCGGAGCTCGCCCAGCGCCTGCGCGACGCGGGTTTCGAGGTGTGGCTGCTCGGCTCGCCGAAGGATGCAGCGACCGGCGATGAAATCGTGGACACGTCCGGCGGTGCGGCGATCAATTTGTGCGGACGCACCGCGCTCCTCGACGCCGTGGACCTGCTGGGTGCGGCACGGGTCGCCGTCAGCAACGATTCCGGCCTGCTGCACATCGCGGCGGCCGTGGGCACGCCGGTCGTCGGGTTATACGGTTCGAGCAGCCCGATCTACACGCCGCCGCTGACGGAGCAGCGGGAGATCCTGTACCTCGACCTCCACTGCAGCCCCTGCTTCGAGCCCGAATGCCCGCTGGGCCACTTCCGCTGCATGCGGGACATCACGCCGGCAACGGCGTTCGCCGCCGCAACGCGTTTGGCAAGCCCGTAGGAGCGCGCATCGCGCGCGATGCCACGGCGGCCAATATGGGCACCGCGGCAGGCGCGCTTTTATGCGTAAGCTACCGTTTGCCTTTCAGTTTCTGGGCGGCGCGGTAGCGCGCCTCGGCTTCGGCAAGCTCGGCCTGGGCGCGGGCGAGGTCGGTTTCGCCGGAGACGCCCTTCAGGGCTTCCTCCGCCTGCTGCTTGGCGGCCAGCGCCGCGGATTCGTCGAGTTGGTCGCCGCGAAGCGCGGTGTCGGCCAGCACGGTGACCAGGTGCGGCTGGATCTCCAGCATGCCGCCGGTGATATAGAAGAAGTGTTCCTTGCCGCCCGTGTCTTCCACGCGCACCTCGCCCGGCTTCAGCGCCGTCAGCAACGGTGCGTGCCGCGGTGCAATGCCGACTTCGCCCATGCGCGCCGGCGCATAGACCATGTTGGCGGCGCCGGAGTAGATCTCGCCTTCAGCGGAAACGATGTCGACCTGGATCGTGGCCATGAAGCCCTGTCCTTATTGCATGGTCTTGGCTTTCTCGACCGCTTCGTCGATCGAGCCGACCATGTAGAAAGCCTGTTCCGGCAGCTGGTCGTAGTCGCCTTTCACGATGCCGTTGAAGCCGCGGATGGTCTCGGACAGCTGCACGTACTTGCCGGGCGTGCCGGTGAAGGTCTCCGCGACGAAGAACGGCTGCGACAAAAAGCGCTGGATCTTGCGCGCGCGGGTCACGGTGAGCTTGTCGTCCTCCGACAGCTCGTCCATGCCGAGGATCGCGATGATGTCCTGCAGCTCCTTGTAGCGCTGCAGCACGGCCTGCACGCCGCGGGCGCAGTCGTAGTGCTCCTGGCCGATGACGTTCGGGTCGAGGATGCGGCTCGTGGAATCGAGCGGGTCCACCGCGGGATAGATGCCGAGCTCCGCGATCTGGCGCGACAGCACGAGCGTCGCGTCCAGGTGGGCGAAGGTGGTCGCCGGTGAGGGGTCGGTAAGGTCGTCCGCCGGGACGTAAACGGCCTGGAAGGACGTGATCGAGCCGGTCTTGGTCGAGGTGATGCGCTCCTGCAGGATGCCCATCTCCTCGGCCAGCGTCGGCTGGT
>CAYRKH010000051.1:0-21584 GCA_964424805.1 uncultured Woeseiaceae bacterium
GTCGAAGCTCGACATCGCGGAAAAGCGCCTGCCGCAGGACGGGCGCATATCGCTGCGCATCGCCGGCCGTGCGGTCGACGTGCGCGTGTCGACCATGCCGTCCGGCCACGGCGAACGCGTCGTGCTGCGACTGCTGGACAAGCAGGCGGGCCGGCTCGACCTGAGCTCGCTAGGCATGGACGACCAGTCGCTGGCCGTCATGGACGAGCTCATCCACAAGCCGCACGGCATCATCCTGGTCACCGGTCCGACGGGATCGGGCAAGACGACGACGCTGTACGCGGCGCTCGAGCGCATCAACGATCACAGCCGCAATATCATGACCGTCGAGGACCCGATCGAGTACTTCATCGACGGCATCGGCCAGACGCAGGTCAATACGAAAGTGGAAATGACGTTCGCGCGCGGCCTGCGCGCGATCCTCCGGCAGGACCCGGATGTCGTCATGGTCGGCGAGATCCGCGACCTCGAAACCGCGCAGATCGCGGTGCAGGCGAGCCTGACGGGCCACCTTGTGCTCTCGACGCTGCACACGAACACCGCGGCCGGCGCCATCACGCGCCTGCGCGACATGGGCGTCGAGCCGTTCCTCCTGTCCTCGAGCCTGATCGGCGTGCTCGCCCAGCGGCTCGTGCGGGTGCTCGATGACGACACCAAGGTCGCCTACACCGCCCGGGACTACGAGTGCCGGAGCCTCGGTCTCGATCCGCGCGACCCGCCCACCCTGTACCGGCCCGGAACGGAAGCCGGCACCGGCTACCGTGGGCGTACCGGCATCTACGAGCTGATCGCCGTGGACGACGCCATGCGCACGATGATCCACGACGGCGTCAGCGAGCAGAAACTCGAGCGCTACGCCCGCACCATGAGTCCCGGTATCCGCGACGACGGGCGCCGCCGCGTCCTCGCCGGCACCACCACGCTGGAAGAGGTCCTGCGCGTCACACGGGCCGATTGATGGGTGCATTCGAGTTCGTCGCGCTCGACAAGGCGGGCAAGGAAACCAGGGGGCTGCTCGAGGGCGATACGCCCAAGCACGTCCGCCAGCTGCTGCGGGAGCGGGAGCTCCTGCCGGTCAGGGTGGTCGAGGTGGCCCGCAAGGAAGCGCGCCGCCGTACCGGCTTCACCGCGCGTCGCGGGCTCTCGGCCTCCGAGCTGGCGCTCTTGACGCGCCAGCTCGCGACCCTGACGCAAAGCGGCCTGCCGCTCGAGGAGGCGCTGCTGGCGGTCAGCCAGCAGAACGAGCAGCCGCGGGCGCAAAGCATCCTGCTCGGCGTGCGCGCCCGCGTGATGGAAGGCCATACGCTCGCCGACGGGCTCGCCGATTTCCCGCAGGCTTTCCCGGAGCTCTACCGCTCCACCGTCGCCGCCGGCGAGCAGTCCGGCCATCTCGATGCCGTGCTCGAGCGCCTGGCGGAATTCACCGAATCGCGGCAGGCGCTCCAGCAGCAGATACGCAACGCCCTGATCTACCCCATCGCGCTCGTGGTGACCGCGGTCGGCATCATCAGCTTCATGCTGGCCTACGTCGTGCCGAAAGTCGTCACGATTTTCGAAAACTACGACCAGCAGCTCCCCGTGCTCACGCGCATCATGCTCTGGACCAGCGATTTCCTGCGCGATTACTGGCTCGCCCTGGTCGTGATCACGGTCGCGGCAGCGTTCGGCGTGAAGCAGCTCCTGAAGAAGGAGCACGTGAAACGCCGCTACCATCGCCTGCTGCTCGGGATCCCGGTGGTGAGCCGGCTGGCACGCGGCATCAACACCGCGCGTTTCACGCAGACCCTCAGCATCCTCGCCGGCAGCGGCGTGCCGATCCTCGAGGCGCTGCGCATCGCCGCCCAGGTCGTCGTGAACCTGCCCATGCGCGAAGCCGTCGAAGAGGCTGCCCTGCGCGTGCGGGAAGGCGCCGCCATCAGCAAATCACTGGCCGGCAGCAAGCTCTTCCCGCCGATGACCACTCACCTCATCGCCAGCGGGGAGGCCAGCGGCCGGCTGGAGGAAATGCTTCAGCGCGCCGCCATCAACCAGGAGCGCGAGGTCGACGGGCTCATCGCGACGCTCCTCGGCATCATGCAGCCGCTGCTGGTGATCGTCATGGCAGCCGTGGTTTTGCTCATTGTTCTCGCCATCCTGCTGCCGATCTTCGAGCTCAATACGCTGATCCGGTAATTATCGCCCAACCGGCTGATTAGCAAGCAAATCTCGTGCCGGAACAAAAGTGTCGACGGCACTGTTGCGCCGCCCTGTCTTTCACGGTATACAAGCGCGAAACAGGTCCGGGACGACCTGTTCGCGAGCCAGCGGACGGCTTGTGTGAACGAGGTTTGTAATGCAGAAAAATTCTCGCGACGTCGACCTGCCCGATGACGATGACGTTCTGTCCGAAGACGACGACGTGGACCTGGACGAGGACGACACGGACGATGATTCCAGCGACTACGAGCCGGCGAAGGGGTCGGACAACATCGGCGACGTTTCGGTAGAGATCAACGTCGAGGAACTGATTGCCGAACTCGAGGGCTCGGCCGATTCGAGCGCCGCGCGCCGAAAGGAAGTGCGGCGCCGCCTCGAGGAAATCCGCGAACAGCGCGAAGCCATGAAAGAGCTGGAGGACACCTTCTCGTTCGACCTGAACGACGACGATTGATCGCTGGCGGAGCCGCCGCACCGCTTCCTGCATCGTCGGTGAGGCGATGGGGAGGGAGCGCGTTTCGCGCGATGCCTCCCGCCAGCGTGCGCGTTCCTAGCGGAAGTCCCGCGACGCCACCGTCAGCGCGCCCAGCAGCGCCGAGTGATCGAACAGGCGACGCACGATCACGTGGATGACCTTGCCCTCGATCTGCAGCTCGCCGTAGACGCCCATCAGCCGCGCATTCAGGAGCACGTCCCGCTGCCTTTCGGCGTCGGCTTTCCACACGACCAGGTTGGAATAGCCGGTTTCGTCCTCCAGGGTAATGAAGGTGACGCCCGTCGCGGTGCCGGGGCGCTGCCTGGTGATGACGAGGCCGGCGACCCGGACCCGGGTGCCCGGGGGAAGGGCCAGCAGGTCGGCGGCCGGCAGGTAGCCTTCACGGTCCAGGCGCGGCCGCAGGAGCTCCACCGGGTGACGCCCCAGTGAGAGGCCGAGGGCCCGGTAATCGGCGACGATGTCCTGGCCTTCGGTGGGCTTCCTGAGCATCGGCAGGGCTTCGAAGCGGTCCAGGGAAGCGAAGAGTCCAGTCGGCTCCTCGACGCCGGCAGCAGCCCAGCGCACCTGGTGGCGATGGCCGCCCAGCGATTCCAGTGCGCCGGCCGCGGCCAGCGGCGACAGCTCCCGGGCGTTCAACCCGGTGCGTTCCGCCAGCTGCTGGATGCTGCGGTAACGGCTGCCCTGGCGCGTGTCCGCAATGCGGCGTCCGGCATTTTCACTGAGTCCCTTGACCAGGCGGAGTCCCAAACGCAGCGCCGCTTTACCGTCCGCCCGCCGCTCCAGGCTGCAGTCCCAACCGCTTGCATTGACGTCCGCGGCGCGTACTTCGACGCCGTGGCGCTGCGCGTCCTGAACCAGCTGCGCCGGCGCGTAGAATCCCATGGGCTGGCTGTTCAGCAGCGCGCAGGTGAATGCCGCCGGTTCATGGCATTTGAGCCAGCTCGACGCGTACACGAGCAGCGCGAAGCTCGCCGAATGCGACTCCGGGAAACCGTATTCGCCGAAGCCTTCGATCTGGCGGTAGATCTGCCGGGCAAAATCTTCCGGGTAGCCGCGCTCGCGCATGCCGCGAACCAGCTTGCCCTCGAAGCCGCCCAGCGCGCTCTTGCGCTTCCACGCGGCCATGGCACGGCGCAGGCGGTCCGCCTCACCCGGCGTGAAGCCGGCGGCCACCACGGCGAGCTGCATGACCTGCTCCTGGAAGATAGGCACGCCGAGCGTGCGCTCCAGCACGCCCCTCACCTCCTCGCTTGGATAGGTGACCACCTCCTCGCGGTTACGCCGGCGAAGATAGGGATGCACCATGTCGCCCTGTATCGGGCCCGGCCGGATGATGGCGACCTCGATGACGAGATCGTAATAGCAGCGGGGCTTCAACCGCGGCAGCATCGCCATCTGCGCGCGCGACTCGATCTGGAACACGCCCATCGTGTCGCCTTCGCAGATCATGTCGTAGACGGCCGGGTCCTCGGCCGGCACCGTCGCGAGCGTATACTCCTTCCCCGAGAAATCGCGCAGAAGGTCGAAAGAGCGGCGGATCGCCGTCAGCATGCCGAGTCCCAGCACGTCGACCTTGAGCAGCCCAAGCTCCTCGAGATCATCCTTTTCCCACTGGATGACCGTGCGCTCCGGCATCGCCGCGTTCTCTATCGGCACGAGGTCGGACAGCGGCCCGTCCGAGATGACAAAGCCGCCGACGTGCTGCGACAGGTGGCGCGGGAAACCAACGAGCTGCCGGACCAGCCAGAGCAGGCGCCTGATCACTGCGCTATCGGGGTCCAGCCCGGCTTCGGTGACGCGGCTCGTATCGACCTCATTGCCGTCCCACCACTGCATGGAGCGTGCAAGCCGGTCGACCTGCAGTGCGGAAAGCCCGAGCGCCTTGCCCACGTCGCGGATGGCGCTGCGCGGCCGATAGGTCACGATCGTCGCCGCGAGCGCCGCCCGCTCGCGGCCGTACTTGCCATAGATATACTGGATGACCTCCTCGCGGCGCTCGTGCTCGAAGTCGACGTCGATGTCCGGCGGCTCGTTGCGTTCCTTCGAGATGAAACGCTCGACCAGCGTCGACATGCGCGCGGGGTCGACTTCGGTGATCCCCAGGCAAAAGCACACCGCCGAGTTGGCTGCCGAGCCGCGGCCCTGGCAGAGAATGCCCCGGCCGCGCGCGAACGCGACGATGTCGTAAACCGTGAGGAAATAGGCTTCATAATCAAGGCTTCGGATCAGCTCGAGCTCATGGCGAACGAGCGTCCGGACTTTTTCCGGCGTGCCCTCCGGCCAGCGCTGCCGCATGCCTACTTTCACCAGGTGTTCGAGCCAGCTCGCCGGCGTTTCGCCCGCCGGCACGAGCTCTTTCGGGTAATCGTAGCGCAGCTCGGCCAGGGAGAAATCGATCGCGTTCGCGATCCGCAGCGTTTCCTCGAGCAGCTTGCCGGGGTAAATCGATGCGAGCCGTTCCCGGGAACGCAAGCTGCGTTCGCCGTTGGGGTACAGGGCGAAGCCCGCGCGATCGAGCGTCACGCCTTCGCGAATGGCGGTAACGGTGTCCTGCAGCGCGCGTCGCGCGCGGCAATGCATGTGCACGTCGCCGCACGCAACGAGCGGCAGGCGCAGCGTGCGGCTCAACTGCCGCAGGCAGTACAGTCGCTCCTGCTCGAGGCCGTCCGCGAGCAGCTCCACGGCGATCCACAGGCGATCGCGAAAGGCGTCGAGAACCCAGCGGTCTTCGTCATCGAGGGTCAGCCGGTCGTTCGGCAGCAGCAGCACGAAACAATCCGGCAGGCCGTCGGCAAATGCGCGGGAATCGAGGCGGTACTGCCCTTTTTCCGCGGCCCGCCGGCCTTCGGTGATGAGTCGGCACAGGCGGGCGTAGCCGTGGCGGTTTTTCGCCAGCACGACGAGCTTCGGCCCGCCGTCGAGCTGCACTTCGGTACCGACGATAAGCTTGATGCCGCACTCCTTCGCGGCCGCGTGCGCGCGAACGATGCCGGATACGGAGCACTCGTCGGTGATTGCGATTGCCGTGTAGCCAAGCTGATTGGCCATCAGCACCAGCTCTTCGGGATGGGATGCGCCCCTCAGGAAGGTGAAGTTGCTGAGCGCGTGCAACTCCGCGTAGCCCGGACCCGTTTTCAACCGAACAACCCGTGCAGGTACCAGCCCGCCCGCCCGCGGCGGTCGCGGTAGATCCAGAGACGCATGCCCTCGCGGTTGACCGCAACAAAATAATCCCGCGCAATGCCGTCGCCATCCCACCAGCCCGATTCGATACGCTCCGGACCGGAGACCCGCTGCAACGGCCCGTGATATGCCGGCTCGCCGTCGACCGTGCCGAGCCGCAGCGGCTCGGGAAGCATCCAAAGCGGCCGCCGCTTCCGCAAAAAAGGTGTCAGGTTTATTTTTTTTAAAGAAGAAAAAGGTGTCAGGTTTATTTTTTTAGAAAAAATAAACCTGACACCTTTTTTTTCCGGGCGGTGGTCGGGTACCAGCGTCATGCCGTATACGGCGGCCTCGCCCATGCGTGCGCTGAGGCGTTCCATCAGGTGGGCAACGGGGAAGGTTCCGCCAGCACCCGTCTTGCCGTCGAATGGCAGCGCATTGCTTGTTGCTTGCGAGGTTTCGCCGTGACTGCTCTCCAGTCGGATCGCGATGACCGGGGCAGGCACTGCGAGGCGCTCGAAGCGCAGCTCCAGCAGCTTGCTCCATTGTGCGGTTCCGCTGCCGGGTTGCCGGCGACGGAGCGCGAGCTTCGTGGCGTCCTGTCGTAAATGAAAAAAGCTGAAGCGCAGTTGCTGCACTGCGAGCTGCCGGCTGACCAGGAAACGTTCGAGCTCGTCCAGCAGCTGCCGGCAAACGGCAAGCAGCCTTTTGCCGTCGTGCTCCTCTTCCTGCAAATCGTATTCCCGGCAAAACCGTTTCGGCGCCCGATAGCTTGCGCGGGGATCGGGCAAACGCCCCAGCGCCCGGTCGAGTTGCAGCAGGAGGCCTGCGCCGAAGCGACGTGTAAAGCCGTGCCGCGGCAGGCGCAGGCAATCACCAATGCAGGTGAGCCCCATCCCGTGCAAAGCTTCCTGCACGGATTCCGGCCACTCGAGGCAATGCAGCGGCAGGGCAGCCAGCGTCCCGGTGAGCACCGCCGGGTCGACCAGGCTGACGTTCCGCCCTGCCCTGGCCAGCCAGACCGATGCCAGCGGCGTGGGCGCTGCCGCCATCGAAACGCTGAAGCCTTGCTCCCGGATCTCGCGCTCGAGACAACGCCACAAGCTGTCGAGCCCGCCGAACAGGCGCAGGCTGCCGGCGATCTCCAGCAGCAGGGCCGTTGGCTCCAGGCTGACCATCGGGGTATAGCGTTCCATCCGAACCGCCAGCGTTCGCAAGGCCTGCGCTTCAAGAGCCGGGGTTCGCTCACGAAGCTCGAGCTCCGGCGAGAGTGCGAGCGCCGCATTGGCAGACAGGCCCGGAACGATACCCGTCCCACGCGCCGCTTTATCGGCCAGCAGGATGCGCCTCACGCCCTGTACTTCCTCGAATACGGCGCGCGACGTACGGTGACTCCCGTGCCCATAGAGGGCTTCGAGCGGCAGCAGCGGAAGGTGCAGGCACAACCAGAGGCGGTTCGCCCGCACGCCCTGCCCCGGCTCGACCGGGAGTGCAGGTTCAAGCGGCAGCTGCTGCTGGACCGGTTTGGTTACCGACCGGCGGGCGCGTTTCCCGGCAGGAGCCGGTCCGGCTCCCCGTGTGGCGGCGAGATGTTTGTTCCGAGGCGGCATAGTGCACCAGCGTTTCGAATCAGAGTACGTTGTAAAAGTCGCGTGCGGTTCGCGACTGGCAAAGTGCGGCGACGAGTAACAGCGCGGCTACTGCGTGGGATCACACGGCCGCCGCGCGTAAAAATGTCCCGAACTACGTGACGCGTTTCTGAATCGGGACACTAGCCATGGAAGACGTTTTGCACTGTCACCCGGGAGCCGCCGCGGCTTTTGAGGATGAAGACATCCGTGCCCCGCTCTCCGTTCCTGAGCTCGAGACGCAGGGCGGCCGCGGAAATTTCCGAGCGTGCCTCGAGCGGACGAAAAACGATGGCCCAACTCCGGCCTTTCCCGGCCGCGAGCTGCAGGCGCCGGGAATCCGCGGGTCGACAGGAATCCGGCCACAGCAGCACGGCCGCGCAGTTCCCCGAAGCCAGGGCCTGTTCGGCGGCCCAGAGGGTATCGGTGCTCTGCTTCGCCTGCACCACGAGCAGGCGCGAAAGGTCGATGCCCCACTCGGTGAGTGCCGGTGAGTACGGCTGGAACGGAGGCGCGATCCAGGCTATCCAGCCGGCCTCCCCGTCTGCATCGCCCGCATCCTTGCAGAGGCGTGCCAGCGCCGGCATGAGCAGGCGAAGCTCGCCCATGCCGTGATGCCCGATGAGAATCTCCGTCACTGCATACCGCGGCCAGCCGCCTCCAGGCAGGTGACGGTCGAGCTTACGATAGCCGCTCGGCCAGCCGCGGTTCAGCGTTTCAGCAGACGCCGTATTCCTCGCCCGCCAGACACGCGGGTTCCGGAGCAGGCTTTCGAGTGCTTCATTCACCGGCATTCATGAACAGGAGTGCGCATTGCGCGCGATGCACATCGCGTCCCGCGGCAGCGCGCCCAATGCGCGCTCCAGGAACAGTGTCAGTGCACGGGCATACCGTCGCGAATGACACCGACGACCACGCCTTCGATGACCATCGACTGCGAGCCGAGATCGACGCGTATCGGTTCGAACTCCTCGTTCTCCGGCAGCAGCCACACCAACTTGCCGTCCTGGCGATAGCGCTTGACCGTCACCTCGTCATCCACGCGCGCCACCACGATCTGGCGGCTGCGGACTTCCGGCGTGCGATGCACGGCCACGAGATCACCGTGCAGGATGCCGGCATTCTTCATGCTCATGCCTTCGACGCGCAGCAGGTAATGCGGCTTTGGATCGAAAAGCGCCTTGTCGATCTGGTAATGCGTTTCGATATGTTCCTCGGCCAGGATCGGGCTGCCGGCGGCAACCCGCCCGACCAGTGGCAGGCCGAGCTGCTCGCGCAGCGAATCCTTGAGCTGGATGCCCCTCGAGGTGCCGGGTACGAGCACCAGCACGCCTTTGCGCTGCAGGGCGCGCAAATGGTCTTCGGCCGCATTGGGCGATTTGAAACCCAGCGCCGCGGCGATTTCAGCACGCGTCGGCGGCATGCCGGATTCGGCGATAAAGTCCTGGATCATCTTCAGAATCTGGGCCTGGCGGGGAGTGAGTTGCGGCATGATCGCATTCCTGTACAAAAGAACAGTCACTGGCAGTATAACCAGTTTGAAGCTGTTGTAAATACCCGGTCACACTTCCGACGTCACCCGACATGCCCGTGACTAAAAACTCATTCCCCGTTTTTTACCCGCGTAAAGCACTCACGAAGTCACTCACCTGTCGCGGATGCACGACAGTCGAACGAATAAACCCGCAGATCATTGAAGGTCCAATCAATTTAGGAAATAATGCGGCTGCAATTTTTCCACCAGAGGAACTGGAGTGATGATTAAAAATGTACTGAAGGTAAGCGCGATCGCGCTCGTGCTCGGAGTTGCGAGCGGCTGTGCCAACCAGGCAGAACGGGACGCAGTCCAGTCGTCTGTTGACCAGGCGGCACGCGATGCGGCAGAAGCCCTGTCCGCAGCCGAAGCCGCACGCGCTGCGGCAGACAGCGCCTCACAGGCCGCACGCGAAGCACAGCGGACCGCCGACGAAGCGCTTGCCGCTGCCGAGGAAGCTCAGTCCTGCTGCGATGCGAATCGCGATCGGCTGGAAAGGATGTTCCAGCAGTCGATGTCAAAGTAGCGCCAGACTACTGACGATTCATTCAAACGCCGCGCTTGTCGCGGCGTTTTTTATGGCGCCACCGACCGCGACCGGTATGCCGTCGGCCCGCTCGAGCAGGCGTTCGGCGAATTCCCAGTCGAGTTCGCCCGGCCGCGCGACGGTCGCCTCGACGAAAGTCATGGTCAGCGCGGTGAGCCGGGTCGGCATCGGCGGCTCGTCGAGCGCGGGTTCGGCAAGCGCGTCGACGGCGATGGCGGCCTCTTCATCCGCCATCTCGAGCGGCGCCACTTCGAGCGTGCGGTGCACCTCCATCAACAGGCGGTCGCCGTCCCAGCCGAGCTTCACCGGCTCGTTCATGATGCGCACCGCCGTGTTCACGGCCACCTGCTCGAACAGGAACTCGATGTCTTCCGGGAACATGCGTATGCAGCCGTGGGTGACGCGCATGCCGACCCCGGCGGGCCGGTTCGTCCCGTGGATCAGGTAGCCGGGCAGCCCAAGCCGCATGGCGCGGGTGCCCAGCGGGTTGTCCGGCCCCGGCGGCACGACGCGCGGCAGTGACCGGCCGTCCGCTTCATGCTCCGCGCGCACCGACTCCGGCGGGTACCAGGCCGGGTTCACCGCCTTTGCCACCACGCGGGTCTTGCCGAGCGGCGTCGCCCAGTCCATACGGCCGATGCTGACGGGGTAGGTCATCACCAGCGCCGGCTTCCCCGGCTCCGGTTTCGGAAAGTAGTACATGCGGTACTCGGGCAGGTTGAGCACCAGCCCTTCACGCGGTCCCGGCGGCAGGACATAGCGCGTAGGCAGCACGATGCGCGTGCCGGCGCCCGGCAGCCAGGGATCGACTCCCGGATTGGCGCGAACGATTTCCTCGTAGCCGAGACCGTGCCGCCGCGCGATGTCGAGCAGCGTGTCGGCCGAGCGTGATTCCACGTGCGTGACGGCGCCAATGACGTCGCTTCCCGCGGGCGGCAGCTCGTAAACCTCGGCCTTTGCGGCCGGCACGAGCAGCATCGCGGCCGCCGCGAGGGCAATGCCGCGGATCGCGGGCTGCACGGCCCGCCGGCGCCCCGAATCCCCCTTGCTCATTGTCCTTTTTCTTCCTCTTCGAGCACTTCCGTTTCCGATTCCGCCGCGGCGAGCCACTTCTGCATCGCGCGGCTTTGCAGTACCCGATCCGCGTACCCGCGCGCGGCCTCCGGCAGGTCGACGCCGTAAGTGCGAAAGCGCAGCACGACGGGCGCGTACATCGCGTCGGCCACGCTGAACCTGTCGAAGAGCCACCCGCCGCCATAGCGCTCGGCGCAATCGCTCCAGATCGCGAAGACGCGGTCGATGTCGGCTTTGAGCTCCCGCGACAGCGGTACGTGCCGGCCCATGGCACGGCAGTTCATCGGCATCTGGGCGCGCAAGGCCGGAAACCCCGCGTGCATTTCAGCGCTGACCGCGCGCGCATGCGCGCGCGCCGCCGGATCCGCCGGCCACAGGGCCTTGTCCGGCCAGCGCTCCGCAACGGTCTCGCCGATCGCCAGCGAATCCCACACCCGTTCGCCGTCCAGCAGCAGCACCGGCACCCGGCGCGACGGCGAGATCGCCCCGATGCGTTCCTCGAACTCCCGGGTAAAGAGAGGCAGGCGCTCTTCGTCGAACTCGATGTCCGCCTCCGCCAGCAGGAGCCATGCCCGGAGCGACCAGGAGGAATAGTTGCGGTTGCCGATGTAGAGCTTTGGGGTAGTCACACCGGCATTATTCCACAACGGCGCACGCCCGTCGCACGATTGACCGTTTTGGGGCCGGCCGGTAGCCTTCGCCCATCTCACCGGCCGGGGAGCGTGATTCCATGGGTATCAGTATTTCGCTCGATTTCACGGACCGGGACCTGGGCCTGTTCCGGCATGCCGTCCGGCAGTCGCGGAACACCGTGCGTAACGGCGACGAGGCGGAAATCATCGAGGCGGTGCGCAGCGTGCTCGAGAGCATCCGGACGGCGGCGCCGCTGCCGGACTTCGTATCGAAGCGCCTCCCGGCGCTCGACGCCATGATCGACATGCTGGAGGACGCCGAGTGGCGGTTGCCCAGGCCTGTGCGCGAGCAGGTACTGGCCACGTTCGTCTATTTCGGTGATCCGGAAGATGTCATACCCGACACCATTCCGGTGATCGGCTATCTCGACGACGTTATCCTGGTCGAGCTGCTGCTGGGCGACCTGAAGCACGTGCGCGAAGCCTACGGTGATTTCTGCCGGTACCGTAACGAGTATGACCGGAAGCACCGGAAGAATGGCGATGCCGCCGCGCGCAGGAAGAGTCTCGAGGCAAGGCGCAGGGCCCTGCACGACAGGATGAAGCGCCGGCAGGCGCGCGACAAGCCGCCCGCCTTGTGGTGACGTAAGCGCTCAGTAGCGCATCAACGCCGAACCCCAGGTAAAACCGCCGCCGAAGGCTTCCATCAGCACCAGCTGGCCGCGCTGCACCCGCCCGTCACGTACGGCAACGTCGAGCGCGAGCGGCACGGACGCGGCCGACGTGTTGCCGTGATCCTGTACGGTCAGGATGACCTTTTCCATCGGCAGCCCGAGCCGCTTGGCCGTCGCCTGGATGATCCTCAGGTTGGCCTGGTGCGGCACGAACCAGTCGACCTCGTCGGTCGCCACCCCGTTCGCGCGCAAGGCGTCCTCGGCCACGTTACCCAGCGTCTTGACCGCTACCTTGAATACCTCGTTCCCGCTCATGGTGATCCTGGCGTCGCTCGCCAGGCCGGCCTTGTCGAGCTCCTTCGACGCGCCGTACGGATAGTAGAGCAGGTTCTTGTACTGGCCGTCCGCACCCAGGTGGCAGGACAGGATACCGGGCTCGTCCGACGGCTGGAGCACCACCGCGCCCGCCCCGTCACCGAACAGCACGCAGGTCGAGCGATCTGTCCAGTCGATCAAGCGACTCAGCACCTCGGCGCCGATCACGAGGGCGCACTTCGCCTCGCCCGTGCGCACGAACTTGTCGGCCATGCTGAGCGCATAGAGAAATCCCGTGCAAGCGGCTTCGATGCTGAACGCCGGGCAGCCGTGAATGCCGAGCCGCTCCTGCACGAGCGTGCCGACGTTTGGAAACAGGAGGTCCGGCGTGGTCGTGCCGACGGCAACCAGGTCGACATCCTGCGGGCCGACGCCCGCGGCTTCCATCGCGCACCTGGCGGCCCCGGCGCACAGGTCGGACGTGCCCTGCCCCTCCGCCGCGATGTGCCTCCGCTCCACCCCGGTTCGCGTCCGGATCCATTCGTCGCTGGTGTCGACCATCTTCTCCAGGTCGGCGTTGGTCATGATCCGGTCGGGCAGGCAGCGTCCTGTCCCGGCGATCCTCGAATAGGTCATGCGGCTTCCTGTTGCAGCAGGCTGCCGATCTGCTGCGGCACCTGGTTCTTTACTTCAACGAGCGCGGTATCGATCGCGTGCTGGAACGCGTAGGCGTCGGCGCTACCGTGGCTTTTGATAACGATACCATTAAGTCCCACCAGGGACGCGCCGTTGTAGTTGCGCGAATCCATTTCGATCGCGAGGCTCTTCAGGACGGGTGCGGCGAGGAAGCCCTGCAGTTTCGTAAACAGGTTTCGCGTAAAGGCCCGCCGGAGGTAGTGCGCCGCGAGCCCGACCGTGCCTTCCATCGTCTTGAGCGCGACGTTGCCGGTGAAGCCGTCAGTGACCACCACGTCGGCTTTGCCGGAGAATATCTCGTTGCCCTCTATGAACCCGACGTAGTTCAGGCTGCTGGCAGCGAGCAGCGCCGACGCGTCCTTGATGCTGTCATGACCTTTCGTCGCTTCGACGCCAATGTTCAGGAGCGCCACGCGCGGCTGCTCGATGCGGCGAATGTCCGCCGTGACGATGGAGCCCATGAGGGCGAACTGGAACAAGAGCTCGGCGTCGCCAACGGTGTTGGCGCCGAGATCCAGCATGTGCACGCTGCCGCCGATGCACGGCAGCTCCGCGATGATCGCAGGCCGCTCGATGCCCGGCAGGGTCTTCAGCACGAACTTGGCGATGGCCATGAGCGCGCCGGTGTTTCCGGCACTGACGCAGGCCTGTGCCTTGCCGTCCTTGACCAGGTCCACGGCCACCCGCATCGAGGAATCCTTTTTCTTCCGCAAGGCGTCGCCGGCCGCCTCCGACATACCGACGACCTCCGTCGATTGCACGATGCTCAGGCGGCGCTCTGCGCCTACGAGGCGAGTAACGTGCAAGCCGAGCTCGTCCTGGTTCCCGACGAGCACCAGCTCCAGGTGCGGATGCTTCTCGAGCGAGGCGACGGCCGCGCGCACGACGACCTCGGCGCCGAGGTCGCCGCTCATCGCGTCGAGCGCTATGACGGAATTTCCCCCCAATGGAATCCCTGGTAGCCGGACCGGTTACGCCGCCGCGCGCGGCGGCGTGCAGCGCTTATTCTTCGTCGTCGTCTTCGCGCTGCGCTATGACCTGGTTGCCGCGGTAGAAGCCGTCGGGCGTCACGCGGTGGCGCAGGTGCGTTTCACCCGAGGTCGGGTCCACCGACAGCGCCGGTCCTTTGAGCCGGTCGTGCGAGCGCCGCATACCGCGGCGTGCAGGGGTTTTGCGACTCTTTTGTACAGCCATTGTGTTCTCCGTTGAACGTGACGACAGCGCGTCACATCGTGCTCGCCAGTTCCAGGCGTGGTGACCCTGCAAGGCCACCAGCACCGTCAATCCCTGCCGCGCATTTGCGATCGCAGGTTCGCGAACGGGCGCACCTGCTCTTCTTCCTTCCCGGCCTTCGCCGCTTCTGCGAGCGGCCCGCAGTCCGCCTGCTCCTGGTGCATGGCAGCCAGCGGCATGCTCATCACCAGCGCTTCGTCGACCACGTCGAGCGGCCGCAGCAACGGCTCATCGAGCTCCCAGACTTCATAGTCCAGCGACTCGTCCACGCTCCGGCCGGGGCCGCTGAAGAGCAGCCTCAGGTCGGTTTCGAGCTCGAGCTCGAGCGGGTCCAGGCAACGCTGGCACACGGCCGGGATCCGGACGGCAATATGCCCTTCCAGGACCGGAAGGTCACGTGCCGCGTCCGCCCAGCCGAACGCGAGTCTAATCGCTACCGGCGACTGCCGCCATCGCGCGGCGGCGTTGCCGAGCTGTCGAAGGTGCTCGTCCACGACCCCCGAAAGACGCGGGAACAACTCCAGTTTTTCTTGTTTTTCAATTATCTGACGCCGTTCCGCGAACACCTTCGGTGGTGCGCGCTCGAGCAGTGGATTGGCCATGGCGCGCGCATGATAAGGACCCGGCCGTTGGCTGTCAAAGCACGCTTTGCGGCGCCTCCCGCGCGCCGCGTCGCGCAATTCACGGCGCTGCAGGGCACGAAAGCGTGCGTATCACCGGGCGAACAGGCCGATCGAGCCCAGGAACAGGCCATTTTCTGCCTGTGGATCCGTCGGTTACGAAGGTCCGACCCCAAGCGCGGCCAGGAAGGCTTCCAGGTCCGGGGGGACGGGAGCGGTGAAGTGGAGATCGTTGCCGTGGGGGTCGGGGAAAGCGATGGACTGGGCGTGGAGGAAGAGCCGTCCCAGTCCGGCTTGCCTTGCTTCGGCGTTCGCGGCCGGGTCACCGTAGCGGTCGTCGATCACGAGCGGGTGGCCGGCGTGTGCGGCGTGCACGCGAATCTGGTGGGTGCGGCCGGTGAGCGGCTGGCATTGCAGCAGGCTGAAGTCCCCGCCGTAGCGGCATGACAGGCGAAAGCGCGTCGCCGCGGGCTTGCCCTGGCCGTTCACGACGACGTGACGCTCGCCGCCCGCGCGGTGGTGCACGTGAAGCGGCGCTTCCACGAGCTGCTCGCCCCGCTGCCAGTCCCCCGCAACCAGCGCGAGATAGTTCTTCTCGACAAGGCTTTCGCGAAAGCTTGCGTGCAGCGCGCGTAACGCGCTGCGGCGCTTCGCCAGCACCAGGCAGCCCGAGGTTTCCCGGTCGAGCCGGTGCACGAGCGACAGGTCTTTGAGGTCGGGCCGCGCGAAGCGGAGCTGCTCGATGACGCCGTGCGAGATACCGCTGCCGCCGTGCACGGCCGTACCGGCGGGCTTGTCGATCACCAGCAGCCGGTCGTCCTCGAACAGCACGCGCTCCGCCAGCCGTGCAGCAGCGCCGGCGGACGGTGGGCTGCCCGCCGGGCGCAGGCGCGCCGGCGGGATGCGGACTTCATCGCCCTGCTGCAGGCGGTAATCCGCACGGATACGGCTGCCGTTGATGCGCACCTCGCCGCGCCTCAGGAACCGGTAGACGCGGCTCCTCGGCACGCCGGGCAACTGTTTCTTCAGGAAGTTGTCTATACGCTGGCCGGCGTCCTCGGCGTCGATCTCGACCTTGCGGACGCCGGCACGCGGCGCTTCCATGGCTTTCGGGGACTTTCCGCGCATAGTGGCATCCAGGGTGTTTCGGGCTTTGCGGTTTGACCGCATATGCTATATTAGCGCCCTGTGAGGCCGGCGTTGACGCCGGCCCACTGCGATATGCGACCCGCGGCCTTGGCCGCTCGCGAGAAAAATCTGTTATCTCGGCCTCGACAGCGCTTTGCAGTTTTAGAGGCCGAACATCCGGTTGGCACGAGCAAGATTCCGGGCTACCGCCTAAAGCGGCACGGCCGCAGGGTAACCATGATCAGTTTTTTGCCGGGTTGGCTGATGATCCTGTTGTCATCGTCTCCCGTCCCGTTCAGGTTTACGAACCTCTTTTCCGGCGCCTGGCGCCACGCATTCCATCCAGAGGCTCCCTGCAGCGCCCTCGCGGCGTTCTCCCGTCATTCCTGCTCGTTGCCCCAGAACAACCTTAAAGTAGGGCAACATGAAAAGAATGCTTATCAATGCAACTCAGGAAGAAGAGTTGCGCATGGCTATGGTCGACGGCCAGCGGCTGTACGACCTGAACATCGAGCTGCCGTCGGGCGAACGTAAAAAAGCCAATATCTACAAGGGCAAGATCACCCGCCTGGAGCCGAGTCTCGAGGCGGCCTTCGTCAATTACGGCGCCGACCGGCACGGCTTCCTGCCGCTGAAGGAAATCTCGAGCGAATATTTCAGCAACGACGCTCCCGCGGGCGCGCGCCCGAATATCCGGGAGGTCCTGAAGGAAGGCCAGGACATTGTCGTCCAGATCGACAAGGAAGAGCGCGGCAACAAAGGCGCCGCGCTCACCACCTTCATCAGCCTGGCCGGCCGCTTCATCGTGCTGAAACCCAACAAGCCGCGCTCGGGCGGCGTGTCCCGGCGCATCGTCGGCGACGAGCGCGACCTGGCACGCCAGTCCCTGCAAGACGTGACCATCCCCGACGGCATGAGCGTGATCCTGCGCACCGCGGGCATCGACCGCACTGCCGAGGAGCTGCAGTGGGACCTCGAGAACCTGCTGTCCGTCTGGGAAGCGATCAAGAAGGTGGTCGTCGAGCGCCCCTCGCCGTTTTTGATTTACCGCGAAAGCAACGCCGTGATCCGTGCGCTGCGTGACTACATGTCGGACGAGATCGGCGAAATCCTGATCGATGACGAGAAGACCTACGCGGAGGCGCGCGAGTTCGTCGAGCAGGTAATGCCGCAGAGCCTGCGCAAGCTGAAGCACTATACCGACGACGTACCGTTGTTCACCCGCTACCAGATCGAGTCGCAGATCGAGTCCGCTTTTGCTCACTCCGTCACCCTGCCCTCCGGCGGCAGCCTGGTGATCGACCACACGGAAGCGCTCGTGTCGATCGACATCAACTCGGCGCGCGCTACCAAGGGCGGCGACATCGAAGCCACCGCGCTCAATACCAACCTGGAAGCCGCCGACGAGGTGGCCCGCCAGCTGCGGCTGCGCGACCTCGGGGGCCTGGTCGTCATCGACTTCATCGACATGGGCCCGCAGAAGAACCAGCGGGAGGTCGAGAACCGCCTGCGCGAAGCCGTTCGCCAGGACCGGGCGCGGGTGCAGATCGGCAAGATCAGCCGCTTCGGCCTGCTCGAGATGTCGCGGCAACGGCTGCGGCCGTCGCTGGGCGAATCGAGCTACATGACCTGCCCGCGCTGCTCAGGGATCGGCAACATCCGCAGCGTCGAGTCGCTTGCGCTGGCCATCCTGCGCATCATCGGCGAGGAGGCGCGCAAGGAGCGCACGGCCAAGGTGATCGCGCAGCTGCCGGTCGAGGTGGCGACCTACCTGCTGAACGAAAAGCGCAGCTGGGTGCAGAGCCTCGAATCGCGCAACGCCATGCAGGTGGTGCTGGTCGCCAACCCGGCGCTGGAGACGCCGCACTACCAGGTGCGCCGCGTGCGCGACGACCAGGTGGAACTGCCGGAGAACTCCGGCACCAGCTACACGCTGGCCGAAGCGATCGAAGAAGTCGACGTCAACGAGATCATCCAGGAGCGTAAGGCAGCAGAGCCCGCCGCCGTGGCGACGATGTCGCCCAGCACGCCGGTGCCGGCCCGCCCTGTACCTCAAAAACCGGGGCTCATTGCCCGGCTCATCGCGCTGTTCACCGGCGCCGACGAGGGAGACGGCGAGCGCACGTCGCGGTCGCGGCGGGACGCCGGACGCAAGTCCGACGCGCGCGACCAGCGTTCGCGGCGCCAGTCCGAGTCTCAGCGCGGGCGCAAGCGGGGTTCCTCGTCATCGCGCTCGTCCGAGCAGAGGAAGACCCGCTCGCAGAAGTCCTCGAGGAAGCGCAGCGGGAAAACGGCCGCGGAACGCGGGGAGCGCGCCGCCGGCAGCAAGGACGCGCGGGCGGAAAAGCCGGTTCAAACCGGTCAGGAAAGCCCGGGCAAGGAGCGCCAGGAAGCGCGCGCCGACGGCGGCGACGACTCGACGCGCAAGAGCTCGTCGCGCCGCCGTAGCCGCGGCGGCCGGCGGCGGAAGCGGGCCTCCGAGAACGGCAGCGGCGACGCTGCAGCGGCGAATGCCAACGTCAACGGCAACGGCGGCCAGGAGCCGGCCAAGGCTCCGAAGCCGGCCGCCCGCGAAAGCGCTCCGGCGGCCAACGGCCGGGACCAGGGGTCCGATGCCGACGCCCGGCGCGACAAAGACCAGGCACGACGCGCCGATAGCGCGGGCCGGAACGCCGCGGCGGGGAGCGAAACGCCCGCCGGGCCAAAGGCAGACTCGCCGGCGCGTGCGCCTCGCGAGGACGTGAAGCCGCCGGTGCGCGAGGAGTCGGGTGCAGCCGCCGGGAGCGGCGGGGAACCGCCGCCGCGTGAGCCGCGAAGCAACGATGCGCCTCCCGCCGCGCCGGAGCCGCGTCCGGCGGCAGAACCGCGCCCGCAGGCGGCGTCGTCGACGGCCGGTGCCGCGGAGCCCCGGCCGGCCGCTGGTGCCGCCGAGCCCCGGCCCGCCGCACCTTCGCAGGGCCGCGGACGCCTGCTGCCGTGGGAGCCGGCGGCGCCGGTCGAAAAATCCGCGGAGAAGCCGGAGCCGGTCAAGGACGCTTCAGAGCAGTAGCGCAATCCCCGGCAGGAGCGCGCACGCGCGATATCACGGTCCGGACGACGTGGCATCGCGCGTTATGCGCGCTCTTTGCATCGCATTACATGTCGCGGCGTATGCGCTCGAGCAAGCGCTGCGACGCGGTCTCGACGAGATCGAGCACCAGCTCGAACCCGGAGGCGCCGCCGTAATACGGGTCCGGCACTTCCGAGGTCTGCGCCTCCCCGGCGAATTCGAGGAACAGGTGCACCTTGCTCCGGTGCCCTTCGGGCACCCGCAGCCGCAGTTCCTCGAGGTTGTCCCTGTCCATTACCAGGATGTAATCGAAGGCCTCGAAGTCCGCATCGCTGACGCGGCGCGCGCGTATATCGTGCAGCTCGATGCCGCGGCGCTGTGCCGCCGATTGCGCACGATGATCGGGAGCCGCGCCCACGTGGTAGGCGTGCGTCCCGGCCGACTCGACCCGCACCCTTTCCGATAAACCCGCGTCCGCGACGATTTTGCGGAACACGCCTTCGGCCGTCGGCGAGCGGCAGATGTTGCCCATGCAGACGAACAACACACTGACTCGGCCTTCATTCATCCAGTCACCCTCCGATCATCTGGCTTTCGATGCGCGCCAGGTCCGCTTCGGTATCGACACCGGGGCCGGGCCTTCGTTCCGGCCGGCCCACGCGAATCTTCACGCCGATGGCGAGCGCGCGCAGCTGCTCGAGCTGCTCTGCCATCTCCAGCGGCGAACGTTCCGTGGCCACTATCCGCTGCAGTACCCCGACGCGATAGGCGTAGATGCCATGGTGGTGCAGCGCGCTTTGCATCGCGAGCGACGCGCTTTCCGGGCTGCGCGCATACGGAATCGCTGCGCGGCTGAAGTAAAGCGCGTCGCCGTTCGCATCCACGATTACTTTCACGACGTTCGGACTTGCAAACTCCTCCCGTGACAGGAATGGGGATGCAAGCGTCGCCATTCCGACCCCGGGCGCGGCGAGCAGCGCCGCGCACTCGTCGATCAACTCCGGCGGCATCAGCGGTTCGTCACCCTGCAGGTTCACGACCGCCTTGTCCTCCGGCCAGCCGAATAGTCGGCTCACTTCCGCGAGGCGCTCGGTGCCCGACTGGTGCTCCTGCGCCGTCATGCACACGTTGGCGCCGAACGCTTCGGCGGCTGCCGCGATCCGGCGATCGTCCGTGGCGATGACCACGTCGCTCGCACGGCTTGCGATGGCCCGCTCGTGCACGTGCTGCAGCATCGGCTTGCCGGCGATCAGCCGCAGGGGCTTGCCGGGCAGGCGAACCGAGGCGTAACGGGCGGGAATGACGACCACGAACTCTTTCATGCCGGCTGCTCGCTCCGTGCCTGCCGCAGTTTCTCCACCAGGTCGGCCAGCCAGGCCGGGTCCGCGTCGCCGGCGATGTCCACCGCGGCCGCCAGGTACCAGCTGTTGGCCGGCGCGAAGCGCTCGCATTTGACCGCGTCTTTCTCGGTCATGATCACGGCATGATCGTCAGCGAACTCCAGGGCCGCGGGCGAGAACACCGCGTGGTCGGCGAAGGCATGCGGGATCACCGTCAACCCGTGCGTCTCCAGCAGCTCGAAAAAGCCCTGCGGGTTCCCGATGCCGGCCACGGCATGCACCGTCTCACCGGCGAACGCCTCCAGCGACAGCTCCCTCGCTCCCCGCAAGCTTCGCACGGCGCCGGCGGCGAGGGAAAACCGGGTCACGCGGGAATCTCCGGCCGGCAGCGCCGTTACCCGCTCGTCCGGGCCCGCCCGCAGCATGATCCGGTCGACGCTCTCCAGTCGCGCGACCGGTTCCCGCAGCGGGCCCGCCGGCAGCAGCCGCCCGTTGCCGAAGCCTCGCCGGCCGTCCACGACCGCGATTTCATACTCGCGTGCGAGGCCGTAATGCTGGAGCCCGTCATCCGCGATCACGACGTCGCACCCCATCTCGGCGAGCAGCTCCGCGGCAGCGAAGCGGTCGGGGTGCACGGCGACGGGGCACACGATCCGCCGTGCCATCAGGAGCGGCTCGTCGCCGACGACGGCGGGATCGCTCTCCTCGGTGACGTTCACCGGGAGCTTGCCGACGTGCCCGCCGTAACCCCGGCTCACGATGCCCGGCTTCGAACCCATCACCTTCAGGCGCTCCGCGAGCCACAGCGTCACCGGCGTCTTTCCGGTCCCGCCCACGGTGATGTTGCCGACGACGATGACCGGGACACTCGCGCGGCGGCTCTTCAGGACGCCCTGCCGGTAGGCGCGGCGCCGGAGCTCCACCAGGCGCGCGAATACGCCGCTCAAGGGTGCCAGCCAGCGCTGCCAGGCGG
Source organism: uncultured Woeseiaceae bacterium (assembly GCA_964424805.1). Taxonomy (GTDB): domain Bacteria; phylum Pseudomonadota; class Gammaproteobacteria; order Steroidobacterales; family Woeseiaceae; genus IDS-8. The sequence goes on from CAYRKH010000051.1 coordinate 21,298, forward strand.
ATTCACCGTACCAGAGCCGGTCGAGGAAGGCCGTCACGTCAGCCCGCCGCCTCGTCGGAGAACTGCAGCCGGTACAGCGCGGCGTACTGCCCGCCCCGCGCCAGCAGCTCGCGATGAGTACCCGACTCCACCATGCGGCCGCGATCGAGCACGATGATCTGGTCCGCGTTCTCCACCGTCGACAGGCGGTGCGCGATGACCAGGACCGTGCGATCGCGCATGAGCGCGTTCAGGGCTTCCTGGATACGGCGCTCCGACCGCGTGTCCAAAGACGAGGTGGCCTCGTC
>CAYRKH010000052.1:0-20742 GCA_964424805.1 uncultured Woeseiaceae bacterium
CTCCTACGTCGCGGCGACCCGGTTTCGGTCGAACCTGCGCATGCCGCCGCGACTGGCGCGCCGCGTAGGAGCGCGCACGGCGCGCGATGCCACGATAGCCGGAATGGGCATCGCGCGCGATGCGCGCTCCTACGTCGCGGGGATGACCCGGTTTCGGTCGAACCTGCGCATGCCGCCGCGACTGACGCGCCGTGTAGGAGCGCGCACTGCGCGCGATGCCACGATTGCCGGAAGGGGCATCGCGCGCGATGCGCGCTCCCACGTCGCGGCGACCCCGTTTCGGTCGAACCTGCGCATGCCGCCGCGACTGGCGCGCCGTGTAGGAGCGCGCACTGCGCGCGACGGCACGATTCCCGGAATGGGGCATCGCGCGCGATGCGCGCTCCTACGTTGCGGGGATGACCCGGTTTCGGTAGATCCAGTGCATGCCGAGGCCGCGGCTGGCCATGAACAGCAGGAAGGCGAGCCACAGGCCGTGGTTGCCGAGCGGCTGCAGCAGCCACCACGCGGGCAGGAAGATCACGAAGGTCGAAAACAGCATGATGTCGCGCATCTCGCGGGCGCGCGTCGCGCCGACGAATACGCCGTCGTATAGAAAGGACCAGACCGATACGAGCGGGGAGGCGACGATCCACGGCAGGTAGCGAAGCGTGGTCTCGCGCACGTCCGGGAGGTCGGTCAGGATTCCGACCAGCACGGGACCGCCCGCGAGGAACAGCAGGGAAAACCCGAGGGAAACGTACAGCGACCATTGCAGCGCCAGGCCGACGGACCGCCGCAGGGCCGCGCGGTTCCCGGCACCCACGGCCCTGCCGACCAGCGCTTCCGCGGCGTGCGCAAAACCGTCCAGTGCGAACGACAGCAGGTATTGCAGGTTCATCAGGATGGCGTTCGCGGCGAGGATGAGCCCGCCCTGCCGCGCGCCCTGCGCCGTGACGAACGCGAACGTGAACATCAGCGAGATCGTGCGCACGAACAGGTTGCCGTTGACGGAGAGAAACGCGGCATAGGCCTTCGGCGCCGTCAGCAGTCCGCGGTCCCAGCGTCCGCCGTGGCGTTTGAGCTCGGCGGCCGCGAAACCGAGCCCGACCAGCACGCCGCTGTACTCCGCGGCCACGGTCGCGGCAGCGATGCCGTCGACGGTCATCCCGAAGCCCAGCACCAGCACGAAATCGAGCAGGATGTTGATCCCGTTGGTGACGAGCACGATCACCAGCGGAATGCGCGCGTTCTGCAGTCCGATGAACCAGCCGATCAGCGCATAGGTCGCGAGCGTCGCCGGCGCGCTGTAGATACGGATGGAGAAGTACTCGCGGGCAAATGCCGTGACCTCGGGGCCGGCACCCAGAAGGCCGAGCGCGAGATTCCCGATGGGGTACTGCAGGACCACCAGCAAGAGCGCCAGCAGCTGGGCGACGATCAGCGCCTGCCCGAGGCTCGTCCGCACGCCGTCGAAGTCGCCGGCGCCGAAGCGCTGCGCGGCGATCCCGGTAGTGCCCATACGCAGGAAGTTAACGCCCGTGTACAGGACCCCGAAGATCGTCGCGCCGACCGCCACCGCGCCGAGGTAGGCCGGATTGTCGAGGTGGCCCGTGACGCCGGTGTCCACCATGCCGAGCAGCGGCACGGAGACGTTCGACAGGATCATCGGCAGCGCGATCCGCCAGACGTCGCGATGCCGGGGGAGCGAGCTCCTGTCGTTCAGCGTCGTCGGCGGGGCGCCGTCAGAAGGCGTTGACGCCGGTCAGCTCCTTGCCAACGACCAGCTGGTGCACCGTTTCGGTGCCCTCGTAGGTGATGACGCTTTCGAGATTGAGCATGTGGCGGATGGGCACGTGCTCGGCGCTGATGCCGGCGCCGCCGAGCAGGTCGCGCGCGTCGCGCGCGATATCGAGCGCCATGCGGCAGTTGTTCCATTTCGCCACCGAGACGTGCGTCGGCGTCATGGTGCCGGCGTCCTTGAGCCGGCCGAGCTGCAGCGCAAGGAGCTGCGCCGTCGTGATGCGCCGGGCCATGTCTGCCAACCTGAGCTGCACCGCCTGGTTGTGCGAGAGCGGACGGCCGAACAGCACCCGTTCCTCGGCATAGCTTAAGGCTTCCTTCAGGCAGGCCTGCGCGGCGCCGATGACGCCCCAGCTGATGCCGTAGCGCGCCTGCGTCAGGCAGCCCAGCGGACCGCGCAGCCCGGTAACGCCCGGCAGCACGTTGGCCTCCGGGACGCGCACGTTGTCCAAAAACAGCGCGGAGGTCACGGACGCCCGCAGCGAAAACTTGTGCTCGATCTCCTGGGCGGAGAATCCGGCCATGTCTTTCTCGACCAGGAAGCCGCGCACGCCCTCATCCGTCATCGCCCATACCACGGCGACGTCGGCGATGTTGCCGTTGGTGATCCACATCTTCGAGCCGTTAAGGACCCAGTCGCTCCCGTCGCGCTTCGCGTGCGTCTTCATGTTCGCCGGGTCCGAGCCGCCGTGCGGCTCGGTCAGGCCGAAGCAGCCGATGACCTCACCGCGGGCCATCGGGGGCAGCCAGGCCTGTTTCTGCTCCTCGGAGCCGTAGGCGTGGATCGGGTACATGACCAGGCTGCTCTGCACGGAGACGAAGCTCCTGAGGCCGCTGTCGCCGCGCTCCAGCTCCTGGCAGATCAGCCCGTAACAGATACTGTTCAGCCCGGCGCAGTCGTAGCCCTCAATGGAGCTGCCGAGGAGTCCGAGCTCCGCCACCTGGGGGATGAGGTCGCGGGGGAAGTGATGCTGCTCGAACGCTTCCTGGATGATCGGCAGGACCCGGTCGTCAACGAACCGGGCCACGGACTCCTGGACCATGCGTTCCTCGTCGGTCAGCTGGGCGCTGACGTCGTACAGGTCGGTCGGGTCCAGCGTGCGTTTGCGGGATGGGGTATTGCTGATGGGGGTGGGGCTCGCCACGTCGTCTCCTGGAGGCTTCCTGCACAAGGCGATTGTAACCGACGAAATGGGCGTCGGTTTGTCGCCGGGGACCAACAACTTTACCGATTAAGTCGTCGTTCAGGTAGGGCGCCGCTACAATAGGCGCTCCCGCAGAGCCCCCGGGGTTGCGGCGCCGGCCGGACGGCGGTGCGGTGGGGCGGCTTCATTCGATTTGGGCAGCATAAGGAAACGAAAATGAACTACAGAGCAACGGTGACGACCGTCCTGGCCGCGCTGGCGACGCTTGCGCTGGGCGGGTGCCAGACCCTCGATGCGTACACCCAGCAGCCGAAGACCAGCAGCGCCACCAAGGGTGCCGCGATCGGCGCGGCCGCGGGCGCCGTGGTCGGCCTGGTCTCGGGCGACGACGCCGTCGAGCGGCGGCAGCGCGCGCTCGTCCTGGCGGGTGTCGGCGCCCTCGCGGGCGGTGCGGTCGGCTATTACATGGATCGCCAGGAAGCGGAACTGCGCGCCGAACTCCAGGGCTCCGGCGTGAGCGTCACTCGCGACGGCGACAACATCACCCTGAACATGCCCGGCAACGTAACCTTCGCCCACGACAGCGCGGACCTGAGCCCCGCGTTTTTCGACGTCCTGAACTCGGTCACCAAGGTGATGAACAAGTTCGACAAGACGGTGGTCGAGGTTGCCGGCCACACCGACAGCACCGGCAGTGATTCGTACAACCAGCGGCTGTCCGAGCGCCGCGCGGGATCGGTTGCCAGCTACCTGAGGTCGCAGGGTATCTCCGACCAGCGTCTCATCACCGTCGGCATGGGGGAAGCCATGCCGGTGGCCGACAATTCGACCGCCTCCGGCCGGGAAGCCAACCGGCGCGTCGAAATCACGATGGTGCCGGTCACCAGCGGCTGATCGACATGCTCCACAGGCAGCGGGGCCCCGCGGGTCCCGCTGCCATCGCTATCCGCACAACAACAACAAAGGGGGGGGCAGGGCACCGGTTTGAAACGGACCTACGGGGTGAGCGACACCGGGACCTGGATCGAAGGCACCGGCATCGTGCGGCGCCTGCTGCCGGACGATAACGACGGTGCGCGCCACCAGCGTGTCGTGCTCGACCTGCGCAACGGCCAGACCGTGCTCCTCGCGCACAACCTCGAGCTCGCCGAACGAGTCCCGCTGGGAATGGGCGATCGCGTGCAGTTCCGGGGCGTCTACGAATGGAACGACCTCGGCGGGTTGGTGCACTGGACGCACCACGACCCGCTAGGCCTCGAGGAGGGAGGATTCGTTCTCTACCGTCGCAAGCACTACCGTTGAACCGGCTGGCTGCACGCGATGCGGCTGTCGAACCCTGTAGGAGCGCGCATTGCGCGCGATGCTACAACGTGCAAATTCCGGCCGGGTTATTGGAATAGCAAACGCCGTGGCATCGCGCGCGATGCGCGCTCCTACGCCCGCAGCCGAGGGCGATGAATCCGGCAGCCGGGTTATGGGATATGGGATATGGGATAGCCGAGCGCCGTGGCATCGCGCGCGGTGCGCGCTCCTACGCGGCTTCCATCGCTAGCCGCAGCTTGCGGATGGCGTTGCTCTCGATCTGGCGGATGCGCTCGGCAGAGACCCCGTAGCGCTCGGCGAGCTCGTGCAGCGTCATCTTTTCCTCCGCCAGCCAGCGGGTCTCCAGAATGTCGCGGCTGCGCTCGTCGAGATCCTCGAGGGCGTCGGCCATGCGCGAGGTCGCGTCCAGGTGCCAGTCGATGTCCTCGTTCAGCGTGGCCGGGTCGGCCTCGCGGCTCGGCAGGTAGGCTGCCGGCGTAAACGCGGCGGTATCGTCGTCGGACACGTCGGGTGCGGGATCGAACACGGCATCGCGCGAGCTGAGCCGGCGTTCCATTTCAGTCACCTCGGCGGGGCTGACGCCGAGGTCATCGGCGACCGCCTGCGTCTCGTCGTGTGACAGCCAGGCGAGGCTTTTCTTGGCCTTGCGCAGGTTGAAGAACAGCTTGCGCTGCGCCTTGGTGGTGGCGACCTTCACGATGCGCCAGTTCCGGAGCACGTATTCGTGGATCTCGGCCCGGATCCAGTGCACGGCGAACGACACCAGCCGCACGCCGTAATCGGGGTCGAAGCGTTTGACGGCCTTCATGAGGCCGACGTTGCCTTCCTGGATGAGGTCGTTGAGCGGCAGCCCGTAGCCGGTATAGCCTTTCGCGATGTGCACCACGAAGCGCAGGTGTGACATTACCAGCTCCCGCGCGGCCTCCAGGTCCTCGGCCTCGCGGTACCGGCGCGCCAGCGCCTGCTCGTTGTCCTTGCTCAGCACGGGAATCGAGCCCACAAGCTGGATGTAGGCATCGAGACTGCCGACCGGCCCCGCCAGGGCCAGGTCGCGATTGAGCGTTGCTACTGCCGTCGACATATCGCCTGTGTCCTCTTCAAACCACCGGGTGTCATTTTAGCACTCCTCATGCGAGAGTGCTAAACCGCCAGGTAATTTTCGCCCTGGCGGATCCAAAACTACAATAAAAACAATGAGATTAACTGCCTGACCCGCGCGTGCGGCGGTGCCGCGTACGCGTTATCGGGGCTCGATCCGGCGCATGTGGCGGGCAGCCGCCAGCCACGAACCGGCGAGTCCCAGCGCCACGCCCGTGGCGACGATCGCGACGCTTTCCCGGAAGGTGAGCGCCAGGATACTGAACGAGCTATCGTATAGACCCGCCAGCCGGCCCGCCGGTTCCCGCAGCTCCATCAGGCCGTAGGCGACCAGCAGCAGGGCCAGCAGCCCCCCGCCAAGGCCGTACCAGAGGCCCGAGTACAGGAACGGGCGGCGCACGAAGGCGTTGCTGGCGCCGATCAGCTTCGTGACCTCGATCTCCTCGCGACGGTTCTGGATGTCGAGCCGGATGGTGTTGCCGATGACCACGACGATGGCCGCGCCCAGCAGCGCCGCGCCGATGGCCACCGCGCGCTCCAGCATGTCCAGGATCGCATGGAAGCGGCGCACCCACTCGGTGTCGACCTGCACCGTGTCCACCTGCGGCAGGTTGGCGAGCTCCTCGTGCAGCAGCGCCATGGATACCGTGGTGTTGGCGGCGCTCGGCCGTACGACCAGCGTGTGCGGCAGCGGGTTCTCGGAGAGCTGGTCCAGGGCTTCGCCGAAGCCCGAGAGCGCCTTGAACTCCTCGAGCGCGGCATCCGCGGTAATGAGGGTCACCTGCTCCACGTCTGCCCGCTGGCCGATGAGCTCCGCCAGGCGCCGGGCGTCCGCCTCGGAGGCGTCCTCTGCGAGGTACACGGAGAAGTCGAGCGCGTTGGCCCAGCTGCCGCTCACGGTCTGCACGTTCTTGATCACGAGGTGCATGGCCGCCGGCAGGGCCAGGGTCACGGCGATCACGAGGACGGTGAGGAAACTGGCGAACGGCTGGCGCGCGAGCCGTCCGAGCGCCCCGATGGACGTGCTCACGTGGCGCGCCAGCCAGACGGTGCCGGCCCGGCGCGCCCTGACCGGGGCATAGTTGTCGGGCTTTTCCCTCAAAACCACGGCTCCCGCTCAGGGGCGGCGGCCATTTCGGCGGCATATTCCGCGACCGCGTTGTCCTCCTCCTCGTCGGAGGCAAGCGAGCCGTTTTCGAGCGCGATGCGGCGGCAGCCGAGCTGGTCGATCAGCGCGATGTCGTGACTGGCAATCAGCAGCGTGACGCCCACCTCGTTGAAGCGGCGGAAGATGCGCATCACTTCGAGCGACAGGTCGGGATCGAGATTGCCGGTCGGCTCGTCCGCGATGAGGAGCTTCGGCCGGCTGACGATCGCGCGGGCGATGCCGACGCGCTGCTGTTCCCCGGTCGACAGCGTTTCCGGGCTGCGCTTTTCCTTGTGCAGAAGGCCGACCTGGTCCAGCGCCGCGCGCACCTTTCGCGCCGCGTCGCGGTGGCTCAGGCCCGCGATGACGAGCGGCAGCGCGACGTTGTCGAACACCGGGCGGTCGTACAGGAGCTTGTGATCCTGGAACACCATGCCGATCTGGCGGCGATAGCGCGGGATGCGGCGGCGCGACACCCGGCGCGTGTTCTGCCCGTCCACGATCACCTGCCCGCCGGTCGGCCGCTCTATCAGTGCGATCAGGCGCAGGAGGGTGCTCTTGCCGGCGCCGGAATGGCCGGTGACGAACGCCATTTCGCCGCGTTCGACGGTGAGGCTCAGGTTCCTGAGCGCTTCCTGTCCGCCCGGGAAGCGCTTGGTCACACCCTCGAGGCGGATCAAGTCACCGTACCTCCCTCCGCGGCGTCCGGTCGTAGCATGGCATCCACGTAGTCGGACGCGGTGAACGGCTGCATGTCCTCGGCGGCCTCGCCGATGCCGATGAAGCGCACGGGGATCCCGAAACGGTGAGCCATGGCGACCAGGATGCCGCCTTTTGCCGTGCCGTCGAGCTTGGTTACCGCGATTCCGGTGACGCCCAGCGCATCGTTGAACTTCTCCGCCTGCACGAGCGCGTTCTGGCCGAGCCCGGCGTCCAGCACGAGCAGCACCTCGTGCGGTGCCGACTCGTCGCGGCGGCCGAGCACGCGCTTGATCTTGGCGAGTTCGTCCATGAGGCCCTGCTGGCTCTGCAGGCGGCCCGCCGTGTCGGCGATCAGCACGTCGGCACCGCGCGCCTTTGCGGCGTCGAATGCATCGAAGACCACCGCGGCAGGGTCGGCGCCCCGCTCCTGTGCTACCACGGGTACTCCGTTCCGCTCGCCCCAGGCGCGGAGCTGCTCGATCGCCGCCGCGCGGAAGGTGTCGCCGGCGGCGAGCATGACCGAGAGGCCTTCGTCCCGGAAGCGCTTTGCCAGCTTGCCGATGGTCGTCGTCTTGCCGGCGCCGTTGACGCCGACCACGAGGATCACGAAAGGTGACGCCCGGGTCACGTCCAGCGGCTGCTCGACCGGCTGGAGCACGTCCACCAGCGTGTTCCGGAGGCCCTGCTCGAGTGCCGCGACGTCCTTGAGCTCCTTGCGCGCCAGCCGCTTGCGCAGCTGCTCGAGGATGCGTTCGGTCGCGTCGATGCCGATGTCGGCGACGATCAGGCGCGACTCGAGCTCGTCCAGGACGTCGTCGTCGATCCTGCCGCCGGGGGCGAGGTTCGCGAGGTCATAGCTGAGCCAGCCGCCGCCGCGGTTGAGGCGCGCCCGGAGCCGCTTGACGAAGCCCTCGCGCACGGAGGCTTCCTCTTTGTCCTTTTTCTTATCCTTCCGCTTGAACACGGGCAAAAATCTGCGGTGTCGATACCATAACGGGAACGCAAGCGGGAAGACGCATGGCGACAAGCAAAACTCCTGCCCCGCGCGGTTCGCGCACACGGCCGGGACGGGTCCGTATTGTAGCGGGAAAATGGCGCGGCCGCCGGCTGCCCGTGCCGGCGGCACCGGGCTTGCGGCCGACCTCGGAGCGCATCCGCGAGACGCTGTTCAACTGGCTCGCGCCGCGCATCGAAGGCGCGCGTTGCCTGGATCTCTATGCCGGCACCGGCGCACTCGGCTTCGAGGCGCTGTCGCGCGGCGCCGCCGAGATGCTGTTCGTGGAAAAGTCGCCGAGCGCCGCGCGCGCGCTCGCGGACACGATACGCCTGCTCGATGCGACCGGGGCTGCCGTGCACGTCGGCGATGCCCTTCGATTTCTCGAGAAAGCCGAGGTGAGGCAACGGGATATCGTGTTCCTCGACCCGCCGTTCGGCGATGCCCGCCTCGCAGAATTGTGTAGACTCCTGAAAACAAGGCCGTGGCTTGCGCCCGGTGCCGCCGTCTACCTGGAGCAGGACCGCAAGTCGGATCTCCCGGAACTCCCGGAGGGCTGGAGCATCGTGCGCGAAAAGTGCGCCGGCAGCGTGCGTTATACGCTCGTCGCGGCGTGAGCGCGGCGGCTCGAACGCCGCCGCTTGGAGCGAGGATCAGAGCATGCCAGTCTGCGCGATGTACCCGGGCACCTTCGACCCGATCACCCTCGGCCACGAGGATCTCGTACGCCGGGCCTCGAGGCTGTTCGACCGCGTCGTGGTGGCGGTCGCCGCCAATCCCGGCAAGGAACCGATGTTTTCCCTCGACGAGCGCGTGGCGCTGGCGCGATCCGTGCTGGGATCGCTGGACGGCGTCGAGGTTACGGGTTACGCGGGCCTGACGGTGGACTTCGCCCGGGAGCACGGCCTCCAGGTGATCGTCCGCGGCCTGCGCGCGATCTCGGATTTCGAGTACGAGTTCCAGCTCGCGAACATGAACCGGCACCTGACGGACGAAGTCGAGACGGCGTTCCTGACCCCGACCGAGACTTACACCTACATCTCGTCCAGCCTGGTGCGCGAGATCGCGAGCCTGGGCGGGGACATCTCGGAGTTCGTCTCTCCCGCCGTAAAAAAGGCCCTCCTGGAACGCTGCGGCCGCCCGTAGGAGCGCGCACCGCGCGCGACGCCACGAATGGTGGACCACCGACAGATTGGTAGTCAGGCCCAGGGCCGTGGCATCGCGCGCGATGCGCGCTCCTACAGGTGCCGCCACCGTAGCATCGAGCGCAGTTGCGCGCTCCTGCCGTCGCTAGCGTTGGCAGCGGGGGCAGTAAAAGGTGGATCGCTGGCCGATGACCGTCGACGCGAGCGGGTGCCGGCAGCGGGGGCAGGTTCCGTTCTCGCGCCCGTAAACCCGGAGTTCCTGGCTGAAGTAGCCCGGCTCGCCGTCGCCGCCGTGGAAATCGCGAAGCGTGGTGCCGCCGGCAGCGATGGCGCGGGTGAGGACCTCCCGGATGGCCTCCGCGAGCCGCTGCATCCGCGCCAGGGCGATCCGGTCGGCCCGTCTTTTCGGGTGTATCCCGGCCTCGAACAGCGCTTCGTTGGCGTAGATGTTGCCGACGCCGGCCACGACCGAGGCGTTCATCACGAAGGGCTTGATGGCGACCCGGCGGCCACGCGCCGCGCGGTGAAGGTATTCGCCGTCGAAAGTGTCGGCTAGCGGCTCAGGCCCCAGGTCTTTGAGCAGCGGATGGTTTTCCGGATCGGAGGTCCACAAAAGCGAGCCGAAGCGCCGCGGATCCCGGAACCGCAGCGCCTTGCCGCCGCCGACGACGATGTCCACGTGATCGTGCACCCCCGGCGGCTCAGCGGGATCGACGATCCTGAGGCTGCCGGACATGCCGAGGTGCAGCATCAGGGTCCGGGCATCGGTATCGAACAGCAGGTATTTGGCCCGGCGCCGTATGGAACGAATGAACGCCCCCGGCAGTTCGCGGTCAATGCTCGCGGGCACGGGCCAGCGCAGCCGGCGATCACGGACCGTGACCGCTACGACGCGCTGCTGCTCGAGCCACGGCGCGATGCCGCGGCGGCTGGTTTCGACTTCGGGCAGTTCTGGCATAATCGGTGAGATATGACCTGGCGCACATTTTTGGCGCGCCTGCGCGGAACTCACCTGGGAGCTGAAAACCGGCGACTCCTTCGCAGGATTTGGCGCGCGTTTCATTATACTTACTGGAAATCACTGGAATCGGATACATGGAATACCTGTACGGTCTGCTGAACCTGTCCTTCTGGGGCTACGTCGTCGCCACGGTAATCATGGTGCAGGTCACGATGATGGCGGTAACGCTTTACCTGCACCGCGACCAGGCGCACCGTTCCCTCGACCTCCACCCCGCGCTGCGCCACTTTTTCCGGTTCTGGATCTGGTGCACCTCCGGCATGCTGACCAGGGAATGGGTGGCGGTGCATCGCAAGCATCACGCCTTCTGTGAAACGCCGGACGACCCGCACAGCCCGCAAATCCACGGCCTGAAGAAAGTGCTGCTGGAAGGCGCTGAGCTGTACCGCGCCGAGAAAGACAACCCGGAAACCCTGGAGAAATTCGGCCGCGGCGCGCCCGACGACTGGCTCGAGCGCAACGTGTACCTGCGGTATCCCTGGGGCGGAATCGGGCTCACGGTCGTCGTGGACCTGCTGCTGTTCGGCGTGCCGGGCATCACCATCATCGCCATCCAGATGATCTCGATGCCGCTGTTCGCGGCCGGTGTCATCAATGGCCTGGGCCATCACACCGGGTATCGCAACTTCGAATGCGACGACGCCGCGACCAACCTCCTGCCCTGGGGCTTCCTGGTGGGCGGCGAGGAGCTGCACAACAACCATCACGCGTTCCCGACGTCGGCCAAGTTCTCGGTGCGGCGCTGGGAATTCGACATCGGCTGGATGTACATCTGCATCTTCCGCGCGCTGGGGCTCGCGAAGGTGAAGAAAGTCGCGCCGAGGCCCGTGCTGCAGAAGACGCCGCGGCCGCACGTCGACATCGACATCGACAACCTGCGCGCCGTGATCGTCAACCGCATGCACGTCCTGAGGGATTACACGCGGCAGGTGACCCTGCCGGTGCTGCAGCGGGAGCGCGCGAAGCTGGCGGGCCCCGATTCCGCGCTGAAGCGCGCGCGCAAGCTGCTGGTGCGCCAGCCGCAGCTTCTCGACGAGTCGTCGAGGCACCGCCTGGGCGAGCTCCTCTCCGACAACGCGGCGCTGCACACGGTGCACGAGTTCCGTGAGCGGCTGCGGCGGCTCTGGAGCGGCGCCAACGTCAGCAACGAGAACCTGCTTCAGCAGCTGAAGGACTGGTGCACGGAGGCGGAAGCCAGCGGCATCAAGGTGCTGGAGGACTTCGCGGCACGGCTGCGCTCGTACCGGCTGGCGACAACGTGATCCGCTGCCGGCTGCCGTAGGAGCGCGCACTGCGCGCGATGCCACGGCGACCGAAACGAGCATCGCGCGCGATGCGCGCTCCCACAAAAAAAAACCCGCCAGGAGGCGGGTTTTTTGATCGCAACGGAAACGATGGCCGCTACTTGATCTTTGCTTCCTTGTAAAGCACGTGCTTGCGTGCCTTCGGATCGTATTTCTTCGTCTCCATCTTGTCCGGATGCAGCCGCTTGTTCTTGGTCGTCGTGTAGAAGTGGCCGGTGCCGGCGCTGGAGACGAGTCGAATTTTCTCACGCATGGTGTCTTACCTCGCGGGCCCGTCAGACGCGCTGGCCCTGCGCGCGCAGGTCAGTCAGCACCTTGTCGATGCCGTGCTTGTCGATGATGCGTATGCCCTTGCGCGACACGCGCAGGCGCACGAAGCGTTTCTCGGATTCCACCCAGAACCGCTTGTGCTGCAGGTTGGGGAGGAAGCGGCGGCGCGTCTTGTTGTTGGCATGGGATACGTTGTTGCCGCTCCGCGGCCCCTTACCCGTAACCTGGCAAACCCTGGACATCTCTCAAGTCTCTGATTTTGCGAAAATGCGCCCGTGAGCCCGGGCGAAGAGCCGCACTTTATACCAGCCTGCCGGGTGCCGATCAAGGGCCATCACAAGAGCCCCCGGCTCGCCAGCGAGGTGCTGGTGCCATCGCCGATCACGAAATGGTCGAGCAGGCGGATATCGACCAGTTCGAGGGCCGACTTGAGGCGGCGGGTGATGCGCTCGTCCGCCTGGCTCGGCTCTGCCACGCCGGAGGGGTGGTTGTGGGCGAGGATCACGGCGGCCGCGTTGGCTCCGAGCGCCTGCTTGACGACCTCGCGCGGGTACACGCTCGTGCCGTCGATGGTGCCGCGAAACAGCTCCTCGAAGGCGATGATCCGGTGACGGTTGTCCAGGTAGATACAGCAGAACAGCTCGTGCGGCAGGTGGCGCAGGCGGGCCATCAGGAACGACTCCGTGTCCGCGGGACTGCGAATGACCTGCCCGGGCGGCAGCGTCTGCTCGAAGTAGCGCTTCGCCAGCTCCGGGAGCGCTTTCAGGATACCGAGCCGCACGGGGCCTATGCCCTGCTCGGCGGCCAGCGCCCGTTCGTCGGCGTGGAACAGGCGTCGCAGGTTGCCGTGGCGCTGCAGCAGGCGGGCGGACAGGGCGATGGCGGCCTCCGCCCGCCGGCCGCGCTGGAAGAGGACGGCGAGCAGTTCGGTCTCCGACAGCGCGGCTGCCGGCCCCTTGGCAAGCTTGGCGCGGGGCCGGGCGGCACCGGCCTGGTCTGGCGGGCTCATGGACGCTCCCTGTCCCAAACGGCAGGCTCCCAACTTCCGCCAATGCGCGTTTTCGCGCAAGCCGCAAAACGGGCCGAGGCGCCGAGAATCGGAGGGTCTGGCAATCCCACCGGGCGGCGGGATAAGCTGTGACGTCTCCAGGTGACGGCTCGTCCATGACAGCTCCCAACATTATTCTCGGTGTGACCGGCAGTATCGCCGCCTACAAGGCGCCCGAGATCGTGCGGCGCCTGCGGGACGGCGGCGCCGCGGTGCAGGTGGTGATGACGGACTCGGCGACGCGGTTCATTACCCCGACGTCGCTGCAGGCTGTCGCCGGGCTGCCGGTACGCCGCGATCTCTGGGATGAGGCCGCGGAGGCTTCGATGGGTCACATCGAGCTCGCGCGCTGGGCGGACCTGGTGCTGGTTGCGCCCGCCACGGCGGAGATCATGATGCGGCTGGCGAGCGGCTCTGCCGCCGACCTGCTGACGACCCTGTGCCTCGCCACCGAGGCGCCGCTCGTGATCGCACCCGCCATGAACCGCCTCATGTGGAGCCATCCTGCCGTGCAGGCGAATCGCGAGGTCCTCGCGGGGCGCGGCGTGCGGATCCTGGGGCCCGGCAGCGGCGGCCAGGCCTGCGGTGAGTTCGGCGAAGGCCGCATGCTCGAGCCGGTCGACATCGCCGCCGAAGCGCTGGCCTCGGTTCGGCGCGGCGGCGCCGACGCCGGGCCGCTCCGCGGCCGGACCGTGATGATCACCGCCGGGCCGACCCGGGAGGCAATCGACCCGGTGCGCTTCATCAGCAACAGAAGCTCCGGGCGCATGGGGTATGCGCTGGCCGAGGCCGCACGCGACGCGGGCGCCAACGTGATTCTGCTCAGCGGCCCGGTAAACCTCGACGCGCCGCGCGGGATCGAGCGCATATCGGTGGAGAGCGCGGAGCAGATGTTCGCGGAGTCGCAGAACCGGATCGACGGCGTCGACCTTTTCATCGGCGCCGCTGCCATCTCCGATTACCGCCCGGCCGCGGTTTCCGGGCAGAAAATAAAGAAGACACACGCCGGGCAGGAGATGCGGCTCGACCTCGTCAAGGCGCCGGACACGCTGGCCGGCGTGGCGAAGCTCGAGAACGGGCCGTTCACGGTCGGCTTCGCGGCGGAAACCGAGCGGCTGCGGGAGCACGCGCTGGCGAAGCTCGAAGGCAAGCAGCTCGACCTCATCGTCGCCAACCAGGTGGGCGAAAGCAAAGGCTTCGACTGCGCGCAAAACGCGGCCGAGGTGTACTGGAACGGCGGCGAGCGATCGTTCCCGCTGATGGACAAGAGGGCGCTGGCGCGCGAGCTCATCGAGCTGATCGCCGAGCGGTTCGATGCCGCGCGCGGCGGCAGTGCGCCGGCCGCCAGGGATTGACGGGCAGCCACTTGCGCTCCATCGAGCTGAAGATCCTCGATCCGAGGATCGGCGAATCCATTCCGCTGCCGGAATACGCGACGGACGGCTCCGCCGGGCTCGACCTGCGGGCCTGCATCGACAAGACGCTGGTCGTCGAGCCAGGGCAAACGGTCCTGGTTCCGACAGGGCTCGCGATCCACATCGCGGATCCGGGGCTCGCGGCGGTCCTGTTGCCGCGCTCCGGGCTCGGCCACAAGCACGGGCTGGTGCTCGGCAACCTGGTAGGGCTGATCGACTCCGACTACCAGGGGCAGGTGTTCATTTCCTGCTGGAACCGGAGTACGGCACCGTACGAGATCCAGCCGGGGGAGCGGATCGCGCAGATGGTCTTCGTCCCGGTCGAGCAGGTCCGGTTCGAGGTGGTCACAGAGTTCGATGACAGCCGCCGCGGCAGCGGCGGCTTCGGTCATTCGGGCCGGGGATGAGGGGTCAGTTGAGCCCTTTCAGCATCTTGAACCGGTCGATGTCGCCGTTGAAGCTCGCGACGATGCTCTTCTCGTCTTCCTTGAAGCGCTCCAGGTTTTCCCGGTGGCGTGTGATCGCGTCGCGGGTCTCCGCGATGTCGGCGGAGAGCGTCGGGTCGATCATCTCGGCATCCGGGTCTTCGCTGTAGGGACGGTAGCGCGAAGCGATCTCCCGCAGCTTGTCCAGGCGCCTCTGCAGGTTGCGAAGGTAGAGTTCCGTTACCCGCGCCTGGGCCTGGAACAGCTCCACGCGCCGGTCGCGGTGCATTACGATTTCTTCGACCGAGAGATACGTGGCGAGCAGCGCACGGTCCTGCCGCCGCTGCCGCTCGCGTTCCGCCTCGAGCTCGGCCAGCCGCCGCTCCTCGGCGAGCTCCTCCTCGGACTTCTTGCCGCGCAGGACGTCGACCGTGATGCCGTGCTCATTGAGGATCTGCTTGTCGGCGTCGGCGTACTCGGCCGGTACGCTGTCGCCGTAATGCACGACGCCCTGCTCGTCCACCCAGCGATAGAGCCTCTGGTCCTGCTGGGCCGCCGCCACGGCGGGCACCAGCCCGACGAGCGCGGCGACGGCGGCAAGAAAAGCCGGGGTTGTCAGGGTGCGTTTCACGCCGGCACTATCACACATCCGGCGACGCCGGCAACAGGGACTGGTTCGCGATTTCGACGGCGGTCACCGCTCCCCGCCGGCGGTGACTCATTGCGCCCCCGCCGCCCGGGCACCGTACTTGTTGCGATAGGCCACCACCGCGGGCAGGTAATCGCCGAACTCCTCTGAATCCTCCAGCAGGTCAATGAGGTCGTCGAGCTGGACGATGCTGACCACCCGGATCGCGAGCTCCCGCTCCAGGGCCTGCACCGCGGAGAGCTTGGTGTCGTTGCCGATCTCGCTGCGATCGAGGGAGATCACCAGTCCCGCAACCTCTGCACCCGCGGACGTGATGATCCGGTGCGCTTCGCGGGAGGCGGTACCGGCGGTGATGACGTCGTCGACGATCAGCACCCGGCCGCTCAACGGCGCGCCTACCACGCTGCCGCCCTCGCCGTGCGCTTTGGCTTCCTTGCGGTTGAAAGTGTAGGGCACGTCGATGTCGTGATGCTCGGCGAGCGCCGCGGCGGCGAGTGCTACCAGGGGGATGCCCTTGTAAGCGGGTCCGAAGAGCATATCGAATTCGATCTTCGACTCGGCGATCGCCGACGCGTAGTAGCGGCCCAGCTTCGCTGCTGCGTAACCGCTGCTGAACAATCCGGCATTGAAAAAGTAGGGGCTCATGCGTCCGGACTTGAGAGTGAACTCACCGAACCGCAACACCCCTATCTCGAGCGCCAGATCGAGAAACTCCTGTTTATACGCGCGCATCTTTTCCTGAACCGGGCGAAGGCTTCTGTATGATGGGCGAAAAATTCCGTTCGCCGCGAATCGCCTCCAGTATGACACAGGCATTCGGGCAATGTGCAATCGAGGGACAAGCATTTGTTTCGTGTAATCAGTCTGAATGCCAACGGCATTCGCGCGGCGGCGCGCAAGGGTTTTTTCGAATGGCTCGCGGTTCAGAATGCCGACGTCGTCTGTATCCAGGAAACCAAAGCGCAGGAGCATCAACTCGCTGATCCCTGTTTCATGCCGGACAGGTACCACTGCTATTACGAGGATGCCGTCAGGAAAGGCTACAGCGGCGTCGCCGTGTACTCGCGTCACGAGCCCGACGCGGTTATTCGCGGCTTCGGGGTGCCGGAATTCGATGACGAGGGGCGTTACCTCGAGCTGCGTTTCGGCAAACTGAGCGTGGTTTCGGTGTACCTGCCATCGGGTTCTGCCGGGGAGGCGCGGCAGGAATCGAAGTGGCGGTTCCTCGATGCTTTTGTGCCGCATCTCGAGAAGCTCCGCCGCCGCCGCTGCGAATACATCCTATGCGGCGACTGGAACATCGCCCACAAGGAGATTGACCTCAAGAACTGGCGCGGCAACCAGAAGAACTCCGGTTTCCTGCCCGAGGAGCGCCGCTGGCTCGACGACCTGTTCGGCAAGCATGGCTTCGTCGACGGTTTTCGCGTGATCAACCAGGAGCCCGACCAGTATACGTGGTGGTCGAATCGGGGCCGCGCGTGGGACAAGAACGTGGGATGGCGAATCGACTACCACGTCGTCACGCCGGGGCTGCGGGACAAGATAAGGCGCGCGGAAATCTACAAGGCACAGCGATTCTCGGACCATGCGCCCCTGATCATCGACTACGATCTAGACCTTGTCCCCGCGGCTGGCGCCATTGACCGTGCCGGCCGTGCCGAGCGCGCTGTCGACCATGCCGCTGCGGATCATGAACCAGAAAAGCAGTATGCCCGGCAGCGCCAGCACCGTGGTTAGCAGGTAAAAATTCGTGTAGCCCATGAGCTCGATCAGGCCGCCGGCGGTCGTGCCGGTCAACAGGCGTCCCACGACGCTTGCCGCGGCCGAGATCAGCGCGTATTGCGCCGCCGTGAACTGCAGGTTGCAGAGCGCCGAGAAATAGGCCACCACCGCGACGCCGCCGTAGCCGCTGGCGAAGTTCTCGAACCCGATCGCGGCGGCGAGGCCCGGGTTGCTGTGTCCCGCGACGGCCAGCACGGCGAAACTCAGGTTGGAGATACACATCAGCACGAGTGCGAGCAGCACGGATCGCTTCAGGCCCATCCGCGTGTACAGGATTCCGCCAACGAAGATCCCGACGAGGAACGCCCAGAACCCGAATCCCACGTCGTAGAGGGCGATCTCGTCGTTGCTATACCCCAGGTCGTCCAGCAGCAGCCGCAGGGTGAGATTCGCGAGCGTGTCGCCGATTTTGTGTACCAGGATGAAGCACAGCACGAGCCACGCGCCCGTGCGCCCCAGGAACTCCACGAACGGATCGACGATGGCGCTCCGGACGGCCGCAAGGCTCTGCTTTTCGCTCGTCACCACGTGCCTGGCGGGCTCGCCGATGATCAGTCCGGTCAGCATCGCCGGCAGGGCGAATGCCGCCGTGACGAGGTAGGCTGCGGTCCAGCCCAGGCGCGCGGCGACCACGAGCGCGACGGCTCCCGCTGCCGCGGAGCCTATCCTCCACCCGTACTGGGACATGCCCGAGCCGACGCCCAGCTGGTACGGCTTCAGCGTCTCGATCCGGTAGGCGTCGATCACGATATCGTAGGTGGCGCCCGCGATGCCGACCAGCACCGCGGCCACTACGGTGGCGCCGATGCCGGCGGCGGGGTCGACGAGAGCCAGGTTCACGATGGCACCGACGACCAACGTGCCGGCAAGGAGCAGCCACGACACGCGCTGGCCGAGCCTGCCGAGCAGCGGGATCCGGACGCCGTCGACGATCCAGGCCCAGAACATCTTGAGGTTGTAGACGAGGAAGGCGAGGCTGAAAGCCGTGATCGTCTGCTTGTCGATCCCGTCCTGCGCGAGCCGGGTCGTCAGCGTGGCACCGATCATCGCATAGGGAAAACCGGAGGAGACGCCGACGAAGAAAGCGGCCAGGGACTCCTTCTCGAGATACGGCCGTACGGAAGACCATACACCGCCGCCGGGCACGCGCGTGCGCTGTGCTCCGTTCAAGGCCCGTATTCCAGGAATCGACCCCCCATCGGGCAGAGACCGTACGCTATGCACGGCCCGGAGACCAGCTTTCGATTTGCAGCTACAGGAAGATCATTCAGCCTGGTCGAGGAAACCGAGCGGGTCGTGCCAGCCGAGCGGCAGCTCACCGTTGGAGGCGCCGGAATAGTCCTCGGGATCCATGTCCAGCGATCCCGACCAGTCTTCCGGAGCGCCGACGGACTCGATCAGCAGGTTGGCCCAGGCGTCCAGCTCGACTTCGTCGAGCGTGCCGTCGAAGTGCTGAAGCTCGATCGTCGAGTCCTCCTCGTCGACCGCGACCACCTCGAACAGCTTCCCGTCCGGATAGCGATACCAGCGCCCGATCACCGGATCCTCGTTCATATTGACCACCTCGGCGGCGTCAAAAGGTGTCACAAAAGGTGTCAGGTTTATTTTCTTCTCACAAAAGGTGTCAGGTTTATTTTCTTCTAAAGGTGTCAGGTTTATTTTCTTCTAAAGAATACATCCAGAAACAAACAGAAAATAAACCTGACACGTTTTACGTTTTAGGCCCACAGAAGAAAATAAACCTGACACCTTTTGGGCCCGTTTTAGGCCCGCAGAAGAAAATAAACCTGACACCTTTTGGGAAATAAACCTGGCACCTTTATTTATAGATCATCGAGGCCGATGCGCAAGGCGTCACGAGCGCGCGATGCGCCAATCCACGATTCGGTGGCCCTGTCGGCGGCCTCGGCGCTCGAATTTCGTGACCGGTCGGTCCAGGGGCGCGTCGCCGGCGTGCTCGCGCCGCTCCGCGACTCGCAGGCTGCTGCTCGCCGCGACTATTTCGTCGATGTGGCCGGCGTAATGCTCCCAGTCGGTGGCGATCCGCAGCGTTCCGCCGGGCTCGAGCCGCGCCGCAACCAGCTCCAGGAACGCCGGCTGCAACAAGCGCCGCTTGTGGTGGCGCTTTTTCGGCCACGGATCCGGGAAGTACACGTTGACCCGCTGCAGCGAGCCCGCCGGCACCTGCTCCCGCAGCACCTCGACGGCATCGTGCACGATCACCCTCAGGTTGTGCAGCTCTGCTTTTTCCGCCGCCAGCAGGCAATGCCCGGCCCCGGGCCGGTGCACCTCCACGCCGATATAATCCCGCCGCGGATCCGCGGCCGCCTGCGCCACCAGCGTCTCCCCGTTGCCGAATCCGATTTCCAGCACCCGTTTCGCCTGCCGGCCGAAGACGGCGTCCAGGTCCAGGGGCTCGGCCGCAAATTCAACCCCGAAGCGCGCCCACAGCCGTTCGAACGCGCGCTCCTGCGCCGGCGTCATGCGCCCCTCGCGGCGCACGAAGCTGCGAATCGTCCTGTGATGTGAGCGGTCGGACATCTGGGTTGCTCCGGTGCAGGCGGCAATGGTAGCAACGACGGTGCCTGCGACGCGCCGCTGGCGGGCGTCGTTCATGACAACGGGAGTGGCGCCTGCTTCGATGGATCGTGCATCATCGCCGGGCGAGACGCCAATGAACCTGACCTTCCCCGAAAAACTGCACATGCGACACCGGTTCCTGAGGTGCCGCTACAAGTCGGAGGCTCCGAGCATCCGGTTCCTGCTCGAGTCGCCGCTCGAAGGCGGGACGCTCGTTGATGTCGGTGCGAACGTGGGGGTGTTTGCGTATTACCTGTCGCGTCTCGCCGGCCCGTCCGGGAAGGTGTATGCGTTCGAGGCGCAGCCGGAGCTGGGCCCTCACCTGGAGGCGCTGGCTTCGAGTTTCAGGCTCGATAACCTGCACATCGTGAACCGGGGCTTGTCGTCACAGCCCGGCATGCTGAGGATGCAGAGGAGCAAGGCGGGATCCGGGCAGGCAAGTTTTCACCACGGGGCTGGCGGGGGCCTCGAGGCAATCGAAATACCGGTGACGACGCTGGACGCGTTTTTCGCGGACACGCCGCACGAGCCGATACGGTTCATCAAGTGCGACGTCGAGGGGCACGAGCTGGAGGTGTTTCGCGGAGCCGAGCGCATCCTGCGGGAGGACGCGCCGGTGCTGCTGTTCGAGTGTCACGACGAGCAGGCGAGGCAGGGGGAGCTGTTCGGGTTCCTGGCCGGGCTCGGCTACGATGGCGTGTTTTTCCACGTGGACCGCGCCGATCACGAAAAACTGTGGCGCAGGACCCGGGGAAGTTACCAGCCGTACACGGCGTTCGATCGCTTCGAGTACGTGCGCGAAGGGGTGCGGCACCGGAACTACATCTTCATGAAGGACCGGGAGCGGCTGGCCTCGTTGTTAAACGTGTAGGAGCGCGCATCGCGCGCGATGCCACGATCGCCTGCATGGGC
>CAYRKH010000053.1:0-19282 GCA_964424805.1 uncultured Woeseiaceae bacterium
GCTCGCACACCTTCATGTGGATCAACGCCGCCGGCCAGCGATCGTGGGTGAAGTACCACTTCCACACCAACCAGGGCATGCAGTTCTTCACGAACGAAGAGGCACGCACGATGGCGGGCGCGGATGCCGATTTCCACCGGCGCGACCTTTTCGACGCGATCGCACGCGGCGAGCATCCGAGCTGGACGCTGTCGGTCCAGGTGATGCCCTACGAGGATGCCAGGAACTACCGGTTCAACCCGTTCGACCTCACGAAGACGTGGCCCCACCGCGACTACCCGCTGATCAAGGTCGGCACGATGACGTTGAACCGGAATCCGGAAAACTTCTTCGCGGAGATCGAGCAGGCGGCGTTCTCCCCGGGCAGCACGGTTCCGGGCATCGGCCTGTCGCCGGACAAGATGCTCCTCGGCCGCGCGTTCGCTTACAACGACGCGCAGCGCAACCGTATCGGCACGAACTTCCACCAGCTGCCGGTGAACCGGCCGAAAGTGCCGGTGAACACCTACATGTTCGACGGCCAGATGGCCTACCTGCACAGCGGCAACGCGCCCGTGTACGTGCCGAACAGCGGCGATCGCGCCTGGTCGGATGCAACGGGACCGGTAGACGACGGCTGGGCAGCAGACGGTGAGATGGTCAGGAGCGCCTATACGCTGCGGGCAGAGGATGACGACTTCGGCCAGCCGGGTACCCTCGTGCGCGAAGTGTTCGACGATGCGCACCGCGAGCGGCTCGTCGACCAGGTGGCCGGGAGTCTGCTCGGCGGCGTTCGCAGCCCGGTGCTCGAGCGTGCGTTTGCGTACTGGAGCAGCATCGACGCCGATATCGGACGCCGCATCGAGGACCGGGTGCGCGCGGGTGCCGCGCCGGCGCCCGCCGAGGGGATGGGCGAGCGCTAGTCCCGGGGATCTTGCGGCGCGGCCGCTCAGGCCTGCCGCGACGGATCGTTCATCGGATCGGCCATGGCCCGCGCCCGTGCCGTGACGACACCCGGCGCCGAGCTCGTCTGGCGTTCGATGAGCCGGCGTATCTTTGGCTTTCCGGGCCCGCGGTGCAGGCGGTTGACGCGGTCCCAGACGATCGCGTCGTCCTGCGTCGCCCGCTGGCTCATGCGGACGTAGTCGAGCCAGGTCGGCGTATCGAAACGCTCGATCCAGAGCTCCGGCTCCTCCAGGTCGCGAAGCAGCGTCCAGTGCCGCGCGCCATCGCGGCGCCGGATGCGCCTCCGGTCGCCCATCGCGGCGAGGAACTCGAGCACATCTTCCTCGCGAATGCGGTACTCGACGGAAATCACGACCGGGCCGCTGCGCTGTTCGATCTCGAGCGCGATCTCGGGCTCGCGCCAGCGACGCAGCAGGTTGAGGTTCAGCTCAGCGGTGTCCGGCTGCGCGAACCGCAGTCCCATCGCGGCGCAGCCGACCAGCACCGCCGCCGAGATCAGCAGCGTTTGCCCTATTCCCAGCTCGCCCGTCACGACGCCCGCCACCCAGGCGCCGCCGGCCATGCCCGCGAAGGCAAGCATCTGGTAGAGCGACAGCGCGCGGCCCACCACCCAGCGCGGTGCAGAGGTCTGCACCGTTACGTTGAAGGTGGAGAGCGCCAGCACCCAGCCCGCGCCGCTCAGCAGCTGCACGGCCATCGTGAGCGGCAGCCACGGGCTGACCGCCGTGGCCGCGGCGGCGGCGGCATAGGCGAGCACCGAGAAGCGAACGATGATCTCGTTCGACATCGCCTGCCGTAGCGTATGAACGCTCAGCGCCCCGCCCACGGCCCCGGCGCCGAAGGAGCCCAGCAGCAGGCCATAGGTGACTGAGCTGCCGCCAACGAGATCCCGTGCGATCAGCGGCATGAGCGACATGAGCCCGCTGGCACCGATGCCGAACACGAGCGCCCGCAACAGCGTCGACTTGAGGTTGGGCGACATGGACACGTAGCGCATACCGGCGAGGATGGCAGTGCCGAGCCGCTCCCGCGGCAAGGTCCGCTCCTCGACCGGGAGGTTCCAGCGCGCAAGCACGGTGATGATCCCGAGATAGCTGAAGGCGTTGATCGCGAACGCCGTGGCGGCGCCCGCCGCCGCCACGATGAGGCCCCCGACGGCAGGCCCGACGCTGCGCGCAACATTGAAGCCCATGCTGTTCAGCGTCACCGCGGACGGCAGGTCGTGACGCGGCACCATGTCCGCCACCGAAGCCTGCCAGGCCGGCCCGTTGAACGCGGCGCCGCAGCCGATGAGAAACGTCAGCAGCAGCAGCAGCCACGGCGTGACCAGGCCCAGGTACGTCGATACCGCGAGTGTCACCGAGACGAGCAGCATGAACACCTGGGTGGCGATCATGATCCGGCGCCGGTCGAAGCTGTCGGCAACGGCGCCCGCCACCAGGGCGAAGAGGACGATCGGCAGCGAGGTTGACGCCTGCACCAGCGTCACCATTTCCGCCGAGTCTGCTATGGACAACATCATCCACGACGCGCCGACGATCTGGATCAGGCCGCCGAACTGCGAGCCGAGGTTCGCTATCCATACATTCCGGAATACAGGGTGCCGGAACGGCGACAGCGCGCCGTCCCGCGCGACGGCGGCCTTCACCCGATGCGGACCGTCAGCATGGATACCGAACCGCCGTCGACGCCTTCCACCGGGAACGATACGGGCTCGTCACCCCGTCGCTGCGCGAGCACGTAGAGCAACGGCAGGTAGTGTTCCGGCGTCGGGATGGACATCGTCGCGTTCCGGCCGAGGGTTTCATACTCGATCAGCGGCGTGTGATCGCCGGAAAGGAGGAGCTCGCGCGCCTGCTTCTCGAACGCGCTGGCCCATTCGTAAGGCTCCGGTACGTGCCGGCCCCAGCCGTAGGCGTGAAGGTTGTGCACGATGTTGCCGCTGCCGGCGATGAGGATGCCCTCGTCGCGCAGCGGCGCCAGCCGCCCGGCAAGCTCATAGTGGTCGGCAGGCGGCCGGGTGGCGTCGATGCTGAGCTGCACCACCGGCACGTCGGCGTCCGGGTACGCGTGGTACAACACCGACCAGGTGCCGTGATCCAGCCCCCATTCGTCGGCAAGCCGCACCGGCGTTGGCGCCAGCAGCTCACGAACCCGGCCGGCGAGCACACGGTCGCCCGGAGCAGGGTACTGGCATTCATAGAGCGCTTCCGGGAAGCCGCCGAAATCGTGAATGGTCCGGGGACGGTCCATCGCCGTGACGGCCGTATCCTCGATGTACCAGTGCGCGGAAATCATGAGGATCGCGCGGGGCTTCGGCATGGACTTGCCCAGCGTTCGCCACGCCCTGGTCCAGCCGTTCGACTGGATGGCGTTCATCGGATTGCCGTGTCCGAAAAAGACGACTGGCATTTCTTCTGGCATCGCGACGTACACTAGGGGAGTGGTCCCTTACGATAGCACACCGGCGGCGGCTCCCGCGGCCCGGCGCCGCCCGAGATTCGCTGCCGGAATCGCCCTCGCTGCTCTCCTGCTGGCCACCTTGCTGGTGCTTGTCGATTTGCTCAACCCGTTGCCGTCGCTCGACGATCGCAGCCGGTCCACGGCGCTCACGGATACCGCGGGCACCGGGCTCGGCAGGGCGATCGCACCTCGCGTTCGGGCGCACCCGGGAGCTTCCGGTATCTTTGCGCTGCCCGACGGGCGCGACGCCTTCGCCGCGCGCCTGCTGCTGGCCCGCGCGGCCGAGCGTTCGATCGATATCCAGTACTACATCTGGAACGACGACCTGACCGGAATGCTGATGTTCGGGGAACTGTTCGACGCCGCCGAGCGCGGCGTGCGCGTGCGGCTCCTGCTCGACGACAACCGCACGCCCGGGCTCGACCCGATCCTCGCGACCCTGGACGCGCATCCGAACATCGAGGTCCGCCTCTTCAACCCGTTCGTCCCGCGCGGCTTTCGCATCCTCGGCTTTGTCACGGACTTCAAGCGCCTCAACCGGCGCATGCACAACAAGTCGTTCACCGTGGACAACCAGGCCACGATCATCGGCGGGCGCAACATCGGCGATGAGTATTTCGATGCCGCGCCGGAAGGTACGCTGACCTTTACCGACCTGGACGTGCTCGCCATCGGACCGGTGGTCGCCGACGTCTCCGCCGATTTCGACCGCTACTGGGCCAGCCGCTCCGCGTACCCGGCGGATCGCCTCCTGCCGCCCGCCGGGGACGATGCTGCCCGGGTGCTCGCCGCACCTCCCGGCGCGGCGGCCTGGCTCGAGGTCGTGACGAAGACGCCGTACGTGGAGGCACTGCTCGCGGGCACACTCGAGTTCGAGTGGGCACCGGCACGCATGATCAGCGACGACCCGGCGAAGGGCCTCGGCCTGGCGGCGCCGGACGCGCTGTTCCCGCGGCTACTCCTGGACACCCTCGGTCCGGCAGCGTCCGAGCTCGACCTCGTTTCGCCCTATTTCGTGCCCACCGCCTCGGGTGTGGCCTCGCTGGAGGCGGTCGCCGCACGGGGTGTCAGGATCAGGCTGCTGGTCAATTCGCTTGAGTCCACGGACGTCACGGCGGTGCATTCCGGTTACGCGAAGTGGCGCGCCGAGCTGCTCGAAGCGGGTATCGTGCTCTACGAGATGCCGCTGGTCGACGGCGAAATGGAACGCGAGTATGCCGGCCCCTTCGGCAGCTCGACCTCAAGCGTGCACGCGAAGACGATCGCCGTCGACCGTTCGCGCATCTTCATCGGCTCTTTCAACCTGGACCCGCGTTCGGCGAACCTGAACACGGAGCTCGGCTTCATCATTGCAAGCCCGGCCCTTGCCGGCCGGCTGGGGGAACTCTTCGATACGACGATTCCGGCGGCTGCCTACGAGGTCCACCTGTCCGCGGACGGCGACCTCTACTGGACCGGGCCGCGCGACGGAGAGCAGGTACGCTACGACCGCGAGCCCGGCGCGACGCTCTGGCGGCGCGCGCTCGTCGAGGTCCTGTCATGGCTGCCGATCGACTGGCTCCTGTAGGAGCGCGCACCGCGCGCGATGCCACGGCGGCAAACTCGGGCAGCGCGCCGCCCCGCTCCTAGCGATCGGCCTCCGCCGCGCCGGCCTTACCTTCCCCGACGTGCAGGACAACGTAACAGACCGCGAGCGCGATGGAGCTGAAGAAAGCCGAGGCGGTCGGCATGTGCTCGACCCAGGGCCGGATGTGGCCGGTATGCCGCTGCAGGAGGATGAACGACAGCTCGGCAATCAGTACCAGCGACATCGCGAGGGTAACGATGAACACGAGCCAGCCCGGCAATCTCGCCCAGAAGGTCCGGAACGTATGTTGCCTGCCGCAGCGCCGGGCCAGCACAGCGAAGCTCACGACCGCCGCCACGATCGCCACCGGGATCATCGCCGCCTGCAGGAACAGCAAGTCGCGCAGGTTGTCCAGCCAGCCGAAGAACGCGGCCACCATGGTCACCGTGCTACTCGCGAGGATGGCCGCGAAGGTGATCGTCAGCCACTTGAAGAGAAACGTGGGCAATGCCGGGCTACTCGAGCAGGCCGAACTGCCAGGACACGACCAGCAGCACGATGAGGAGCAGGGAGAACCCGACGCGCCACATCAGCGCCTGGTTGACCTTCGCCGGGTCGTGGTTGCTGGAGGTCATGTGGAACAGCGCGGAGCCCAGGCTGAAAACAACGAGGACGAAGACGATCCCGATCAGCAGTTTCATGGCGGCATCCTAGCACGGCGGCGGCATCACACGCCCTGCCGCGCTTCCTTGATCAGCCGATAGGCGGTGCTGATCTCTCGCGTTCGTTCCTCCGCGATCGCCCGCATGCTCTCCGGCAGGCCCTTGCCCGCGAGCTTGTCGGGGTGATTCTCGCTCATCAGCCGCCGGTACTTGCGTTTGATCTCGGAGTCTGTCGCGGCGGGGCTCACGCCCAGCGCGGCGTAGGCATCGTCCAGCTTCTGCCGGGCGGGCCGGGCGGTTCCCGCGCCGCCCGCAGCGGCCCCCGTACGCAGCATCGCCTCGAGCTGCGCGACGTGTGCCTCGGCCAGGCCGAGCCCGCGCGCCATGCGCACGAGCATGGCGTGCTCGGCCGGATGCACGCCGCCGTCCGCGGCAATTGCCATGAGCTGCACCTGCAGGAACAGCTGCAGCAGCGGGCCGCGCCCGCGTGAAGCCGCCCGCAGCCCGGCAATTTCGGCATCGAGGTCGAAGTCCGGCGACTTGCCGCGATTGAACGCCGCCTTGGCCGACTCGCGCTGCTCTGCCGACAGGCGCAAGCGGTCGAACAGCGACTCGGCGACCTTGATCTCGTCGCGGGTCACCTTGCCGTCGGCTTTGCAGAGCGCACCCATGGCGGCAAAGGTCGAGTCGAGGAAGCGGGTTTGGACCTGCCCGAGGCCGCTGCGGACGGCGTGCCGCAGCAGCCAGCTGACACCATAGACCAGCGCTACCGCCAGGATGAGCCCGCGAAACCCGCCTGTTGCGTACCCGAGCACCGCGGCTATGAAGAAGACGAACATCGCTGGTTTACTGTCCGCTCACCCGTTGGGCTGCCGCGGCACGATCAACGTGTTCACGAACTCCTGCACGACCTGGTCGTGCTGGTTCAGCGTCGTCGTCCGGGTCGTGACCAGCCCGCGGTCCGGCCGCGACTGTGACTCCCGCACCGCGAGGATCTCCACCTCCACGCGCAGCGTATCGCCGGGGCGCACCGGCCGCGGCCAGCGGTGGTCCTTGAGCCCCAGCCCGACCAGCCCTCCGGCGACCTCGAAGTCACTCTCGGTCAGGAGCCGCATGGTCATTGCCGCCGTGTGCCAGCCGCTCGCGGCCAGCCCGCCGAAGATCGAATCCTGCGCGGCCGTCTCGTCGAGATGGAAGGGCTGCGGATCGAACTCGGCGGCAAAAGCCTTGATCGCCTCCGCGCCGACTTCGATGGACGTTGAACCGCGAAACCGCTGCCCTGCCCGGAAATCCTCGAAATACTGCGCTGCCACCGTTTCCCTCCTCTTTCCTCGTCATTATGCCGGCTCATTTGCGAGGGTGGATTGACCGAATCCTGCTATTTGCGGTCCAACGGTCCCCAAAACCAGCCTTGACAAAAAAAGAATGAACGTTCATTCTCCGGCTCCCCCAGCCGGGCTTCCACGCTGGAATTCCATCCTTTCGAGTTGACGTCGATGCCGAACACGCCCCGCCGTTCCTTTTCCGTGCCGCTGTGGGCGGCCCTGCTGCTGCTCGCCGCCTGCGGCGAAGCGCCGCCGCCGCCGGAGATGCCGCCGCCGCAGGTGACGGTCGTGACGCTCAAAGAGCAGCCCGTGCGGCTGACGCGGGAGCTTCCCGGGCGGACGCGCGCTTTCCTGATCGCCGAGGTGCGTCCGCAGGTGGACGGCATCGTCAAGGAGCAGCTGTTCACGGAGGGCGGCATCGTCGAAGCCGGCCAGGCCCTCTACCAGTTGGACGATGCGCAGTACCGGGCCGCCTACGAGAGCGCGAAGGCATCGCTCGCCCGCGCCGAGGCCGCGCTCGAGGTCGCGCGGTTGAACGCCGGGCGCACGGCCGAGCTCGTGAAGACCAACGTCATCAGCCAGCAGGAGCGCGAAAACGCGGTGGCCACCCTGCACCAGGCGCAGGCCGACGTGGGCGTAGCCGAAGCTGCCGTGGAAAGCAGCGCGGTCGTGCTCGGCTATGCCCGCATCGAGGCGCCGATCAGCGGGCGCATCGGCAAGTCCTCGGTCACCCAGGGCGCGCTGGTGACCGCCAACCAGGCGGTGCCGCTCGCCACCGTGCAGCAATTCGACCCTATCTACGTCGACCTGGCGCAATCGAGCCGCGAGCTGCTCGCCTTGCGCCAGGACCTCGCCACCGGCCGGCTGTCCACGACCAACGACATCCCGGTGACCATCGTGCTCGAGAACGGGCAGCCCTACGAGCATCCGGGGACCTTCAAGTTCGCCGACGTAACCGTCGACCCGTCCACCGGCAGCTTCTCCCTGCGGGTGCTGGTCCCGAACCCCGACCACCTGCTGATGCCGGGTATGTACGTGCGCGCGGTCATCACGCCGGCCGTGGTCCAGGACGCGGTACTTGCCCCGCAGCGCGGCATCACCCACGACCCGAAAGGCAACGCAACGGCCATGGTGGTCGAGCAGGACGGCACGGTGGCGCGCCGCGAGGTGACGGTGAGCCGCACCGTCGGCGACCAGTGGCTGGTGCAGGACGGCCTGGCGGCCGGTGATCGCGTCGTCGTCGCGGGCCTGCAGAAGATCCAGCCGGGCATGCCGGTAGTCGTCACGGAAGCCGGGACCGGAACGGCAGGCACGCCGTTGCAACCCGGCGTCGCGACCCCGCAGGCCGCGGCAGACACCGCGGCACCCGTGCCTGCCGACGACACTACCGCCGACGCGGGCAGACCGTAAGGGCCCCGCACGATGGCGCAGTTTTTCATCGGGCGGCCGATCTTTGCGTGGGTGATCGCGATCGTGATCATGATCGCGGGGGTCCTGTCGATCATCCGGCTCCCCATCTCCATGTATCCCTCGATCGCGCCGCCGACAGTGTCGATCAACGCGTCCTACCCCGGCGCGTCTGCCGAGGTGGTCGAAGACTCGGTGACCCAGATCATCGAG
Organism: uncultured Woeseiaceae bacterium; assembly: GCA_964424805.1. Taxonomy (GTDB): domain Bacteria; phylum Pseudomonadota; class Gammaproteobacteria; order Steroidobacterales; family Woeseiaceae; genus IDS-8. Next base: position 8,583 of record CAYRKH010000053.1, read on the forward strand.
CAGAACATGAAGGGGCTGGACGGCCTCATTTACATGTCGGCCAGCAGCTCGTCCAGCGGCAGCGCCTCGGTCACGCTCACGTTCGACAACGACGTCGACCCCGACATTGCCCAGGTGCAGGTGCAGAACAAGCTGCAGTTGGCCATGCCGCTCCTGCCACAGGAGGTGCAGCGGCAGGGCGTGAGCGTTACCAAGGCAAGCAGCGGGTTCCTGATGGTGATCGGACTCGTTTCGGAGGACGGCAGGATGGACCGCGCCGACATCTCCGATTACGTCGCCGCCAACCTCGTGGACCCGATCAGCCGCGTCCAGGGCGTCGGCAACGTGCAGGTATTCGGCGCGCAGTACGCGATGCGCATCTGGCTCGATCCGAACAAGCTCGAGATCTACCGCCTGACGCCGGCCGACATCGTCAGCGCGGTGCAGGCGCAGAACCAGCAGGTCGCGGTGGGTGCCCTCGGCGCCGCCCCGGCGATGCCCGGGCAGCAGATCAACGCGACCATAACCGCGCAGAGCCGGCTGCAGACGCCGGAGGAATTCCGCGAGATCGTGCTGCGCACGAACCGCGACGGCTCGGTGCTGACGCTGGGTGAGGTAGCGCGCGTCGAACTCGGCGCCGAAAGCTACGAGTTCATCAGCCGCTTCAACCGGCAGCCCTCGAGCGGGGTGGCCGTGATGCTGGCGACCGGGGCCAATGCGCTCGAAACCGCCGCGGGCGTGGAAGCCCGGATTGCCGAGCTGGAGCAGTTCTTCCCTCCGGGGCTCAAGGCCGTGATCCCGTTCGAGGTCACTCCCTTCGTGCGCGTGTCCATCGAGAACGTGATCACGACGCTTCTCGAGGCCATCGTGCTCGTGTTCCTGGTCATGTACCTGTTCCTGCAGAATTTCCGCGCGACCCTGATCCCGACCATCGCGGTGCCGGTAGTGCTGCTCGGCACGATGGCCGTACTGTACGCACTCGGCTTCTCGATCAACATGCTGACGATGTTCGCTTCCGTGCTGGCGATCGGATTGCTGGTCGACGATGCCATCGTCGTCGTCGAGAACGTCGAGCGTGTCATGAGCGAGGAAGGCCTGTCGCCCGTCGAAGCGACACGAAAGTCGATGCGCCAGATCAGCAGCGCACTGGTCGCGATCGGCCTCGTGCTGGCGGCCGTATTCGTGCCGATGGCGTTCCTCGCCGGCGCGACGGGCGTGATCTATCGGCAGTTCTCCGCGACGATCGTTTCCGCGATGGCCCTGTCGGTGCTCGTCGCGCTCATCCTTACGCCGGCGCTGTGCGCGACCATCCTGAAGCCGCTCAAGAAGGGCGAACACCACGGCGGGAAGGGGTTCTTCCGCTGGTTCAACCGCAATTACGATCGCACCGCCGGCCACTACCGCCGGGCGGTCCGTGGCATGATCGTGCGCCCCTGGCGCTTCATGGCCGTGTTCGCGGTGCTGGTCGCGATCATGGGCGTGCTGTTCGTGAACCGGCCGAGCTCGTTCCTGCCGCCGGAAGACCAGGGCACGCTGCTGGCCATGGTGCAGGCGCCGGTGGGCGCGACGCAGGGGCGCACCATGGAATCGGTGGAGAAGCTGGAAGATTACTTCCTGGAAGATGAGCAGCAAACCGTCGAGTCGCTGTTCACGGTGCAGGGCTTCAGCTTCGGCAGCGGCACGGGCCAGAACAATGCCATGGCCTTCATCAAGCTCAAGGACTGGAGCGAGCGCGAGACGGACGAGCTGGGCGTGAGCGCGGTGGCCGGCCGGGCAATGGCGGCTTTGAGCCAGATCCAGGATGCAATGGTGTTCGCCTTTGCGCCGCCGGCGATGCCGGAGCTCGGCACCTCGGCGGGCTTCGTCTTCTATCTCAAGGACAATGCTAACGTCGGTCACGAGGCGCTCGTCGCCGCGCGCAACCAGTTCCTCGGTGCGGCCATGCAAAATCCACTGCTCGTCAACGTGCGGCCGGCCGGACAGGAGGATGCGCCGCAGCTCAAGCTGGACGTAGACGCCGAGAAGGCCGGGGCTCTCGGGCTGTCGATGGCCGAGATCAACAATACCCTCTCCATCGCCTGGGGCGGCCGGTACATCGACGACTTCATCGACCGCGGCCGGGTGAAGCGGGTGTTCATACGCGCCGACGCGCCGTTCCGCATGGTGCCCGAGGATTTCAACCTGTGGTCGGTCAGGAACGACCAGGGCGAGATGGTGCCGTTCTCCGCGTTCGCGAGCTGGCGGTGGGACTACGGCGCACCGAGCCTGTCGCGCTACGAAGGCGTGCCGGCGATGGAAATCAACGGCGAAGCCGCGCCGGGCGTCAGCTCCGGAGAGGCAATGATCGAGGTGGAACGCATGGTCTCGGAGCTGCCGCAGGGCATCGGGCTCGAGTGGACCGGGCTGTCCTACCAGGAGCGCCTCGCGGGTGCCCAGACGCCGATGCTCTACACGCTGTCGGTCCTGATCGTTTTCCTGTGTCTCGCGGCGCTGTACGAAAGCTGGACCATACCGACGGCGGTCATGCTGGTCGCACCGCTCGGCATTCTCGGTATCGCCGTGGCGGCAACGCTGAAGGGGCTGGAACGGGACGTGTATTTCCAGGTCGCGATGCTCACCACCGTCGGGCTGACGAGCAAGAACGCCATCATGATCGTCGCCTTCGCCACGGACTACCTGAAGGAAGGACTCGATCTCGTCTCGGCCACGATGCAGGCCGTGAAAGACCGGCTCCGGCCGATCCTGATGACCTCGCTCGCCTTCGGCATGGGCGTGCTGCCGCTCGCCCTCGCCAGCGGCGCCGGCTCCGGCGCGCAGCAGGCGATCGGCACCGGGGTACTGGGCGGCATGCTCGGCGGTGCCCTGCTGGGGCTGTTCTTCTCGCCGCTGTTCTTCATCGTCGTACGGCGGATCTTCAGCCGCCGCGCGCGCGAAGCGCCGGAGCAGCGCCCGGACGAGGCCGCGGGAGAGCCCGATGTCCCGGCCTGAGCGTAAAGCGGAAGAGCGCACGCAGCAGCAGCGGGAACGGATTCTCGCCGCCGCACGCACCTGCTTCGTCAAAAGCGGTTTCCACGCGGCGAGCATGGCGAAAATCGCCGACACCGCCGGCATGAGCCCGGGGCTCATCTACCGCTACTTCGATAGCAAGAACGCCATCATCCTCGCGATCATCGAGCAGCAGCTCGAAGGCGCACGCGCCGACATCGCCGCGCTGGAACCCGATGCCGACCTGGTACCGGTGCTGCGCGACCTGTTCAGCCGCTGGCGACGGAATGATTGCGAGCACATGAGCCCGACGCTGATGCTCGAAATGACCGCGGAAGCGACCAGGGACCCCCAGATTGCGCAAGCGCTCGCGGCCGCTGACCGCGTAATGGCGGCCGACCTCGACGCGTGGGTCGGGAAGGCGATGGGCAGCAGCGGCACGCCGTCACGCGAAGTCGAGGCACGCTCATTCCTGCTCCGCTGCCTGCTCGGCGGCCTTGCCCAGCGCGCCCTCCGGGAGCCGGACCTGGACCCGCAGGTCCTGGTCGAGGGCCTGAAACTGGTCTTTCCGCGGATACTGGCGTAGGAACGGAAGCGCGGTGCGCCGGTCGGTCGGCGGCGTGGTCGCGCGCGGTGCGCACTCCTACAAGGCGCTGTCGACCTACGTCCCCGGACGTGATCGCTGGTTGTCTATTGCGGGCGCTCCCGGACGACTATGCTGTAACCACGCCACGAACCTGGAGAACAGATGAAATACCTCTGCCTCGTCTACAGCGAAGAAGACAAGCTCCACAGCCTGCCCGAGAGCCCGAAAGATGCCGAGTGCCTGGCCTATGACCAGAAGATCCAGGCGAGCGGCCACTGGATCGCCGGCGAGGCGCTGCAACCCGTCCGGACCGCGACGACCGTACGCGTCCGCAACGGCAAGACCACGGTCACCGACGGCCCGTTCGCGGAGACGAAGGAACAGCTGGCGGGCTTCTGGCTGATTGACGCCCGCGACCTCGACGACGCCATCCAGGTCGCCGCCGGCATTCCCGCGGCGCGCGTCGGCAGCATCGAAGTGCGGCCGCTGCGCCGGCTCGAGCCGTAACGCCAGGCGGCGCCGCGGCTGCGGCCGTTCGCGGTTGCCGCTTGCGCCGCGTCTTTTCAGCCCAATATGGCCTATAGACGTATGACTGGGCGTTCGTCGTCCTTCGACAAGGGGTGATCGGTGCGCGAGAAGCTACAAGAGCTCGAACAAGCTGCCCGGCGGCTCGATCCCGACGCGCGGACGCGGCGCGAGTGGCGGGAGCTCGCGGAGGGTTACACCGAGCGATTCCTGCAGACGCTGGGAGAAGCTCCCGCCTATCGGCCGGGCTTCGGCGACCCCGAGGGCGGGCTGGCGCAGGCCTTCGCCGAGGAGCCGGCCCCCTTCGACGACGTGCTCGCGACGCTCGACGCGGAAGCCATCGCGCCCGGCATCAACGGCGCGGCGCCCGCCCACTTCGGCTACATTCCCGGGGGCGGACTCTACCCGGCGGCGCTCGGGGATTTCATCGCCGATATCACCAACCGCTATTCCGGCGTGTTCTACGCATCGCCCGGCGCCGTGCGCCTGGAGATGCAGCTCGTCAAGTGGCTGGCGGAGCTGGTGGGTTACCCGGCCCCGTCGGCGGGCGGCGACCTGACCTCCGGGGGCAGCATCGCGAATCTCAGCGCGATCGTCGCCGCGCGGGAAGCGCACCGCGTACGCGCCGCCGACCTGCCGCGGCGCGTCGTCTACATGAGCGAGCAGTGCCACCACTCGATGCACAAGGCTTTGCGTATCGCCGGGCTGGAAGAGTGCGTGCGGCGGGTGGTTGCCGTCGACGGGCGCTGGCGCATGGACGCCGGGGACCTGCGCCGGCAAATCGGGGCCGATCGTGCCGACGGTTTGCTGCCCTGGCTGGTCGTCGCGACCGGCGGCACCACGGACGTCGGCGCGGTCGACCCGATCGGCGACATCGCGGAGGTTGCCGAGGCTGAGGGCCTGTGGCTGCACGTCGACGCGGCCTACGGGGGGGCATTCCTGCTGACCGGGGATGGCCGCCGGGCGCTCGCCGGCATCGAGCGGTCCGACTCGGCGGTGATCGATCCGCACAAGGGCCTGTTCCTGCCGTTTGGCAGCGGCGCGGTGCTGGTGCGTGACCAGGAGCGGCTGGCCACCGCAAATCGCTATCACGCCAATTACCTGCAGGACGCGATTCGCCCGGACGTGGAGCTGTCGCCGGCTGACCTGTCGCCCGAGCTGAGCCGCCCGTTCCGGGGCCTGCGCCTGTGGCTGCCGCTGAAGCTCTTCGGGCTTGCACCGTTTCGCGCCGCGCTGGAAGAAAAGCTGCTGCTGGCGCGCTACTTCCACGCGCGGCTTTCCGAGCTTCCGAACTGGGAAGTCGGGCCGGCGCCGGACCTGTCGGTGGTCACCTACCGCTACCGCCCGAAGCGCGGCGATGCGAACGAGTTCAACCGGCGCCTCATCACGGCGGTGCAGGAGGACGGGCGCGTGTTCCTGTCGTCGACGCTGCTCGACGGCCGTTTCACGCTGCGGCTCGCCGTGCTGCACTTCCGCACTCACCTGGCCGAGGTCGACCTCGCCCTGGACGTGCTGCAACACTACGCCGGAACGCTGGCGACAGCCTGACTACGCCGAACGCTAAATCCCGCTCGCTAGTCCCGTAGGAGCGCGCATCGCGCGCGATGCCACGGCGCGCAGAATCCGGCGGCCCACGATATCCCGCACCGGAGCGACATCATTGCACCCCTGGTCAGTGCCGCGCTTCCGCCCCCTTGCTGACGGCGCCCAGGGCCATTTCCTCGCACCACGAACGCACCGTCATGAGGTGTTCCTTCTCCTGCTCCAGTGCCCGCTGGAACTGCTCCGAGACGTCCTTCAGGCCCATCTCGTCCGCCAACCGGGTCAACAGCTCCCACGACGCGTTGTCCACCAGCTCGAGCTGCAGCAGCATCTCGAGGCACTGCGGCAGGGTCGTTCGCGGGTCGTTCAGCACGTGCTGGATGCCCATTGCCGAGACACCAACCACGTCGGCATCAGGCGTCACCGCCGTCGGGTCCGCGCCGAGGGACTCGACGCAGTCGCTCAGCAGCCGGAAGTGCTCCAGCTCTTCGTCGCGGATATGCTGCAGCTCGTCCACGGTGACCGGGCCCGCCATATCCTCCTCTTCGGCGACTTCGCACTTGGTGATGACACTTTCGTACAGGCGGACGCCGCTGCGCTCGAACGCGAGGCGCTGCCCGAGCTTGTTGAGCAGCACCTCGGGATTTTTGCCGGTCGCTTTCTTCCCGGCGGTTTTCAGCGCGCCGCGCAGCGTGCCCGGTACCGGGACGGAGCCTACCGGATCGGCCTCCTCGATGTACTGCCGTTGAAGGGCGGCGATGCTCGGGACGCGCTCGTCCGAGTCCACGGTGAGTTCCTCCGCCCCGCTGATCATGCGCTCACTGTGCATCGGCGACATGTCGATGCCGGTGCGGTTCTTGCCCATTTCTGCATGCTTGGCCATTCGCGTACTCCTGGATTCAAGCGGCTTGCGCCCTGGTGAGTTCGGTGCCCGGCCGCCACTGGTAGCCGCCCGCCACGGTATCCGTCGGCGAGCCCTCGGAATTGAGCGTGTCGCGATACCGGCGCGTGGCGTCCGTTTCCTGCGACCTGTCGACGAACTGCGCCCCGGTCGCGCTCAGCTCGAGCTCCTCGTTCAGTGTCTCGCGCACGAAATCCCGCTGGCTCTCGTACGGGATCGGATCGGGTAGCGACTCCGGCAGGATTTCCGCGGGGTCGCGCTTCTCATGCTTCTTGAACAGCTCGGCCACGACCTTCAGATGGCCGAGCTCGTACTCCAGGAACCGCTCCCAGATCGCCTTGATGCGCGGATTCGGCTCCGCCTCCATGCAGCTGTAGTAGTTGTAGGCCTCATTGGCCTCGTAGAGCAGCCATTTCTCGAGCAGCGTTTCGCTGGGGTCAATAATCGAGCCGTACTGCGTCACGTGCTGCTCCTCGATCGAAGCAATCTCGGCATAGACCTGCCGCGCCATCGGGTCGGCGAACGTCGGCCCGATGTTCATGTAGTAATCCCGCGTCTGGTACTCGGCCGACATGATGGTCAGCGCGTTCATCTTGCTGACCGGCTCGGCCGTCTCCCGGTCGTAGTAATCGCGGAGGTCGTCAAGCGGATGGCGATGCTCGAGCGACGTCGGCCGTCCGGGGATGATGTCCGTATACGACTGCAGGATGTTGTTCGCGTCCTTGCCCTCCACCCTGTCCATCAGCGCGGAATAGCGATACATGTGGTCGAAGTCTTCCAGGAGGCCGAAGCGGTACACCTGCGCAAGGTAATCATCCGGCTCCTGCTGCGCGATGGCGGCCGTGACCTCGATGGCAACCTGCTCGTAACCGATCGTCGTCTCCAGCGGCGAATGGTCGCCTGACAGCAGCCAGTTGACCATGGTCTGCTGGTGATGCTCGACGCGGCGTATGCGGGCGAGCGGCTCGCGTAGCTCGCCGTTCATTTGTGAACAGAGATGCTGGAACCGGTTCGCCTGCTGCTCGATGCCGTTCATCAGGATGATGCGCACGCGCGTGAACGCATCGTCATCCAGCTTGCTGATCGGCTTTTGCACGAGGTCCCGCCAGGTGAAAACCTGCTCGTCCAGCGGTGTGCCGCGGGAATCAAAAAGTTTGACAGCCATTACTCCCTCCTGCCGGGGTCGATTGGGATTCGGGAGTTCGTGCGGCTGCAATATCCGTGCCTTCGATCCGCTTTCCCGGGACTCCGGCCGCCGTCACCGCATCCGGCCGACGGGGAGATTCTTACCGGGAGCGGTGTAATTTCTACGCGGAGAGCGCCCGGACGGGTGCCGGCGGCGCATTGGCTTATACTGCGGGAGGGAAGCGAAGGAACGATGTTGATGAAGACACGCGCGGCGGCGGTGGTGGTTGCCGTATCGTGGCTCGCCATTGGGACGGCCTGCGATTTCGGCCGCTCCGCCGGCGAAGAGCCGTTTGCAGAAGCAGAGGAACTGATGGCCGCCGATCGGGCGTTCGCCCGGGCCTCGGCGTCGCACGGGGCGGCGGCGTGGTCGGCGGTATGGGCAGAACGCGGGCTCTTGTACGGCGACGGCACCGAACCCGCCATCGGGCCGGCTGCAGCCGGCCGCAGCGCGGCGGCGTTCGCCGGTGAGCTGCGCTGGGAACCCATCGAGTCCGGAATGCTCTGGCCGGGCGAGCTCGGCTACACGGTCGGGCATTGGTGGACGACGGCATCGGGGGAGCGCCGCGATGACCGAAGCCGGTACCTCACCGTGTGGCGGCACCTCGACGGTGCGTGGAAGGTCGTGCTGGACCTCACCATTCCGGAGCAGGAAACAAGCAGCGCGGCGCGCGCCTTCGACTTCTGGCTCGGGGACTGGCAGCTGGAGCATCGCATCTGGTCAGGGCGGCGCGGCAATTTCGAGCCGTACCGGGCGGAAAACCGGGTGCGCGAGATCGAAAGCGGCGGTGCGCTCGTCGAAAGCTTCCACGGGATCGCGCGTTACTTCTGGCTCGGTATGGACGAGCCGGAGGCGGTACGGGGCGTAAGCGTCCGGCTCTATTACCCGCAAGAGCGGGAATGGCGCATCTTCCGGATGGACACGCTGGACCCGAAATTCGGCCCGCCCTTCACGGGCAGCTTCTCGGGGCACGTCGGCCAGTTCACGCTGACCGACCGGCCGGCCGGGATCCCGCCGAGCCGCATCCGCTTCGAACGCACGATTGACGGCGCCGTCCACGCGCAGCTGGCGCTGCGCACGCCGGATGGCAAGAACTGGCAGCCGCTCTGGCACGTCGAGTACCAGCGCGACGACTCGGGAGACTAGTGCCCCGGCGCGCCGCGCAGCTACTTACGCGGCGTCCGTTTACCGCCCGCGCTCCTCCAGCTTCTTCTGCCAGTCCGCGAGCTCGCTGGCCTGCCGGGTCGTGAGCGGCTCCCCCCGGCTGACGAGGCACCGGTAAATGAGGATCTCCTCCGGCCAGCCGGCCAGCCCCGGTCGTCTCGCCTCCGCGGCGGCCGTCCGGGCCTGCTCGATGACCTCGCCCCCCGCGGTTTCACTGCTCATGGGACCGTTCCGGATGCCGGGATCCGCCTGGGCAAGCAGCGCGGCTTCGCGGCGGCACTCCTCGACCGCCACCGGCGACGCGTCGGGGAACTGCGGCCCGGATGTGCAGGAGCACACAAAGGCGAGCGCGCCGAGCGCCGTGGACAGTGCCGGTTTCGTGCGGGATACCGGACGGACAGTCGGGACAGCGGAGCGGTACATCGACAGGCCCTCGCGGCGTGCGGGTTGCGAACACGACCAGTGTACAGGATCGCCGACCGGGGCTGAACAAAGGCCCTCATGCCACGGGCAGCTCCAGCCGCGCCACACAGCCCCGGGCATCTTCGCGATTCTCCAGTGACAGCGTGCCTTCATGCGCTTCCGCGATCTGGCGGCACAGCACCAGCCCGATGCCGGTGCCGCCGGGTTTTGTCGTAAAGAACGGGACGAACAGGTTGTCGGTGCCGGACAAACCGGGCCCGGAGTCCAGCACCTCGAGGCGCAGCAGCTTGTCATCGAGCAACCAGCGTATCGACACGGCGCCGTTGCTTCCGGCGGCGTCCACGGCATTCTTGACGAGATTGATGATGAGTTGCTCGAGCTGGTCGGGGTCGACCGCAATGCTCGCATCCTCGCCTTCGACGGACGTTCGCAGGCGCGTGTCGATGGCAGCGGCTCGCTCGACGAGGGAACGCAACTGCACCGTCCGGCGCCGGGGCGCCGGCAGGCGTGCCAGCATGGTGTAGTTGGTCATGAAGCGCCCGAGCGCTTCCGCGCGCGAGGCAATGATTCCGAGGCTTTCTACGAGGTCGTCGCGCAGCGACTCGACGGTCGCGCCGTCCGCGAGGCGGGTCTGCAGCGTTGCTGCCATTGATTTGATCGGGGTGAGGGAGTTGTTGAGCTCGTGGCCCATCACCCGCACGAGCCGCTGCCATGCCTTGCGCTCTTCCTCGCGCAGCGCGCGAGAGAGATCGGAGATAACGAGCAGGAAATGCGGCACGCCGCGCTCGCGGAAGCTGCCGGTCCAGACGTCCCAGCGGCCGCTGCCGGCGGGGAAGCGGCGCGCGATCGTCTTGCGCCCCTCGGCCTGCAGCAGGTCGCCGAGCCCGAGCTCGGCGGCATGGGCGCCGGCCGGGGCACCGTCGACCAGGCGCTCGCCGGCGCGGTTGACCAGCATCAAACGTTTCGAGCCGTCGAACGCGAATACCGCGATGTCGATCTCCGCCAGCACCTTGCGCAGCAGCGCGCCGGCTTCGCGCGCCTGCACCCGCTGCGCGCGCAGCGTCCCGGACAGCGCGTTGACGTCGCGGAACACGTCCCCCATGGCGCCGCGCTCGCGCGCGCGCCGGCTGCGCATGGAGTAGTCCTCTTCGCGCAAGGCCTCCAGCAGGTTCGAAAGCGTGTTGAGCTGGTAGGTGAGCCGGTTCCTGGCGGCGAGGCTGAAGCTCAGCCAGGCGACCACTAGCACAGCGAACAGCAGCACGGCCAGGCCGTAAGGGAGTTCCGCATACACCAGCAGCAGTCCCGCGGCAATGAGAGCCGGGGCGCCACCGGCCAGGACCAGCAACGTCAGGCGGAATTCGAAGCTCGCTCGTTTCATCGTTTCACATTGCACTGCAGGAGCGCGCACG
>CAYRKH010000054.1:0-19149 GCA_964424805.1 uncultured Woeseiaceae bacterium
CAGGGGGTCAGTTTTACTCCGACGATGGGGGTCATTTTTACTGCGGCGTTAACAATACAATCTGGGGGAATGATCCGGTCGTTTATGCGCATCGGCTCGATCGGTCAAAGTGCCCGGAACGTGCAGATTGGTTCCTCGTCAAGAACGGCAAAGCGGTCAATCTGACGAGTCAATTCGAAATCGTTCCAAAGACCGCTCCAAAGGTGATCGGGAGCGAAGCTCGATTTCGGACAGAGCACGGCGATTATAGTGTGAACCGCTTTGGTCGCCTCGTGACGAGGACCCCTGCTGCCGATGCGCAGCCGGTAGGAAGCGCATTGAATGGTGATGCGAAATTCGGCTCCAGACAGATACTCGCACTATCCGACGATGGGACAGCGAGAGCGGTCCATATGCAAACCCCGATCGGCAACGCTCTTCTCATCCGCAAGGAGAATGGAACCGAGAAGAAGGTCTGGACATATAACGAGCACCTCGGCCTTGTCCGACAGCCAAGCCGCGTGCTCATTCGTTATAAAAGTTCGACAGGGCAGGAGCTCAACTCATGGCTCATCCTGCCGCCTGGCCACAAGGATGGCGAGCGCCATCCGACGCTCGTGTTCGGATATCCAAATCTAAAGGTGTTCCACAACTGGCCCGCGAACAATCCGGGGTTCCTTGATCCATGGAACGCAACCTTTCTCAATGCATTACCTTATGTTCACCGCGGGTATGCATTTCTATTAGTGGACGTAGATGTCACCCCCCTGGGAGTTCGCGCTGATCGTATGTTGGAGATTCCAGGTGTCGTCCTACCTGCCATTGATCAGGCGATCAAGGAAGGCTATATCGATCCCGACAAGATTGGACTTTATGGCGGGAGCCAGAACGGATATGTGCAAACCAGCCTGCTCTGTCAAACTGACCGCTTCAAGGCAGCTGTCTCTTTCGGCTCCACCCTCCAGAACCTAATTAGCGCCTACGGGGTTATCGGGAGGAAAAATGACGGTCTAGAAGAACATCCGGGTGCGATCTATTACGGCCAACCTGAAGGCATGCGTCTCGCAGCGCCGTGGCAGGACCCCGCAGGCTATGTTCGCAACAGCCCTTTGATGTGTGCGGATAAGATTAATACCCCCATACTATTGATGCGTGGAGATCTTGATTCATGGTCGGGCGGACAATCTGAAGAGCTTTTCGTTGCGCTTTATAGAATGAACAAGGACGCCAAACTTGTCACCTACTGGGGCGAAGGTCATGGACTGCGAAGCCCCGCTAATATACGCGATTACTACCGTCGCGTGCTTGAATGGTATGAGCGTTACATGCCGACGAGCGAAATGTTGAACGGTGCCAATTGACGATTGCTTGGGCTGGCACAAAGATGCTTTTCTTTACCCAATTCTGGTAAGCGCGTCCTAGAGAGCGCCGGAAGCGGCAATGCCGGATCCGCTTCCTGTTGACGGGCGCCTTCCGCCCGCTGGGTCCAACCAGCGTTGTAGCCACGCCTCGGTCGCAATGAGCTTCATGAGCGGCCTCAAATTTCCGACCTGCTCAATGCTCTCCGCTGTGAGAGTCTCCTCGAGGCGTTTGCGATCCATGAACTCCTTCTTCGCAAGAATGCCGTCAAGAATGAATCCGCGCAGGAATGAGAGATTCTCGACATATATACGACTAACGTAGTTGCCCGTTGCTCCCTTAGATGTCCGGAAGCGGATCTCTTGGGGCAAATCGTCGGCGAAGGCGAGGCGTGCCAAGCCGCGATCCCAGCCATTAATAGTCAAAATATAACTCGGAATCCGCAGACACAATTCAACTAGTGGCTGCGAAAACAAAGGATGCACTACATCAGCAACCGTCGCTCTCCCATAGTTCCAGTGCCGATGCAACAACCCAGGAAGCACCGACACTTGGGCGAGCTTGCCTGGCGGCAATGAACATAATTCTTGGGCCCAAGGATGAAGCGCATACTCAAGCGGAATCGCGTTCGCGGCATCGCCCCGCAGAAATGGGGGCGGCTGAAGCAAACGCGTCCGCATAGGATCTTGAGCGCGTCTAATCAGCCCGTGACTGATTGCATCGCCCATCACCGCCCAAAAAGACGTTTTGTTGAGCCTGGCGGTGTCGAGGACGACTTTCAGCGCGTGCCGATTGAGGCTGTGGTCAAACAGATAGTCTGCTGCGATATCATGCAGCTTCAGTTGATAGAATATATGGTCGCCTCCTTCTCCTGAGGTGAACACTTGGGCTTTCCTTTCCCGCGCTATATCGGCCTGGATGGCGTAAGATGGCGAGCCAAAAATATACAGCGATGGACTGGAAATCAACGGTGCATTCTCGATGAGCGGTTCTAGCTGTGTTGTTGATGCGGGCAATTGATACTCGATCAGCTCGCATCCCGCCATTCGTGCGGCAAGACGAGCGAATTGTCGCTCATCTCCAATTCGTGTGGATGTGCTGTAGTTAAGGCATATAATCTTGGCACGAGCGCGTGACTTCGCGAGACAACTTAGCACGAGCGCGGAGTCTAATCCTCCTGATAAGTTATGGATTATCGTGTCGTAGCAAGATGCCCAAGCATCAATGCAGTTCTGCACGGCCGCGCGCAGTGACGACACCGCCATGCATTCATCTTCCACCGGTTCTGTCTTGCAGATCTTCCGGGGATCCCAGCAAAACGATCTTGCGACACCCTTTTTTGAAACCTTGAAGCGCTCTCCTGCGAGGACCTCTTCGACCTCATTCAATCCCGTCTTTCCATTGACGAGTTCTGTGACTGAGAAGTTGGCGAGCAGTTGATCCCAATTGGTCGAAAAGTTTATGCACCCAAGTCGATGTATATCCTCCAAGTGGGAAAAGAACAGATGCACTCCATGCACAGACGCACGATAACAGAGTACTCCGCCCGAAGGATCTCGCATGGCAAGCTTGTATCCCCGATATTTGTCAACCATAAAGGCGACATATCTTCCCCAAAATCGCTCTATCAAATGGGTGCCTCCAGATCGCAATATTGCATCGGAGAGGCAAGGATCGAGGCGTACTGGAGCGTCGGTGTCCATATCGCCTTGTCGCCGTTCAAATAGTTGTCCAAGGATGATGCCGTCAGCCCGAGACAAAAGGTAAGACTTCGATCTGCCGACGCTTTGGTCCGCATGTGTGACGAAAACGCCTCTCGCCTTGAGTGGGTCCTTCCACGAAGGAAATGCAACCCTTATGCATTCGATTAAACGTGTCGCGGACACGACTTCGCGCGAGTGCTCATCATCCCATACTATGGCGATATATCGGCGCATTTCACCTCTGCTAGCTCTAGACAACCATGATTGGTGTGTAGCTGCGGGCGACCTCGGCGGCCTCATTGAATGTCACGTCCCCTTTCTGTACCCAGCAATGAGCGTAGAACGGCTCGGTGGTCACCCCATAAACCCAGCGCGGGTAAATCCCATACGTTGCAAGAAACTCGAGAATTGCAAGCGAGTCATACAAGCAAAGATAGGGGCGAGGGTAGAACGGGCGGAGATGATGGAAAATGAGAACGAGCCGCTCAGTCGCGTCGATATCGAGCGGTGCGGCGCTCTCGACCGCTGGTCGCATCCTGGCGCGAATACTTTCCACTATCTCAATCAATGTTCGTGAACGAAGCGCCCAGGAGGCTCGCAAGCACGCAGCGAAAAATCGCAGCACGTCGATGGGATCCAGCCCGATGCTCTGCTCTGTAGGCTTAATCGAAAAGCTACGTCTTGGCACGGGGATCGTGGGTGGAGCGAAAACCCTCCCTTGTTCACACTGAGCTGTAAGCAAGCCTGCGCTAATCATGGCTCGCATAAGCTCGTTCACCTCACGCATATCGGCGTTCGTCTGGTGCAAATCATATTGCGCGTGCTCCTCGAAATCTAAGAAGGCAGACTTGATCAAGCGACTTTGATTTCTATCTAAGGCGGAATATGCGTCGCGAACGAGATCGAGGAAGACGAGATGCCCGTTAGCCTCACAAACAAAAACGTCCTTTTGTAGGCGCAGCTTTGGCATTCTTAATTCTCGATATTCAGGAAAGATGCACAGCACGTAATGTGCTGTGCATCCCATGGTTTCGACTGGCTTCCTGCCGGAAGGGTTAGCCGAGGGGTCCCGGCTCCGAACCGTCACTCTCGAATTGAGCTGTGTCAATTCCTTTGGTTTCTTCAGATACTCTGCCGAGTTTGATCATTGCTCATCTCCTTTTTATCCGGGTGTCTTTGAGTGCCACACCATATGACACGCATTAATCTTATGGTCAGCTGCAAAGCAGATGAAACCAATATATTTGCTTTATATTATTCGACTACAGGGCACCGAATTTTTCGGTCCGCGGCGGCGGAAGTGCCGTAGGTGCAAGGGAGCGGGTTTGAGAGCTCAGGTCATTACTTTCTTCAGATCGGGATTTCTTTATCCGACATGTTTTGCATTCGCCACATGGCGGCATAGGCGCCGCTCTCTTCAAGAAGAGCATCGTGGCGCCCTCGCTCGACGATCCGCCCTGCCTCGAGAACCAGGATCTCGTTAGCATGCGCAACCATAGACAGGCGATGCGAGATGATCAGAGTGGTCATGTCGCGCGAGATTTCGATGACGTTGTCGAGAATTGATTGCTCCGTCTTCGCATCGAGCGACGACGTCGCTTCGTCGAAGATGAGTATCCGGGGCCGCTTCAGTACCGCGCGGGCGATAGACACGCGCTGCCTTTCACCGCCGGAGAGCTTGAGGCCGCGCTCGCCGACGATGGTCCGGTAACCGTTCGGCATCGCCATGATCCGCTCATGTATATGGGCGAAGCGGGCGGCGCGTTCAATGTCGGCGGGGCTGGCTTCTTGCCGTCCCAGGCTAATGTTGTAGCCAATGGTGTCGTTGAAGAGCACCGTGTCCTGGGGCACGATCGCGATCGCCCGGCGCACATCCTCGAGCGGCAAGCTGCGGATAGAGTGTCCGTTGAGGATGATGTCGCCGTTTGACGGATCGTAGAACCTCATCAACAAACGAACGAGGGACGATTTGCCGGCGCCGGTCTGGCCGACAACGGCCACCGTTTCGCCGGGCCGTATTGCGAAGTTGACGTTTTGGAGGGCCGGTCTGCCCGGCAAATAGGAAAAACAAAGTCCCCGCACTTCCAGCGTGCCGGCGAGACTGCGCTCCCGCGGTGCGGCACCTTCAATGAGTGCGAGGCCCTTCGATCCCGCGGTTGCTCCGGCATCTCCCTCCCGGCCCATCAGCGCCAGCATTCTTTCGATGAACGCCGCGCCATGGGCGATATCGCGAAACGCCAGGCCCAGCGCTTCGAGAGGCCGAACCAGTTGCAGCATGTAGGCGTTGAGCGCGACGAAATCGCCGACTGAGATAACGCCCTGCTGCACCCGGAAAGCGCCGAGGAGCACCCCGGTGCCCAGCGACAGGGCAAAAACCAGGGCTGCAAGAAGGCCATTACCGGATTTCCGCCGGTAGAAGAGCGACCAGTGACGCTCGGCCTCCGCTAAAGCCCTGTCATAGCGTTCGTGGATCTGGGGTTCCGCGGTAAAGCACTTGACGGTCTCGGCGTTCAGGATGCTGTCCGTCATCGTCGCGTGGGCCTCGACCTGGCTTGCGGCGGCTTTGCGAGTTGGCCCGATGATGCGCCTGGCGCCGATTGCGAATACGACGGCGTAGGCGATCATCGAAGCGCCAAGGACGCCCAGGAACTCAGGGTCCAGCAGAGCGGCCAGCACGACTCCGATTATTACCGTCTCGACCAGCACCGGCAGAATTGTGAACACGATGTGATTCAACAAGATGCGGTAGCCGGCGAGCCCCTGCACCAGCGTCTGGTTCAAAGCGCCGGTCTTGCGGTCGAGATGGAAAGCCATGGGCAGGTCGATGATGCGGGCAAGCAGCCGGCGGCTGAGACGGCGATGCAGACGCTGATCCGCCGTCCCGAAAAGGAACCAACGCCCCTCGCCGAGCGAGCGCGAGAGCCAGAGAGCGGCGATATAGAGCCCCAGGAAAGCCGTCGGTGCCAGGGCAGCCGATGCCGTCTCCGAAGCGTGCGCGCCGGCGCTTGATTCAGCGCCTCGAAGGGCGGCGAGCCCATCGACGGCGTACTTGAGCGCGACGGGTCCGAGCGCCGCCAACGCCGCCGTTCCGAAGACGAGGAGGAGCACCAGCGCGAGGCGCCTTATTATGAAGCCGTCCGCCTCGGCCCAGGCCAGGCAAACCGCTCCGCCTATGGCACTACGCAGGGGTTTGGCTTCCGAAGTCATCCCCCGGCGTCCCTGGCAAGGCGCTCCTGAGCTGCCGGAGGAGTTCAGGCAGACGGAGGATCCGTTCCTGGAGGCATGCTTTCAGCCCCGCACGTACATTATCGAACTCCCGGCGGTAATAGGCCTGGCACAGTCCCAGGAGCTCATTCGTTGGATCTCCGAACGTCTCATGGTCTTTCGTTCGTACGTACCAGGTACGATCGTTGATGTTGCCCACGATGTGAATGAGATCGGAATTGCCGGACTGGCGAGCAATATGAAGGGTCAAGTGGTTCATGACGCGCGGAACAACACGGGAGGGATCTTCCTTCCCGTGTTCCGGCCCGGCGCGCAGCCTTCGCGCAAGATCAGGCGGTTTCAGGATTCGCGTCGCCCGGCCGTCACGGCCGAGGCCGCTTAAAACCCAGTCCAGCAGCAAGTGCTGCAGCCGATAAAGATCGGCGACCTCGGACTCCGAAATCTCCTTTACGAAAAAACCCGCCTTCGGGATTTCCTCGATCACTCGTTCCGCGGCCAACCGGGTGAGTGCTTCGCGGACCGGCGTGACGCTGACGAACAACTGCTCGGCGAGGAGCCCTGCCTGGATGCGTCTTCCTGAGGGCGGTTCATGCGCGATAATGCGCGCCTTCACGCCCTCATACACGCGGTCATGAGCGCCATACGCGCGATCATGAGCGCTGCTGCTGTCGCTATTGCGTCTGATGTGTTCGCCTCGGGCCGGTAACTGCATAATGGCAATTCCACGCGCTGGCGACTTGCCACGCCCGGGTGTGCGCCACTCCCTCGTTTGCTCGACCCTAGAACGACGCGGGGAGGCCGATCAACAATATCTATTCCTGGAAGCGGAAGAGGAACCACAACCAAAACCGGTTAACGCTAAGCTGGCATTTCGGCGCCGTCAAAAATATCTATTTTTTTGACGGCGATAGTGGATACTCTCGCCGCCTGATGGCGGCGACCGGCATACGGTGAGGCACCGTAGCATCGATATCGGCTCGCCGCCGCGTTGCCGCAATGGAGGATGGAAACTCGTCGGCAGCTGCGCAGTATGCCGGCGCTTTGCGGCCGGGGCCTCGCGCGCGATGCGCGCTCCTACGGGGCGGCGAAGGCGTCGCGCGTGAAGTTCTCGCAGCCGTCGTCGAGCACGCGCACGTTATCCTCGATACGCACGCCGCCGAACGGGCGGAACGTCTCTACCCTGGCCTGGTTCACCATCTTGTGCCCCGGCGTGCCGCGAAGGTCGTCGAGCAGCATGTCGATGACGTAGAGCCCCGGCTCGATCGTCAGCACCATGTCGGCCTGGAGCTTGCGCGTGAGCCGCAGGTAGGGGTGGCCGCTGGGACGATCGATGGTTTTGCCGCTCTCGTCCGCCATGAAGCCGCCGACGTCGTGCACCTGGATGCCGAGCAGGTGGCCGAGTCCCGTCGGGAAGAACGCGCTGGTCACGCCGTTTGCGATCAGGGCTTCGGTGCTGCCGGACGCCAGCTCCAGGTCCTGGAGGACCCCGGCGATTTTCCGGTGCGCCGACAGGTGCAATTCGATGAAATCGAGTCCGGACCGGACCTCGCCGACCAATTCCTGCTGCAGCGTATCGATGCGTTCGACCAGGTCGCCAAACGCGCGGGATTTGTATGACCAGGTGCGGGTGATGTCGGAGGCGTAGCCGTGGCATTGCGCCCCCGCGTCGAGCAGGAAGGACCGGATCTCCGCCGGCGCCTCGCGCGCCTGGTGCTGGTAATGCATCACCGCCGCGTTCTCGTTCAGCGCGACGATATTGCCATAGGGGAGCTCGTGCTCGGTGTGCGATACGGCCCGGCAGTAGGCGAGGTGGATGTCGTACTCCGGGAGGCCCTCCCGGAACGCTGCCTCGGCCGCACGATGCCCGGCGACACCGCGCCGCGACGCACCCCGCATGCATTCCTGTTCGTAGGGCGTCTTGACGCCGCGCGCATAATGCAGCCGGCTGAGCATCGTGGTCGGGTTGATGCGCTCGATACCGAAGGCGTGGGCCTCGTCCAGGATCTTGCCGAGCAGGACGCAGTGCTCCCGGTTCTCCGGCAGCAGCTTCGGCACGGCGTCCAGCGTGTGCACGACCTGAATATCGAACTCCCCGGTCCAGAACCCGTCCGGCGCCGCCGGGGGGCTGTGCCAGTAATCCTTCGGCTGGAAATACACGAGCCGCGGCTTTTGGCCGGGGGTGTAGACGAGATACGAAAACGGTGTGTCGGTAAGCGGCAGCCAGCTAACGAAGTGCGGGTTGGCCTTGAACGGATAGTGCGAGTCATCGAGGAAGACGGGCTCCGGCGCGCCCGAAAAGATCACCGCGTGACTGGCACCCGCCTGCTCGAGAGCCCGGTCGTGGCGTGCCCGCATCTCTTCGACGTGCCGGGGGTAGAGTTCGGCGAGGGCGGCAGGGTCGACATAGCTTGTGCTGGTCATGCCGGCATCATAACCCTGCGCGTCCGCAGCGGCGAGCCCGCGCGGTACCTTGCCGGCAAATACAACCCCGGCAGTTTCAATCGCCCTGTAAACTAGGCATTATTCACGGCTTTTGAAGTGGCCGTAGGCATGGCTCCCGAAATCTACCTGACCGGCATCACCACCACGGGCACGCCGCACATCGGCAACTACGTCGGCGCAATACGCCCCGGCATTGCGGCGAGCAAGGATCGCTCGAAGCAGAACTATTACTTTCTCGCCGATTTCCACGCGCTGGCCAAGGCGGAGGATCCGGTGAAAATCCAGCGCTCGACCCTCGAGATCGCCGCCGCCTGGCTGGCGCTGGGGCTCGATACGGAAAACGCGGTCTTCTACCGCCAGTCCGACATCCCGGAAATTACCGAGCTGACCTGGATCCTGACCAGCATGACGGCGAAAGGCCTCATGAACCGCGCCCACTCGTACAAGGCGATGGTGCAGGCGAACGAGGAGAGCGGCAATAGCGATCCGGACAAGGGCATCTCGATGGCCCTCTACAGCTATCCGATCCTGATGGCCGCCGACATCCTGATGTTCAAGGCGACGAAGGTGCCCGTGGGGCGCGACCAGAAGCAGCACGTCGAGATGGCGCGCGATATCGCGCAGCGCTTCAATCACCATTACGGGGAGCTGTTCGTGCTGCCCGAGCCCGAGATCAGCGAGAAGACGGCGGTTCTTTCAGGGCTCGACGGCCGCAAGATGAGCAAGAGCTACAACAACACTATTCCCCTGTTCGCCGAACAGAAAAAGCTGCGCAAGCTGATCATGAAGATAAAGACGAACAGCCTCGAGCCCGGTGAACCGAAGGATACGCGCGGCTCGACCCTGTTCGATATCTACAAGGCATTCGCCACCGATCCCGAAGTCAGCGCCATCGAGCAGCGCTATGCGCAGGGCATCGCCTGGGGGGAGATGAAGCAGCTGTTGTTCGAATACCTGGACGAGCACCTGAAGGATTCCCGCGAGAAATACCAGCACCTGGTTGCGCATCCCACCCTCGTCGAAGAAGAGCTGCTGAAGGGTGCCGAAAGAGCCCGCATGGTGTCGACGCCGTTCATCCAGGAGATCCGGCATGCGGTGGGCATACGCAAGCTGGGCTGAGAACGATAGTCACGGGCTACGTCCGCCTGATATTATGGCGGGATGCCTAACCATAAACCGAACGACCTGTTGAACGAATGGGCCCGCCTCGTCAACGAGCGGAATCTCGAAGGCGTGCTTGCCATGTACGATGAGAACGCCGTCCTCATACCCACCTTTTCGAACCGGTTACTCAACACGCCGGAGCGAATCCGTGGATACTTCGAGACGCTCTGCAACCGGGAAGGGCTCGAGCTGTCGATGCACGAGAAGCCGCGCCTGGTCAATGCCGCCGGCGGCGCGATGTATACGATGGCCGGGATCTACCGCTGGCACTTTGCCGTCGAGGACACGCCCCTCAATTTCGAGGCGCGCTTCAGTTTCGTTCTCGACTTCGAGCGCCCGGCGCCGATCCTTCAGCACCACTCATCGCAGATTCCGCGGATGCTGTAGCACGCTCCGCGCGCTGCAGGAGGAGGCAACATGCCCAGCGCGTTCCTGACCGCTGGCGCCGCCCTGTCCGCGATCCGGCCGGGGTGCTGCACCGCCGTCGCCGGGAGACGCCAAAGGTGAGCGGGAAACGGACGAGCCTGCAGGGCCGGTCCGAAGCCGGCGTCATCGTTTTTTTCCTGGGGCTCGCGGCCGCCGTTGTGGTCGCGCTGCTTGCAGACGGACTGTTTCGGGTCATCGCCCTGGCGGCGCTCGGCCTGTTCGCGCTGCATTTCCTGTTCGGCGACCTGCTGCTGGCGCTGTCGGACGAGCGGGCCAACAGGCAGAGTCCGCACGACAACCGGATCAGCGACGTGGGCCGCAAGGTCCGGGTTGTCGAAGATTTCGTCCGCGACCCTGCCGGCAGCCGCGGCAGGGTGATGCTGGCGGGTGAGACCTGGCAGGCGCGCTCGCGCGACGGCACGCTCTACCGGCAAGGGGAAGAGCTGGTCGTCGCCGACGTGCGGGGGCTGGTGCTCGATGTCGAGCGGCCGCCTGGGTCGACGGAGCGGCCCGCGCGCTGACGGACTTCCCGACGGTTGTGCTGTCGGCGCACTGCCAATCGAGCGGCCGCGGCGGGAGCCGCGAGCCGCATCGATGCGTTCAAGAGCTGGCGTCGCGTCTACCGCTGGGCGGTGACGAATTCCTCTTCACTGATGAGGTTGTCGGCATCCGTATCGACGCGGTGAAAGGCCTCCGACAGCGGTGGCATCTGCTTGGCTTCGTCCTCACCGATGACGCCGTCTCCATCGGTGTCCAAGGTCCCGAAATCGACGTTGGCCAGCAGGTTGGTCGTCGCGGCCTCGTACTCCTCGGGACTGACGTTGCTGTCGCCGTCCGTGTCCACGTCGCCGAATGCTTCCTTCAGCGATACCGGCATGGCTGCCGCTTCGCGTTCGCTCACGACTCCGTCCCGGTTAACGTCCACCTGTTCAAACTCGAGATCGGCGACGTGCAGGGTGGCTGCCTGGTACTCCTTGTCGTCGATACCGCCGCTGCTGTTGGTGTCGATACGATCGAAGTTCTCGGCAAGGCCGGGCGATGCCTGTGCTTCCTGCTGGCTGATTACGCCATCCCCGTCCTCGTCGAAGCCGCTGTAGGCGTTCGCGAGCGGGTTCTCGACGTCCCGCAAGGTCTGGCAGCCGCCGAGGACCACCAGCATCGGGACCAACAATGTAAAAGTCTTCATATACTTACTTCTCCTGAAGCATGATGGAAATCACTGCCGGACGATGCCGTTCAACGGCCGGTCGAGGCGCCGTTATCGTCCGCGCTAGCCTGTGTCGTAGCTGTCACGCAGCAATATCCATGCCACTTAGCTAGGCGCGCCGCGCCGGCGGTGCGGGCGCCGGGGCAATGGCGCGAAGCCCCCGGAATTCCGTTCAGGCCCGTGAAAATCTTACCGCCGCGTTGACGACCTCCGGCCGGAGGCGGATTATTCCTTCACTCACACCTGCGTCGAGGGTTGCGCACCTCCCCTGCGAGTCCCGATACCCTCATCGAGTGACGGAGCGCGGCCGCTGTTGCGCCGCTCATCGGCAGGTCTTCACGAAATGCAAGGAGTCATCATGAAACGAAAGGGTTCAGCAACTTGGTCGGGTGGCATCAAGGACGGGAAAGGCACCGTCTCCACGGACAGCGGGGTGCTCGACGCGACGCCATACTCGTTCAGCACTCGCTTCGAGGACGCGCAAGGCACCAACCCCGAGGAGTTGATCGCGGCGGCGCATGCCGGCTGCTTCTCCATGGCGCTCTCGGGACAGCTCGGCGGCGCCGGGCTCACGGCTAAAAACATCAGCACTACCGCCACCGTGACGATCGGCAAGTCCGGCGACGGCTTCGCGATCACCGCGGTGCACCTCGAGGTGCGCGCCGATGTCCCGGATGCCGATCGCGAGGCATTCGAAAAGGCGGCAAACGACGCCAAGAACGGGTGCCCGGTATCGAAGGTACTGAACGCCGCGATTACCATGGATGCCCAACTCGCCGGCTGATCGGGCGCCGGCGGACCTGGTGCTGTCGAAACGCTGCCGCGACGTTTAAACTCCGTCCACCGGCAGCGGACGCTGCCGTCCACGAGGCGCAGGAGGACAATCCATGTCGGAACACACGGCAACGGTCATCTGGGAGCGCGGCGCGCAAGAGTTCACCGACAATGCATACAGCAGGGCGCACTGGTGGGAGTTCGATGGCGGCGCCGCGATCAAGGCGTCCGCCTCGCCGGACATCGTGCCGCTGCCGATGTCCGTTGCTGAGCACGTCGATCCCGAGGAAGCCTTCGTCGCGTCGCTCTCGAGTTGTCACATGCTGTTTTTCCTGTCCCTGGCAGCCGAGCGAGGTTATGTCGTCGACACCTATACCGACGCCGCCCTCGGCCACACGGGCAAGAACGAGGAGGGCCGCATAGCCGTCACGAGGGTTATCCTGGAGCCGAGAGTCACCTTTACCGGCGACAAGGTTCCAACGGCCGCCGAGCTGGAGAAGCTCCACCACAGGGCGCACGACTTGTGCTTCATCGCGAACTCCGTGAAAACGGAAATCGACGTCCGGGTCACGTCCTGAGCCCGGACCGGCCGCCTCGGGCGCCACGGCGCCCCGTTCGATACTAAAAACATGCATGAAGAAGTCCGGCATCCCTGCGTCCAGCACAAGCTCTCCCTGATCCGGGATCGCCGCACGGGGCACCAGGAATTCCGCGCGCTGGCGCGGGAAATCACGATGTTCGTCTGCTACGAGGCCCTGAAGGCCGTCAACGTACGCGAGGTCACCGTCGAGACACCGCTGGCCGAGGCGCAGGGCTTCAAGATCGATGAGGAGCTCGTCGTCGTACCGGTCCTGCGGGCCGGCATCGGCATGCTCGACGGCATCCTCGACCTCGTGCCGACCGCTCGCGTCGGCTTTGTCGGTCTCTACCGCGACAAAGTCACCAAGAAGCCCGTGACTTATTACGATCGCGTGCCGACCGGTCCGCAGAGTGCGCTGCACATCGTCATCGATCCCATGATCGCCACCGGCGGCTCGACGGTGGCAGCGATCGACATCCTGAAAAAGAACGGCGCGAATCACATCGTCGTCGTCTGCATCGTGACCTGCCCCGAGGGACTGTCGGCCGTAGAGGCCGCGCACCCCGACGTCAGCGTTTACACCGCCAGTATCGACGAGCGCCTCGACGAGCGGAAATACATCGTCCCGGGTCTCGGCGACGCCGGAGACCGGCTGTTCGGTACGAGCTGACGCCGTGTCCCCGTGCATTGCAGGCACGGATGCGCTATACCTGTTACAAGAGGAATAAATCGGGGACATGCACGGGGGCGCTCTCATGCGCAACATCATCTGTAAAACCGTAGTCCTCCCCGCGCCGGCCGGGGAACTCTACGAGATGTACATGGATTCGAAGGTGCACAGCGCGTTCACCGGAGCCCCGGTGAAAATTTCCGAGGAAGCGGGTTCGGCGTTCGAAGCGTTCGGCGGGCTCGTCACCGGCACGACGCTGCAGGTCGTACGCCATCGCTTGATCGTTCAGTCCTGGCGGTCGGTCAACTTCGCGAAGACGGACGAGAACTCCACGCTGATCCTTTCGTTCACGCCCGAAGACGAGGACGGGCGCATCGACCTCGTGCATGTGAACGTGCCGGCGAGCGATTACCAGGGCGTTTCAGGCGGCTGGGATTCGCGCTACTTTGCGCCCTGGCTTGAGTACCTGCGAACGCGCCGGGACTGATCGGCGCCAAAAATACCAGAGAAGTCAATCTATTGCGTGGACCCTGGGCGGGCTGCGCCGGGCTTTGGGCAGTACCATGATAATTTAATTTGCAGCGACGCCGGACGCGCGTACCATACCGCCCTCGCCTGCGGTACAGGTGAACGGCAGTCAACTACCTCGTACCGGAGCCGCGGGAACCACCGGCTGTTGCCGGTTTATCAACGCCAGGGTGACCTGGCTTTAAGACCGTAAGAGAGAATGTATGTCAGAGGAAGTTGAAGGGACCGTAAAGTGGTTCAACGATGAAAAGGGTTTCGGTTTCATCGCTCGTGAAGGCGGCAAAGACGTCTTCGTCCATCACAGCGCAATCAATGCGTCCGGTCGACGGTCCTTGCACGAAGGTCAAAGGGTATCGATGAAGGTCACGCAGGGCCAGAAAGGTCCGCAGGCGGAGAACGTCACCCCGCTGTGACCCGGACCATTCCGGATTTCGAGATCCGCGCGGCCGCGTCCTGACGGAAAGGCCGCCGGCTAAAAACCCCACGCGATTACTTGCCCGAAGTGAGGCACGATACCTCCTTCGGGCATTTTCGTGTGCACCCGAACAGCACACCTTGTTTACGGGAGGATCCACCATGCACCGCAGCCGATTCGCCGGCGTGATCGTCGATTGCCAAACCACCGACCTCGATGCTGCTGGTGCTTTCTGGAGCGCGGCGTTGGGGGCATCACCCCGGCGGGATGACGAGGAACCGAAGTATGTCGCTCTCGACGGCCCGCAAGACGAGCCGTATGTCCACGTGCAGCAGGTCGAGCACCCGAGCCGCGTGCACCTGGACATCGAGACGGACGATATCCCGGCGGAAGTGGCGCGGCTTGAGGCGCTGGGTGCGCGCAGGGTGGCCGACGTCAAAACGTGGTGCGTGATGGAGGCGCCGACAGGCCAGCGCTTCTGCGTCGTTCCGGCCGAACGCGCCGGCTTCGCGGAGAAAGCAAACCAGTGGCCGTGATGCCGCCGTCGCCAACGGGATGATCCCCGGCCGCTACAGGATCACATTGGCCGCACCCGCGCACCTGCCGGAGGTGCCGAGAATCGAGCTGGCGGCGGCGAGCCTGTTCACCGCCGAGGACCTGCCGCCTTCGCTCCGCTACCGGGTCACCGATCGCGAGTACCTGCGCGAGGCACAGGCCGGCGGACGGCTGTGGGTGGCGCTCGACTGGCAGCGCCCTGTCGGGTTCGCGCTGGCCGACGTCGCGGACGGCGCCGCGTACCTGTCGGAGATCGACGTGCACCCCGAGCATGCGCGGCAGGGGTTGGGTACGCAGCTCGTTCGCGCCGTCGTGGGCTGGGCAGCCGCGGGAGGCTTCGACGCGGTACTGCTGGTAACGTTTCGCCACCTTCCGTGGAACGCCCCCTTCTACGCGAAGCTGGGGTTCGTCGCGCTGCCCGAACACGAAGTGGGACCGGAAATTCGCGAGTTCATCGCGGAGGAAAACGCGGTCGGCATCGACACGACCAAACGCGTCGTCATGCGCCTGGTGGTGCCCCGGGCCGCGCGCGGGAGGGCGCTATGAGCGCGCGTTGCGCCTTCCTCACGATGGACAGCACCGAAGGGTGGTCGATCGACGCCGACCTTGGCATCCCGCCGCTGGAGGCGCTGGGCTGGCGCATCGAGCAGGTCCCCTGGCGTTCCGGCGATGTGAAGTGGGATGATTTCGACGCCGTCTACATCGGCACGCCCTGGGATTACCCCGAGGATGCGGGACGCTTCCTGGACGTGCTCGAGCGCATCGAGGCCTCGCGTGCGCTGCTCGTCAACCCGCTGGCGCTGGTGCGCTGGAATCTCCCGAAAACCTACCTTCGCGACCTCGAAGGCCGCGGTGTCCCGATCGTGCCGAGCCGCTGGGGCGAGCATCTCTCGCCCGGTGACCTCGCCGCGTGCTTCGCGGCGTTCGACACGGAGCAGCTCGTCATCAAGCCCGTGATCAGCGCGAACGCGACAGATACCTACCTGCTGTCGCGCGGCCAGGCGCGCCGTGCCGAGCCGGACCTGCTGCGCGTCTTCGATCGGCGCCCCTTCATCGTCCAGCCTTTCATCAGGCAGGTGCAGGAGGAGGGGGAGTATTCGCTGCTCTACTTCGGTCGCACCTTCAGCCACGCGATCGTGAAGAAACCGAAGCCGGGCGACTTCCGGGTGCAGGAGGAGCACGGCGCAAGCATCGCGTCGCTGGCGGCGCCAAGCCAGGCGCTGATCGCGGCCGGGAACCGAATCCTGGAGCTCGTGCAGCCGGCGCCGGCGTATGCGCGCTGCGACCTCGTGCGCGGCCGGGACGGCCGCTTCCTGCTGATGGAGCTGGAGCTGATCGAACCTTCGCTCTACCTGCGCATGCACCCCGAGGCGCCGGCCCGCTTCGCAGCCGCCTTCGACGCCTACGTACGCCACCTGTAGGAGCGCGCACTGCGCGCGATGCCACGGCGGTGCAAATATCGCGGCCAATGGCGATCCCGCGCCCCCTGGCATCGCGCGCAGTGCGCGCTCCTACAGGCGGGATGCGCGCTTTGGGGCTTGCACCTTGCCGAGCAGCGGCCGTAGGTACTCCCCGGTGAACGAGGCCGGGTTCTCCGCCACGGCTTCGGGGGTGCCGGTCGCGATGACCTGCCCGCCGCCATCACCGCCCTCGGGGCCGAGGTCTACGATCCAGTCGGCGGTTTTGATCACGTCAAGGTTGTGCTCGATGACCACGACCGTGTTGCCCTTGTCGCGCAGGCGGTGCAGCACCGTGAGCAGCTGCTCGATGTCGTGGAAATGCAGCCCGGTGGTGGGCTCGTCCAGGATATAGAGCGTGCTGCCCGTATCCCGCTTGGACAACTCCTTCGCGAGCTTGACGCGCTGCGCCTCGCCGCCGGACAGGGTGGTCGCGTTCTGGCCCAGCCGGATGTACGACAGCCCCACGTCCATCAGCGTCTGCAGCTTCTTCGCCACCACGGGCACGTTGGCGAAGAACGCCGCGGCATCCTCGACCGTCATCTCCAGCACTTCGTGGATGTTCTTGCCCTTGTAGCGTATCTCCAGCGTCTCGCGGTTGTAGCGCATACCGCGGCACACGTCGCACGGCACGTAGACATCCGGCAGGAAGTGCATCTCTACCTTGATGACGCCGTCGCCCTGGCACGCTTCGCAGCGCCCACCTTTGACGTTGAAGCTGAATCGCCCGGGCATGTAGCCGCGCGAACGGGCTTCCTGCGTGCCGGCAAACAGCTCGCGTATCGGGGTGAACAAGCCGCTGTAGGTTGCCGGGTTCGAGCGCGGTGTGCGTCCGATCGGGCTCTGGCTGATGTCGATGACCCGATCGATCAGCTCGAGCCCTTCGATGCCGTCGTGCGGCGCCGGGTTGCGGCTGATGCGGTTCAGCTCCTCGGCCACGGCCTTGTACAGCGTGTCGTTGATGAGCGTGGACTTGCCCGAGCCGGAGACACCGGTGATGCAGGTCATCAGGCCGACCGGGATGGCCGCGTCGACGTGCTTGAGGTTATTGCCGCGCGCACCGCGGACGACGAGTTGCCGCGCGGGATCCGGCGGTACCCGGAACTCCGGAACCTTGATCATGCGCCGGCCGGACAGGTACTGGCCGGTCAGCGACTGCGGGTCCTGCCGAATCGCGTCGGGGGTGCCCGCCGCGACGACCCGCCCGCCGTGCACGCCCGCGCCCGGGCCGAGATCGACCACGTGGTCGGCCGCGAGGATCGCTTCCTCGTCGTGCTCGACCACGATCACGGTGTTGCCGATGTCGCGCAGGTGGATGAGCGTGCCGAGCAGGCGCTGGTTGTCACGCTGGTGCAGCCCGATGGACGGCTCGTCGAGTATGTACATGACGCCGACGAGGCCCGAACCGATTTGGCTCGCCAGCCGGATCCGCTGCGCCTCGCCGCCCGACAGCGTCTCGGCGCTGCGGTCCAGGGAAAGGTAGTCGAGCCCGACGTCGCTCAGGAAACCGAGGCGCGCGCCGATCTCCTTCACGATCTTCGCCGCGATTGTCGCGCGCCAGCCTTCGAGCTCGAGGTTCTCGAAGAACTCCCGCGCGCGTCCCACCGACATACCGCTGACCTCCGGCAGCGACCGGTCGGTGATGTACACGTGACGCGCGGCCGCATTGAGCCGCGTGCCGTCGCACTGCGGGCAGGGCCGGCTGTTCAGGAAGCGTGCGAGCTCGTCGCGCACCGCGCTCGATTCGGTCTCGTGAAAGCGCCGCTCCAGGTTCGGGAGCACGCCTTCGAAGCGATGGCGCTGCCGGATCTCCCGCCCCCGCCCGTTCGCGTAACGGAATTCGATCCGTTCCTTGCCGCTGCCGAACAGGACGACGTTCTGCAGGTCCTCGGCAAGCTCGTTGAACGGCGTCTCGATATCGAAACCGTAGTGCGCCGCGAGGCTCTTGATCATCTGGAAGTAATAGGTCGTCCTGCGGTCCCAGCCGCGGATCGCGCCGCCGGCGAGCGACAGCTCCGGGTTGACGACGACGCGAGCCGGGTCGAAGAACTGCTTGACGCCCAGCCCGTCACAGCCGGGGCAGGCCCCCGACGGATTGTTGAACGAGAACAGCCGCGGTTCGAGCTCGGTGAGGCTGTAGCCGCAGACGTTGCAGGCAAAGCGGTCGGAGAACAGCAGCTCTTCTTCGTCCGGTGCGTCGATGAAGGCCACGCGGGCGACGCCGTCAGCCAGCCTGAGCGCCGTCTCGAAGGACTCGGCGAGGCGCAGCCGGAGGTCGTCCTTGACCTTGAAGCGGTCGACGACGGCGTCAATCGAGTGCTTGCGGCGCAGGTCGAGCTTCGGCGGATCATCCAGCTCGAATACTTCGCCGTCGATCCGTGCGCGAATGAATCCCTGCGCCTGCAGGTCGCGCATGAGCTGCACGTACTCGCCCTTGCGGTCCTGCACGACGGGAGCGAGCAGCATGAGCCGCGTGCCCTCCGGCAGTGCCAGCACCTGGTCGACCATCTGGCTCACGGTCTGTGCTTCGAGGGGCACGCCGTGATCGGGGCAGCGTGGCGTCCCCGCGCGCGCGTACAGGAGGCGCAGGTAATCGTAGATTTCGGTGACGGTGCCGACGGTCGAGCGCGGGTTGTGCGAGGTCGACTTCTGCTCGATCGAGATG
>CAYRKH010000055.1:0-19065 GCA_964424805.1 uncultured Woeseiaceae bacterium
TCGAGCAGTTCACGATCGAGGGCAACAAGGACATCAAGACCGAGGACCTGATGAACTCGCTGCGCAACGTCGGCCTGGCGCGGGGAAGGACCTTCGACCGTTCGGTGCTGGACAACGTGCAGCAGTTCCTGCGCGAGCAGTACTACGATCGCGGCAAGTATGCCGTGCAGGTCAACGCCGAAGTCCAGGAGACGGCGAACAACACGGTGCGCATCCACATCGACGTCAAGGAAGGCGAGCGCGCCCGGATTCGGCAGGTGAACATCGTCGGCAACCACAGCTTCGACGAGGAGACGATTCGCGCGGGCTTCACCCTGGACACCGCGAACTGGCTGTCCTGGCTGCGGCAGGACGACCGCTACGCCAAGGAAGCGCTCTCGGGCGACCTGGAGACCCTGCGTTCGTTCTACATGGACCGCGGCTACGCCGACTTCCGGGTCGAGTCCACGCAGGTGGCGATCTCCCCCGACAAGAAGGACATCTACGTCACCATCAACATCCACGAAGGCGAGCGCTACACCATTTCCGAGATCAAGATGGTCGGCACGTTCCCGGTCCCCGAAGAGCAGCTGCGGCGGCTGGTGCTGGCGAGTCCGGGTTCGACCTTCAACCTGAGGCTCCTGACGCAGTCGAGCGAGCTGATGGCCTTCCGCCTGGGCGAGGAAGGCTATGCGAATGCAGACATCGAGCCGGTGCCGGAGCTCGACTACGACGCCAAGGAAGTGGCGGTCACGTTCTTCGTGGACGCGAAGAGCCGCGTTTACGTCAGGCGCATCAATTTCCTGGGGATAGACGAGATCGACGACGAAGTGCTGCGGCGCGAGATGCGCCAGGCCGAAGGCGCGTACCTGTCCAACCGCCTGATCGACCGCTCCAAGATTCGCCTGCAGCGCCTGCCGTACGTCGAGAGCGTGGAAGTGGAGAACGCGCCGGTGGCCGGAAGCCCGGATCTCGTGGACGTCAACTTCATGATCGAGTACCGCATGCCCGGCCAGTTCAGCGGCGGCGTCGGTTACTCCGAATCCCAGAAGTTCATGCTGAACGGCAGCATCGTGCACACGAACTTCCTCGGCACCGGCAACCGTGTCGCGCTGAACCTGAACTCAGGACGATTCTCGAAGCTGTACAGCCTGTCGCACACGGATTCGTACGTCACGGAGAACGAGGTGCACCGGACCGTGTCGATCAGCCATCGCGACATCACCCAGTTCGTATCCGGCGCTTCGGACTTCTCGACCACCAGCACGGGCGCATCGATCGAGTACGCCTACCCCATCTCGGAATTCCAGAACCTCACCTTCGGACTTGCCTACCAGCGCGCGGAGCTTTTGTCTTCCTCGTCGAGCACCACGCAGGCGCAGCAGTGGGTCCGCAACAACGGCAACCCGTTCAGCGAAGACGTCGGCCGCGGCCTCACGTTCTTCGGCACCAAGTTCGACACCTACGAGCTGATTGCCGGCTGGAGCTTCGACAGCCGCAACCGCGCTATCTTCGCAGACCGCGGAACGCGTCACCGGCTCATATTCGGCGTGGCGGCACCGGGAAGCGAGGTCGAGTATTTCACCGGCCGCTACAACTTCACCAAGTACTTGCCGGTGTACGGCCCGTGGACCGTTCGCCTGAACGCGGACCTCGCGTACGGCGAGGCGATGGGCGACACCACGGCGCTGCCGCCCTACAAGCAGTTCTTCGGCGGCGGACCGGAATCCGTGCGCGGCTACAAGGAATCCTGGCTCGGGCCGCGCGACAGCTTCGGCAATCCGTACGGCGGCAACGTGTTGGTCGCGGGCCAGGTAGAGCTTATACTTCCCATTCCGGAAAAATTCAGGGGTCAGACGCGCGCCAGCCTGTTCTACGACATAGGCAACGTGTTCAACACGGGCGAGGTGCAGTTTACCGATAAATTGGGGAGCCCGGTCCGCTACGAGCCGGAATACGACGAACTGAAAACCTCGGTCGGCATCGCTGTCCAGTGGCTCGCACCGCTCGGATTCTTCCGTTTCAGCTACGCGTATCCGCTCAACAACTTCGAAGGTAACGACCGGTTCTACGGCGACGAGATCGAACGCTTCCAGTTTTCGATCGGCCAGGCTTTTTGACGTGTGGATGAAAATATGAGTCTTGCAAAACAATCCGGAAAGGCGCTTGCCGCTGTGGCCGCCATTGCCCTGCTGTCGACCGCGAGCCTGGAGGCGCAGGCCCAGGGCGTGAAGATCGGCGTCGTCAACGTCAACGTGCTGATGGAGCAGGCACCGCAGGCAAGGGTTGCGATGGACGCCCTGCAGGAAGAATTCGCCCCGCGCCAGCGCACCATCCTGGCGAAGCAGACGGAATTCGAGAACATGACCGAGAAAGTCCAGCGCGATCTCGCCGTCATGGGCGAGACCGAGCGCCGCAACGCCGAGCGGGAGCTGCGTGACCTGCAGCGGGACGTGCAGCGCATGCAGGAAGAATTCCGCGAGGACCTGAATCTCCGCCGGAACGAGGAACTCGGAAACCTGCAGCGGTCGCTGCTCAAGGAAGTGCAGGACTACGCGGAGTCGGCCGGCTTCGACCTCATCATCGGCGACGGCGTGCTGTATGCGAGTTCTGCGGTCAACGTCACGCAAATGGTGCTCGAAGCCATGCGGAAGAATTTCGAAGAATCGGGCGGCAACTGACGCCGGCACCGGAAGTGCGGGCGAAACTCGGGGAACTGGCAACCCGCTTCGGGTGTGAGCTCGTCGGCGACCCGGAAACGGAGGTGACGCACGTCGCCACGCTGGCGAACGGCGGCCCGGAAGCCCTCAGCTTTTTCGCCAACCCGGCCTATCGGCCGCAGCTGCAGGCTACGCGGGCCGGTGCGGTCGTGCTGGCGCCGGCCGACGCGGACAGTTGTCCCGTCGCCGCCCTGCTGGCGGACGACCCGTATGCCACCTACGCCCGCATCGCCGGTTTCCTGCATCCGCCCGAACCGGTGTCGCCGGGTATCCACGCGTCGGCGGTGATCGACCCTGCCGCGAAAGTGGCCCCGAGCGCACACGTCGCGGCGCATGCCGTGATCGGGGCGGATTCGGTCGTCGCCGAGCACGCCGTGATCGGCGCGAACACCGTGGTTGGGCCGCGCTGCCGGATTGGCGCGCATACGCGTCTCCATGCCAACGTGACGCTCGTGCAGGACGTTACGATCGGGGAGCGCGGCATCGTGCACCCGGGCGCGGTAATCGGCGCCGACGGATTCGGCAACGCCCGCGGCGACACCGGCTGGATCAAGGTACCGCAGATCGGCGGCGTCAGGATCGGCAACGACGTCGAGATCGGCGCCAACACCACCATCGACCGAGGCGCGATCGAGGATACGGTGATCGAGGACGGCGTGCGGCTGGACAACCTCGTGCAGATTGCGCACAACGTGCGCCTCGGCGAACATACGGCCATGGCATCGCTGTCGGGTATCTCGGGCAGCACGGTCGTCGGCAAGCGCTGCATGTTCGGCGGACAGTCCGGCGTCGTCGGGCACATTTCGATCTGCGATGACGTGGTGGTCGGCGGGGCGACCATGATCTCGAAGGACGTCCGGGAGCCGGGGTTTTATACCGGCAGCTTTCCGGCCGAGAAGGACCGCGACTGGAAGCGCAAGGTGGCGCGGTTTCGCCGGCTGGACGAACTTGCGCGGCGCGTAAGGAAACTGGAAGGGAACGGCGAACGCGATGAAGGATAGCGACAGGGTATTGGACGCCGGCGGAATCATGGCGCTGCTCCCGCACCGCTATCCGTTCCTGCTGATCGACAGCGTCGTCGAGTACCGCGCCGGCGAGTCGATCACGGCGGTCAAGAACGTGACCATCAACGAGCCGTATTTCCAGGGGCACTTCCCGGGCCGGCCGGTGATGCCGGGCGTGCTGATCGTCGAAGCCATGGCGCAGGCCGGCGGCGTCCTGTCGTACATGACCAGCCGTGACCAGAATCCCGGTCTCATCTATTACCTGGCGGGGGTGGACGATGCGCGCTTCCGGCGCCCGGTGGTGCCGGGCGACCGGCTGGAGATCAGCGCCGTCGTCGAAAAGGTTCGGCGCGGCATCTGGTTCTATGCCTGCGAGGCGAGCGTCGGGGCAGAAACCGCGGTGACGGCGAACATCATGTGCGCGCCGGGAGCGGCGGCGTGAGCGTCCACCCCACGGCCATCATTGCGGATTCCGCGGTGCTCGCCGACGATGTCGAGATAGGGCCGTACTCGGTCATCGGTGAGCAGGTCGAGATCGGCAGCGGGACGCGCATCGGCAACCACGTGGTGGTAAATGGGCCGACGCGCATAGGCCGGAACAATCGCATCTATTCCTTCTCGTCCATCGGCGACGACCCCCAGGACACGAAGTACGCGGGCGAGCCGACGCGCCTGACGATCGGCGACCGCAACACGATCCGCGAGTACTGCACGATCAGCCGCGGCA
Organism: uncultured Woeseiaceae bacterium; assembly: GCA_964424805.1. Classification (GTDB taxonomy): domain Bacteria; phylum Pseudomonadota; class Gammaproteobacteria; order Steroidobacterales; family Woeseiaceae; genus IDS-8. The sequence goes on from CAYRKH010000055.1 coordinate 4,431, forward strand.
CCGTGCAGGACGCGGGGGAAACCGTGCTCGGGGACGACAACTGGATCATGGCGTACGTGCACATTGCGCACGACTGCCGCATCGGCAACCAGACGATCTTCGCGAACAACGCGACACTGGGCGGCCACGTGCACGTGGGCGACTGGGTCATCTTTGCCGGGTTTTCCGGGGCGCACCAGTTCTGCCGCATCGGGGCGCACAGCTTCCTCGGCATGTACAGCGGCGTGAACCGCGACGTGCCCGCCTACCTCATGATTGCCGGCCAGCCCGCCGAGCCGCACGGCATCAACAGCGAGGGCCTGAAGCGCCGCGGCTTTACGCCGGAGCAGGTCCGCAACATCAAGAACGCCTACCGGCTCGTCTACCGCAAAGGGCTGAAGCTCGAAGCGGCCATCGCCGAAATCCAGACGCTGGTGCCGACGCAGCCGGAGCTCCGCATCTTCCTGGAGTCGCTGCTCGCCTCCGAACGCGGACTGATCCGCTGACCGTCATGAGATGAGCCTGCGCATCGGATTGGTCGCCGGCGAAGCGTCCGGCGACCAGCTCGGCGGCGGGCTCGTCCGCGAGCTGAAGCAGCTCGAACCGGACATCCGGTGCGAAGGTGTCGCGGGACCGGCCATGGCCGAGGCGGGTTGCTCGGTGCTCGCCGACTCCTCGGCCCTCGCCGTGATGGGGTTGGTCGAGCCGCTGCGCGAGATCCCGCGGCTGCTGAAGCTTCGGCGCCAACTGGTCCGCCGCTGGACCGCGACACGGCCGCAGGTGTTCGTCGGCATCGACTCGCCCGATTTCAACCTGGGGCTGGAGCTTGCGCTGAAGCGGGCGGGCATTCGCACCGTGCAGTACGTCAGCCCGTCGGTGTGGGCCTGGCGGCAGGGCCGCATCGCGCGGATGGCCGAGGCCGTCGATCGCGTCCTGTGCCTGCTGCCGTTCGAGAAGGCGTTCTACGACCGGCACGGCATCGCCGCCGATTTCGTCGGGCACCCGCTCGCCGACCGGCTGGAGCCGGGCCCGCCGGACGCGGCACTGCGCCGTGCCCTTGACCTTCCGGCCTCCTGCGTCGTCGCCGTGCTGCCGGGCAGCCGCGCGGGCGAGGTGGCGCGCCTCGGGCCGGTGTTTGCAAAAGCCTGCCGCCGGCTGCTCGAGCGGCGGCCGGACGTCGCCTTCGTCGCGCCCATGGTCACGGCGCCGCTCCGCGAGCGTTTCGAGGCGATGCTGGAGCAGGCGGGCGTGGCCGCGCAGTTCCGGCTCCTCGACGGCAACGCGCACCAGGCGATGCGCGCCGCGGACGTGGTCCTGCTCGCGTCCGGCACGGCGGCGCTGGAGGCGGCGCTCCTCGGCCGTCCGGTCGTCGCCGCCTACCGCCTGGCACCCCTGACCTATGCCCTGGCGCGCAGCCTGAAGCTCGTCAAGGTGCGGCATTTTACGCTGCCGAACCTGCTCACGGGCGAACCGCAGGTCGCGGAGTTCCTGCAGGGCGCGGCCACACCACAGGCGCTCAGCGACGCGCTGGAGGCCTTGCTCGAGAGCCCGGCGCGTCGCGCCGGCATCGTCCGCGAATTTGCTAAACTCCGGGACCAATTGGCGAGGGGGGCGGATCGCCTGGCGGCACGGGCGGTCCTGGAGCTGGCGGTTCGGGGTAGATGAGAAAAACCACAGGCAGGACGCTCGTGGCCGGCGTCGATGAAGCGGGAAGGGGGCCGCTGGCCGGCCCGGTCGTCGCGGCGGCGGTCATCCTCGACCGGGGGCGGCGGATCAACGGCCTGCGGGATTCGAAGCAGCTCGACGCGGCCTGCCGCGAAAAGCTCGCGCGCGCCATCGAGCGCCGCGCGCTCGCCTGGTCGGTAGCCTGGGCCGATGCCGCCGAGATCGATCGCCTCAATATCCTCGGTGCCACGTGGCTCGCCATGCGGCGTGCCATTCTCGGCCTGCGCATCCAGCCGCACGCCGTCGACGTGGACGGCAACTGCCTGCCCGACCTGCAGTTCAACGGCGTGGCCCTGCCGGGCAAGGCGATCATCGGCGGTGACGACAAGGTGCGGGCGATCAGTGCGGCTTCGATCATCGCCAAAGTGCACCGCGACCGCATGATGTGCGCGCTGGACCGCCTCTACCCGGACTACGGCTTCAGCCGCCACAAGGGGTATGCCACCCCCGAGCACCGCGAGTGCATCCTGCGCTTCGGGCCCTGCGAGCAGCACCGCCAGAGCTTTCGGCCGTTTCGCGCGGTCGACGACGGCCAGCTCGAGCACGGCGACGCCGCGGTGGCCTGAGCGTGCAAAGCCCGTTCGTCCACCTGCACCTGCACACGGAGTACTCGCTGGTCGACAGCACCGTGCGGATTCCGGCGCTCATGGCGCGGTGCGTGGAGCTGCAGCAGCCGGCGGTCGCGCTGACCGACCAGGGCAACCTGTTCGGGCTCGTGAAGTTCTTCCAGAAGGCGCTCGCCAACGGTATCAAGCCGATCATCGGCGTCGACCTGCGAATTGCCGATCCCGAGGATCCCGCGCAGCCGGCGAGCCTGGTGCTGCTCTGCCAGAATCGCGACGGCTACCGCAACCTGTCCCGCCTCGTGACCCGCTCCTACCTCGAGGGCCAGCAGCGCGGGGTGCCGATGGTGCAAAGGGACTGGCTGCAGGCCGCCGACTGCAGCGGCCTCATCGCGCTGTCGGGAGCCGCGAGCGACGTCGGCCGGGCCTTGGTCAAGGGCCGCACCGAGCTGGCGGACGAGCGCCTGCGCCATTGGCAGGCCGTATTCGACGGCCGCTTCTACCTCGAGCTGACGCGCGCCGGCCGCCGCTACGACGAAGCGCACGTGCAGCACGCTCTCACGCTGGCCGACGAGCGCGGCATTCCGGTGGTCGCGACCAACGACGTGCGTTTTTTAGCGGCGGATGATTTCGACGTGCACGAGGCCCGGGTGTGCATCCAGCAGGGCCGCAGCCTCGCCGACACCGACCGGCCGCGGGAGTACAGCCGCGAGCAATACCTGAAGGACTCGGCCGCCATGCGCGAGCTGTTCAGCGACGTGCCGGAAGCCTTCGAGAACGCCGCGCTGATCGCGCGCCGCTGCAACCTCGATTTGCAGCTGGGGCAAACGTTTTTGCCCGCCTTCCCGGTGCCGGGCGGGCGGACGACCGAGGACTACCTGCGGGCGGAGGCGCAAGCCGGGCTGGCCCGCGTCCTCTCGCGCCCGGGCACCGATGAGGGGTCAGGTGACCGCGGTTTTCACTACCGGCAGCGTCTCGAAGAGGAGCTCGGGGTCATCTGCAAGATGGGCTTCGCCGGTTACTTCCTCATCGTCGCCGACTTCATCCGCTGGGCACGGGAGCAGAAGATCCCGGTCGGGCCGGGGCGCGGCTCCGGCGCCGGCTCGCTCGTGGCCTACGTGCTCGGGATCACGGACCTCGATCCGCTCGAGCACGACCTGCTGTTCGAGCGCTTCCTCAATCCCGAGCGGGTGTCGATGCCGGACTTCGACATCGATTTCTGCATGGAAGGCCGCGATCGCGTCATCGAGTACGTTGCGGAGCGCTACGGGCGCGACCGGGTGTCGCAGATCATCACCTGCGGCACGATGGCCGCCAAGGCCGTCATCCGGGACGCCGGGAGAGTGCTCGGACAGCCGTACGGCTTTGTCGACCGGATTGCGAAGCAGGTGCCGTTCGAAGTCGGCATGACCCTGGCCAAGGCGATGGCAGACGAGCCGGAGCTCGCGGCGATGTACCGCGAGGACGAGGAGGTGCGCGCGGTCATCGATCTCGCGCGCTCGCTCGAGGGGCTGGTCCGCAATGCCGGCAAGCATGCTGGCGGGGTGGTCATCGCGCCGGCACCGCTGACCGAGTTCACGCCGCTTTATTGTGAAGAGGGCGACGTGCACGTCGTCACCCAGCTCGACAAGGACGACGTCGAGGCGGCGGGACTCGTAAAGTTCGATTTCCTGGGACTGAAGACGCTGACGATCATCGACTGGGCGGTGAAGATCGTGAACGCGCAGGATCCCGAGGCACCGCTCGACATTGCCGCCATTCCGATGCAGGACGAGAAGACCTTCGAGCTGCTTCGCGAGTGCAATACCACGGCCGTGTTCCAGCTCGAGTCGCGCGGGATGCGTGACCTCGTCAAGCGCCTGAAGCCGGATTGCTTCGACGACCTCGTAGCACTCGTGGCCCTGTTCCGGCCGGGGCCGCTGCAGTCGGGCATGGTCGACGACTTCGTCGCGCGCAAGCACGGCACCAACAAGTCGGACATCGACTACCTGCACCCGGACCTGGCACCGGTGCTGAAGCCGACCTACGGCGTCATCCTCTACCAGGAGCAGGTGATGCAGATCGCGCAGGTGCTCGCCGGCTATACGCTGGGCAGCGCCGACCTGCTGCGGCGCGCCATGGGCAAGAAGAAGCCCGAGGAAATGGCAAAGCAGCGCGAGATCTTCGTGTCGGGCGCCTGTGAGCGCGGCGTCGACGAGCGCACGGCGACACACATCTTCGATCTCATGGAGAAATTCGCGGGTTACGGCTTCAACAAGTCGCATTCCGCGGCCTATGCGCTGCTCGCCTACCAGACGGCGTATCTGAAAGCGCATTACCCGGCGGCGTTCACCGCGGCGGGGATGAGCGCCGATCTCGATAATACCGACCGGCTGGTATTGTTGAAGGACGACTGCCGCGGGCTGAAACTCGACCTCCAGCCGCCCTCGATCAATCGCTCCGGCTACCAGTTCAGCGTTGCGGATGCGAAGACGATCCTGTACGGGCTCGGTGCGATCAAGGGCGTGGGGCGCGGCGCGGTCGAAGCGATTGTCGCCGAACGTGAGCGCGGCGGCCCGTTCACGAGCCTGGACGAGCTCTGCCGGCGCGTCGACGTCGAGAAGGTCAATCGGCGCGCGCTGGAGGCAATGATCAAGGCCGGCGCGCTGGATGAATTCCGGCTCAGCCGCCGGGCGCTCATCGAACGCCTGCCCGAGGCTTTGAGGCGCGCGGAGCAGCGCGCGCGAGCGGCGGAGGCCGGCCAGAACGACCTGTTCGGCCTCGGCGAACCCGCCGCGGCCGCGGCGCTGCCCGAGTCCCCCGTTCCCGAGCTGCAGGAATGGAGCGAACGTGAACGCCTGGCGCACGAGAAGGACGCGCTGGGCCTTTACCTGACCGGGCATCCTTTCGATGCGGTGCGCAGCGACGCCCGCTACTTCGTGGACGCGAAGCTCGCGGATCTCGCGTCCGAGCCGCCGCCGCCGGCCAACGGCGAGCGCCCGTATGCACAGCCGCGCCGGGAGGCGACGGTTGCAGGGCTCATCATGGACATCCGCAAGCGGGGTAACCGGGTCACGGTTACGCTCGACGACGACAGCGGCCGGCTGGAGGTGAGCCTCTTCAACGAGGCCTTCCAGGAGCATCGGCACCTGCTGGTGAAAGACGAGATCGTCGTCGTGAGCGGCACGCTGCGCTACGACGATTTCATCGGCGGCTGGCAGGTCAACGCGAAGCAGGTCCAGCCGATCGACAAGGTCATCGAGGCCCGTGCGAAGAGCATGGTGCTGTCACTTTCGCCGAACGGCCAGGGACAGGGCCAGCTTACGCGGCTGCACGACCTGCTGTTGCCGTACCGGGAAGGCAGCTGCGACGTTGCCGTCCAGTACACCGGCCAGCGCGCCACCGGGCGGCTCGACCTCGGCAAGGAATGGAGCGTGCGCCCCAGCCGCGAGCTGCGCGACAAGCTGACGGAGCTCCTCGGCCGGAACAGCGTGCGCCTGGTGTATACGCCGCCGCGGGAGCCACTGTAGGAGCGCGCACCGCGCGCGATGCCGCGTTTGCTCGCCGTGGCATCGCGCGCGCTGCGCGCTTTCACAGGGTTGGCCCGGGACCACCGGGCGCGGCAGTGGGCCTCCGAACGGCGAGTTGCGACGGCATGCATTGCGACGCGCGTTTCAGCTTGTGTACAGTGGCCAGTCTGCGCCCTTGAGACGGCAACGATAAGGATGCCGATGGACCTTAAATTCCTCGATTTCGAACAGCCGATTGCCGAGCTTGAGGCGAAGATTGCCGAGCTCCGCATGGTCGGCGACGATTCCGAAATCAACCTGACCGAAGAGATCGGCAAGCTCAAGGGCAAGCTCGAAGGGCTCACCAAGGGAATCTTTTCGAAGCTCACTCCCTGGCAGGTCGCGCAGGTCGCCCGGCACCCGATGCGGCCGTACACGCTCGATTACCTGGAGGTACTGGCTCCGGATTTCCAGGAGCTGCACGGCGATCGCATGTACGCCGACGACCCGGCCATCGTCGCCGGGATCGGCCGCCTCGAGGGCCGTTCAGTCATGTTCATCGGCCACCAGAAAGGCCGCGATACGAAGGAAAGGGTGCGCCGCAACTACGGCATGCCGAAGCCCGAGGGCTATCGCAAGGCGCAGCGCCTGATGCAAATGGCGGAGAAGTATTCGCTGCCCGTCGTCACCCTGATCGACACGCCCGGCGCCTACCCCGGCATCGGCGCCGAGGAACGAGGCCAGAGCGAGGCCATCGCGAAGAGCCTCTACATCATGTCCGCGCTGCGCACCCCGATCGTCAGCGTCGTCATAGGAGAGGGCGGCTCCGGCGGGGCGCTCGCCATCGGCGTGGCGGACCGCCTCCTCATGCTGCAATACAGCATCTATTCCGTGATCTCGCCGGAGGGCTGCGCCTCCATTCTCTGGAAGAGCGCCGACAAGGCGGAAGAGGCCGCCGAAGCCATGCGCATCACTGCCGACAGCCTGAGCGAATTCGGCCTCGTCGACGAAGTGCTGCCGGAGCCTCTCGGCGCTGCCCACCGCGATCCGGGGGCCATGGCGGAGGTGCTCCGCAACGCGCTTTTGAAACACCTCGACGATCTCGATCGCCTCGACGGCGGCGAGCTCCTGCAGCAGCGCCAGTCGAAGCTCGCGGCCTTCGGCCGCTTCAAGGAATGAGCCGCGGCATCGACAGGACGTCCCGGCTCGCGGCAGGACCCGCGGAAGCGCTTCCCGGGCGCCGCCGGAACAGGTGAACGTCGACGGCTTTAAAAAGTGAACGCCGGCCGCCTGATCATCAGCCAGAATATGGCGAGCACGCCGGCGAACGCCGGGAAACCGAACGAGAACCACCAGCGAAACAGCTTGTGATACTGGCGCGGCAGCGGCGCGTTTGCCGCCAGCGCGGCGCGAGCCAGGTTGCGCATCCGGACCTGCATCCAGACGACCGGCAGCCAGAAGGCCCCGATGAGGACGTAGAGCAGCAGCGAGAGCAGGATCCAGCCGTCGGTGAGCGGGTAGCCGCGGATCGTGGCAAGGGCGATGCCGGTCACCGGCTGCAGGAGCACGGCGGTCGCGGTGAAGAGGTAGTCCGCTACGACCACGATGCGGGAGACGCCGGCGATGATGCCGACGTCGCCCGTCAGGTGCGCGCGCAGCATGAAAAAGGCGATACCGGCCCCGGTGCCCAGGAGCACGGACGCACCGATCACGTGGACGTACTTCAGCAGGAAATACGCCGTCACCGCTTCTCCAGGATCATGAGGGCAACGATGTTCAACACGAGTATCGGCCAGATCTTCATCATCGGTCCCAGCGGGTCCCGCCACAGTTCGGGCAGCAACAGGGTACCGGTGATCATGTAGAAGAGGGACAGCGCGATGCCGCCGTACAGTCCGGCGCGCGCGGTCGGGCGGTAGAGCATGGCGGTGCCGATCACGATGTCCGCCAGTGCGCCGGCGATCACGCCGGGGCTGGCCAGGGATGGCAGGCCCGAAGTGACGAGCAGCTCCCGGCCGATGTCGAAGCCGGGACCCAGTGACACGAGCCCGGTACCGATCCAGAACGCGCCGAGCACGATGAAGATGACCGGCTCCAGGAAGAACAGCCGCGCGAACAGGCGTTCCTGGGCGGAGGCAGGGCGGGTCGCGAGCGCGTGCCCGAGCGTTGTCGGCGAGACACCGGTGAGCGCCTGCCAGCGGTCCGGGTCGCCAACGGCGCCGCGCACGATTTCCCGCTGCGCGTTCGTGCGCAGCGCCGGGCGCCAGCCGAGCCAACCGGCCAGGTCGCCCGCCCGATACAGGAGCGCCGAGAGCCACCCCGGCAGCGCGACGCGCCGGGCCGGCGGCCAGCCCAGCCAGCGTCGGTGCGCCTCCACCACGTCCGGCAACGACAGCCGCTCCGGGCCCGCCAGCTCCATCACCACCTGCCCCGGAGCCGACGGCTCGAGAAAGTGCATCACCGTGCGCGTTACGTCGTCGAGCTGCACAACCTGCAGCGGACCGGTACCCGGCATGACCGGCAGCACCGGCAGCGCCGCGAGCCCGCGGAACAGCGCCCCCGCGCCGGTGGCGCCCGCGCCCAGGACGACGGCCGGCCGCAGGACCACCCAGTCGAGGTCCTGCGACATGAGTACCGCATCGCCGGCGGCCTTGCTTTCCGAGAATTCCGACAGCGCGCCGCGATCGACGCCTATCGCGGAGAAGTGGATGACGCGCCGGACCTGCCGCTCGACGCAGGCCTCCACGAGCGCCGCGATCCCGGAGCAGTGGACGGCATTCGGCGACTGCCGCGGACCCGACTGGAGCACCCCGGCGCAGTTGACGACGGCGTCGATCCCTCCGAGGTGCGGTTCCCAGTCGGACAGATCGGTCGCGGCGGCGATGTCGATCTCCACCACGTCCTCTACGCCCGCCGGCCGGGTCCTGCTGCCGGGGCGGATCGCCGCGACCACCGAATGCCCGTGCGCGATCGCCTGTGCGCAGACGGCCGAGCCGATCAGCCCTGTCGCGCCGAGGACCAGGACCCTCACAGGACGAGACCGCGGCATCCCGTTGTCCGTCAGCGCCCGTTGCCGCGCTGCGGCGCCGGCAGTACCGGCAGCCTCACTGGCGGCGGGCCGCCGACTCACCCGTCGATGCCGGGGGTGGCGGGCCGGTCCGCAGGGGCTTGCGTTCCAGGGGCTGGAGCGCCGGCCCGGCAAGCACCTGCCCCTGCTCGTCGAAGCGCGATCCGTGGCAGGGGCAATCCCAGGTCCGGTCGATCGCGTTCCAGCCGACGATGCAGCCGAGATGCGTGCAGACCGCCGACAGCGCCTGGCCGACGCCGTCGCCGTTCCTCGTGACCGCGAGCTGTTCGCCGTCGCGTTCGATGATGCCGCCTTCGCCGTCGGGGATGTCCTCCAGCGACTGCACCTGCCGCCGCAACAGCCGGTCGCCCGCGAGGCGCGCGCCGGCTTTCAGGTTCTCCGACAAGAGCTCGGCGCCGCCGGCGAGGGGACGCACGCGGGAGGCGTCGAAGACCTCCGCGTCCTCGTTCTCGTGGCCGAGCACCTTGTCCGCGATGATCTCGGCCGCCGCCACACCCTGCGTGATGCCCCAGGCGTCGAAGCCGACCGCGACGTGCAGGTTGGGCTTGGAGGAGTTGACCGGGCCGATGAACGCGAGCTCGTCCATCGGCCGGAAATCCTCGTTGACCCAGGCGTGCGAGAGCCGTTCGATTCCGAAGCCGCGCCGCAGGAAACCCCGCAGGTCGTCGAACTGTGCCTCCAGTTCCTCGGGCACGCCCGTCTTGTACTCGCCGCCGACGGCGACGACGTACCGCTGCCCGTTCTGCTCCGCGGCGCGGAACGAATGCGTCGGCGAGCCGCTGCTGATGAACATGCCGTCGAGGCGTACGGCATCGGGCAGCGGCGCAGCGGCCATCGGATGCGCGACGGGGAAGCACTTGGCGAAGAGCATGCCGTCACCGATGACGGGCATCTGCGTGGCGACGATCACGTCGCCCGCTGTGACCGTGACGTCGCCGGCCTGCAGGCGGCAGGGTTCGCCGTGCTCGATGCGCGTCGCGCGGGTGTTTTCGAACAGCGCACCGTCGCGTGCTACCACGGCGGCGAGTCCCATGAGGTAGCGGTAGGGGTCGAACTGCGACTGGTCGTCGAAGCGCAGCGCGCCGGCGACGGCGAACGGCAGGTCCACTTCCCGCACGAACGATGCCGGCAGCCCGAGGCTGGCCGCGGCCTCGGCTTCCTCGCGCAGCGCGGCGGCCTCTTCCTCCGTCTCCGCGAACACGAACGCGGGCAGGATCTCAAGGCCGCAATCGAGCTCGAATGTGCCGCAGAGATGGCGGATGCGCCCGATGGCGCGTTCGTTCGCGGCCGCGTAGCGGCGCGCGCTGCTCTTGCCGATGCTGCCGATCAGGTCCTTGTAGCGCCTGCCATGCTGCGACGTCACCTTGGCGGTGGAGCGTCCGGTGGCCTGCCGGCCGACGCGGCGCGCTTCGAACACCGCGACCTCGCGTCCCGCGGACAGCAGGAAACAGGCGGCGGTCAGCCCCACGATCCCGGCGCCCACGACCGCCACGTCCACTTCGATATTGCCCTCCGGCGGGGGGTAGGAGACGGCGTCTTGCCCGGTGGGGAGCCAGAAAGGCCGGTGCGCTTCGGGAGCGGCAGCATTCGTCATGTGTAATCCTCGGGGTTGTCGACAGGTTGCGCGGCGCGTTGCAAGATGCAGCAAGTTTCATGCCACGCTCGGCGATTCGAACGAGAGAGGGAGTGTTGACACCGGACGACCTGATGCAGCGGCTGGAGCAGCTCGCCGGATCGGCGGCGCCGTCGCGCTATCTCGTCGCGTACAGCGGCGGGCTGGATTCCACGGTGCTGCTGCACGCGCTCCGGCAGGCGGACCTGGCGGCGGGCCAGCCCATCGTGGCGGTGCACGTGGATCACGGCCTGCAGGCAAAGGCGCGGGCCTGGGAGCGGCATTGCCGGCAGTTCGCGAAGCGCCTGGGGGTTCGGTACGTCGCTCGCCGCGTCGAGATCCGGGATTCCGATCCACGAGGCGTGGAAGCCGCCGCGCGTGGAGAGCGCTACCGCGTCCTGGCCGACCTCACCCAAGCGGGCGATCACGTGCTCACGGCGCACCACCAGGAAGACCAGGCGGAAACGCTGCTGTTGAACCTGATGCGCGGCAGCGGCACCGCCGGCCTTGCGGGAATCGGGGAGGTGCAGCCCTTCGGGAAGGGCTTGCTGCTGCGGCCCCTGCTCGGCGTACCGCGCGCAGAGCTCGAAGCGTATGCGGCGGCGCACGCGCTCGCGTGGTGCGAGGACCCGTCGAACGCCGACAGCCGCTACGACCGGAACTACCTGCGGCACCAGGTCCTGCCGGCGCTTCGCGGCCGCTGGCCGGCGGTGTCGGCGCGCCTCGCGCGCAGCGCCGAACTGCTCGCGGAAGCCAGCGAACTGCAGGACGAGCTTGCGGCGCTCGACCTGGCGGCGCTCGGCGGCGATCCCGCGCGGCTGGACCTGGAAGGGCTCCGGCGGCTCTCACCGGCGCGGCAGCGCAACGTGCTGCGCTCGGCCATTCGGCGCCAGGGCCTGCCGGCGGCGCCGTCCACCCGCCTGCAGCAGGCACTGGACGAGCTGCTGCCCGCGCCGCCCGACGCGCAGCCGCTGGTCCGCTGGCCCGGCGGCGAGCTCCGGCGCTATCGCGGAAGCCTGTACGTCCTGCCGCCGGTCGAGTACGGCGTGCCCCGGGAAACGCTGGTGCTTCCGGCAGACGGACGCGCGGTACCGCTGGGCAGCTCGCTGGGCCATCTCCGGCTCGAGCGCGCGCCTCGCGGCATCGACCCGGCGCTGGTCGCGGAGGGCCTGCGCATTTCGTTTCGCGCGGGGGGCGAGACGCTGCGGCCCGCAGGCCGTGAGCACACGCATGCCCTGAAAAAGCTGCTGCAGGAGCGGGGTGTGCTGCCGTGGATGCGTGAGTTCGTGCCGCTGTTGTACGCCGGCGGGGAGCTGGTGGCAGTGGGGGACCTGTGGGTCGCCGACCAGGCGGTTCGCGCGGAAGGTTATGTCGTGCGCTGGATGGATCGACCCGCGCTCTGCTGAACGCGGCGGCCGCTGCAGATTGTGTGTGCGGGGTCGTTCTGATAACTTGTAGCCCCGTCTTCATTCAATCGACGGGCCGTTCCGCAGACAACAGGGGTTGGAGGAAAGTCACGATAGCGCAATGCGCGCGTGTTCGACTTTCTGCTCCGACCTTTTTTGTTGGCGTGATGGGCGCGAGGACACGGGTACATGACAGCGTACGTATTCATCACCGGCGGCGTGGTGTCCTCACTCGGGAAGGGCATTACGTCGGCCTGCCTCGGCGCCATCCTGGAGTCGCGCGGCCTCTCGATCAGCATGATCAAGCTGGATCCCTACATCAACGTGGATCCGGGCACGATGAGCCCCTTCCAGCACGGCGAAGTGTTCGTCACGCATGACGGTACCGAGGCCGACCTCGACCTCGGCCACTACGAGCGGTTCGTGCGCACGACGACGGGCCGCAACAGCAACTTCACCACCGGCCGCATCTACGAGACGGTCATCGCCAAGGAACGGCGCGGCGATTACCTCGGCGCGACCGTGCAGGTCATCCCGCACATCACCGACGAGATCAAGGACAGCATCCGGCGCGGCGCCGGCGACGCCGACATCTGCCTGGTCGAGATCGGCGGCACCGTGGGCGACATCGAGTCCCTGCCGTTTCTCGAGGCCATCCGCCAGATGGGCGTCGAGCTCGGACACGACCGGGTGGTCTACGTGCACCTGACGCTGGTGCCCTACATCGCGTCGTCCGCGGAGATCAAAACCAAGCCGACGCAGCACTCCGTGAAGGAGCTGCGCTCCATCGGCATCCAGCCGGATATCCTCGTTTGCCGCTCGGAGCAGGAGCTGCCGGCGGAGCAGCGGCGCAAGATCGCCCTGTTCACGAACGTGCAGGAGAAGGCGGTCATATCCGCGATCGACGTCGACGACCTTTACAAGATTCCCAGCATGATGCAGGAGCAGGGGCTGGACGACATCGTTGCCGCGCGCCTGCGGCTCGACCTGCCGCCGGCGGACCTGGGCGAGTGGAACGCGGTCGTCGCCGCCAGGCAGAACCCGGATTTCGAGGTCGACATCGCGCTGGTCGGCAAGTACGTCGATTTTCGCGATTCCTACATCTCGCTGTCGGAAGCGCTGCTGCACGGCGGCATTCACACGCGCACGCGCGTCAATATCCACTACATCGAATCGCAGGACGTGGAGTCCCGGGGCGTCGAATGCCTGGCGGGCATGCACGGCATCGTCGTGCCCGGCGGCTTCGGCGACCGCGGCACCGAGGGCAAAATCCTGGCCGTGCGCTATGCGCGCGAGAACGGGATCCCGTACCTGGGGATCTGCCTCGGGCTGCAGGTCGCCGTGATCGAGTTCGCGCGTCATGTCGCGGGACTGCAAGGCGCGGGCAGCACCGAGTTCAACCCCAACGTCCCGCACCCGGTGATCGCGCTCATCACGGAATGGCAAACCGGCGAGGGGGAAGTCGAGGAGCGCGACGAGGACTCCGATCTCGGCGGCACGATGCGCCTCGGCGCACAGAAAATCCTGCTGGCCGAGGATTCCCTGGCGGCGGCGGTGTACGGCAAGCGCGAGATTCACGAGCGGCATCGTCATCGGTACGAAGTCAACAACAACTATCGCGAGCGCCTGTCTGCCGCGGGCCTGCGGTTCTCCGGGCTCTCCGTCGACGACCTGGTGGAGGTGATCGAGCTTCCGAAACATCCCTGGTTCATCGCCAGCCAGTTCCACCCGGAGTTCACGTCGAACCCACGCGACGGTCATCCGCTGTTCGAGGGCTTCATCACGGCCGCGTGCAAGCATGGCCGGGGGGAGCTGCCGAAGGTCGCGCAGGCATGAACCTCTGCGGCTTCGAAGCCGCCGCCGACCGGCCGTTCTTCCTGATTGCCGGCACCTGCGTCGTCGAAAGCGAGGCGATGACGCTGGCCACCGCCGGGACGCTGAAGGAGATTACAGGCCGCCTAGGCATCCCGTTCATCTACAAATCGTCCTTCGACAAGGCCAACCGCAGCTCCCGCGAGGGCTTTCGCGGTCCCGGCATGGAGGAGGGGTTGCGGATACTCGAGCGCGTGCGCAAGGAGATCGGCGTGCCGGTGCTCACCGACGTGCACGAGAACACGCCGATGGCGGAGGTCGCGGCGGTTGTCGACGTCCTGCAGACGCCGGCCTTCCTGTGCCGCCAGACCGATTTCATCCTGCGAGTGGCCGCGGCCGGCCGCCCGGTGAACATCAAGAAGGGGCAGTTCCTCTCACCGTGGGAAATGCAGAACGTCGTCGACAAGGCGAAGTCGACCGGCAATGATTCCATCATGGTTTGCGAGCGCGGGTTCTCCTTCGGCTACAACAACCTGGTTGCGGACATGCGCAGCCTTGCCGCCATGCGCGGCACGGGCTGCCCGGTCGTGTTCGACGCCACGCATTCGGTGCAGCTGCCCGGCGGCCGCGGCAAGGCTTCCGGCGGCCAGCGCGAGTTCATCCCGGTGCTGGCGCGGGCGGCGATCGCCGCGGGTGTCGCCGGGCTGTTCATGGAGACTCACCCGGACCCGGAGCGGGCCATGAGCGACGGCCCGAACGCCTGGCCGCTGGGGAAGATGGCAGCGCTGCTCGAGGTGCTGCAGGAGCTCGACGCGAGCGTGAAAAAGGCCGGGTACCTGGAAGCGGAGTATGGACTGGGTGCCTGATTCGAGTTGGGGCGCCTTGCCTGCAGGAGCGGGGGCGCCCGGGCGGGCGAAACGCGGCGGGGGGGGGGCGCCGGCCCGGGCGGCGCCCACAAAAAA
>CAYRKH010000056.1:0-18793 GCA_964424805.1 uncultured Woeseiaceae bacterium
CAGCACGCCCTCGAAAACGAGTTGGCGGCTGACCCTGCGCCGTTCGGCACCGACGGCGGTGCGCACCGCCAGCTCGCGCGCTCGGCCAAGTACCCGCGCGAGCATGAGGTTGGCGACGTTTGCGCAGGCGATCAGCAGCACGAAAACCACGACGCCCTGCAGGACCAGGAGCGTCGTGCGCACGTCCCCGACCAGGTATTCCCGGAAGGACTGCGCGCGGCCGGTGAAGCCGCTGCGCTCCATGAAATCGACGAAGCCCGCGGCGTCCCCGGAAATGCCGGCGAAGCGATCCTTGTTGGACTGCACGATTGCATCCATCTGCGCGTTCAGTTGCGCGACCGTCGCACCCGGCTTCAACCGCCCGATGCTGCCCGAGAACTCTCGACCCCGCTCTTCGTCGGACATCTGTTCCGGGGTGAACGCGAACGGCACGTACAGTGCGACGTCGCTGTTCGGGAAGGAAAAGCCCTCCGGCATGACGCCGACCACGCGGTAGCGCTCGCCGTTCAGCCTGACGTCGCTGCCCACCACGCCGCGATCGGCATTGAAACGGTTGACCCACAGGCTGTAGGTCAGGACCACGGCGTTGTCGTTGCCCGGCACTGCCTCGCTTTCGCTGAACGGGCGGCCGAGCAGCGGGCTGACGCCCAGCGTCGAAAACAGGGACGGCGTCGCCATCACGCCGAGGAGGCGCTCGGGCGTGCCGCTCGCGGCGAGGTTGTAGGAATCCCAGGTGAAGAGGGCGACATCTTCCAGCGCCCCTGCCTGCGCGCGGCGGTCGAGGTAGTCGGGGATGGAGCTGCCCGCGTTTTCGAGACCGATACCGGGGTAGGTGTTGTGGATCTCGACCAGCCGTTCGCCGTCAGGGTACGGCAACGGCTTCAGCATGAACGCGTTAATGACGCTGAAAATCGCCGTGTTGGCGCCGATCCCGAGCGCGAGCGTCAGCACGGCGGCGATAACGAAGCCGGGCCGGGCGCGCAGCGCCCTGTAGGCAAAGCGAACGTCGTCAATCATCGCTCTCATCGTTTCTTCCTTCTGCGGCAGGAGCGCATTGCGGCACGGGTCAATTCATGCTCACTCTCATATCCTCGCTGGCGCGCAGCTCCTCCAGCGTCTCCTCGTCGACGACCTGGCCGTCGAACATCGCAATTCGGCGTTTCGCACATTCCGCGAAGCGCGGGTCGTGCGTGACCATGCAGATGGTGGCGCCGTCCGCGTGCAGCTCGTCGAGCAGCTTCATAACGGCGTCGCCGTTCTTCGAGTCGAGATTTCCCGTCGGTTCGTCGGCAAGCAGGATTGAGGGCTGCCCCACGAGCGCTCGCGCAACGGCGACACGCTGCTGCTGGCCACCGGAAAGCTGCGCCGGGTAGTGCTTGACGCGGTGTGACATGCCGACCCGCTCCAGCGACGCCATCACGCGCTCCTTGCGCTCTGCACGCGCCATCCCGTCGCGGTAGGTGAGCGGCAGCTCGACGTTCTCGAACACGGTAAGGTCGCCGATCAGGTTGAAGGCCTGGAAGATGAAGCCGATCTCCTTGTTGCGAATGCGGGCCCGCATGCCGGCGCTGATATCCTCCACCGGCGTGCCGTTCAGCGTGTAGCGGCCGTCGCTCGGCGTGTCGAGCAGCCCCAGGATGCTCAACAGTGTGGACTTGCCGCAGCCGGACGGTCCCATGATCGCGACGTACTCGCCGCTCGAAATCTCCGCGTGCACCCCGGCGAGTGCGTGCGTCTCCACCTCGTCGGTGTAGAAGATCTTCTTCACCCCCGTCAGCTCTATCAGCGGCCGCTCTTTGTCCTTCATCTGGTTCCCCTCCGGTTGTGATCTTCAGTTCAATTCGATGCGGTCGTGGTCGTCCCATTGAGACGTGTCCGACAGCACGACCCGGTCTCCTTCGTGCAAACCGTCCAAAATCTGCACGCGGTTCACCGACACCTTCCCCAGCGTTACCGGCACGCGCAAGGCCAGGCCGCTTTCCGGCTGCAGCCGGAATAGCCGCAGCGTAGACCCCGGTTGGCCGTAAGCCGGCCGACCGACGTGCAGCACGTTTTCCAGCCGCTCGATCAGCACGGTGCCGTCCACCGACAGGTCGGGACGCGCGCCCGGCGGCAGCTCGCCTACGAGCTCGACGTCTACCTGCACCGTGCCGTTCTGCACGGCCGGGTCGATGCGGCTCACGCGGCCTTCGACGATGCCGTTGCGC
Organism: uncultured Woeseiaceae bacterium; assembly: GCA_964424805.1. Taxonomy (GTDB): domain Bacteria; phylum Pseudomonadota; class Gammaproteobacteria; order Steroidobacterales; family Woeseiaceae; genus IDS-8. The sequence goes on from CAYRKH010000056.1 coordinate 2,208, forward strand.
GTGTCGACCTGGACGGTCTGGCCGATGCGCACGTCCTTGGCCTGCGTTTCGGCGATGCGGAGCTCGGCCATGAGATCGTCGGGACGTGCGACGCGCGCGATATTGGTGCCCGGGGTTACACGCTGGCCGGCTTCGACTTCGAGGGTCTGCAGCACGCCGGCGATGCCGGCGCGCACGTGCAGGTTGGCGAACTGCTCCTCGCGCAATGCGAGCGCCTGGCGCTGCTGGTCCAGCCGCACGCTCGCGGCGCGCAGCTGCGCATCGACGGAGTCCTGGATGATCTCGACCCGCTGGCGCTCGACCTCGAGGCGCACCTTGAGCTGCTCGGCCGCGAGCTCGGCGCGCCGGTGATCGATGGCGGGAATGATGCCCTGTGCGGCGAGATCGGCCTGCGCTTCCGATTCGAGGCGCGCGCCTTCGTACTCCGCGTTCGCGGCCGCGAGCACCGCACGCTGGTTAAGCACCTGCGATTGCAGCTCGACGCGCAGCGACGCGTAGTCGGCTTCCGCCGCGGACACCGCCGCCCGCGCTTCCGCAACCTGCTGCTGGAGCTCCGGATTGCTCATCTCGACCAGCACCGTGTCGGGTTCTACGACCGCGCCCGGCTTGACCAGCACGCGGTCGACGCGCGCCTCGCTCGCCGCTGCGACCCAGCGGATTTCGCGCGGCACCAGCACGCCCGGACCGCGGACCTGCAGCAGCATCTCGCCGCGTTCGACGGTGTCTATATAGAGCGCTGCACGTTCCACCGAAGGCGAGGCCGGCTCCAGCATGGCGATGAAAATGGCCACTGCGGCGAAGGCGGCTGCCCCCGCGGCGGAGTAGCCCCACCGCCGCGTCTGCTTCTTGCGCTTCAGGTCTTCCCGAACAAAGTCCATGCGACTGCATCCAGCTCCCGGTTTGCGAATCTGCAGCCCCCGTTGCACAGGGCGTGCCAGTCCTGAAAACGCCGCAATTCCAGGGGATTCGCGCCCCCGGCGCTGTCGAACTGTTCGAAAATGGGACAGCACGATCGAAACCGGACAGTCCGAGTGATTCGCGGCCCGTTAATTGGATGCAGCGGGATGGCTGCCGGTTGCAATGACCGGGGAGCCTAAAACGAATCGCCCCGAATGATTCTCGTTCAGCAAAGCGGCCGGCAGCGATCGACCGAACGTTCCGCCGGATCGTTCAGACCAGCGACGTTCCCGCGGAAACGCGCCATCCCGCTTGTATCGAAGGGTTCGGGCTGGCGCCGCCTACGACAAATCGTTCGGCTTACGGCCGTTCGGCGCGAGCCGCAGGCTTATGACGATCGTGGCCGTCAGGATTGCAACGATGATACCGACCGAGAGCATCGGCGGAACGTGGAAGAAGTCGTGGGTCACGATCTTGAAGCCCGCGAAGGCCAGGACGGCCGCGAGACCGTAGTGCAGGTAGCGAACCTTCTCGAGCGAAGCCACGAGCACGACGTAGAGCGAGCGCAGGCCGAGGATGGCAAACGCGTTCGAGCTGTAGACGAGGAACTCCCGCTGCGTCACCGACAGGGCGGCCGGCACGGAGTCGATCGCGAACAGGATGTCGCTCAGCTCGAGCCCGATGATGGCGACGAGCAGCGGCGTGATCAGCAGCTTACCGTTCTCGCGGACCAACAGGTGAGGACTGGCCCTGTCCTTGCTCATCGGCAGGCGCCTTGCCAGCCAGTTGACGAGCTGGTTCTCCACGGCCTCGTCCTGCGGCTCGCGCAGCGCCCGCCACGCGGCAAAGAACAGCAACGCGCCGAACAGGTACGTGATCCAGTCCCAGCGCTCCATCGCCGCGACGCCCAGGAAAATGAAGATCCCGCGGAACACGAGCGCGCCGAAGATTCCCCACAGCAGGGCCCGCCGCTGGTTTTCGAGCGGGATCTGCAGCGTCTGGAAGATCAGCAGGAAGACGAACAGGTTATCGAGGCTCAGGCTCTCCTCGATGAGATACGCCGCGAGGTACTCCTGCGCCGCGTCGGCGCCCATCAGCCACCAGACGAAAAAGGTAAAACTGAGGCCGGTCGAGATCCAGATCGCGCTCCACAGGATATCGGCCCGGCGGGTGCGGGCGTGCGCACCTCGATGGGAGTAGAGGTCGATCGCGAGCAGTATGAAGAGCGTGGAGGCGAACCCGATCCATGCCCACTGCGGAACTTCGTTCATCTTTTTTGCTGGTGCTTCACAATCACGCCATTTTGCCGCCTCCGCAGGCTAAAGCCCCGGAGGCTTACCCGTGGCGCAGCTTGCTGTGGCGGTAACCGTACAGGAGATAGATCAGCAAGCCGATGGCGATCCAGCCAACCAGCAGATGCCAATGATCGGCGAACGGCAGCGAGAACAGGTAAAGGCAGGAGATCACCCCGAGCGGACAGATCACCATCGCCCCGGGTACCCGGAACGGGCGCGGCAGGTCCGGTTTCGTGAACCGCAGGACCAGCACGCCGGCGCAGACCGTGGCAAATGCGAGCAGGGTGCCCATCGAGACAATGTCGCCGAGCAGGCCCAGCGGCAACAGCCCGCCCAATGCGGCAGCGATCACACCGACGATGATGGTGCCCACGTGCGGCGTACGGTACTTGGGGTGGACCTTCCCGAACAGCTTCGGCATCAGCCCGTCGCGCGACATCGAGTAGAAGATCCGGGGCTGCGCCATCAGCATCACCAGGATTACCGAAGACAGTCCCGCAATCGCCGCAATCTCGACCAGGGTTTGCAGCCATCCCAGCGACGGGTAGATGCTGAGCGCCGTGGACACCGGTTCGGCGGTGCCAAGCTGCTGGTAAGGCATCATCCCGGTCAGCACCGCGCAGACCGCGATGTAAAGCAGGGTGCAGATCACCAGCGAACCCAGGATGCCTATGGGCATGTCCTTCTGCGGATTCCTGGCCTCACCGGCCGCTGTGGAGACGGCATCGAAGCCGATGTAGGCGAAGAACACCACGGAGGCAGCGCGCAGCATGCCCGGCATGCCGAAGCTGTTGCCGCCCTCGTGCGGCGGAATGAACGGCGTCCAGTTGGCCGGGTCGACGTAATACGCGCCGAAGGCAATGAACAGCACAATGACGGAAACCTTGATCGCGACGATAATGGAGTTGACGAATGCGGACTGGGTAATGCCGAGATAGCCGATGCCGGTGACTGCCGCGATGATCAGGACCGCCGGCAGGTTGACGATACCGCCGGTGTGCACGAAATTGCCGCCCTCGTACGCGAACGGTGCGCTCCCCAGTGCAGCCGGCAGCGCCACGCCGAAGTTGCTCAGGAACGCGCTCAGGTATCCCGACCAGCCGACTGCCACGGTGGAGGAAGCAAACAGGTATTCGAGCACCAGGCACCAGCCGATGAACCAGGCTGTGAATTCGCCCAGGGTGGCATAGGAGTAGGAATAGGCGCTGCCCGAAACCGGCAGCATCGCCGCGAATTCGGCATAGCACAGGCCGGCGAAGGCGCAGGCGACGCCGGCCAGGATGAAGCTGAGCATCACCGATGGCCCCGCGTAATGGGCCGCGGCCTGGCCGGTGAGCACGAATATACCGGCGCCGATCACCGCGCCGATCCCGAGCAGGATCAGGTGGCGGCCGCTCAGGACGCGCTTGAGCGTAGCCTCGCCTTCCAGGCTGCCTTCGAACGGCTCGCCCGCGTCGACGTGGCCGGCGGGCTCGATCGGCTTCGTGATAAAGAGGTGTTTCAGCATGTGATTCCCAACGGCGCGGCTGCCGCGGGACAGTCGCGAAGCCGCGACAATACACGAGTGATGAAACGAGCGGCAAGGTAATCGCCTGAAACATGCTTTCGGCGGGCGGCCCTTGTCGGCCAGGCCCGGGGAGCAAAAACCCGGCGCCTCGGCACCAGAATCGGAGACAGCGCGGGGCCACATCGACTACACTGGCAGGCGTTTGAACTCCTGCGAGAAGCCCGTTTCCCCTTTCGCGAGCTGTGTAATAGCGCCTATATGCGGCTATCGCCCCAATGAATGACCGACCTGACAGGCCCGATCCGGCCGAGGCGGAAAGCAATGCACAGGCGCATCTTGCCGCGATCGTGGATTCGTCGGACGATGCGATCATCAGCAAGGACCTCGACGGCATTATCCAGAGCTGGAACAAGGGTGCGGAGAGGACGTTCGGCTATACCGAAAGTGAGATGATCGGCCAGCCGGTTGCAACGATCATCCCGCCGGAACTGCGGGATGAAGAGCGGGAGATCCTCGCGAAGCTGCGGCGCGGTGAGCGCCTCGACCATTTCGAAACGGTGCGCCTCACGAAGGATGGCCGCCACCTCGACGTTTCACTGAGCATTTCACCTATCCACAACTCCGCCGGCGCGGTCGTCGGCGCGTCGAAGATTGCCCGCGACATTACCGAGAGCAAGCGCATCTTGCGGGTACTCGCACAAGCGGACCAGCGCAAGGACCAGTTCCTCGCGATGCTCGCCCATGAGCTGCGCAACCCGATCGCCGCAATCAGCAGCGGCATGGAGCTGCTCGCACTGTCCGATGATCGCGCGCGGCAGCTCGCCACGCGCCAGATGATGGGCCGGCAGATCAAGCACCTGGTGCACCTGGTCGACGATCTTCTGGACATGTCACGCATATCCCGGGGCATGGTGGTCCTGCGCCAGGACGTGCTGGAGGCCAATACCATCGTCCACCGCACCGCGGAATCGATCCGCCCGCTGATGGAGGAGCACCGGCACACGCTGGCGGTGCTCGTGACGGACGATCCACTGCCTTTGCAGGGCGACGCGACACGGCTCGAGCAGCTGCTCACGAACCTGCTCACCAACGCCGCGAAGTACACCCCGGCGGGAGGCCGGATCGAAGTCGGAGCCGCACGGCGCAACGGCAGCGTCGAGATCACCGTACGCGACAACGGGATCGGCATCGCGCGCGACATGCTGCCGGAGATATTCGACCTGTTCGCGCAATCCGAACGTTCGCCTGATCGCGCCGCAGGCGGCCTGGGGATCGGGTTGACCCTGGTCAAAACAATCGCGGAACTGCACGGCGGCCGCGTCGAGGCGCGAAGCAAGGGACCGGGCAAGGGCAGCACGTTCGTCGTGTGGCTGCCGGCGCTGGACACGACGGGCAGGGTCGAGCCGTCCAAGCCGCACGCCGTCGCCCCGGTCGAGGTTGGCCCGTCGCGGCGCATCCTCGTGGTCGACGACAACCGGGACGCGGCGATGGCGATGGCGCAGCTCCTGGAGATTGCGGGCCACTCCGTGCGCGAGGCGTACGACGGCGAGGCCGCCCTCGAAGCGGCAGCCGCCTTCATACCGGACGCGGTGCTGCTCGACATCGGCCTGCCGGGGCTGGACGGCTACGAGGTAGCAAAGCGGCTGCGCGAGGACCCGACCCTCAACCGCGCCATGCTGGTTGCCATCTCGGGCTACTGCCAGGAAGAGGATCGCCGGCGCTCGCGTGAAGCCGGGTTCGATCACCACCTGGCCAAACCCACCGACTATCGCGAACTGCTCGACCTGATCGCGGAGGGTAGTTGAGAGGCGCCGCGCCTTGGCGCGGCTACAGGGCGTCGTGAAAGATGATGCCGAGCGTACGCCGCCGGCCGCTGTGCAAGCGGCTCACGCCGTGGCGCATGTTGACCCGGTAATGACCGCGCGTGCCTTGTACCGGCCGCTGATGCACCGCAAACACGACGGCATCGCCCTGCTCCAGCGCCACCACTTCCGGGCGTGACTGCATACGCGGCCGCTGCTCCGTCAGCACGAACTCACCTCCGGTGAAATCCCTGCCGGGCTGCGACAGCAGCACCGCCACCTGCAGCGGGAAAACGTGCTCGCCGTACAGGTCCTGGTGCAGGCAGTTGTAGTCACCGGACTCGTACGACAGCAGGAGCGGCGTCGGCCGCACCTGCCCCGCATCCCGGCAGCGCCGGATGAACTCGGCGTGCCGTGCCGGAAACCGGGCATCGACGTCCAGCTCCGCGTTCCAGCGGTTGGCGACCGGCACCAGCGGTTCGTACAGCGACGCGCGCAAGCTCGCGATGACGTCCGGCAGCGGATAACTGAAGTACCGGTACTCGCCGCGGCCGAAATTGCGGCGCGCCATTACGACCCGGCTCCGGAACAGCTCGTCCCTGCCGTACAGCGCCGCCAGCTGCTCGCATTCCCGCGGCTCGAGCAACCCGGCAATGGTCGCGGCGCCGTGGGCGTCCAGCTCCGCCTCCAGCCGTGCCCAGTCCACGGCGCGAACCCGGGCAGCTACGGCCGGAGCGGCCTTGACGGATTCACCGGTGGCGGCGTTCATCCCTGCGCTTCGTTCCTGAGCAGCGCGCGCTTGCGCTCTACCCCCCAGCGATAACCGGAGAGAGCGCCGTCGGTGCGCACTACGCGATGACAGGGGATCGCCACGGCCAGGGCGTTGGCGCCGCAGGCCTGCGCCACGGCGCGCACCGCTTTCGGTGCGCCGATGCGCGCCGCAATCTCGCTGTAGCTTGCCGTCGTGCCGGCGGGAATCCGGCGCAGCGCCTCCCAGACCCGCTGCTGGAACGCGGTGCCGCGCACGTCCAGCGGCAGGTCGAGCCCGACCCCGGGTGCTTCGACGAAGCCGATCACACGGGCGACGACGGCCTCGAACTCCGCGTCGCCGCCGATGAAGTTGGCGCGCGGGAACATGTCCTGCAAATCACGGGCGAGCGCGCCCGCGTCGTCACCCAGCAATATGGCGCAAATGCCCCGCTCGCTTTGCGCGACCAGTATGGCGCCGAGCGAGCACTCGCCGATTGCGAAGCGGATATCCGCATTCTCGCCGCCGGAACGGTAGCGGCGCGGCGTCATGCCGAGAACGGCATCCGCCTTCTCGTAGAAACGCGCATTCGAGCCATAGCCCGCATCGTAGATCGCGCTGGTCACGCTGTCGCTGGCCGGGAGTTCCCGGCGCAGGCGCCGTTCACGATGCGCCGCCGCGTACGCCTTCGGCGTGAGGCCGGTGAGGCGGCGGAACAGGCGATGAAAGTGATAGCGGCTCAACCCGACCTCCCCGGCGAGGTCGGGAAGCGCAGGCACCGGCCGCGACTGGTCGATCGCCTGCTCGAGCAGCCGGCACGCGGCGACGATTTTCGCGACCTGCCGATCGGCGATGGGCTGCTCGTCCGGCCGACAGCGTTTGCACGGCCGGAAGCCGGCGCGCTCGGCATCCTCCCGGGTGGCGTGGAAGCGCACGTTCTCCGGCCGCGGCAGGCGAGCCCCGCAGGATGGCCGGCAATAGACGCCGGTGGTCGCGACGGAGTACCAGAAGCGGCCGTCGGCGTCCCGGCTGCGGGCGGCTACGGCGGCCCAGCGGGGATCGTCCGCGGTAGTGGTGCGTTTCGATTCTGTAGCGGCAGTGTTCATGGCAATGGCTCTTCGATGACGGTCGGGACGAACTCTATGACCGCCGCGGCAGCGTCACACTCCGTTCCTTGCTTTTGAATCGGGACTCCACGATACACGAGCCGGCGCCGCGATTTGCAGCCGTTTTGGCCGAAAATTCCACTACCCGGCGAGAGCCGGTAAACCGATCCTCGCTTTGTACAATTTTCAAGGAGGATCCGGGAATGGCAAAGGCAAGCGTTGCAACCGCCCTCGTCCTGCTGCTCGCCGCATACGGGTCGCCTGCGCAGCCGTGGCGCGCCGAAAACGGCTGCGCGACGCCCGTAACACCGGTGCAAAAGGTGTACCGGGCCGGGGCGGCAGGCCGGCAGGCCCTGCCGCAAAACGGGACGGGCCCGTTTCCGGGCGGCGCCCCTGCCGACCTCGAGCCTGCCTGTGCGCCACGCCCTGGAACACTGCTTATTCTTCCATGTCGATGCCAATGCACGGATTCTTATAGTACCCTTCGCCCTGAACTGCCGTTCGGGTGCGTGGAGCTGATCGATTAGGGACTCTGGGGATAGCGGCGTTCATTACTTCCTCAGGCTTATAAGGAGATTCTCATGAGATCAGCACTTTTTGGATGTGCCGCCATGCTGCTGTGGACGACAGCCGCTTACGCACAGGACAACGGGTTCTACGTCGGCGGCGGCATTACGCGGACCAGTCTCGACACGAGCAGCGATTTCGTCCAGGACGCACCCGACTTCAGCATCGACGACGACGATAACGGCTGGAAGATCATTGCCGGCGCGCGCCTGCTCGACTGGTTCGCCGTCGAGGCCAACTACGTCGATTTCGGCGGCGTCAATGCAGGCGACGATGCGCTGGGAGGCGAATACGAGCTGACCGGCTTCGATGCGTTCGCTGTCGGTTTCCTGTCAGCGCCCTTCGTCGACGTATTCGGGAAGGTCGGCGCGATTCGCTGGGACGCCGACGGGAGAGTCAACTTCGGGGGCGTGGACTTCAGCGACAGCGAATCGGGCACGGATTTCGCCTGGGGCGCCGGCGTCCAGGCGCGCTTTGGCAGCCTCGCGGCGCGGCTCGAATACGAACGCTTCGAGGTGGACAATACCGATGAAGTGGCGATGATCACGCTCGGCGCAACGTATACCTTTCTTTGATCGCGCGACCACAGGCCGAACGCTCCAGGGCCGCATGAAGGCCCTGGAGCGATTCGCCGCCCTCGAGCGCCGGAACCTTCAGCCGCGGCTAGCGCTTACGCACGAGCTGCACCCCGTCGCGAACGGTCAGGAGCACGTTCTCCACCCGATCGTCTTCCGCAATGCGGCGGTTCAGCGCGTCCAGCACCTGGGGTATCTCGTCCTGCGGGTCGAGCACCTTGCCGGACCACAGCATGTTGTCGAGGACCAGCAGTCCGCCCGGGCGCGTCCGCGCGAGGACCGCTTCGTAGTACTCCGGATAGTGCTCCTTGTCGCCGTCGATGAACGACAGGTCTATCGGCCCCTCCAGGCTTTCGATCGTCTGCAGCGCCGGTCCCATCCGAATCTCGATTCTGTCGCCGAACGGGCTGGCGTCGAACGCCTGCCGGGCGACTTCCTGCGCGCGCGTATCGATTTCGCAGGTGATGATCCTGCCGCCGGGAGGCAGTCCCTCGGCCATCGACAGGGCAGAGTAGCCGGTGAACGTGCCGACCTCGAGAATCAATTCCGGCCGGCACAGTTGCACGAGCATCTTCAGCAGGCGGCCTTCGACCCGGCCGGTAAGCATCTGCGGATCGTCCATTTCCCGCCGCGTCCGCTCCGCCAGCGACTCCAGCAGCTCGTTCTCGGCGCGCGTGTTTTTGAACGCGTACCGGTCGATACCTTCGCTAGTCAGTAGTTCCATAGGGGCTCCTGTGACGGCAGTAAAGCGGAAATCCTCTCCAGCATGATAAGGCATTCGAGCCCTTCCGGCGCTGGCATATGGCTTGCATGCTTTGGGACGGCATGGGCAACCACCAGGAGCAGATCCATGGTCCGTAAGACGCAAGGCGGCGAAGGTAACCGCAAAGCTGACCGGCGCTATCGCGAAGGCGTCAAGCGCACGGTCAAAAATACGTCCGAGCAAGAGCGCGAAAGAAGAGCGCGTGACATTGGCGAGGACGAGCTCGAAGAGGCGCAACAGGCCGAGGAGAAAGGCCGCTCGCGCGGCCGGAACTAGCTGAACCTACCCTCAGTCCCTCGCGGCGGAGGCGCGGGCGGTGTACGCCCGCGCCGGCCGCCGATGGACAAGTAACGGCAGGCCGTCTCGTCGTCGGCTATGATACGCCGCTTCGTCCAGCGACGCGGAGGCGGCATGCGCAGCGAGAACCTGCGGGGCATCGGCCTGATGCTCCTCGCGATGGCCGTGCTGGCGCTCATGGACGGAACCATGAAACAGCTGGTCGCCACGTTTCCGCCGATCCAGGTGGCGGCGTTGCGCGGTGCCGTATCGCTGCCGTTCGTCCTCACCTGGGTTTACTGGCGCGAGCGAAACCTGGTGACGCTCATTCGCGTCCGCTGGGGATGGCACCTGGGACGAGGCGTCCTGGCGATCATCATGCTGACCGGCTTCATCTATGCCGTCAGCGGCATGCCGTTGTCCGAAGCTTACACGCTGTTCTTCGTGGCGCCGCTGCTCATCACCGCGCTGTCGGTGCCGCTGCTCAAGGAATCCGTGGGGCCCCGCAGATGGTTTGCGATTCTCGCGGGCTTCGTCGGCGTGCTCATCGTCCTGCGGCCGGGGGTCGTGGCGGTAGGGTGGACGACCATTGCCGTGCTGGTCGCCGCCATCGCCTACGCACTGAACGCCGTTACCGTGCGGATCCTCGGCCGCAGCGATTCCACCGCGGCCATGGCCTTCTGGTTCATGGCGGCCGCCGCCGTCGGCGGCGGGCTGCTCGCGCTGCCCGGGTGGGAGCCGATCCGCTTCGAGCACGCGGGCCTGCTGGCGGTGCTCGGATTCACCGGCGCCCTGGGCCAGGTGTTCGTCACCGAAGCGTTCAAAAGCGCTCCGGTATCGGTTGTGGCTCCGTTCGAGTACTCGTCGCTCTTTTGGGGCTTGGGCCTCGATCTCCTGTTCTGGAGGAAGCTGCCGGACCCGATCGTGTTCGTCGGCGCTGCCGTTATCATCGGCAGCGGCCTGTACCTCATACACCGCGAGCGCATGGCGACACTGGCGATACGACCTTGAACGCGGTTGCTGCAACATGAGCTCGCCTTGAAAATCGCGAGAGCGCACCCACCCTGAGATGCAGAAGCGCACAATGCGCGCCCGGCGGTGCCATGCGACCCGTCACGATGCTGCATCGTCTACAATTCAACGACAAGCAAAGGTTGTAGAGGAGAAAGCCGTGGCCTTTCGATCCGTTCGATCGATTCATCTCATGTGGAGCCAGGCGTTCGACATGATGGAGCGCGCCGACCGGCTGCAGCGGCAGTTCTTCCGCTTGGGACAGGTCGGGCACATGCCGGCCTGGGAACCGCCGGTGGACGTTTTCGAGGGCGATGGCGAGCTGCTCGTCCGCATCGCCCTCCCCGACGTCGACCCCGGCGATTTCACCCTGTCCCTCGTGGAAGGCGCACTGGTTCTTGCCGGGCGGCGCCGGCTGCCGCCCGAGGCAGCGGGCTGGAAGATCCACCAGCTCGAGATCCCCTACGGCCGGCTGGAGCGCCGGGTTGCCTTACCTCCCGGCCAGCACCGGATCGCCGCTCACCGCTACCTCAACGGCTGCCTCGAGATCCAGCTGCAAAGGAAGATGCGCGATGAATGAGCAGACGCCAAGACAGAACGACCCGAAACAGGGGCTGACGAGCGATACGCTGCCCGTTGTACCGGTCCGGGACATGGTGCTGTTCCCGGGCGTGATCCATCCCGTGACCGTACGGCGGCCGGCCTCGGTCGCCGCGGCGCAGGCGGCCGTCCGCGGCAACGGCAAGCTGGGCCTGCTGCTGCAGCGCACGCCGGACAAGGAAAACCCGGTGCCGGACGATCTCCACTGGGTGGGGACGGTCGTCAACATCCTGCGTTACGTCACAGGGCCGGACAATGCCCATCACCTCGTCTGCCAGGGCGAGCTGAGGTTCCGGGCGACGGACTTCGTCGAAACCAAGCCGTACATGCTCGCTCGATTCGACATCCCCGAGGAGGGCGCCGGCAAAGAGGACGAGGTCGAGGCGCGCGTGCGCGTACTGAAACAGCAGGCAAGGCAGGCGATTGAATTCATGCCGCAGGTGCCTCGCGAGCTCGTCGAATCCCTGGAGGCTATCGACGCGCCCGGCATGCTGGGCGACGTGATCGCGGGCTTCCTCGATATCCCGGCCGCGGAAAAGCAGCGCCTGCTCGAAACCTTCGACATCCGGCAGCGGCTGGACGCCGTGATCGAGCTGATGTCGAAGCGCCTCGAGGTGCTGCAGCTCTCGCACCAGATCCAGGAGCAGACCAGGGCATCGCTGGACGAGCGCCAGCGCGAAGCGATGCTGCGTGAGCAGCTGCGCACGATCCAGCAACAGCTCGGCGAAGGCGAGGGCGGCAATGCCGCCGAGATGGAGGAGCTCGAGAAGGCGCTGAAAGACGCCAACATGCCGGAGGAGGTCGAGGAGCACGCACAGAAGGAATTGAACCGCCTGAAACAGATGCCGCCGGCGGCGGGCGAGTACCCGATGCTGCGCAACTACATCGACTGGCTGATCGAGCTGCCGTGGTCGAAGCTCGACACGGAGTCCATCGACATCGAGAAGGCCCGCCGCATCCTCGACGAAGATCACTACGACCTCGAGGAGATCAAGAAGCGCATCGTTGAATATCTTGCCGTTCGCAAGCTGAACCCCGAGGGCCGCAGCCCTATCCTGTGCTTCGTAGGTCCTCCGGGTGTGGGCAAGACGTCACTCGGCCAGAGCATCGCTCGCGCGGTGGGCCTCGAGTTCGTGCGCGCGAGCCTCGGCGGCACCCACGATGAAGCTGAGATCCGCGGCCACCGGAGAACCTATATCGGCGCCCTGCCCGGCAAGATCATCCAGGGCATCCGCAAAGCAGGCACGCGCAATCCCGTGTTCATGCTCGACGAAATCGACAAGCTGGGCACCAGCCTGCATGGCGATCCGTCCTCGGCGCTGCTCGAGGTGCTGGACCCGGAGCAGAACTCCACGTTCCAGGACAATTACCTGGGCGTACCGTTCGACCTGAGCAAGGTCGTGTTCATCGCCACGGCGAACCGGCTGGACACGATCGCGCCGCCGCTGCTCGACCGCATGGAAGTGATCGAGCTCCGCGGCTACACGACGGAGGAGAAGCTGCAGATCGCCAAGCGTTACCAGGTCCAGCGCCAGCTCGAAAACAATGGCCTCACGGCCGACCAGGTCGAGATCACCGACGAGGCGCTGCTCTCCATCATTACCGAGTACACGCGCGAGTCGGGCGTGCGCAATCTCGAGAAGCAGATCGGCGCCGTGCTCCGGCACATCGCCGTCACCTTCGCCGAGGGCAAGGGCGAGGCGAAAAAGGTCGGCACCGACGAGGTCCACCGGATCCTGGGCGCACCGAAGTTCGAGAACGAGGTCGCGCTGCGAACCGGCTTGCCGGGCGTCGCCACGGGCCTCGCCTGGACGCCGGTTGGCGGCGATATCCTGTTCATCGAATCCACGCGCATCCCGGGCAGCGGCAAGCTGATCCTGACCGGCAAGCTCGGCGACGTGATGAAGGAGAGCGCGCAGGCCGCATTGAGCCTCGTGAAGAACCGCTTCGCCGATTCCAGGGAGGAAGCCGAAATCCTGCGCACGAACGACCTGCACGTGCACGTACCGGCCGGCGCCATCCCGAAGGACGGACCGAGCGCGGGCGTCGCCATGTTCGTATCCATGGCCTCGCTCGTGACCAACCAGACCGTGCGCCACGACGTCGCCATGACGGGCGAGATAAGCCTGCGCGGCCTGGTCCTGCCGGTAGGCGGCATCAAGGAAAAGGTAATCGCCGCCCAACGGGCGGGCATCAAGACGGTGATGCTGCCGGACCGCAACCGCAAGGACTACGAGGAGATCCCGGAGTCCGTGCGCTCAGAGGTCGAGTTCGTGTGGTTGAAAACGGTGGACGAGGCCCTGGACACCGCGCTCGACCGGGAGCCACAAAAGACCGCCGCCACCACCGGCTGACGCGACTGGCGGGAGTCCGTCCCCCGACGGGCACCGCTCGCAGGCGCGTCACGGCCGCGCGGCGTCGTCGAGCTTCCACTTTGCCAACATGCCCGGCCCGCTCACGGTGTAACCGGCCCGTTGCAGCCACGCCCTGACCGCATGATTGCTGTTGTTGCCGAACCAGTACGGGCAGTCGACGGGAACGAAATCCAGGCCGTACTCAGCGTTGTGAAACAGGTGTTTTGAATGGCGCTCGAAATGCCGGTCGAGGCCGGCAACCAGTGCGTCCACCTTGTCTCGCGCCGCCGGCAGCTCGAGGACGTACACGCCCGCATATTCTTCCAGGAGCCGGGCCTCCGCTCCAAGGCCGCGCCAATGACGCCTGCCCAGAGCACCTTGGGTCGGCCAGAGCAGGACGGCTGGTACCCGCCACCATTGATTCTCCATTTTCGCGTACCACCGCCATTCGCCGTAGCCGTATTCGACGAAATCGCCATCCGGCAGGCCGAACACCAGGCGCGTGTGGTGGCCGAGGTCCAGCAGGTACAGGGCACGGGTTTCGGCCGGCTCGGCCGGCGCACGAATCGTGTTGGTGCAGCCCGCGAAGAGACCGGCGACAGCCGAGAGGCCGACGATCGTGGCGATGACGGCGTACTTGAGCATGCCATCCATTAGACCGGAAGCCGCTGCCGCGTTCATTCGACGGCGGCCTGCCGGTGCTTCGGAATGCGCCGCTGACCACATCCTGCCGAAGTGACGTTTCCGCGGAAACGCCCCAAAGCAGTCACACGGGCAATCGCTCCGGCGCCGCGTTGCCGATTTTTCGGCCGGTGACCAATGTCCCCTTCAGGGACGCTCCGAGGCTGTTCAAGCTCGCCTCCGGGTCCACGCCGAGCGCGTCGAGGAGCTTCGTGAAGAACGCGCGGCCTGCTGCGGTCGCGGCGACGTCGAAGATCTCCGCGTCCGCAAGGCCGTGCACCCGTAGTGTGTCGACGTCCGCGGGCGTGATGCTTGCGGCATCGAGCGCCGCCTTGCGGGCGAACGCCGCGACGGCGAGCTCCGCCTCGGTCAGGGGCTCCGCACGCTCGCCGCGGGCCAGCGCACACACGGCGTCCTCGCCAACCAGGTCAGCGAGCGCCTTGCCGTGCCCGAGCGTACATCCCGTGTGCCGTAAGGTAAGGGCCGCCGCGAAGGTGACGAGCTCGAAACGCCTGTCGTCCATCGGCCGGCGGATCTCGGCGAGCAGCCGTCCCCAGCGCGCCAGCACTTCCGGGCGGTGGCAGAACACCTTCGCGTAGTTCGGCACGTAGCCCCAGAAGGCCTGCTGCCGCTCGTACATTGCCAGCACGTCGCCTTCGGCGTCCGCGGGCGCGATCGTCTCGATGAATGCCATGGCGCGACTATGCCGATTTCCGCGGCTGCAACCACTTCGGGAACAGCGTGTAAGGATCGATGTCGACCTCGCGGTCCCAGGCGATGCCGTGCCGCTCCAGCCGCTCCTGGAGCCGGCCGTCGCGCATCGCGTCGAAAAGCTCCGTGCAGCCGCCGATGTGCTCACCGCCTATGAAGATCTGCGGGATCGTGCCGACGCCCAGGCGGGCCAGCAGCACGGCACGGACCTTCCCGCCCATGTCGTTCGCCTGGAAAGCCACGGAGTCCAGGTCGATGCTCCGGTAGTCGATGCCGAGCTTCGCGAAAAACTTGCGCACCGACCAGCAGAACTCACACCATTCGAGCGCGATCAGCACGACGGGCTCGTCCGCGACGACGGTGTCCACAAAGCGCTCGGCTTCCGGGTCCAGCACGGGCGGCTCCGGCTTCGGCGCCGCCGGAAACGGCACCGCCGTAACGTCGAAGCGCGCGCTCGGCGTGGAGCGCGAGATCTCCAGCTCCTCCTCCGTCATTTCCTCGCCGATGTGCTCGAAGAGCGGCGTGGTCAGGTAGCGCTCGCCGGTATCCGGCAGCATGCAGGCGATGTTCGAGCCGGGCGCCGCCCGCGCCGCGACCTGCAGCGCCGCCGCCAGGGTGCCGCCGCTCGACGTGCCGACGAAGATGCCTTCCTGCTGTGCAAGCTCGCGAGACAGCCGCATCGCCTCGTCGCCGGCTACGGGCACGATCTCGTCGACCAGTCCCTCCTGCACCGCCTGCCCGGTCAGGGCCGAGATGAAATCCGGGCTCCAGCCCTGCATCAGGTGGGGGCGGAAGCTCGGGTGGCTGACGTAGGCGGAGCGGTCCGCACCGCGCGGCTGCGGAATGCCGCTGCCGAGCACCTGGGCGTTATCGGGCTCCGCCGCCACGATGCGAGTGTGCGGGCTCAGCTTCCGGAACGCGCGGGACACCCCCAGCAGCGTGCCGCCGGTACCGAACCCGGTCACGAAATAATGCAGCGGCTCGCGGCCGAAGTCCGCCAGGAGCTCGGGTGCCGTCGTGCGCGTGTGCACCTCGGCGTTAGCCTCGTTCTCGAACTGGCGGCACAGGAACCAGCCGTGCTCCTCCGCCAGCTCGACGGCCTTCTTCAGCATGCCGGTGCCCTTTTCCGCGGCGGGCGTCAGCACCACCCTGGCGCCGAGGTAACGCAGCATCTTGCGGCGCTCGATACTGAAATTCTCCGCCATTACCACCACCAGCGGGTACCCCTTCCGGGCGCAGGTCATGGCGAGCCCGATGCCGGTGTTGCCGCTGGTCGCTTCGATGACGGTCTGGCCGGGCCCGAGCGTGCCGCGGCGCTCCGCGTCCTCGATGATGGAGCGCGCCATGCGGTCCTTGACCGAACCCATGGGGTTGAACGCCTCGATCTTGACGTAGAGGTTGACGCCCGGCGGCGCGAGCTTGTTGAGTTTCACGAGCGGCGTGTTGCCGATGGTGTCCAGGATGCTGTCGTAGCGGGCCATGCGGGGGGTCTCCTTTTGCCTGGCGAAAGTATCGGGTGGGAGCGGTGTACCGAGCGTTGAAAGGAGCGTGGTATTTTTTCGCTCGCGCTGTGGCATCGGGGGGTTGCTGCAGGCGCGGCGGCGGCGTCTGTGGGAGCGCGCAGTGCGCGCGAGGCGGCGGCGGCGATCGGGGGCATCGCGCGCGGTGCGCGCTCCTACCGGGTCGATCAGGG
>CAYRKH010000057.1:0-15539 GCA_964424805.1 uncultured Woeseiaceae bacterium
GCGCGATGCCACGGTTTGAGGACTGTGGCATCGCGCGCAATGCGCGCTCCTACGGTGCTACTTCCGGCGGGAAGATAGACAATCCAGCGTCCGGAGGTTGAAGCCGCGCGCTGCCGGTCCCATATAGGAACGTTCGTTCATTACAGTCGACGGATCCCGAGCCTCGCCCTGTTTCCTTGCCTGAGCCCGCCGTAAAATCGCCTGCCGGCATCGGCATGCTGCGCTACGGGCGCCGCGCCCTCGAGCTGGTCTGGTCGACCAGCCGGCTGCTCACCGTCGTGTTCGGACTGCTGACGCTCGTCGCCGGTATCCTGCCCGCCGGCATCGCCTACGTCGGCCAGCTCATCGTCGACGCCGTCGTCGCCACGCTCGCGGGCGACGCACCGCTCCGCCCCGCGATCCTCTACATCGCCGTCGAAGCGCTGCTGGTGGGCGCCGTCGCCGGCGCGCAACGGGGCATCGCGATGTGCCAGTCGTTGCTCCGCGCACAGCTTGGGCACCGCGTGAACGTCATGATCCTCGACAAGGCGCAGGAGCTGTCGATGGCGCAGTTCGAGGACGCCGACTTCTACGACAAGCTCACGCGCGCGCGGCGCGAAGCGTCAAGCCGGCCGCTGAGCCTCGTCAACCGCACGTTCTCGCTGGCGCAGAATGCCGTGACGCTGGTCAGCTACGCCGTGCTGCTCTACCAGTTCTCCGTCTGGGCCGTGCTGATCCTGCTGTTCGCCGGCTTCCCCGCATTTTTCGCCGAAACCCGCTTTGCGGGCGATGCCTTCCGGCTGTTCCGCTGGCGTTCGCCGGAGTCGCGCAAGCAGATGTACCTGGAAACGGTGCTGGCCCGGGAAGATCACGCCAAGGAAGTGAAGCTGTTCCGCCTCGCGCCGATCTTCCTGCAGCGCTACCGGGATATTTTCGCGAGCCTGTACCGCGAGGACCGCTCGCTGACGATCCGGCGCGAGACCTGGGGGTTCGTGCTCGGCCTCGTCGGCACGGCCGCGTTTTACGGGGTGTACGCGTGGATTGCGATCGCGACCATGCAGGGTGCCATCTCGCTCGGTGAGATGACCATGTACGTGCTCGTCTTCAAGCAGGGACAGTCCGCGGTCTCGGCGAGCCTGTCCGCCATCGGCGGGATGTATGAAGACAACCTGTACCTCTCGAACCTCTACGAGTACCTGGAGCAGGCGTCACCGGAGCCCTCGGGCACGGCGATGCACGGCAGCCTGCCGGGAGACGGGGTGCGCTTCGAGAACGTGACCTTCACCTATCCCGGCACCGCGCGTCCGGCGCTGAGGAACATCGACCTTCACCTCGAGCCGGGCTGCAGCCTGGCGCTCGTGGGCGAGAACGGCGCCGGCAAGACCACCCTGATCAAGCTTTTGACCGGCCTGTATACGCCGACCGGCGGGCGGATCCTGCTCGACGGCACGCCGCTGCCCGATTGGGACAGCGACACGCTCCGGCGCCGCATCGGCGTCATCTTCCAGGACTTCGCGCGCTACCAGATCAGCGTGGGCGAGAACATCGGCGTCGGCGACGTCGGGCACTTCCGGGACGAGGAGCGCTGGCGGCAGGCGGCCCGCCAGGGCATGGCCGACGTCTTCATCGAGAACCTGCCGGGGGGCTTCGACGCCCAGCTCGGGAGCTGGTTCAAGGACGGCCAGGAGCTCTCCACCGGGCAGTGGCAGAAGATCGCGCTGTCGCGCGCGTTCATGGACAGCGAAGCGGACATCCTGGTGCTCGACGAGCCGACTGCGTCGATGGACGCCGCGGCCGAAGCAGCGCTGTTCGAGCATTTCCGCCAGCTCACCGGGGACAAGATCACGATCCTCATCTCGCACCGTTTTTCGACCGTCCGCCGGGCGGACCGGATCGTGGTAATCGAGGGAGGCGAAATCTCCGAGCACGGCACGCACGAGGAGCTGCTGCAGCTCGGCGGCCATTACGCGGTGCTGTTCAACCTCCAGGCGGAGGGTTATCGGTAGGGCGGGCCTCGAAAGCAGGAGCCGGAAAAAAACAAAGCCACGCAATGCGTGGCTTTGCTTCTGCAGTAGCTTTTAACTATCAGGCGCTGGCCTGACCGTTCCTCCGGCGCGTTGCCGCGAAGCCTACCGCCCAGAGTCCCAGTCCCAGGAGGCCGAGCGTCCCGGGTTCCGGTACCGATACGGCTTCGAACCTGTACTGGTCGTCGATATGGAAGGCAAGACCCGCGTCACCGTTGGCGTGGATCAGCTGGTCACCCAGTCTCAGCGTCCAACCGACAGCGGCGAGGAAGCCGCCGCCGGAAATCTCCCACAGGTAGGCACCGGGATTGATATCCACGGTCCACGTTTCATAGTCCAGGATGGTCACGTCCCAGGATTCGGTTGCATAGAAAGCCGAGTCCAGCCCGGTGAGCTCCCAGTCGCCGGCCGCCACCACACCGGCACCGGCAACCTCGACCTGAAGTGGTATGGCCGACGCCGTGGTAGCGCCCAGCGCCAGGCACCCCGTCGCCAAAAAACCAAGAATCTTTTTCATTGACACTCCTTGGACCTGCGTCCTGTTGTTCTGGCCTGAAGGAAGCAAATTGCGTACCACTTCTCAATTAGTCTTTAATTTCAGAGAACTACGGTTTATTGCTTTTGCGGGTTTTTCCGGACTGTAAAGACTTTCGACGCTCCTCACGGGTGGAATGAAAGCGCGGATTGACGAAGGCGGCCGGCTGTCCGCATCGTCTCCGCTCCCCCGATCGTGCGATGATCGCGACCTACCCGAGCGGCCGATACGGATAGCGGAGTGATTCAGGATGGCTGGCAAGACACGCGGAAAGTCCGGCAAGAAGACGCCGGCCAAACGATCGGCGGCGAAGCCGAAGCTGCTCGCGGGCGGTAACCCCCAGATCGCGAAGGCCGACGGCGACGCCCCGGTCCAGGCCTATATCGCGGCCATGCCGGGCTGGAAACACGACGTCGGACAGCATCTCGACGCGCTCATCGCCCGCACCGTCCCCGAGGTGAGCAAGGCCGTCCGGTGGAACTCGCCCTTCTACGGTATCGAGGGAAAGGGCTGGTTCCTCAGCTATCACTGCTTCACGAGATACGTCAAGGTGACGTTCTTCCGGGGCACCTCGCTGCGCCCTGTCCCTCCGGGCGAGTCGAAGCACGCGGAAGTGCGCTACCTGGACATTCACGAGGACGAGCCGCTCGACGAGCCGCAGCTGGCGGACTGGATCCGGCAGGCGGCCGCCCTGCCGGGCTGGGTCCCTTAGCGTATTATCGACGCTGATCCAGGACGCGAACGGGGGCCCGGTGCCATGAAAAGACAGAAGCGGCTGGGCAGGGGGCTGGACGCCCTGCTCGATTCACGGCAGCGGCTGGCCGACGCGACGGGACAGGCCACGAACGACGCGCCGTCGGGCAAGGAGATGGGCATCGAGGAGCTCACGCCCGGGCGCTTCCAGCCGCGCCGCCGCGTTGCGGAGCAAGGCCTCGCCGAGCTCGCCGATTCGATTCGCGAGCAGGGTGTCCTGCAGCCGCTGGTGATACGCCCGCGGACGGCCGGAGAGGGCCCCGCCCGCTACGAGATCGTCGCCGGCGAACGGCGCTGGCGCGCCGCGAAGCTTGCCGGTCTCACGACGGTGCCCGTCGTCGTGCGCGAGCTCAACGACCAGTCGGCACTCGCCGTCGCGCTGATCGAGAACCTGCAGCGTGAAGACCTGAACCCGCTGGACCAGGCGGAGTCGCTCGCGCGCCTGGCGCGCGAGTTCGGACTGACGCACGACCAGGTGGCGCAGGCGGTCGGCCGCTCGCGCGCTTCCGTCAGCAACCTGCTACGGCTGCTCGACCTGCACGAGGAGGTCAAAGGCATGCTCGCGAACGGCGACATCGACATGGGCCACGCCCGCGCCCTGTTGCCGCTGTCCGCCGAGCACCAGGTCGCGATGGCGCGAAGCACGTGCGCGAAGGGCTGGTCCGTCCGGCAGGTCGAGGAGTCCGTGCGGCGCCTGCTGGACGGCGCGGCATCCGGGCGGCCGGCGAAACAGCAGCTCGACCTGCAGACGCGCTGGCTGCAGCAGCAGATCGCCAGGGAATCGGGCCAGAAGATCTCCATCCGTCCCGCCAAGGGCGGGACCTACCGCCTGAACATAGGTTTTGGGGAGCTCGGCCAGCTTCAGGAGGCCCTGCAGCGGATCCAGTCACTCATCGGCCAGGTCCGCGATACCGCGGGACCTCGGGCCCGCAACGCGGGCAAATAGGGGGCGCCGCTCACCCGCCGAGGGCGTGCACCAGCTCCGCCGTTGCCTGGAGCCGTGCCTGCCGCGCCTGTACCAGCGAATCCTCCGCGCCGAGCAGCGTGCGCTGGCTCTCCAGCAGCGTCAGAAGGTCGATCGCGCCGGCGTCGAAGCGAACACGCGACAGGCGATACGCTTCCCGCGCCTGCGCGACCGTCTGCACGAGCAGCTCGATCCGCCGCTCGCTGGTCGTCACGGCCGACAGCGCGTTCTCCACCCCGCCGAGGGCCAGCAGCACGGTTCGGGCGTAGTTCTCGGCCAGCTCCTGGCGGACCGCCCGGCTGAGCTCGACGCGCCCGCGCCGCTCGCCGCCCGTATAAAGGGCCTGGGCGAGCGAGGCGGAGAGCGTCGCGACGGTCACCGACCCCGAATCGAGCAGGCCGGTGGCCGCCGCCGAAGCGGAAAGACGCAGATCGGGGAACAGCGCCGCGCGCGCCACGCCCAGGTCGGCATTGGCGGCGAGCAGGGCCGCCTCCGCCGCGCGAATGTCCGGCCGCCGCAGCAGCAGACCGGCCGGCAGGCCCGGATCGACGACGGGCAGCGCCACGGCCGAAAGGGAACGTCCCGCGATCTCCAGCGTGCCCGGGCTCGTGCCGAGCAGGACCGCCAGCGCGTTGCGCGTCTCGACGCCCGCCTGCTGGAGCGACGGCAGCTGCGCCTCGATGTTGAGCAGGACGGTACGCTGCTGCGCCACGTCCAGCGCGGTCGCCGCGCCGTTGTCGAAACGCACCTGGATCAGGCGCATCAGCTCGCGGGCCGAGTCGAGGTTGCGGCGGGCGATGCGGGTGCGATCCTCGAGCGCCAGCAGCTGGAAGTAGGCAAGCGCCACGTCCGTTTGCAGGTCGAGCAGGACGGCGTCGCGATTGTGCTCGCTCACGGCGAGCCGCAATGCCGAGGAGTCGCTTGCGTTGCGCCGCCCCCCCCACAGGTCGACCGCGTAGTCGATCGACAGCCCGACGCGGGCGTCGTCCGAGCTGAAGCGCTCGCCGTCGACGGCTCGATCGTGCGACGCGGAGGCGCTCACGCCCGCCGACGGCCACAGCGCCGCGCGGGTGATCCGCAGGCTCGCGCGTGCCTGCTCGATGCGCGCGACCGAGGCCGCGAGATCGTGATTGCCGGCCACGGCCCGCTCGACAAGCCCGTCCAGCTCCGCGGAGCCGAACTGGCGCCACCATTCGGGCGCGGGCACCCTGGCATTCGCATCGTCCGCGGCGTGTTCCCATTGCGCGGGCACCGGCTGCTCCGGGACGTCGTAGGCCGGCGCGAGGCTGCAGCCCGCGAGGGCGGCCGGCAGGAGGAATCGCGCAACGTTCACCGTCATTCCGAGGCCAGCGCCGCGACCGGGTCCATGCGTGCCGCCTTGCGCGCGGGCAGGTAGCCGAACAGGAGCCCGGTAGCGAACGCGGACGTGAAAGCAAGCACCGGCGGGGCGAGCGTAAACTCGACCCGGGTGCCGAAGGCATTAACGGCAAAGCCCGTCGCGAAACCCAGCGCAACCCCGATGAGGCCGCCGATACCGCAGACGACCAGCGCCTCGGTATTGAACTGCAGCAGGATGTTGCCGCGGCGTGCGCCGGTCGCCATCCGGACCCCGATCTCGCGCGTGCGCTCGGTGACGTTCACGAGCATGATGTTCATGACGCCGATGCCACCCACCAGGAGCGAGATCGCAGCCACGGTGCCGAGCAGCACGGTCAGCGTATTCTGCGTCGTCTCCACCGTCTCGACGATCGAGGTCGTGCTGCGTACCCGGAAATCCTCCGTGCCGTGACGCTGCAGCAGGAGCTGCTCGATGGCTTCCTGGGTGCGGTCCGCGAGCGCGGCCGACTCGATCTTGACGTTGAGGGAGCTCAGGTACTGCTGCCCGAACAGGCGGATGAACCCGGTCGACAGCGGTACCAGCGCCACGTCGTCCATGTCGGAGCCCCAGGCCGTCGCCCCTTTCGGCTCCAGCACGCCGATCACCTCGAAGGGCACGTTGCCCATCAGCACGTAGCTGCCAATCGGGTCTTCCCCGCCGGGGAACAGGTTTTCGACGACCGTCCTGCCGAGCACGACGACCGCCGCGTAGCTGCTGACGTCGTTATCGTTGATGAAGCTGCCGGCCTGCATCCGCCAGTCCTGCGCCTGGCGGTATCCCGGCCACACGCCGTAGACGCTGCTGCGATAGTCGATGCGGCCGTAGCGCAGGGTCGCGGAGCCGCGCCGTTCCGGCGACACGACGCTGACGTTCGGCAGCCCCGCGACGGCAGTCGCGTCATCGGGGACCAGCGTGGCGATCTCACCGCTCGAGCGCTGGCCCGGGGCGCCCGGCCGGACCAGCAGCAGGTTGCTGCCCATGGCCTGGATGCGTTCGAGGATCTCCTGCTTGCTGCCGTTGCCGATGCCGAGCATGGTCACGACCGCCGCGACGCCGATCACGACGCCGAGCAGCGTCAGCGCGCTGCGAAACAGGTTTGCCCGCAGCGAGCGCAGCGCCATCTTGACCGCTTCGGCCAGGTCCGGCAGCCAATGGGGATGGCGCGCACCGCCCTGCCGCGAGAGCCCCGCCGCGCTGCGCGCGCGCGCCCCGGTATCGTCGATGACGCGCCCGTCCTTGACGCGGATCACGCGGTCGGCGTGCTCGGCGACCTTGCGGTCATGCGTGATGAGGATGATGGTGCGGCCCTCGTCGTGCAGCCGGGTGAGCAGCTTCAGCACCTCCTCGCCGCTCACGCTGTCCAGCGCCCCGGTCGGCTCGTCGGCGAGAATCACCTCGGCGTCGTTCATCAGCGCGCGGGCGATCGAGACGCGCTGCTGCTCGCCGCCGGAGAGCTGGTTCGGCCGGTGCTCGACGCGTCCGCCGAGACCGAGCATGGCGAGCAGCTCACGCGCGCGCGCCGCGCGCGCTCGCTTGCCGCGGCCGGCGTAGATGGCGGGAAGCTCGACGTTCTCGGCCGCGGACAACGACCCGAGCAGGTTGTAGCGCTGGAAGACAAAGCCGAAGGTGTCGCGGCGCAGCGCGGCGAGATCGTCGGGCGGCAGCGCGGCGACGTCCACGCCGTTCACGCGGTAGTGCCCGTGGCTGGGCCGGTCGAGGCAGCCGATGATGTTCATGAGCGTCGACTTGCCGGAGCCGGACGGACCCATGATGGCGACGAACTCGCCGCGGGCGATCTCGAGGCTCACGTGGTCGAGCGCGCGCACCTCGGACGAGCCGCTGCCGTACACGCGGCTGACGTTGCGCAGGGAAATGTCGCCGCGGGAGTCGGCCGCCGGCGCGGTGCGTACGCCGGCGGGATCGATGCTAAAAGCGGAGCGCACGGCCGCGGGTTCCAGCCGGCCCGGCTGCGGGCATGCCGTCGACGATCACGCGCTCGCCGATCGCGAGGCCCATGACCACCTCGGCGGTCATGCGATTGCTGAGCCCGACCTTGACCTGGCGGGGTTCCGGGCCGTTGCCGGTCAGCACCCGCGCGGTAAACGTGTCGGGTCCCGCGTCCGGGCTCGGCGTGAGCGCGTTCAACGCGACCGTCGGGACGTCGCGGGCTTCGCCGAGCACGAAAAATACCTGCACCGTCATCTGCGGCAGCAGGAGCCGCTCGGTGTTGTCGACGTCGATCAGCACCTTGTAAAGCACGACGTCGTTCAGGACCTCCGGTGTAGGCTGTACCTGGCGCACGGTGCCGTGCCAGCGGCGCTCCGACAGCCCGAGAGTCGTGAACCAGGCCGGCATGCCCGGCTCGATCCTGTTGATATCGGCCTCCGCGACGTCTGCCCAGACGGTCATGACGTCCAGGTTCGCGACCTGCACGATCACGGGCGCCTGCTGCGAGGCCACGACCGTCTGGCCTTCAAGGCTCGTCTGCGAGACGACGGTGCCGTCCATTGGCGCATAGATCGTCGTGTAACCCAGGTTCGCAATGTCGCCCGCGAGGGTCGCTTCCGCGGCCTTGATCTGTGCCTCCAGCGCGGCGACGGACGCTTCGGCCACGCGCACGGTGGCGGCAAGCTGGTCGACCGTGTCCTGGCTGACCGCCTGTTCCACCAGCATCCGCTCGTTCCGCTCGAGCTGCTGCCGCGCGAGCGCGAGCTCCGCCTCGCGCTGTGCCTGCTGCGCCTCGAGGCTTTCGAGGCTTGCGCGGTCGTTGTGCACGATAGCCTCGTAGCGCGTGGGATCGATCTCCGCGATGAGGTCGCCCTGCTTCACACGGTCGCCGATGCCGACGTGCACGCGCAGGAGCTGGCCGGAGACCTGCGTACCCACGTCGACGTATTCCTTGGGCTGCAGCGAGCCGACCGCGGTGACGGTCCTCAGCACGTCGCCGCGCTCGACCACTACCGTGTCGAAAGCCGGCGCCGGCGCCGCCGTGAAGCTCCGCCAGGCGATAACGGCCACGACCAGCGCGACAGCCGCGGCCACGGCAAACCACCGGCGGGGACGTCCGGCCTGCGGCGTCTTCGGGAATGCTCCTGTATCGTGCATAGGTCTACTCGCGGGCTGTATCCGCCGGTTCGAGGCAGGATGCGGCCGAAATGTGCAGGAAATTTGGAGAACCAGTGGATTTTTGCCCGCCCTGCTTGCCCTGCTCCCGGCCGCCCCGTAAATAGGCGCTGTCGGATCCGTCGGATGCGGTTGCCGTGAAGCTCAAGATCACCGCCAAGCTGTTCCTCGCCGTGCTGTGCGTCGGCGCGCTGTCCGCGGTCGCGATGGGCGCGGCGACCCTCTACAGCTTCAACCAGGGCTTCCTCGGGTACCTGAATACGCTCGGCGTGCAGCGCCTGGAGGCGCTGGTGCCGGAGGCGGCGGCGGCCTACGTCGAGCACGGCGGCTGGGATCACGTCCGGGAAAGCCGCCGCGCCTGGGCACGGCTGCTGTTCTCCCGGGACACGGAAGGCGAGCCGGAGGCGGCGAGCGGGCGCGTCTTCAGCGATTCCGACCTGACGGGCGTCGCGCTGCGTGTCGCCTTGCTCGATGCCGATCGCGAGTACGTGGCCGGCAACCGCGAGGCGGCAACGAGCGAGGTCACGCGCGCCATCGTCGTCGACGGCACCACCGTCGGCTGGCTCGCGCTGATCCCGTTCCAGCGCGTGGCAGGCGCGGCGCACGTCGAGTTCCAGCAGCGCCAGGTGGCGGCAACCTGGCTGATCGCGGGCCTGTCCGTGCTGCTCGCCGCGGGCGTCGCGCTGCTCCTCGCACGCACCCTGCTCGCACCGATCCGGTCCATCGCCCTCGCCACCCACCGCATCGCGGGTGGCGACTACGCGCAGCGCGTGCAGGCAACGTCGGGTGACGAGATCGGCGCGCTGGCCGGTGACTTCAACCGGCTGGCGCTCAGCCTGCAAAAGAACGAGCAGATGCGCCGCGCGTTCATGGCCGACGTCTCGCACGAGCTGCGCACGCCGCTCGCCGTGCTGCGGGCGGAGCTCGAGGCCATCGAGGACGGGATCCGGCCGCTGGACACGCAAAGCGTCAACGACCTCAAGCAGAGCGTGGAGGTGCTGGGTAAGCTGGTCGACGACCTGCACGAGCTGTCGCTGTCGGATGTCGGTGCGCTTACCTATCGCAAGGTTGACATGGATCTGCTGCCGGTGCTTCGCGAAAGCCTCAGGATGTTCGAGGACCGCTTCGCCGAGCGGCGTATCCTGGTCGACGTTTCGGCGCCGGAAGCGCCGGCGACGGTGCACGCGGACCCCGACCGGCTGCAGCAGCTGTTCGCCAACCTCGCCGAGAACACGGTGCGCCATACCGATCCGGGCGGGCGCCTGCGCGTCGCCTGCGCGGTCGAGGCCGAGGCCATCCGCGTCGACTTCCAGGATACGGGTCCGGGCGTGCCGGAAGCCGAGCTGCCGCGCCTCTTCGACCGCTTCTACCGGGGCCGTGCCGGCACCGCCGGTGGCGACAGCGGAACCGGGCTGGGCCTCGCGATCTGCCGCAACATCGTCGAGGCGCATGCCGGCACGATCGAGGCGCAGCCGTCGCCCCTGGGCGGCGTCTGGATCGCGGTGCGCCTGCCGCGGACGGAGCTGGGGAGATGAGCGGCGCGGACGCAAAGCCGTTCGTCCTGATCGTGGAGGACGAGCACAGGCTCGCGGCGATCCTCGCCGATTACCTGCGCGCGGCCGGGTTCGACACCGAGTGCATAGCGGACGGGCGCGAGGTAGTGCCCGCCGTGCGCCGCCGACCGCCCGATGTCGTGCTGCTCGACCTCATGCTGCCGGGCAAGGACGGCCTGGACGTCTGCAGGGAGCTGCGCCGCTTCACGGACGTGCCGATCGTGATGGTGACCGCGCGGGTCGAGGAGGTCGACCGGCTGATAGGGCTGGAGCTGGGAGCCGACGATTACATCTGCAAGCCCTACAGCCCCCGCGAGGTAGTAGCGCGGGTGCGCGCGATACTGCGCCGGGTGGAGCGGCCGGAATCACCCGCCTCCGCGGGGCTCGTGATCGACCAGGCGCGCCACGTCGCGACCTGGAACGGCAGGCCGATCGAGCTGACGGCGGTGGAATTCCGCCTGCTCATGACGCTCGCGGAAACACCGGGCCGCGTGTGGTCGCGCGCGCAGCTGGTCGACCGCCTGTATACCGACGGGCGCGTGGTCACCGACCGTACCATCGACAGCCACGTCAAGAACCTCAGGCGCAAGCTCGCGGAGGTGGGGCCGAACGAGGAGCCCATCCGCTCGATTTACGGGGTCGGCTACAAGCTCGAGATGTGAGCATCCCGCGCCCTGGTTGGGCGCTCAGGAACGGGAAGGCCCGCCGGGCGCCGGGCTCCTCGCGCCGGTCCGGTCCGCGGTGCCGCCAACGCCGGTAATCGGTGTGAACGACGGGGCATCGCTGGCGGGGAAGCTTTCGCGGGATGCTTCGTCCGCGTACTGGTCGAGCTGCCCGTGATCGAACACGCGAATACGGTTGTCCACCTCGTGCACGCCGGCCACGTACCACGCGTTGCTCTCGGTCAGGTTCTTCTGTTCCTCGTCCGGCAGCATGCCGATGAGTATCACGACCCGGTCGACGGTCCGGATCGCGAGATGCGCGGCATCGACCCTGGGGTCGCGCTCCAGCACAAGGCGCACCGCGTCGGTCACGGCCGCGTCACTGTCCTGCTCCGGCGGGGAAACGTAGAGCCGGTTGTCGACGTCGGTGCAACCGGCGCTCCACCAGGCCAGCACCTCCGCCAGGCGCCGGTGCCGCAGCGACTCGACCCGTCCCCCGAGCTGCAGGACGCCGTTCCTGGCGTCGACGGCGACGACGCGGCCGTCTGCCTCGCCGGCACCTTCGCGTGCCGATACTACCCGGTAGTCGGCGAACATGGCGTCGCCCGACAGCCGTCGCTTGAATTCGGCCGTGAGCTCGCCGTCCGAACGCTCTTGCCGCGGCCGCAGGCGCACGTCGTCCTTGATGCCCAGCCCGCCGCTCGCCTCCGCGGCGGCCCTGGGGATCAGGCGTTTTGCGCAAATGGAGTCCACGGTGCCGCTCAGCTGCACGACGCCGTCCTCGACTGCAACCCGCACGCGGCGGAGGTGATGCAGGCCAGGATCATGCGCCAGCGCGGCGCGAACGGTTTCCAGCAAATGCTTCTCGGTCATGGCAAAGCCCCGGTTTGTACTCACGTGTAAAGTCTGCAAGTCCCGTGCCACGATGCGCGTGGACCTTGCCCGTAGCGCAGCGTGCGGGCACGTTCCGCCGCGCATTCGGAAGCCTGATCGGCCGGAGCCGCCGGCATTTTTAGGAGACGGTCCCGCCGACGATTAACATGGCAGGCCGGGTTACGGCGGGAGGGGCCGGCACAATGTACGATTTCGAGAAGCTCGGTGCTTTTTACCTCGGGAAACGCGTCGATCCGGCCACGGACGAGACCACCGACGAGCTCGTGCTCTACGATTCGAAGGACCTGTCCACCCACGCCGTGGTCATCGGCATGACCGGCTCCGGCAAGACCGGCCTTGGCATCGACCTCATCGAGGAGGCGGCGCTCGATCACGTGCCCGTGATCGCGATCGATCCGAAGGGCGACATGGGCAACCTGCTGCTGACCTTCCCCGACCTGGCAGCGTCCGATTTCCGGCCGTGGATCAACGAGCGCCAGGCGGCCGACCGCGGGGTGGCGCCCGAAGTATTCGCACAGGAGCAGGCGGCGCTCTGGAAAAAGGGCCTCGCCGACTGGGGCCAGGACGGCGCGCGTATCGTGAAGCTCCGCGACAGCGTGGACATGGCGATCTACACGCCGGGCAGCAGCACGGGCCGCCCGATCTCCCTGCTCCAGTCGTTCGCCGCACCGCCCGCCGCGCTGCGCGACGACGGCGATCTCTATCGCGAGCGCATCCGGTCGACCGCGACCGGGCTGCTCTCGCTGGTGGACGTCGACGCCGATCCCCTTACCAGCCGCGAGCACATACTGCTATCACAGATATTCGACCAGGCTTGGGCAGCGGAGCGCGACCTCGACCTTGCTTCCCTCATTGCTGCCATCCAGGACCCGCCGGTGAAACGCGTCGGCGTGATGAACCTCGATACGTTCTATCCGCCGAAAGAACGGTTCGAGCTCGCGATGCGGCTCAACAACCTGCTCGCCGCCCCCGGCTTCGAGGCCTGGATGCAGGGCGAGGCGCTCGACGCCGCAAAGCTCTTCTACAGCGGTAGCGGCAAGCCGCGCCTCTCCATCCTCTCGATCGCACACCTCGCGGATGCCGAGCGGATGTTTTTCGTAGCGATGCTCCTGAACGAACTCATCGCCTGGATGCGCTCGCAGCCGGGCACGTCGAGCCTGCGGGCGATCCTGTACATGGACGAGCTCGCAGGCTACATGCCGCCCGTCGCAAACCCGCCGTCGAAACCCTTGTTCCTCACCCTGCTCAAGCAGGCCCGGGCCTACGGACTGGGACTCGTCCTCGCAACCCAGAATCCGGTCGACCTCGACTACAAGGGGCTGTCGAACACCGGCACCTGGTTCATCGGGCGCCTGCAGACGGAGCGCGACAAGGCGCGCGTGATGGAAGGCCTCGAGGGCGCGAACCGGGGAGAGGTATTCGACCGCCGGGCAGTCGAGCGCACGATCGCGGGCCTGGGCAAGCGCCGCTTCCTGTTGCACAACGTGCACGAGGACGAGGCGGTGGTGTTCGAAACCCGCTGGGCGATGTCCTACCTCGCCGGGCCGCTGACGCGCGACCAGGTTCGCGCGCTGAGCGCCGCCCGGCCGGACGCCCACGAAGCGCCACCGGCGCCGGCGGCGAGCACCGCAGCGCCGGCGCGAACCGGGAAAGCCGGCGGCACCGCGCCGTTGCTGCCGCCCTCCATCCGCCAGTTCTGGCTGGCGGCCGACCGTGCAGACGTCGTCTACTACCCGCGCATCGCGGCGTCGGTGGTCATGGTCTTCTCCAACGCGACCCACGACGTGCACGAGGAGCGGCGCTTCGTGTAC
Organism: uncultured Woeseiaceae bacterium; assembly: GCA_964424805.1. Lineage (GTDB taxonomy): Bacteria > Pseudomonadota > Gammaproteobacteria > Steroidobacterales > Woeseiaceae > IDS-8. The sequence continues at coordinate 13,677 of CAYRKH010000057.1, forward strand.
GCGGTCGACTTCGCCGGGAACGGGCGCGCGCCGGACTGGGAGCAGGGCGAGAAGGCGGCGTTCGACGCGGCGGCGCTGCAGGACGCGGCCGCCGACGGCGCGGCCCACGCCGAATGCCCGCCCGCCGCCGCGGACGAGGCGGCCTGGCCAAGGTGGCAGAAGCAGCTTGCGCAGTGGCTGCGCCGGAACGAGCAGATCCGCCTGCTGAGGAGCAGGCGCTTGCGCATGACGTCACGGCCCGACGAATCGGAAGGTGACTTCCGCGTGCGGCTCCAGATGAAGGCGAACGAAGAGCGCGATGCGGCCATCGAGAAAGTTCGCAGGCGCTACGCGACCCGGCTGACGACCCTCGAGAATCGCAGGCTGCGTGCCGAGCAGGCGATTGCCCGCGAGCGCGACCAGGCGAGCAGCCAGACGCTGTCGGCAGCCGTGTCCTTCGGCACCGCGATCCTCGGGGCCGTGCTCGGCCGCAAGCGCCTGTCCGCGAGCACGGCGAGCCGCATCGGCACCGCCATCCGCGGCGCCGGCAGCTCGCGCAAGCAGGCGGCGGACGTCGAGCGCGCAAAAGAGCGGGCGGCGAAAGTACGTGCCGATATCGAGGAACTCGGCGCCGCGCTCGAGGCGGAGATCGACAGCCTCGAGACGGCCTGCGACGCCCAGTCCGAGAAGCTCGACGAGATCGTGATCCGCGCGAAAGTCGCCGACGTGCACATCCCGCTGTTCGGCCTGCTGTGGCAACCCTGAAATGAGTGCAAGGACGCGGGGAATGGTCGCGGCGTACGCGACCGGCATAGGCTCGAGCTGGAACATCACCAACGTCGGCCCCGTGGCGGAGTCGGTGGCACAGCACTACGGCATCGCGCTGGCCACGGTCGGCCTGTTCACCGCCGTGCTGTTCGGAGCCGAGCTGGCCGCGATGATGGCGATCGGCCGGCTGATGGCGCGTCGCGGCGTGAGATTCGTCGGGATGCTTGCGCTCCTGCTCTGCATAGCCGGCAACCTGCTGACCTTGCTGCCGACCGGGATCTGGACCGCCCTGGCATTCCGGTTTGCGGTCGGTTTCGGGGTGGGCATCGGTTTCGTCGGCGGCATGACCTATGTGCAGCAGCTGGGCGGCGGGACGTTCGCGCAGGGGCTTTATGGCGGCGTGACGCTTTCCATCGCCGGCATGGCGGTCGGCGTAGTCCCCTTTTTCGAGGGCGGGCTGGGCTGGCAGGCGCCGTTCGTCACCGGGGCGGCGGTAGCCGCCATCGGCCTGCTCGTGGTGGCCGCTGGTCCGGCGACCGGGGGCGTGGCCGGTGACGGCGAGACAGGATTTACGCGCCTGCTTCGAGACCGGAACCTGCTTCGGTTTTCCGCCGTGCACACGGCCTCGTTCGGCATGGGCATCGTCCTCTCCAACTGGGTCGTGACCCTGCTCGAACGCCGTGGCGGCTACGAACTCGAGACGGCGGGCATGATCGGTGCCCTGATCCTGTTCGTCGGGGTTATCGGGCGGCCGGGCGGCGGGCTTTACGCGCACCTGCGGCCGGGCCATTCCCGGTCGGTGATCCGCATCTCCCTGGTCCTGGGCGCCGTCGGGATCCTGGTGCTCGGCCTGGCACCGCCGAGGGCGCCGGCGATGATCGCCGCGGTACTGGTCGGCCTCGCGGCGGGCATACCCTTCGGCCCGACGGCAGCAGGTCTCGGCCGCACCTTCCGGTCGGCTCCGGGAGCGGCTTTCGGCGCGATGAACTTCTACGTCGTGCTGGCGATCGCGGTCGGTACGCCGCTGATGGGAGCTACCTTCTCCCTGCCCGGCGACGGCTTCGCCGGCTTCGCGGCCGCGGCCGCCCTCTGCCTGTTCGCCGCGGCCGTCGCGCC
>CAYRKH010000057.1:15639-18393 GCA_964424805.1 uncultured Woeseiaceae bacterium
AAGCAATCCGATGGCAGTGGCCGCTTCGATCAGTCTGCCGGTTCCTTCCCGGGATCAACGACAGGCCCATTGCGCCGGCGCATGTAAGCGGCAGCCGGGAGCAGGACCACGAATCCCGCAAGCGAGGCTACGATCACCATCGAGACGGTGTCGGGATCGCCGACCGCCTGCGTCGCCACCACGGTGGCGGCCGCGATGTTTCGCTGGGAGGTACCGAGCCCGAGTATTTCCTTGGACTCGCGGGCCGGACCACCCAGCCCGTAGCCGATCAGGAAAGCGCCAGCGATCAGGACCAGGGCGGCGACGATCGCGGGGGTCACCAGGATCTCTGCGATCGTCGGATAGTCCGCGAGCACTTGCGCCACCGTAATCATGATTATCATGGCGGTCGAGATCCTGTTCATTATCGGCTGCAGTCGCGTTGCCCACGACTGCCGGTACACGCGTACGACCATGCCGACGGCAAGCGGCAGCAGCATCGCGAACAGGAGCGGTCGTGCGATCGCCACCGGACTCACCCTGGCATCCGGCAGCGCGAGAGGCACGACCACCGGCATGTACAGGATCGTCGCCGGCAGCAGCAGGAGGAGGAGCGTGGCGCTGAGCGCGACGTCGCTCTGCCCGGTCTGCGCAAGCTTGATCAGGAATGGCGCGCCTGCCGCGGTCGCGATGAGGAAAATGCCCACGGCGTGCGGACGCTCGAGCGGGAGGACCTGCAGGATGAGCAAGCCGAGCAGCGGCACGAGCACGAAATTCACGACCAGCGCGCGAACGACTTTCCAGCGTTCCCGCAGCGGCTCCACGATTTCGCGCCAGTCGTGCCCGAAGCCGACGGATGCCATGCTGCTCACGGCGAACACGAGCACCGCAACGCTCACCAACTTGAGCAGTATTTCGCTCAAGGTGCCGCCGGCCTCGCCGGCTCGCAAGTCGCGGCCGGTTCGCCCCCAGCGTCCATCGTCGCCTGGCGGTGCGAGCGGTTGGGGATCGGCGCGGCGTCATGCAGAAACGGGTCGTTCAATTGCGCGCTCCGGGCTTCTCTTCGCAGGCATAGGGCCTGCCGGTCAACGGGTGAGCTGGGCTGTAAGTTGGCCCAGCACGATCCGCGTACGGCCGTGGTGGCATTATGTAACGATACGAGAACGGAGTGTACAGGCCTGGCTCACCCGGTGGACGTCAGTCTATAACCATCGACAAGATGGTGAAGAACACGAACCCGGCGGTGAATGCCGCGGTCGTTGCCCAGCGCCGCGCCTGCGGCGCGTCGGCTTCCGGAACGAGGTCCTCGACCGTGGTAAGCAGCAGTATCGCGGCGGTGAACACCAGCGCGGCGTGACTGAGCTGGACCGGGGCATCGCGCAGCAGCCAGTAGCCCAGGCTGGCGCCGGCAAAAACCGGCAGCGGGAAAGCCACGCCGGCGAGCACCCGGGTGCGCCGGCTGATCCGGTTTCTGCGAAAGTTCGCGCCGGCCGCGAAGCCGCCCGGCAAATTGGCGATGACCTGCGCCAGCCCGAGCAACAGCCCGAGACCGGCCGACACCGTGAAGCCGACGCCGATCATGAGGCCATCGGAGAGCAGATCGGCCGCCACCGCAAGATATATCATCCAGGCTCGCAACCCCCGGGACTCCAGTGCGAGCGGGCTCCTCGACACGCCGCGGGCGAGCAGCACCGAAACCAGGGCGCCGCTGCAAAACGCCAGCAGCAGCAGGCCGACCGACAACCCCGGCAGGGCCAACGGGAGAATCTCTACTCCGACTACCGCAATCGCGACCCCCGCGGTACCGTGCAGCAGCATGCCGAGTGCCCGAGGCGACACGCGTATCCATTCGGCAGCCACCACACCGACCTGGTTTCCGGTGATGGGCAGCAGTGCGATCAGCAGCACGTTCACGAAATCCGGCATCCGTTTCCTCTCGCGTTCACGACCACCTGGACGGGTACCAACCACCAGCCGCATCGCGACTACTCGCCCCGGTCGAGGGATTGACCGGCTTCACATCAGGCCGCTTTCCCTGACGCGGGTTTCAGCGTCTCGATGGAATTCCATGTTTTTTGGCGCCGGTCACGCATAATATTGAAACAAGAAGAGGGGAAAGAATGACAGACGCAGCCGCGCCGGCGGCAAATTCGAACCGTTGTCGCGCGGTGCTTCCGGGCCTGCTGTATGGGGCGGCGGTCACATGGTCGCGAGTGTATGCCGGGACGAGTTCCACGCCAATCGCGCATCGTCGTTCTCAGTAAGGGGCACGAATGGTGGCGCCGACCCTTGCGGAGATGTTATCCAAAGCCAAGGGTGTGGTGCGGCGGCGCGGGGCGTCGGAGGAGGATGCGGAAGAGCTGGTGCAGGAGGCCTTCCTCAAGGTCGAACAATATGACCGCACCCATGGCGCGCGTTCCAAGGAAGCCTTGTTGGTCACGACCGCCGTCAATCTCGCGATAGACCGGGCGCGGCGGCGGGCGCGGACTCCTTATGCACAGGCCGACGATATCCAGGCGATCGCCGACCGCCGGCCGGATCCGGCGCAGATCGTGGAGCAGCAGGCCCGGTTACGGCATGCGGCGGAAGGCCTTGCCCGTCTTCCCGAGCGTACTCGGCGCATCCTGCTCAAGCGGAGGCTGGAAAATATGAGCTACCTGGAGATTGCCGGGGCCGAGGGCATGTCGGTTGCGGCAGTGGAAAAGCAGGTCGCCCGGGCAACGCTTCGGCTGATGGAGTGGATGGAAGGATGGTGAACGGCCGCAATTTCGCCCG
>CAYRKH010000058.1:0-18061 GCA_964424805.1 uncultured Woeseiaceae bacterium
ACGCGCGCCCGAGCGCGACCATGGCGCCGACCAGCACGATGCCGTGCACGAAGTTGGAGCCCGACATCAGCGGCGTGTGCAGGATCACCGGAACGCGGCTGATGATCTCGTGGCCGACGAACGCGGCGAGCATGAAGATATAGAGTGCGATGAAACCGTCGATCATCTATTGTTTCCTTCGAGTGCGGTACGCGTAGGCTCATGCCGAATCTCGCCATCGCGCGTCAGCACGGAGGCGGCGAACACCTCGTCTTCCCAGTCGATGGCGAGCTCTCCGTCCTTGATCGCAGGACTGATGAAGTTGAAGAGGTTGCGGGCATACATCTCGCTCGTGTGCCGGCCGAGCGCCGCGGGCAGGTTCACCGGCCCGACGATCTTCACCTTGTTCTCGACCACCGTCTCGCCGGCGCGGGTCAGCTCGCAGTTGCCGCCGGTCTCGGCGGCGAGGTCGACGATCACGGCGCCCGGCTTCATGGCGGCTACCGCGGCGGCGGAGATAATCTTCGGTGCCGGCCGGCCCGGAATGGCCGCCGTGCTGATCACGACGTCGGAGGTGGCGATCTCCTTGTCCAGCGCTTCCTGCTGCTGGCGCTTCTCGTCGTCCGTCAGTTCGCGCGCGTAGCCGCCTTCGCCTTCGGCGCTGACGCCCGTCTCCACGAACTTGGCGCCAAGCGACTGCACCTGCTCGCGAGTGGCGCTGCGCACGTCGTAGCCCTTCACGACCGCGCCCAGCCGTTTGGCGGTCGCGATCGCCTGCAGGCCGGCGACGCCGGCACCGATCACCAGCACCTGCGCGGGCCGGATGGTGCCGGCGGCAGTGGTCAGCATCGGGAAGAACTTGTCGAGCGTGCGCGCGGCGATGAGGGTAGCCTCGTAGCCCGACGCCGCGGCCTGGGACGACAGGACGTCCATGCTTTGCGCGCGGGAGATCCGCGGGATCAGCTCCATCGCAAAGCCGGTGATGCCATTGCGCGTGAGGGTCTGCACGAGCTCCCTGTTGATGTGCCCGTACATGAGCCCGGCCACGACCGCGCCGCTGCCGAGCCTGGCGACGGCCGCGGGCGGCGCCGGCTGCACGGTGAACAGGAGCCCGCAGGCGTTGAGCACCCCGTCGGCGTCGGTTAGCTCGACGCCGGCATAATCACCGTCGAGCAGCTGGGAAGCTTCCCCGGCGCCGCGCTCCATCACGACGGAGACGCCGAGCTTCTGCAGCTTGGCCGTGATCTCGGGGGTGAGGGCGACCCGTGTTTCGCCGTCAAGGGTTTCTTTCAGCACGCCAACGGTCAGCGGCATATTGTTGTTCTCCGGTTCATTGCGGCGGTGCGACCTGCTCGCACCGGCCCGGCGAGCGGCACGCAACGGTTTCGGAGTGTCGCGCCCGGGTCACAGAAAGCGCGAATAATGACATAGCGCGGCGCAATCGCAAGTAGCAGAACAGGCAACCGAGGCCGCTTCTTATTGCAATTTGCCGGGCATTCTGCAATTTTACGCACTGCGACAACGGACAGGCGTATGCGAATCGGCACGGCTGCAGACATTTCGCAACAGGTATTGAGAACAGACGTGGCAGGGATGCCGCTCGAATGGATCGATTACCGGGAGGCGGTCAGGCTCTATCACATGGAGCAGGTCGCGTACGCCTGCGGCACCCGGCTCTACACCGTCTTCGGCGGGGTCAGCGCGCTCTCCGGCAAGCGCAGCGAGGTCGACGTCAACTCGATCATCGCCACGGTTGGCACCGGCCACGGCCTGGCCTACGTGCGCGAGCAGTACGTGCCGCCGCTCAACAACCGCACATTGTTCAGGCGCGACGCGAATCTCTGCCTGTACTGCGCGCTGCGCTTCCCGACCCGCGAGCTCACGCGCGATCACATCACGCCGCTGTCGAAGGGCGGCGGCGACACCTGGAACAACGTCGCGACAGCGTGCCGCCGCTGCAACAACCACAAGGGCGGCCGCACGCCGGAGCAAGCCGGCATGCAGCTCGTCGCGGTGCCGTTCACGCCGACGTATGCCGAGTACATCTATCTCAAGGGCCGGCGCGTCCTCGCCGATCAGATGCAATACCTGCTGGCGCACATCCCGCGCTCGAGCCCGCTGCGCGCCCGCCTCGCCAACAGCCTCTCCCACGACGACCTGTAGGAGCGCGCATCGCGCGCGATGCATCCCGACGCGCGTCAATTCTCCGACCCACCGTGGCATCGCGCGCAATGCGCGCTCCCACAGGAACAGGGCCCGCGCGCGAACGGCACGGTCTGTTATGATCCGTGGCGATGCAATACCTGATCGATGCCAGTGTCTATGTTTTCCGCGCGCATTACTCGATGCCGGACGACCTGGTCGACGGTGACGGCAACCCTGTCAATGCACTCTACGGCTTCTGCCGCTTTCTCGGTGATTTCATGGAGCAGGTCCGGCCCGAACGTGTGGCCGTCCTGTTCGACGAGAGCCTGACGACCTCTTTTCGCAGCGAGATCTACCCTCTCTACAAAGCAAACCGCGAGCCCGCGCCGCCGGAGCTGAAACGACAGTTCAAACAATGCCGGCGCTTTACCCGTGCGCTCGGCCTCATGGAATGCGCGCACCCGGAGTTCGAGGCCGACGACCTGATCGGCACCCTCGTCGTCGAAGGCCGGCTTGCCGGCACGGCTTCGACGATCGTCAGCCGCGACAAGGACCTCGCGCAGCTCGTGGGACCGCGCGACGTGTTCTGGGACTTCGCCGGCAAGGGCCGGCTCACCTACGAGCAGATCCCGGGCGTGTTCGGGGTGCCGCCGGAGAGCATCGCCGATTTCCTCGCGCTCGCCGGCGACAGCGTCGACAACATCCCCGGCGTGCCGGGGATCGGGCGCAAGACGGCGGCGGCGCTCCTCGCGCACTTCGATAACCTCGACGACATCTACGCCAATCTCGACCGCGTCTGCGACGTCGATTGCCGCGGCGCGAAAACGCTGGGTGCGAAGCTCGCCGCCCACCGGGACGCGGCGCTCCTCGCACGCAGGCTGACCGGTATCGCCTGCGACGCCGTGTTCGACCGCCCCTTCGCGGGACTCGAGCCGCGCGCGCCGAATCTCGGTGCGCTGAACGCGCTGTTCGACGAGGTCGATTTCGGCATGGCGCTGCGCCGGCAGGCGGAGCGCATCGCGGATCTGTACGAGGAGCCCCCGATGTTCGCGGAGCTGGCGCCGGCCGGAGCCTGAAGCGGTGCCCGACTGGGCGGCCATCGTCGAGGCGCTCCGCGAGCAGGGGATTGCCGTCAGCGCTTCCGCCGCGCCGCGCGCGGTCGGCGGCGGCGACATCAGTGCCGCCTGGCGGGTAATGACGGAGCAGGGTCCGGTCTTCCTGAAAACCGGTAAGAGCACGGCCTTCGAGCAGCTCGACGCCGAAGCCGACGGCCTGCGCGAACTGGAACGCGCGGCGGCGGTGCGCGTGCCGCGGGTCCTGTGCGTCGGCCGGCGCGGCGGCGATGCGTTCCTGGCGCTGGAATGGCTGGAGCTCGAACGCGGCGGACCGGATGCTGCGCAAGCCCTCGGACGCCAACTCGCCGCCCAGCACCGGCACACGCAGGACGCGTTCGGCTGGCATCGCGACAACACCATCGGCAGCACGCCGCAGGTCAACACACCCGATCGCGACTGGATCCGCTTCTTCCGCGAGCGGCGTCTCGCGTTCCAGCTCGAGCTGGCGGCGCAAAACGGCTACACGGGAGAGCTGCAGGAGCGGGGTGCCGTGCTGGCCGAGCGGCTGGAGCGCCTGTTCGACGGCTACGAACCGCCGGCGTCACTCCTGCACGGTGATCTCTGGGGCGGGAACTGGGCGGCTGCGAACGGCCAGCCGGTCATCTTCGATCCCGCCGTGCACTACGGCGATCGCGAATGCGACCTCGCCATGACGCGCCTGTTCGGCGGTTTCGGTCCGGAGTTCTACGCCGCTTACGAGGACGTGTGGCCGCTCGACCCGGGGCACCGCCAGCGCCGGCCCCTCTACCAGCTCTACCACGTTCTCAATCACTTGAACCTGTTCGGTCGCTCGTACCTGGCGCGCGCGCTGTCGCTGCTCCGGGTGCTGTAGGAGCGCGCATCGCGCCACCCCTGGGATCGCGCGCAATGCGCGCTCCTACAGGGCCTCGTACTCGCCCGACTCTTCGACGACGTAAGGTTCGCCGAGGAAGTCTTCCTGGAACAGGTAGAGCTTCGTGCCCTCCGGTGCGGTGAGCTCCACGAAAGCGCCTTCGAAGCCGGGGAAGGGTTCGTTCCGCATGCCGTGGAGCTCGATCGTGCCGAGCAGGGCGTCGCGGTCCGGGCATTTGAAGCAGAGGGACGGCTGCCTCAATGCGATGCTCTCGGAGAGGCCGAGCGCCATGCCGTCAGCGTCGAAGCGCATGTGGACGGTGGGCTCTTCGCGCAGGCGGAGCAGGATCGGCGCGAGCGGCGCCCAGAAGCGGCCGGTGTGCGTGGCGTCCCGGACCGGCAGCGTGGTCTCGAACCACTCGCCGCAGAGCGAACGGGGCAGCTCGTCGAGGGGCGGCGAGAAGGTGCGGGCCTCGAGCATTGCGATCATGTGGCCGTCGCGGTCGGCGAAGCCGAGCTGGTTGAACTCGTCACGGTCGGCCTTCAGGTAGCGGAAATCGTAGCCGTGATCGGTCATCGCGCGCGCATGCTTCGCGATGTCCGGGTGCACGAAGGTGAGGGCGGGGCTCTCGAACTCGCAGTCGTGCAGCCCGATGCACAGCTCGCCGTCGCTGACGACGGCGTAACGGTGTTTCCAGACGTCACCTATCGTGAGTTCGGCGAAACCGAGTGCCTTGTAGAACGCCAGCGACTCGAGAATGTCCGGGGTGCGGACGCTGAACTCCAGGAACCGGCCGAGCAGGTTCATCGGGTATTGTCCGGCGCGTAGCGCGCGACGAGGCCTCCAAGGACATCGACGTGCTCCGGCCGGGCGTTCAACGCCGGGATGTAGCGGAGCTCCCCGCCGCCCGCCGCGTGGAACGTTTCCCCGTAACGCAGCCGCACCTCCTCCAGGGTCTCGAGGCAATCCACGGCAAAACCGGGGCAAACCGCGTCGATCTTCTGCATACCCTTCCTCCCCCAGGAAGCGATCGTTTCTTCCGTATACGGCTCGAGCCACGCCGCCCGACCGAAGCGGGACTGGAACGCGACTTCCCATTCATTGTCGCCGAGTCCCAGGCTTTGCGCCACGAGCCTCGCCGTCGTCCGGCACTGCTCCGGGTACGGGTCGCCTTTCTCGGCCATGCGCCGCGGCAGCCCGTGAAACGAGAACAGCAGCCGTTCGCCGCGGCCGTGCCGCTCGTAAACCTCGCGAATGCCGGCCACAAGCGCGTCAATATAACCCGGTTCGGCGTGGTAGTCGGGGATGAAGGTCACGCCGGGCACGCGGCGGCGCGCGGCGAGCACTTTCGTCACGCGGTCGAAAACGGCTCCGGTCGTCGAGCCGGCGTACTGCGGGTACAGCGGCAGCACGACGATATGCCCCGCCCCCTGCCGCGCGAGTTTTTGCAGGGCTTCGTCGATCGACGGGCTGCCGTAGGTCATCCCGAGTTCCACGATCGCGCGCCGGCTCGATCGATGCGCGAGATCCTCCTGCAGGCGCTGCGCGAGGTTCAGGGAGTGCACGAGCATGGGTGAGCCCTGTTCCGTCCAGATCTTCGCGTACAGCGCCGCGGAGCTGGCCGGCCGCACGCGGAGCACCGCGCCGTGCAGGATCGGCCGCCACAGCCAGCGCGGCAATTCCACCACCCGGGGGTCGGACAGGAACTCGCCGAGGTAGCGTCGCACGGCGGCGGGCGTCGGCGCGTCCGGCGTGCCGAGATTGACGACGAGCACGCCCAGCGCGTCGTCCGTCGGGACCTCTGCGGCGGGCGGCGGTGACCGGTACGACGGCATCGGCGGCAATGAGGCCGTCAGGCCGACGCGGCTTCCATGATGGCCACGACGCCCATCCCGCCCGCGGTGCACACGGAGATCAGGCCGCGCCCCGAGCCTTTCTCGTGCAGCAGCTTCGCCATGGTCGCCACGATCCGCGCGCCGGTGGCCGCGAACGGGTGCCCGATCGCGAGGCTGCCGCCCTTTACGTTGAGCCTGGTGCGGTCGATCTCCCCGAGCGGCTCCGCGCGGCCGAGCTTCTCGCGGCAGAACGCCTCCGAGTTCCAGGCTTTAAGGGTGGCAAGCGTCTGCGCGGCGAAGGCCTCGTGGATCTCGTAGAAATCGAAGTCCTGCAGCGACAGGTTCGCCGCCGCCAGCATTTCCGAAACCGCGTAGGCCGGCGCGAGCAGCAGGCCTTCGGCGTCGATGAAATCCACGGCCGCGACCCGGCAATGGGTAAGGTAGGCCTGCACGGTGAGCCCCCGCTCCCGCGCCCAGCTCTCGGACGACAGCAGGACCGCCCCGGCCCCGTCGGTGAGCGGGGTGCTGTTGCCGGCGGTGAGCGTGCCGGCGCCGTCCCTGCCGAACGCGGGCTTGAGCTTTGCGAGTTTCTCCAGCGACGTGTCGCGGCGGATGTTGTTGTCCCGGGTGACCCCCTGGAAGGGTACGACCAGGTCGTCGTAGAAGCCTTCATCGTACGCTTTCGCCGCGTTGCGATGACTGGCGAGCGCCAGCTCGTCCTGCGCTTCCCGCGGTATGCCGTAATCGTGGGCGGTTTTTTCCGTGTGCTGTCCCATCGAGAGACCGGTGCGCGGCTCGACGACCGCGGGGAACTCGGGGACGAAATGCCTGGGCCGCAGCCGGAGCCACGGCTTCAGCCTGTCCCCGAGGCTCTTGCCGCGGTGGCTTTCCATCAGGATGCGGCGGTAGTCGTCGGGGTACACGATCGGTGCGTCGCTGATCGAGTCCGTGCCGCCGCCGATGCCGGCGTCGATCTGTCCCAGCGCAATCTTGTTCCCCGTCGCAATGCACGCTTCGAGGCTGGTGCCGCAGGCGCGCTGCAGGTCGAGGCCGGGCGTGCGCCGCGACAGACCCGCACCGATGGCGCATTCGCGCGCGAGGTTGTAATCGCGCGAGTGCTTGATGACCGCGCCCAGCGCGACGTCGCCCAGCGTCTCGCCCTCGAGGCCGTACTTTTCCACCACAGCCGACAGGGCTGCCGTCATCATGTCCTGGTTGGAGCAGCCGGCATAGCCGGTATGCGCGCGGCAGAACGGAATCCGCAGCCCGCCGATTACAGCGACTCGCCTTGCCTGCCCGTCGTGCAACATGACCTGCTCCGCTGGTGAAAAGGGCACTGTACAGGCGCACCCCGTCGCAAACAATGAGCCGTTCTCGCGGCGCCTTTTTGCGCCTGGCGGCGTTGCGACTCCTCGCTTTAGCGCTGCGACTACTCGTCGTCGCGCCTTGCCGGCCACAAAAGCTCGCCCGCGAGAACGGCTCCTCCTTTGCGACGGGGTACACTAGCCGGCTTTCTTCCTGAATGATGGCGCCGTGACGACACTTGTATCCAGCCGGTCGTGGGTCGAGGAGGTGCGCCGGTTGCTGCGGCTGGCGGGACCCCTCATGGTCAACAGCCTGTCCATCGCCGGAATGCAGTTTGCCGATGCCGTCATGGCCGGGCGGCTGGGTGCACGCTCGCTCGCGGCGGTGGCGGTCGGGGCGAGCGTGTGGTTCCTCGGTTTCATCATGTGCATGGGCTTGCTGATGGCGATCTCGCCCATTGCGGCCCGGCACTACGGAGCCGGCAGCTCCGCGCTGATCGGGCGCTACACGCGCCAGGGGATGCTGCTCGGAGCGGTGCTCGGGCTCGTCGTGCTGGCCGCGCTGCATACCTTGGTTGCGCCGATACTGGCCTTCATCGGGGTCGACGTCGGTTTCCGCGGGCTCACCGTCGACTACGTGCGCGCGATCATGTTCGGGATGCCCGCGATCTGCGTCTTCCTGGCGCTGCGTTACACCACCGAGGGTATCGGCTTTACGAAGCCGATGATGTACCTGTCGCTGTTCGCGCTGGTCTGCAACGTGTTCCTGAACTGGGTGTTCATCTACGGGCATTTCGGCGCCCCGGCCATGGGCGCGGTCGGCTGCGGCGTGGCGAGCGCCATTACGATGTGGCTCATGATGCTCATCCTCGCGGTATTCATGTACCTGCATCCGCGCTACCGGCCGCTGGAGATCTTCGTCAAGCTGCCCGCGCTGCGGCCGAACGTGCTGCGGGAAATCCTGGTCCTCGGTGCGCCCATCGCCGTCATGGTCACGGCGGAGGCGGGACTGTTTTCAGCCGTATCGATCCTCATCGGCACGCTGGGTGCCGAAATCACCGCGGCGCACCAGATCGCCATCAACTTCGCCTCCACCGCCTTCATGGTGCCGCTGGCGCTGAGCTCGGCGACGACCATCCGCATCGGCCATGCGCTGGGCGCGGGCAACCCGCTGGCGGCGCGGTACAGCGGCAGGATAGGCATCCTGGCCTGTGCGGCGTTCATGACCTGCTCGGCGCTGTTCCTGCTGCTGTTCCGCGACGCGGTAGTGCTGCTGTACACGTCGGATACGGAAGTGCGGGCCATCGCCATCAGCCTGCTGGCCATGGCGGCGGTCTTCCAGGTCGCTGACGGCATCCAGGTCGGTGCCGCGGGTGCGCTCAGGGGCTACAAGGACACGCGGGTGCCGATGGTGATCAACACCTTTTCCTACTGGGGGCTGGCGTTTCCGCTAGCCTACCTCGCGGCGGTCACGTTCGAGGCGCCGCCGGCCTACATCTGGGGAGGTTTCGTGGTGGGACTGTCGGTGGCGGCAATCCTGCTGACCTTCAGGTTCCACCGGGTGTCGAACACCACCCGGTAGGAGCGCGCATTGCGCGCGATGCCACCATTCGCTGCCTTGGCATGAACGCCACCGTAGGAGCGCGCATCGCGCGCGATGCCCCGATTCACCGCCTCGGCATCGCGCGAGATGAACAAGTCCTGTAGGAGCGCGCATTGCGCGCGACACCACGATTCACCGCATCGGTATCGCGCGCAATGCGCGCTCCTACAGTGCCGGCTTCGCTGTACCAACAGTCGTCTGGTGCCGGCGTCAGCCCTGTCCGAACATCAGCGTGTCGTCGGCGGCCAGGTATTCCTCTTCCTCCGGGGTGTTCTTGCGGCCGAGCACCTTGTTGCGGTGCGGGAATCGGCCGAAGCGTTCGATGATGTCGCGGTGCAGCTCGGCGAACTGAGCCACCGTTTCGAAGGTTTCACGGTAGGTCGGCGAGACGGCGTCGGCGAGCTTGCGGTAGATCTCCACCGATTTCGCCTGCACCTTGCGCGATTCGGCATGCTGCAGCGGCATGTAGAAGAACACGCGCTGGATCGGCGTGAGCCCCTTGTCCTTCTTCTCCATCGCGCCTTCGACGCAGAGCTTCAGCGCGACCTTGTCCTTCTCGAAAACCTTCGCGGTGCCGCGATAGACGTTGCGGCGAAACTGGTCGAGTAGCAGGATCAGTGCGAGCCGCCCCTGCGGATCCCGCGCCCAGTGATCGAGAGCGCCTTTGGACGCCGCTTCCACGTCGCCGGCAAACTCTTTCTCGATCTCGTGATCGAACCCAGGGTTCTCGCCGAACCAGATCTCCATCCGGCCGTCGATCTGCGGCGCCGTAAGCTCGTGCTCCTTGAACCAGAACGACAGCACCGCGCTGATACGGACCTGGTCGTCGTCGGTTATGGTGGCATCCATGCTTTCGCTCAAGAGTTTGACTGCCATTTCACCGTTCGCCCGCTGACCGCCGTTGGCGCATTATAGAACGTTAATTGCCGCGGCTGCGCCGCGCACCGGGTTATGCCTGTTCTTCCATGGGCAAGCGCACCTCGAAGCACACGCCGCCCTCGACGTTGAAGCCCGCGATCGTGCCGCGGTGCCCGACCGCGATCAGCCGTGCGACGAAGAGCCCGAGTCCCAGGTGCTTGCCCGGGCTTTCCGGACGCACCGATACCATCGAGTCGAACAGCTGCCCGCGCATGCGCTCGGGTAGCGGCGGCCCGGGGTTGGTGATCCGGATGACGTGCTGCCCGTCGGCGCCGGACAGGCCGACCGCGATCTCGTCGCCGTCGCGGCTGAAGCCGACCGCGTTATCGACCAGCTTGTCGAGCATCTGGACGATGAGCTCGGGCGAACCGTGGAAAGGGGCATCGCCGGGAGCCGAATCGAAACGGAACCGCCGCTTGGGCCACGCGCCCGCGTACGCCGCAACGGCTGCCGCCAGCGTGGACCCGAGGTCGAAGCTTTCCGGCTCGGCGTGCTCGATGAGCTCTTCCACCCGGCTTGCTTCGCTCATCGCGGCGAGAATCTTCTGCAGCCGCTCCGCGCCTTCCCGGGCCCGCGCCGTGTAACACGCCCCTTCTTCCGAGAGCGGCTCGTGCTCCAGGTTCTCCAGGGACGACCTGACGATCGTGAGCGGCGTGCGCATCTCGTGCGAGAGTTTGGATGCCAGGCTCTTCAGGTACGCGTTGTAGTCGCCGAGCTGGCGCAGCACGCGCGAGAAGCTGCGCGAAAGATCGCCGATCTCGTCGCGCGCATCGATGCTCGGCAGGTCGGTGCGGACCCCGTCGCGATCGAGCGCGTGCAGGGCGGCGCCGCTCAGGCGGCGGATGCGCAGCGATAGCCAGCTCGCGTAGCCCAGGAGCGCGGCGGCGACGGCAAGGGTCGCGATCAGCGTGAAGCCCAGGAGTCGCGCAAGCGCTTCGTTGGTAAGGCTCAGGATCGCATCGGTGCCCTGCTGCAGGACCACTGCACCCGTCTGTACCGTGCCGGACCACACCGGCTGCGCGACCGCAACCACGGCGCGGCCCGAATCCAGCGAACGGAACCAGCTCGTTGCCGGCTCGCCGTCCAGGGCCTGGCGTATATAAGGTTGCTGCTCGCGCCCCGAAGGATCCGGCCGCGCCAGCTCCGGCGCGTCACCCGGTTCGAGCAGCAGGTTATAGGCGAGCCGCATCCATCCCGAGGCCCCGCTCTCCGGCGCGCCGACCGCCGCCGTGGAGACGCTGCCGGCCTCCGCGAGGCGCCAGCCGGCCTTGTCGGTGACGAGCAGCCGCAGGCCGGGCTGCGTGTAGCCCATGGCGACGCTTTGCAGCAGCGGGGACGGTGTGACGAGGCGGCCGGGCAGCGGCCCTTCGAAGCTCGCGAGCCGCACGCCCGGCGCGTCCGCGCGATCGGTGTCGGTGACCACGAGGCCGACGGCGCCGCCCGACAGTTGCCGGGGCAGCCGTGCCTCCAGCCGATACCCTCCGGCGCCGGCTCCCTGCTGCGGCTTCACCTGCCACTGCGCCGCGATGCGCGTCTCCTCGGCCGGCGGGTCGTCAGCGGCATGCCGCAGCGGGACGAGCGAGCCCGGCGCCTCCGGCGCAAACACGAAATCCTCCGCCGCGGTGACGACCCGCACCCGATCCGAATGGAGCGTTCGGTCGCCGCCGGGGAGCGCGTAGACGACGTTATCGTCCTGCACGTCCACGTAGAGGAACAGGTTTTGCCGAAACGTGCCGAGGACGTAGCGCACGGCTTCATTACCGGCAAGCGTGGCGAGCGATGTTTCAGGCAGCGCCCAGTCGTCGAAGTAGCCGTCGATCACCGGCGCCGAGGGCAACACGTGCGCATACAGCTGGTCGGCGGAATACTCCGCTGCCCTGCCGTCCACCAGGAACTCCCGCGGAAACTGCGCCAGCGAATCGGCGATCGCCTGCGCCGTGCCGGCGAGCATTTGCTGCTGGCCTTCCCGCAGCGCGCTTTCGGTTTCGCGGATGAACTGGCAGCCGGCCCAGGGCAGCACCAGCGTGAGCAGGCTGACCAGCAGCAGCTGCCGCCTGAGATTCATCCGCGCAGGAGCGCGCATGGCGCGCGACGCCGCGATCGGCAACACGAGCATCGCGCGCGATGCGCGCTCCTGCAGTGAATCGTTTTGCTTCCGGTCACGCCGCTACTGCTCGAGCCAGCGATAACCCAGGCCGTACACCGTTTCGATCGCGTCGAAGCCCGGGTCGATTGCCGCGAACTTGCGCCGGATGCGCTTGACGTGCGAGGTGATCGTGTTGTCGTCCAGCACGGCCTGCGCCGCGTCCATGAGCTGCTGGCGATTCTTGACGTGCCCCGGATAGCGCGCGAGCGCGTGCACGATCCAGAACTCGGTCAGGGTCAGGCCGACAGGCTGCTCCAGCCACCGCACCGTCATTCGCTCCGTGTCGATCTCCAGGTCCCCGCGGGTGAGGCGACTCGTCTCGGCCTGGGGCTTCCTGAGTGCGTCGAGCCGCCGGAACAGCGCGGCGACCCGCGCCATCAGGTGCGGCAGGCTGATGTCCTTGGTGAGGTAATCGTCGGCGCCCAGCCGCAGCCCCGACACGGCGTCGAACTCGCTGTCGCGCGCGGTGAGGAAAATGATCGGCAGGTCCGGCGCCTGGCTTCGCAGCTCGCGGCACAGCTCGAAGCCGCCTTCGACGTCGTTTTCGAGATTCACGTCGATTACGACGAGATCGGGCAGGCGCGCGGCAAACGCATCGAGCGCCGGCCGGCGGGCGGCATAAAGGTCCACGCTGTAGCCCTCCCGCCGGAACGCCGCCGCGTAGTTCTCGCGAATGGCGGGCTCGTCTTCGACGATCGCGATTCTCTTGGGCAAAACGGCTCCACCTCGGGCAGGACGCCACAATTTGCCACATTACATCGGGACATTGCCACGCTCCGCCCCCTGCCGTGACCGCTTCGGTTGGTGAGATAGGCATCGGGACCGAGGAGCCGGACGATGACGATGAGCACGAACCTGTACAGGACTTGGAACGCGGCCGTGCTTGCCGTGCTGCTGGGGCTGTCGGCCCCGGCAGCGGAGGCCGAGACGGGCAGCCGCCCGCATGACCTCCTGCAGGAGACGGCGGTGCCGTCGAGCGGGAGCTTGCTGCTCAGGATGCAGGCCGGGTACGTGGTGGCGACGCGAATGAATACGGACATCCGCATTTCCGTCAGCGGGCCGGTCGCGCGGACCACCGTGCGGCAGCAGTTCCGGAACGACGGCACGGAATGGGTGGAGGGCATCTACGTCTTCCCGCTGCCGGAGGATGCTGCCGTGGATCGCCTGCGCATGCACATCGGCGAGCGCTTCATCGAAGGCGACATCCGCGAGAAGGAGCAGGCCAGGAAGGAATACGAGGCCGCCAGGGCCGCGGGGCAGCGCACCGGGCTCGTCGAGCAGCAGCGCGCGAACCTGTTTATCACATCGGTTGCCAACCTCGGGCCGGGCGCGACCGTGGTCATCGAAATCGAATACCTCGAGACGGTGGACTACGACGGCGGCGTGTTCAGCATGCGCATCCCGACGACGCTTACGCCGCGCTACATTCCCGGCGGGCCGCTGCCGGACCGGCAGGGTTCCGGCTGGTCGGCCGACACGGACGAGGTCCCGGACGCGTCGCTTGTTACGCCGCCGGTGGTGACGCAGTCGGCGGACCACCGGCTGACCTTGCAGGCGGAGATCGACGCGGGCGTCCCGCTCGAGCGGGTCGTGAGCCGCTACCACCCGATCACCGTGACACCCGACGGCGGTGTGTACCGGGTCGAGCTTGCGGATGCGCAGGCGAAACTGGATCACGACGTCGAGCTCACCTGGATTCCCGTGGCGGCCGAGGCGCCGCGCGCGACCCTGTTCTCCGAGAAGGTGGGCGGCGATACGCACTACCTGCTCATGATGCTGCCGCCGACGCAAACAGCCGTAGCCGCGGCCCGGATGCCGCGCGAGCTGGTGTTCATCATCGATACCTCGGGTTCCATGCACGGCACATCGCTCGAGCAGGCGAAGCGCGCGCTCCTGCTCGCGATCGGCGACCTGTCGCCCGACGACCGGTTCAACGTGATCCAGTTCAACTCGGTCACGCATGCGTTGTTCGGCGGCAGCGTCGAGGCAACGCCGGGGAATCTTCGCGCTGCCCGCCGCTACGTCTCGCGCCTGGGCGCGAACGGCGGCACGGAGATGCGTCCCGCGCTGGCACTTGCGCTTTCCGAGCCGGCGATCGAGACGCACCTGAAGCAGGTCGTGTTCATCACCGACGGCGCCGTCGGCAACGAAGCCGGCCTCTACTCGCTCATCGAAGCGCAGCTCGGTGCCGCCCGGCTGTTCACCGTCGGCATCGGCTCGGCGCCGAACGGCTGGTTCATGAAAAAGGCGGCGGAGCTCGGCCGCGGCACCTCGACCTTCATCGGCGCGCTGCACGAGGCCGACGAGAAAATGGGGCGGCTGTTCGAGAAGCTGTCGCACCCGCAGGTGACCGGCATTTCGATCGAGTGGCCGGGGCAGCAGGTTTCGGCGTTCCCGGCCGTCGTGCCCGACCTGTACGCGGGCGAGCCGATCGTCGTGAGCGCGCGCCTGCCGGGGCCGCCGCGGGACGGCGACGTGCTTCGGATCAGCGGCAACTCGGCGAGCGGCGGGTGGAGCACGGAGCTTGCCCTGCACGGCACGCGCCGGCACCCGGGCGTTGCCGCGCTGTGGGCGCGCTCGGCGATAGCCGATCTCCTGGACCAGGAGCGCCGCGGCGGCGACGCCGGGGAGATCCGGGCGGCGGTCATCGAGACGGCGCTCGCTCACCGTCTCGTCAGCAAGTACACGAGCCTGGTCGCGGTGGACAAGACCCCGGCGCGTCCGGATACCGCGGCCCTCGAGCGCGAGCCGGTGCCGAACCTGCTCCCGTACGGGCAGAGCCATCGCGCCATCTTCGGCTTCCCGGCCACGGCGACGGGCTGGCAGGGGCGGCTCGCAGCCGGGCTGGCCCTCGTCCTGCTGGGCTGGCTGCTGTGGGCCTTCTTCCGGCGCCTGCAGCACGGAGTGTCCCTCGATGCCGATGCGACGGGCTAGGCAGCGTCCCGGGTTCGGCGCCGGCTTCCTGCTCGTGAGCGGCATCCTCGTCATGGGGTTCTGGAACCTGGGGCAGGGGGCGTACATCCCGGCAAAGGCCTGGGTCGCCCAGGAAATGATGCAGCGGGCCTGGCGCCGGGCCGAAGACGGGGCCGACCGGCCGGCCCCGTGGCCGTGGGCGGATACCTGGCCGGTTGCCCGCCTGTCCGCGCGCGGCGGGGAGATCGACCTGATCGTGCTCGAGGGCGGCTCGGGCCGCACGCTTGCGTTCGGGCCGGGACACGTGAGCGCGAGTGTCCTGCCCGGCGACCTCGGGAACAGCGTCGTGGCGGGCCACCGCGATACCCATTTCGCGTTCCTGAAGGACCTGCGCGAGGGCGATTCGATCCGCATCCAGCGGCCGGGCGGGCGCGAGCACCTGTTCACGGTCACGGCAATGGACGTCGTGGATTCGCGGCGCGGCCGCCTCGTGCTGGATACCGACGAACCGGTCCTGAGCCTCGTAACCTGCTACCCTTTCGACGCGTCGACGCCCGGGGGGCCGCTGCGCTACGTCGTCAGCGCCGCCAGCGTCTACTGAGAACAACGAGATCGAGGAGACTACATGACGGCGCCCTCCAATTCCTTTGCCGCGGTGCTGGGCGGCTTTGTTTTCGCAGGCCTCCTGGGCGCTGCCTGGATCGCGGGCAATGCGGCCCTGGAAGTGAAGGCGCACGAGCGCCTGGTGCAGGTGAAGGGACTGGCGGAGCGGGAATTGCCCGCCGACACCGTGATCTGGCCCTTGTCCTACCAGGTCGCGAGCAACGATCTCGACGCGCTCTACCAGTCGATCGAGGAGAAGAACGGGATTATCCGCCGCTTTCTCGCCGATCATGGCCTCGATCTCGCCGACACCACCACCGCCGGGCCGGAGGTGGTCGACCGCTACGCGCAGTCCTGGGGCAGTACCGGGGACATCGAGTTTCGCTACGTCGGGACGTCCACCATCACGCTCTATTCCACCAGCGTGGACGCCGTCCGGCGGGCAATGGCCGACGTGATCGCGCTCGGCCGGAATGGTATCGCGCTGTCGGGCCCGCAGTACGGGAACCAGGTGCAGTTCCTGTTCACGAAGCTGAACGACGTCAAGCCGGACATGCTGGAGGAGGCGACGGTGAACGCCCGCGCCGCGGCGCAGGAGTTCGCGGAGGACTCGGACAGCAGCCTTGGCAAGATCCAGAAGGCGTCGCAGGGCGTGTTCACCATCTCGGACCGCGACAGCACGACGCCCCATATCAAGAAGGTGCGCGTCGTGTCGACGATTACCTACTACCTCTCCGACTGACCCTCGCCACGGGGCTGCGGGGACGGCACCGTGGGAGCGGGCATCGCGCGCGATGCCACGGTGCGCGGAATTTGCCACCCGCGCGAATGTTCGCACCGCCGTGATATCGCGCGCGGTGCGCGCTCTACAGGGCGGGGGAGTGGTCCGGCAGCAGCCGGGGCAGGCTCATCAGCGCGGCCACGCTGATGGCGTCGGTGATATCGCCGCGGGCCGCCATGTCCATGGCTTCGGCCAGCGGCAGCTTCCGCACCTCTATCGATTCCGTCTCCTCGAACGCCGTTTCGCCGTCGGTCAGGTCCTCCGCCACGTAGACGATGCCGGTTTCATCGGTGATCGAGTTGCTCGTGTGCAGGCGCATGACTTCCCTCCAGCGGGCGGCCGACAGGCCCGTCTCCTCCTTGAGCTCGCGCTTCGCCGCAGCCAGCGGATCCTCGTCCGCCGGCGCACCTCCCATCGGCAGCTCCCAGGAGCGGTGGCCGAGGGTGTAGCGGTCCTGTCCCACGAGCCAGGTGTTGCCCTTCCCGTCCAGCGCGATGATGGCCACCGCCTTGTTCTTGAAGTGAATGCGGCCGTATATGTTACGGCCGCCGCCGGGATTCACGACCTGGTCCTCGAAAACGGTGATCCAGGGATTGTCGTAGACGGTCCTCGAATCGAGGGTTTTCCAGCTCATTCGCCGCTCCTTGCGCCTGCTGCACACCGTGGGTGCCACCGGGGTCATTATTCGGCATTTCACAGCGCGACGAAATGTCGAATAATCGCGGGCCCGCTTTCCCGGAATTCGCCAATGGCCGCCAAGGAAGCCCGGCTGACTCAAGGGCCAGTCGGCCGGCATCTCGTCGACATGACCCTGCCCGTGCTCGTCGGCGTCTTCATGATGATGCTGCAGGGCTTCGTGGATGCCTGGTTCCTGGGCCAGGTCGGGGACCGGGAGCTCGCGGCGCTCGGCTTCGTGTTTCCGGTGCTGATGGTGGTGACGAGCGTGGCGATCGGGCTTGGCGCCGGTACCTCGTCCGTGGTCGCCCGCGCGATCGGCGCCGACGACCACCGGCGCGCCAGCCGGCTCGCCACGGACAGCCTGCTGCTCGCGTTCTCGATCACGGCCGTGGTATCGATCGTCGGCGTGTTTGCCATCGACCCGCTGTTCCGGCTGCTGGGAGCGCCCGAGGACATGCTGCCGTTGATCGGCGGTTTCATGAAGATCTTCTACGCCGCCGTGCCGTTCGTCGTGGTGGGCATGGTGGGCATGGCCAGCATGCGGGCCACGGGCGACACGCGCCTGCCGAGCCTTCTGATGATCATTGCCTCGATCCTGAACATCATCCTGGACCCGATCCTGATCTTCGGGCTCGGCCCCGTGCCCGCGCTCGGCCTGAACGGGGCCGCGCTGGCGGCGCTGACCGCGCGCGGCGCGCTGTTCGTCGGCGGCATCTTCTTCCTGCGCCGGCGGCTCGACATGCTGACGTTCGAGCGGCCGGATGCGGCGGAGCTCCGCCGCTCCTGGGCCGCCATCCTGCACGTCGGCATCCCGGCCGCCGGCACCAACGCGATTGTTCCCATCGCGACCGGGGTCATCACGGCGATGCTGGCACGCTACGGCCCCGCTGCCGTGGCCGGCTTCGGCGTGGCCAGCCGCATCGAAGCGCTGACGCTGGTGATGTACTACGCGATGTCCGCCATCATCGGGCCGTTCGTCGGCCAGAACGTCTCGGCCGGGCGGGCGGATCGCATCTACCGCGCGCTATGGCTCTGCACCGCGTTCTGCCTGGCTTCCGGGCTGGGGATAGCGGTGCTGCTGGCCGTGGGCAGCACCTGGCTGCCCGGGCTCTTCAGCGACGACTCCACGGTGACCGGCGTGACCACGACATTCCTGCTGATCGCGCCGCTGGGCTACGGCGCGTACGGCATGGTGATGGTGATGAATGC
>CAYRKH010000059.1:0-17996 GCA_964424805.1 uncultured Woeseiaceae bacterium
GCGGCGGATGTGAACGCGTTTTGGTGGGTGAGGAGGTCGGTGCGGGCCAGGAGGAAGATGCCGTGGCCGCCGTGCTCGAGGTCGGGCCACAGGAAGGGGACGTTCGGGAAGCGGGCTTCCAGCGCGTCGCGGCTGTTGCCGACCTCGACGGCGAGCAGGCCGTCGTCGGCCAGGAAGGACGCGGCGTCGGCGAGGATGGCGAGGGTGGCGTCCAGGCCGTCCGCGCCGGAGGCGAGGCCCGAGCGGGGCTCGTGGCGGTATTCCGGGGGCAGGCTTTGCATGTCGGCGGCGTCGACGTAGGGCGGGTTGGCGACCACGAGGTCGTAGCGCGGCGGCGGGTGTTCCTGTTCGAGGGCCGCGAAGAAATCGGAGCGGATGAGGCGGACGCGGGAATCCAGGCGATGGCGGGCGACGTTGATCGACGCGACGTCGAGCGCGTCGGCGGAGATGTCGATCGCGTCGACCGCGGCCTGCGGGAGGGCCTGCGCCAGCGCGATCGCGATGCAGCCGCTGCCGGTGCCGAGGTCCAGCGCGCGGCGCACGCGCCCGGGATCGAGCCACGGCCGGAAGCGGTGGGCCAGCAGCTCGGCGAACGGCGAGCGCGGCACCAGCACGCGCTCGTCGACGTAGAACTCGAGTCCCGCGAACCAGGCCTGCTGCACGAGGTAGGCGACGGGCAGGCGCTCCCGGATGCGGCGCTCAGCGAGCGCCTCAAGGTCGTCCAGCTCCGCAGGCGCGAGCGGCCGCTCGTAGTGCTCCGCCGCCTGCTCGTGGCTCAGCCCGAGCCGCGCGAACGCCAGGTACGCCGCCTCGTCCAGTGCGTTATCCGTGCCGTGGCCGTAGGCGAGCCGCGCGGCGTCGAAGCGTTCGGCCGTTTGGCGGATGAAGTCCGCCACGGTGGAATCGGCAGGTGGGGTACGGCCTTCCATGCTGGCGCGCAATGTAGCATGGGGCGCCGCTCCCGGATGGCCGCCCGAGAATCGCGCGAATCGCCGCGGTATCCGGGCTAGAATGGGTGGTTATATGTCCACGCCCCTGAAACTCTTCGTGCTGTTGCTCGCGGCGGCAGCCGTTGCCGCCGGCGGGTGGTTCGTCAGCCGTGCCCTCGAGGAGCCCGCGGTGCCGCAGTCGGCGACCGTGCTCGCGGAATCGCGGCCGCTGCCGGATTTTTCCCTGGTCGACCATGCGAATCGCCCGTTCGACGCCGCGCGCCTGCGCGGGCACACGAGCCTCCTGTTCTTCGGCTTCACGCACTGCCCCGACATCTGCCCGGCAACGCTCTCGCAGCTCGCCACGGTGCGCCGGCAGCTTGCCGCGCAAGCACCCGGCGCGGCGCTCCCCGAGGTCGTGCTGGTAAGCGTCGACCCGGAGCGCGACACGCCCGAGGTGCTCGAGCGCTACGTCGGCTACTTCGGGGAGGGCTTCACCGGCGTCACCGGCAGCGTCGAGCAGGTCCGCGCGCTCGCCGAGCCGCTGGGCGTGTACTTCGAGAAGGAGCCGCTGGGCGACAGCTACACGATGGGGCACTCCACGGCCGTGCTGGTGGTCGGCCCGGATGCGGCGCTGCAGGCGATCTTCAGCACCCCGCACGAGGTGTCCGCCTTCGTGCACGACCTGCCGATCCTGATGGCGCGGCGATGAAGCGCACGCTCGCGCTGCTCCTGCTGGCCGCCTGCGGCGCCAACGACGGGGCGCCGCTGTCCGCCGCCGGCGTCAGCATTTTCGCGCCGTTGCCGGGGCAGGAAGCCGCCGCGGCGTACCTGACCCTGCGGAACGAGGGTGCTGCACCGCTCGTCATCACCCGCGTCACCAGTCCGCAGTTCGCGAGCGTCGAGATGCATGCGACGGTGCTCTCCGGCGGTATGGCAACGATGATCCCGCTCGACGCGATCACCGTTGCCGCGGGCTCCGGGATCGAGTTCACCTCCGGAGGCCGGCACCTGATGCTGATGGAGCCGGTGCAGGCGCTCGCGCCCGGTGACGAGGTCACGCTCGAGTTCCACTACGGCGGCGAGCACCCGCTGGTCGTGCAGGCATCGCTGCAGCCGCGCCTGCCGGCCGGCGAGTAGTCCGGTGCCGGCCACCCGCGGCCTGGCCGCGCAGGCATTCCTGCTCCTGCAGCGGCTCCTGCCGAAGCACCTCCTGACGGCGCTGGTGCGCCGTCTCTCGCACCTGCGCTACGAACCGGTGAAGAACCTGCTCATCCGCACGTTCGTCCGGGCCTATGACGTCGACCTCGACGAGATTGCCGAGCCGGCGCCGGAGGGCTACGCGGACTTCAACGCGTTCTTCACGCGCGCGCTTGCCGAGGGCGCGCGCGACGTGGATGCCTCGCCGGATACCGTGATTTCGCCCGTCGACGGCATCACGAGCGCGGCGGGCAGCATCGATCGCGGCCGGCTGCTGCAGGCGAAAGGCCGCCAGTACGAGCTCGACGACCTGCTCGCGACGGATCTCATCGACGCGGGGCGATTCGAGAACGGCGAGTTCGCGACCTTCTACCTCGCGCCGTACCACTACCACCGCGTGCACAGCCCGCTGGCCGCCGCAGTGACGGCGGCACGCTACGTGCCCGGCAGTCTCTACAGCGTCAACGACTGGACGGTGCGTTCGCTGCCGCGGCTTTTCGCGCGCAACGAGCGCCTCATCTGCCACTTCCGTACGGCGACGGGGCCCATGATCGTGGTCTTCGTCGGCGCGCTGAACGTCGGTAGCATCACCACGCCCTGGACCGGAACGCTCCGGCCGCGGAAGTCCGGCGTCGTCGAGGACGTGAGGCTCGACCCGCTGGTGCCGGCCGCGGTCGATAAAGGCGGGCTGCTCGGCTGGTTCAACATGGGCTCGACGGTGATCGTGCTGCTGCCGCCGGACACCTGCGCCTGGCGCGACGACCTCGTGACCGGGCGCCGCGTGCGGATGGGCGAAGCCATCGGCCGCCTCCTCCCGCCATGAGCTGGCGGCCGTCCTGCGACCTGGAAACCGCGCGGCTGCGGGCCCGCATGCTCGCCGCGGCGCGCGAGTTCTTCGCGGCGCGGAACGTGCTGGAGGTGGAGACGCCGCTGCTGTCGCGCGCGGCGGTCAGCGACCCGCACATCGAGAGCGTCGCCGCCCTCCTCGGCGGCGAGGACTCGCCGCTCATGTATCTCCGCACCTCGCCCGAATTCTGCATGAAGCGCCTGCTCGCCGCGGGCTGGCCCGACATCTTCGAGATCGGCAGGGTGTTCCGCGCGTCCGAGGCGGGCGCGCGCCACCAGCCGGAGTTCACGATGATCGAATGGTACCGGCGGCGGTTCGGCCTCCGCGACATCGTGCGCGACACCGTGGAGCTCATCGCGGCGCTGCTCGATGAGCGGCACCTGCGCGCTCCCGCCGAGGAAATCGAATACCGCGAGGCGTTCCGACGCTACGCCGGCGTGGACGCGGAGACGGCGCCGATCGCGGCGCTCGCACAGGCCAGCGGCGCCGACCAGCGCCTGGCCGCCGCGCTCGGCGAGCAGCGCGACGACTGGCTCGACCTCATCCTCGCGACGCGCGTCGCGCCGAATTTCCGGCGCGACCGGCTGACGGTGCTCCGGCATTATCCGCGCCGCCAGGCGGCGCTGGCGCGCCTCTGCCCCGCGGATCCGGCGGTTGCCGATCGCTTCGAGGTGTTCTTCGGCGAGCTCGAGCTCGCGAACGGCTTCGTCGAGCTGCGCGACGCGGCCGAGCAGTCGGCGCGCTTCGACTCGGACCAGTCGCGGCGACGGCAGGCGGGACGGCCGGTGCGGCCGCTGGATGAGCGCCTGCTGGCGGCGCTGGCCCACGGCCTTCCCGACTGCGCCGGCGTGGCCGTCGGCTTCGACCGCCTTGTGATGATCAACGCGCTGGCGGACGATATCCGCCGGGTGCAGGCTTTTGCCTTTGAGGATACGGAGGACGTATGACCGGCGAGCACGGGGTTGATTACGGGTTGCTGCGGCGGCAGCTGGAGTCGCTGGTCGCCGACGA
Source organism: uncultured Woeseiaceae bacterium (assembly GCA_964424805.1). Taxonomy (GTDB): domain Bacteria; phylum Pseudomonadota; class Gammaproteobacteria; order Steroidobacterales; family Woeseiaceae; genus IDS-8. Next base: position 3,988 of record CAYRKH010000059.1, read on the forward strand.
GCCGGATCCGCTGGCGAATACCGCGAACTTCGTCGGATTGCTTTTCGACGCGCTGCCGGACATCAACTGGCTGGGCGTGTACGTGCTGCGCGGCGGTGACCTGGTGCTGGGGCCGTTCCAGGGCAAGCCGGCCTGTGTCCGCCTGCCCGCGGGCAAGGGCGTCTGCGGTGCCGCCGTGGCACAGCGCAGCACCCTGCGCGTGGACGACGTCAATGCATTCCCCGGCCATATCGCCTGCGACCCGGCGTCGCGCTCGGAGCTGGTGGTGCCGCTGATCCTGGGCGAGCGCGTCCTCGGGGTGCTGGATATCGACAGCCCCTACGAGGGCCGCTTCAGCGAGCGCGACAGCGAGGGGATGCAGAAGCTGTGCGCGGCGTTCGTAAACGACCTGTCCAGCAAGGTCGCCGACGGGTTTATTTGACGCGCGAGACGTATTCGCCGGAGCGCGTGTCGACCCGGATCACCTCGCCCTGCTCGACGAACAGCGGCACGCGCACCACCGCGCCGGTCGCGAGCTTCGCCGGCTTCGCGCCGCCGCTGGCGGTGTCACCGCGCACGCCGGGATCCGTTTCGACGATCTCGAGCTCGACGAAATTGGGCGGCGACACCAGGAGCGGTGCGTTGTTCCACAGCGTCACCTGGCAGATCTCCTGCCCGAGCAGCCAGTCCTTTGCATCCGACACGGCCTTCTCGTCCGCCGCGTACTGCTCGAAGGTATCCGGCACCATGAAGTGCCAGAATTCGCCGTCGTTGTAGAGGTACTGCATGTCCGTGTCGTGGACGTCCGCCGCCTGCACGCTTTCGCCCGATTTGAACGTGCGGTCGATGGTGCGGCCGGTCTTCAGGTTCCTGATGCGAACCCGGTTGAACGCCTGGCCCTTGCCGGGCTTGACGAACTCGTTCTCGACGATCACGCAGGGATCGCCGTCCATGATGATCTTGAGACCGGAGCGGAACTCGTTGGTGCTGTAACTGGCCATCGCGCGATGATACCGAAAATGCGCGCCTCCTGTGGGAGCGCGCATTGCGCGCGATGCCGCCGTTGCCCGCCCTGGCATCGCTCCTGTGGGAGCGCGCATTGCGCGCGATGCCACTCCCGCCCGCCCTGGCATCGCGCGCGGTGCGCGCTCCTACAGTGTGCGGCTGCGGTGGGCACCTGCCGCCGCGCCACTCCCGGCCGCCCTGGCATCGCGCGCGGTGTGCGCTCCTACGGGATAACCTTGATGCGTGTCACAGTCTCGAGAGCAGGCAGGGACTACTCTGGGGCGGCCGGTTCCTGCCCGGCAACTTTCAGTCAAATCAAAAGCTTCCGGCCGCACGGATTCCGGGGAATGTCATTGGACGACCGACAGAGTATTTCAATCGCCGTTTTGACCCGATCGCAGGACGACGTCGAGCTCGTCAACCGAACGCTACGCGATGCCGGACACGCCGCCCACTGCCACTGGGTGCCCAATCCCGAGAAGCTGGACCAGGTGCTCGGCCAGGGCGGCATAGAGCTGATCGTCGTCAACCGGGACAGCTATGCCGATACGCTGCGCCAGGTCGTCGGGCAGAAGGATGCCTACGTGCCCGAAGTGCCGGTTATCGCCGTCAGCAAGGCAGTGGACGAAGCGGATATCCAGGACGCGATGAAACAGGGCGCCTGCGACCTCGTCTCCATCGACAAGAAAGCGCGGCTGCAGGCCGTGGTCAGCCGGGAGCTGCGCGCCTTCCGCGTCGAGCAGGCGCTCAATTCCACCATCAGCTCGGCGACCGAGTACCGCAAGCAGCTCGACGATTACATGCAGGACTCGTCGACCGCGATCGCCTACGCGCAGGAAGGCATCGTGACGATGGTGAACAACGCATGGCTGGAAGCGTTCGGCATCGGCGACGAAGGCCAGGCCGTCGGGTTGCCGCTGATGGACATGTTCGAGCCGGAAAGCCAGGCCGCGATCAAGGGCGCGATCGTCGCGACGACCAAGGGCAAATGGCAGCGCGACGAAAAGCTCAATGCCAAGGCGCGGCTCGGCCAGGGTGAGGCGACGGCACTCGAGCTGGAGCTGCAGCTCGTCGATCTCGAGGACGGCCCGCACGTGCAGATCCGCATCGCGCCGCCCGAGCACAAGGAGGAAGAGCCGACCAGGCTCGTGCACGAGGCGCTGAAGCGCGATCCCACGACCCTGTTCTTCCACCGCAGCCAGCTGCTCGAAAAGGTCGCGAAGCGCCTCGACAAAAAGCCGAAATCGGGCCTGCACCTCCTGGCGTACATCAAGCCGGATCGTTTCTCGGAGCTGAAGAACGTCGTCGGCATCCTTCCCACCGAAGAGATCCTCTCCCAGTTTGCCGAAGAGGTGCGCAAGAGATTGCAGCCGCGCGATATCGCGGGGCGGTTCGAGGGCACCGTCATCATGGCCCTGCTGGAACGCGGCAGCGAGCGCGACGGCGAGGTCTGGGCGAAGCACCTGGTCGAGCACGTCCGGAACGTCGATTTCAAGGTCGGCGGCCAGAGCGTCAACCTCACCTGCACCGTCGGCATCTGTGCCGTCAGCGGCGTTTATTCGAGCCTGGAGGAGCTGATCGCCGCGGTCGCCCAGGCGCACGCGAACGGCAAGAAGAAAGGCGGCAACTGCGCGCTCCTCACCGAGTCCACGGATGCCGACACGCGGCTGCGCAAGTACGACGAGCTCTGGGTGCGCTACATCAAGGCGGCGCTGATGGAGAACCGGTTCCGGCTGGCGCAGCTGCCGATTGCGGGACTGCGCAGCGATTCGATGCAGATGTACGACATGCTGGTGCGCATGATCGACGAGCAGGGCAACGCCGTGCTGCCTTCCGACTTCCTCCCGGCGGCCGAGCGCAACAACCTCATGAAGGCGATCGACCGCTGGATCATCACGGCCTCCATGGATTTCTGCGCCGAGAACGGCGCCGACCAGGTGTTCGTGCGCCTGTCGAGGCAATCGCTGCAGGACGGGACCCTGTGCGACTGGATGCAGAAGGAGTTCGCCAGGCGCAAGCTTGCGCCGTCGAAGCTCTGCGTGCAGGTCGCGGAGCAGGAAGCGGCGAAGTACATCAAGCAGATGAAGCAGGTGGTCGAAGCGTTCCGCAAACTCGGCGTCGCGTTCGCGCTCGAGCACTACGGGATCGACAGGAACCGCTACCAGATCCTGGACATCCTGCGTCCCGATTACGTGAAGATCGACGGCGAGCTGATGCACACCCTGACCACCGACACGACACTGCAGGAGAACGTGCGCCAGGTGGCCGAGGCTGCCGACGAGCGGAATATCCAGACCATTGCCGAGCGGGTCGAGAACGCCAACGCCATGGCGGTGCTGTTCCAGCTCGGCGTGCATTACATGCAGGGGCATTACGTGCACGAACCCGAGGTCGTCCTCCAGGAGCCGCCGAGCGTTTCGCAGACTACCCTCGACGCGATCGGCAGTTCCTGACCCGGGCGGCGGCCGGCGGAATGTGCGCCCCGTCACAGTTTTGCCTTCCGGCGCGGCGGCAGCCGGCAGCGGGTAACGAAATCCGGAACGGGTTCGTTTATCCAGCGAGGACAAGCACCTATCCTGTATCGAGATTGACGCGTCATCCTGTGGAGAACCGCCTTGAGCGCAGCACCGCGAGCCGGAAACGATAACAATCCGCCGGTTACCCCCCACACCCGCTCGAAGCCCGGGACCGGGCTCGCCCGCCCGCTCCTGGTCCTGCCGGCGATGGCGGCACTCGGCATCGGCGGTCACGCCGGCGCGCTCGAGCTCGGCGCGCTGGATGTCCAGTCGACGCTCGGGCAGCCGCTGCGGGCGAGCATTGCCTACGCGCTGAACCCGAACGAAGAAATCCGCAGCTACTGCATCTACGTGAGCCCCGGCCGCTCGGCGAGCGGCCTGCCCTCCGCCGGCCCGGCCTCGGTGGTCGTGGAAAACGGCGCGATCCGGGTGAACGGGCGGAGCGCGGTCGGCGACCCGCTGATCGCCCTCCAGGTGACGGTCGACTGTCCCTACGCCGCTCACCTGAGCCGCGAGTACGTGGCGTTCATCAATCCGGCCGGGGATCTCGCCGCGAGCGGGCCTGCCAGCGCGCCGGCGCCGCAGCAACGGGTTCGTCCCGCCGCGCCGGCAGCGGCCGCGACGCCCGCGGCACCCGCACCGGCGGCGATCGGGCAGCGCGCCGCCGCGGCGCCGGCGGCGCGCGCTCCGATTGCCGCGAGCGCGACCTATCGCGTGCGCCCCGGCGACACGCTCTCGGGCATCGCCCAGCGCATGACCGGCCGCACGATGACGATCTGGCAGACCGTCGAGGCGCTGTTCGCCGCCAATACCGACGCGTTCATCGACGGCAACCGCGATCTCCTGAAAGCCGGATCGGTGCTGCGCGTTCCCGATGCGATCTACGGCGCGGAGCGTGCGATCCCGCCGACGCCGGCGGCACTACGCGCACCGGCGGAGGCGGCGGAGGCGCCGGCATCAACGCCGGACAGCCGCTACCGGGGCGAAGCCGGCGAGAGCGGACCCGCCGTGGGTGAGGCCGCCGCGCCGCCGGCGGCCGATGACGCGAGCAGGCCGGCCCGCCCGGCTGCCGCTGCCGCACCGGAAGCGGCCGAACCCCCAGCAGCCCCGGGAGCCGGCGATATCGACGCCGGCGAAGACCCGGTCGTGAAGCCCGCGAACGACGCGTTGGCGGCCGCGCAAGCCGCGCCCGCCGCCACCGTGCAGGAGAGCCGTCCGGGCGCGTTCGAAGCCCCGCTCGGCCGGGTCGCGGCCGACAGCGGCGGCGCCTGGTCATGGTTGATCTGGCTCGGTGGCAGCGGCATCGCCCTTATCCTCGCGCTGCTGCTCGGCCGCCCGCTGCGCAAGTGGCTCGCCGCCAGGGAGGAGCGCGGGTTCGACGACCGCGAAACCGACCGCCGGTACCAGGACCCCACTCCCGCGGTCATCACCGTGCCGGAGCCTTCGCCGGACACGAAGGGCCTGGAGGTCGACTTCCACGTCGACGAGACCGGCGCGGACGCGCGCCTCGTGCAGGTCGACGGAAACGTCGGGAGCGGCAGCGGGTTCCAGGACATCGGCGACATCGACGTCGCGGAGGATTTCGGCTTCGCCGCCTCCGACGGCATCGAGCTGGGCCTCGACATCGAGTTCCCGCAGGAGCCGGCCGCGGACGCTTTGTCGGACACCGATTCTGCCGACACGGACATGATTCCGCCGATACGGCGAGAAGAAGGCCTCGTCGTCGAGAACGAAACGGGCACCTACGACGTGTCGATGATCGTGGACGCGACGCAGCCGCCGGTTGGCGACAGCGACGAGACGACGCGCGACCTGCAGGCCATCGAGCTCGATACGGCCGAAATGCCGGAAGATGACCCGCTCACGCTGAGCCGCGAGATGGATTACAAGATTCTCGAGCAGGATTACCAGGACGAGCTGACCGCGACCCAGGCGCTGAACGCCCAGCTCGAGGACGCCGCGCGCGACCTGGCGCTGCGCCTCGAGTCGGACGACGACATCTCGCCGGACGCGCCCACGGCAAAATTCCCGAGACCGACGAGCGACGAAACGTTACCGCACCCGGCCGCCGTCGCGCTGGCGGAGGCGGATACGGTGGAGATGCCAGCCCGGGGCGGCGACGACGACACCGGCGTCAACGAAGAGCTCGAGAAGGACCTCCCGGCAGCCGTGAACGACGCCACGGCGGAGATGGAGGTCGAGTCGGCGACCGTCGACACGAAGAAGATGAGGGTGTCGTAAGGCCGCCGCCGTACGGTTACCGCGGCGGCGGGCCGGCTACGCCTCGCCCGACAGCCGCTCCACTTTGCGCCAGCCCTTCGGCAGCAGCGACCCGCGCAGCGCGCGCTCGCCGTAGTAGTCGTCGAGATCGTTCCACCTGAGCGTCATGGTGCGCGTGCCGGTGTCCACCTTGAGGTTCCCCTCTTCCGGCACGACCGCGAGCGCCACGAGCTTCTCCTCGCCGGACTGGTACTTCTTCCCCGGGATGTTGATGAGCTTGTTGCCGCGGCCCTTGGCGAGCTCCGGCAGGTCGTCCATTTCGAACAGGAGCAGGCGCCCGATCGAGCTCGCCGCCGCGATCAGGCACTCGGTGTCCGGCGGCACCGCCGCGGGCACCACGACGCGGCCGCCGGCCGGCACGCGCAGCACCGATTTGCCCGCCTTGTTGCGCGAGACGAGGTCGGCGAGGGTCGCGATGAAGCCGTAGCCCGCATCGCTCGCGAGGAGCACTTTCGACTCCGGCTCGCCGATCATGACGCCGCAGAACTCGGCGCCGTCGGGCGGATTGAAGCGCCCGGACAGCGGCTCGCCCTGCCCGCGTGCCGACGGCAGCGTATGCGCCCCGATGCTGTAGACCCGGCCGGTGCTGTCGATGAACATCGCGAGCTGGTTGCTGCGGCCGGGCGCCGCGGCCAGGAACTCGTCGCCGGCCTTGTAGCTCAGGGCGAGAGGGTCGACCTCGTGGCCTTTCGCGCCACGCACCCAGCCGCGCTTCGACAACACGACCGTTACCGGCTCGCTTGCGACCAGGGCGGTCTCGTCGATGGCCTGCGCCGCCTCACGTTCGACGAGCTGCGTACGCCGCGCGTCCCCGTAGGCGTCCGCGTCCGCGAGGATCTCGCTCTTGATAAGTGCTTTCAGCCTGGGGGCGCTCTTCAGCGTCTTCTCGATGCGGTCCCGCTCCTCGTTCAGCTCGTCCTGCTCGCCCCTGAGCTTCGTCTCTTCGAGGCGGGCCAGGTGGCGCAGCCTGAGGTTCAGGATGGCCTCGGCCTGGGCATCCGACAGGCTGAATTTCTTCATGAGCACGGGCTTCGGCTCGTCTTCCCGGCGGATGATCGCGATCACCTCGTCGATGTTGAGGTAGGCGACGAGCAGTCCTTCGAGGATGTGCAGCCGATCCTTGACGATCTGCAGCCGGTGATTGAGGCGCCGCCTCACCGTGTCCTTGCGGAACTCCAGCCATTCGCTGAGCAGCTCGACCAGGTTGAAGGTGCGCGGGCGGCCGTCCCGCCCCACGATATTCATGTTGACGCGCACCGTGCGCTCCAGCGCCGTGGTCGAGAACAGGTGCGACATGAGCTGGTCGACGTCCACTTTCGAGGACTTCGGCGAGATGACGAGCCGGATCGGCTCCTCGTGGTCCGATTCGTCGCGCAGGTCGTCCACCATCGGCAGCTTCTTGCTGCGCATCTGCGCCGCGATCTGCTCCAGCACCTTGCTGCCGGACACCTGGTAGGGCAGCGACGTGATCACGATGTCGCCGTTCTCCCGCTTGTAGGATGCACGCAGGCGCAAGGTGCCGTTGCCCGCCTGGTAGAGCTGCCTGATCTCGCTCCGGGGCGTGATCAGCTCGCCCCCGGTGGGGAAATCCGGGCCCTTGATGTGCTTCATCAGCTGCGCAACGGTCGCCTCCGGCTGCTCGATGAGGTGCACCAGCGCGCTCGCGACCTCCTTCAGGTTGTGCGGCGGGATGTCCGTGGACAGCCCGACGGCGATGCCGGTCGTGCCGTTCAGGAGCACGTTCGGCAGGCGCGCCGGCAGCACCACCGGCTCGTCCAGCGTGCCGTCGAAGTTCGGCACCCAGTCGACGGTGCCCTGCGCGAGCTCGGCAAGCAGGCTCTTCGCGTAGGGCATCAGCCGCGATTCGGTATAGCGCATGGCAGCGAAGGATTTCGGGTCGTCGGTCGAGCCGAAGTTGCCCTGGCCGTCGACCAGCGCGTAGCGGTAGGAGAACGGCTGCGCCATGAGGACCATCGCCTCGTAGCAGGCCGTGTCGCCGTGCGGGTGGAATTTGCCGATCACGTCACCGATCGTGCGCGCGGATTTCTTCGGCTTGGAGCCGGCCGAGAGGCCGAGCTCGCTCATCGCGTAGACGATGCGCCGCTGCACCGGCTTCAGCCCGTCGCCGATCTGCGGCAGCGCGCGGTCGAGAATGACGTACATCGAGTAGTCGAGATACGCCTTCTCGGTGTAATCCTTGAGCGGGAGCTTCTCGACCCCGTCGAGGTTCAGTTGGCTCTGCATTTATTCTCCGTCAATGGCGCGGTTCGCGTGCCTGCAGGAGCGCGCAATGCGCGCGATGCCTCCCTCCGTTACCGCCGTGGCATCGCGCGCAATGCGCGCTCCTACACTTCGGCGAGATTACCCTTGGTTTCCAGCCAGGCACGGCGGTCGGCGGCGCGCTTTTTTGCGAGCATCATGTCCATGATCTTCCCGGCCTCTTCCTTGTCGTCGATCGTGAGCTGCACCAGGCGACGCGTGTCGCGGTTCATGGTCGTCTCGCGAAGCTGCTGCGGGCTCATTTCGCCCAGTCCCTTGAAGCGCGTCACCGTCACCTTGCCGCGCTTGTTCTCGGCATCGATCCGGTCGAGGATGCCCTTGCGCTCCGCGTGATCCAGCGCGTAATGAACTTCCTTGCCGACGTCGATGCGGAACAGCGGCGGCATCGCGACGTACACGTGCCCTGCCCTGACCAGTTCCGGGAAATGTTTCAAAAACAGCGCGCACAGCAGGGTCGCGATGTGCGCGCCGTCGGAATCCGCGTCCGCGAGAATGCAGATCTTGTGGTAGCGCAGGCCGCTGATGTCCGTGCTGCCGGGATCCACGCCAATGGCGATGCTGATGTCGTGCACTTCCTGCGAGGCGAGGATCTCCGCCGTGTCCACTTCCCAGGTGTTCAGGATCTTGCCGCGCAGGGGCATGATAGCCTGCGTCGTGCGGTCACGTGCCTGTTTCGCCGAGCCGCCGGCCGAGTCGCCCTCGACGAGGAACAGCTCGCACAGGGCCGGCTGCTGCGAGGTGCAATCGGCGAGCTTGCCCGGCAGCGCCGGCCCTGACACCACCCTTTTCCGCACTACCGCCCTCGCGGCCTTGAGCCTGTGCTGCGCTTTCGAAATCGAGAGCTGCGCGATCTGGTCGCCCGTCTCGGGATGGCGGTTCAGCCACAGCGAAAAACTGTCCTTGATGACACCGGAGACGAACGCCGCCGACTCGCGCGACGACAGCCGTTCCTTGGTCTGGCCGGAAAACTGCGGGTTCTCGAGCTTGGCGCTCAGCACGAACGCCAGGCCGTCCCACACGTCCTCGGGCGACAGCTGCACGCCCCGCGGCAGCAGGTTGCGGAACTCGCAGAACTCGCGCAGCGCGTTCGTGAGGCCCGTGCGCAGGCCGTTCACGTGCGTGCCGCCCTGCGGCGTCGGAATCAGGTTGACGTAGCTTTCCTGCACCGGCTGGCTCGATTCCGTCAGCCACACGAGCGCCCAGTCCACCGCTTCGCGGGTGGCGGCGAGGCTGCCGCCGAAGGGAGGTGCGGGCAGGTGTTCCGCGCCGTCGATCGCTTCCAGCAAATACTCCTCGAGGCCGCCCGAGTAGAGCCATTCCACCTTCTCCTTCGGCTTCTCGACCTCGAGGCGGACGGCCAGTCCCGGGCACAGCACGGCCTTGGCGCGCAAGGCGTGCTTCAACCGCGAGACCGAGACCTTCGGGGAATCGAAGTACTGCGGGTCGGGCCAGAAGCGGATCGTCGTGCCGGTATTGTTCTTGCCGACCTGCCCGACCACTTCGAGCTTGCCGCGCTTCTTGCCGTTGGTGAAACTGAGATTGTGCTCCTGCCCGTTGCGGCGGATCCACACCTCGAGGTTTTTCGACAGCGCGTTCACGACCGAGACGCCCACGCCGTGCAGGCCGCCGGAGAAACGATAGTTCGCCTTGTTGAACTTGCCGCCGGCGTGCAGCCGCGTCAGGATCAGCTCCACGCCCGGAATCTTTTCCTTCGGGTGCAGGTCGACCGGCATGCCGCGGCCGTCGTCGCTGACTTCAACCGAGCCGTCGGCATGCAGGATGACGTCGATTCTCCTGGCATGGCCGGCGAGCGCCTCGTCGACACTGTTGTCCACGACCTCGTGGACCAGGTGATTCGGCCGCGTCGTATCGGTGTACATGCCCGGCCGGCGGCGCACGGGCTCGAGCCCGCTGAGGACTTCGATGTCCGCCGCGTTGTAGCGTTTACTCATTATTTCCCAGGGGCCCCAAGCGCACGGCGGGAATTTTAGCAGGATGAACGTGAAATGTTCCCGGCCGTTTTGCGGGAATTATTGCCGATGCGCTGCTAGCTTCTGGCCGAACCCGGTAACCTGCCTGTAGGAGCGCGCATCGCGCGCGATGCCACGGCGGTGGCATCCAACGGCGTTGCCAGCCAATGCTACCGCCGTGGCATCGCGCGCCGTGCGCGCTCCTGCAGGGTCAGTCGAGGTCGGTGAGGAGGGAGGCGCGGACGTTGTCGGGTACCGGGCGAACCTCCACACGGTAGTTGTCGTGATCGATGCCGGCCGCGAGCGGCGCGCCGTCCTTCAGCGCCTGGACCTGGCCCGGCTGCAGCTCGAAGCGCAGGAAGTGCACCGCCGAGGTCTTGTCGTCGCTGCTGCGCTCGAGGTCCTCGTCGGCGATCGGGCTGATCTTTGCCGACTCGCCGACCTGCAGCCAGACACGGTCCTCGATGCCGACGAGCTGTGCCAGCTTCTCCCGCCGCTCGGCAACGTCCGGGAATTCCACCATGAACGTGGCCTTCCAGTTGCTGCCGTCGGGGATGAGCGGGTTGTAGGCCATCAGCTCCTCCTCGATGCCTTCGGCTTCGAAGATGCGCTCGATCCGGAGCATCTCCTGCACCTGGTATTGCATCGTGAGGCGGTCTTCGAAATACAGCGTGGCATTCTCCCCGAGCGGGAGGCGCCGATCGCGCTTGTGCTCGATGACGCGCGCGCGGAAATCGCTGCGCATTGCCGAGTATTCCTCGAGGCTGTACAGGTTCTCGCGGGTCAGTTTTTCCATCGTCATATTCCGTAAGCCAGGCGCAGCAAGCCCAGGGGGTGCTGCGCGGAGTGATTCTCGAGCCCCCTTGCAACCTGCACCGCCGCCATCGGGCAGTCGCTCACGAAATGCGCGGCTTCGCTCTTGGCCACCCGGTTCACGACGGGCCTCGCGATCTTGCGCGAAACTTCGTAGTACTCCTTCTTGACCGCGTACGTGCCGTCGTGGCCCGAGCAGCGCTCGATGGCCTCGACCTCCGTCTCCGGCGCCAGCTCCAGCAGCTCGCGGGTCTTCTGGCCGATGTTCTGCACCCGCAGGTGGCAGGGCACCTGGTAGGCGACCTTCCCCAGCGACTGCGCGAAGTCCGTGCGCAGCTTGCCGGCACGGTGCCGCAGCATCAGATACTCCATCGGGTCGAACATCGCGTCGCGCACCTTGGCGACCTCATCGTCGTCCGGGAACATGAGCGGCAGCTCCTGCTTGAACATCAGCGTGCAGGAGGGAATGGGCGTCACGATGTCCCAGCCGCGGTCCACCCAGGACGCGAGCTGCGGCACGTTCGTGTCTTTCAGGCTTTCGACCTTCCCGAGGTCGCCCAGTTCGAGCTTCGGCATGCCGCAGCACACTTCCTGCCCGGCCATGGCTACCGGTATGCCGTTATGGCGGTACACCGCGAGCAAGTCTTCGGCGAGCGAGGGCATGTTGCGGTTGCCGTAGCAGGTAGTGAACAGCACTACCTTGCCGCGCGTGGCGTCGGTCGCCTCCGCGGCATCGCCCGATTCGCGTTGCAGCTCGCGATGCTTTTTGCGCGCGGTCGTTGCGTGGTATTCCGGCACCGGCGCGTCACGGTGCACGCCGAGGGTTTTCTCCAGCAGCACGCGCCCCGGCTTGCTCCGGTTTGCGGCGTTCACGGCCTGCACCACGACCGGGATTCCGGCCAGCCGCCCGACCGTGTCCGTGGAGCTGAGCAGCCTGTCGCGCGGCCGCGCGCCTTCCTTTTTGAAGCGCGCCGCCTTGGCGCGCAGCATCAGGTGCGGGAAGTCCACGTTCCAGGGGTGGGGCGGCACGTACGGGCACTTCGACATGTAGCACATGTCGCAGAGGTAACAGTGGTCGACGACGTCCCAGTAGACTTCCTTCGGCACGCCGTCGAGCTCCATCGTGTCGGACTCGTCGATCGCATCGAAGAGTGTCGGGAACGCGTTGCAGAGATTGAAGCAGCGGCGGCAGCCGTGGCAGATATCGAAGACGCGCTCCAGCTCCTTGAAGAGGGAGCCTTCGTCGTAGAAGTCGTCCGACTTCCAGTCGATCGGGTGCCGCACGGGCGCGTCGAGGCTGCCTTCGCGATTTTCGGACGGGTTGCTCACGGGTGCTTCAATACGTCGGTGATTGCTCGGGGGTTCGTCGCTTGTATCGGTGATTGCTCGGGGGATACGTCGCCTGTAGGAGCGCGCATTGCGCGCGATGCCAACCCGGTCGAGCGTAGCATCGCGCGCAATGCGCGCTCCTACAGGGTGGCAGCCCGCAGCTCTGCGGGCTGCCCTCCGATTCCGCTTGGCCGCGCGCTACTGGTCCAGCGCGTCCAGGGCTTTCTGGAAGCGGTTGGCGTGGGAGCGCTCGGCCTTGGCGAGGGTTTCGAACCAGTCGGCGATCTCGTCGAAGTTCTCTTCCCGGGCGGTCTTCGCCATGCCGGGGTACATGTCCGTGTATTCGTAGGTCTCGCCGGCGATGGCTGCTTTGAGGTTCTCGGCGGTAGCGCCAATCGGCAGGCCGGTGGCCGGGTCGCCGACCTCCTCCAGGTATTCGAGATGGCCGTGCGCGTGGCCGGTTTCACCCTCGGCGGTCGAGCGGAAGACAGCGGCGACGTCGTTATAGCCCTCTACGTCCGCCTTGGCGGCGAAGTACAGGTAACGGCGGTTCGCCTGCGATTCGCCGGCAAACGCGTCTTTCAGGTTGGTTTCGGTTTTGGTGCCTTTCAATGACATGGGGTATTTACCTCTCAGCCGTCTTACGATGTCATTATTTAGACTTAGTCTAATCGACGGTCACTCTAAGCCCGCCGGCGATGGTTGTCAACGCGGCGCGGGTGCGTTGACCCCGCTCGCCGGGCGCTGTAGCTTAGCGCGCCTCTCTCCCGGCGGACGATTACAAGTCAGCAACACATGGCGGACGACAAGCCCCTGAATCTCGAGAAATCCCTGCAGGATCTCGAAGCGCTCATCGACGAGCTCGAAAGCGGCGAGCTGCCGCTCGAGCAGGCCATGCAGAAGTTCGAGGAAGGCATCAAGCTGACGCGGAGCTGCCAGGCGGCGCTGAAGGACGCGGAGCAGCGGGTGGAGATACTCCTGAAAAGCGCGGGCGGCGAGGAAGCGCTGGAAGCGTTCGAAGTCGACGAGCCCTGAGCGTTTACGAGCGCGATGCCATCGGGACGGGGTATCGCGCGCGATGCGCGCTCCTACTACGACGTGGCCGTTTTGCTGTTGTCGCCCTGCAGGCGCTTGATGAGGGAGCGCAGGAACACCTTGTTGAAGCGTAGCTGGCAGGCCGACGATACCTGCTCCATCAGCGTCGAGCTGACGCGCAGGATGGTCACGTTGCCGCTGGCGCGGATCGAGGCGGTGCGCTTGGCGCCGCGCACGTAGCTGGTCTCACCGAAGCAATCGCCGTTCGACAGCACCCCGAGGCGCTTGCCGTTGGCTTCCACTTCGGCGTTGCCGGACACGATAATGTAGAAGCGGTCGTCCATCTCGCCTTCGCGCACGATGTCCTCGCCGTCCTTGTACTCGTGCCAGTCGCTCGCGCGCAGCACCTCCCAGATTTCGGCGTGCGAAAACTCGTGGAAGAACGTGAGCGTGCGCAGCAGGTCGAAGTGCTCCTGGTTGTCCAGGCTGTCGTACTTGGTGCGCAGGTCCTTGTGCACACGCGTGAGGTCCGCGGCCATCGCATTGCCGCTCGGGCAGCGCTTGCCGGGATCCTTCTGCAGGCACATCGCTACGACGTTCTCGAGCTCTTCCGGCAGGTCGTCGCGATAGGTGTGGATCGGCGGCGGCGTCGCGTACACGATCTGGTGCAAAAGCTTGGAGAGATTGTCGGCCCGAAACGGCCGGAAGCCGGTCAGGAGCTCGTACAGCACCGCGCCGAGCGAGTAGATGTCCGAGCGCGGCGTCAGCTCCTCCGACTGCACCTGCTCCGGCGACATGTAGC
>CAYRKH010000060.1:0-5403 GCA_964424805.1 uncultured Woeseiaceae bacterium
GGCAACACCTACCAGCTCAACTTCATCGATACCCCGGGACACGTCGACTTTTCCTACGAGGTGTCGCGCTCGCTCGCGGCCTGTGAGGGCGCGCTGCTCGTGGTCGACGCGGCACAGGGCGTCGAGGCACAGAGCGTGGCAAACTGCATCACGGCGATCGACCAGGGGCTCGAGGTGCTGCCGGTCCTCAACAAGATCGACCTTCCGGCCGCGGAGCCGGACGCCGTGATCAGCGAGATCGAGGATATCATCGGTATCGAGGCACAGGGCGCGGCGCGCGTAAGCGCCAAAACCGGTGAGGGGGTCGCGGACCTGATGGAGCAGATCGTCACCCGGATCCCGGCGCCGGTCGGTGATCCGGAAGGCCCGCTGCAGGCGCTGATTATCGATTCCTGGTTCGACAACTACGTCGGCGTGGTGTCGCTGGTCCGGGTGGTCAACGGGCGGATGCCGAAAGGAGCGAAGATTACGATCATGTCGACGGGGCGCACCTACACCGCCGATCGCGTCGGCTCGTTCACGCCCAAGATGCAGGATCGTGAGGAACTGAAGACCGGTGAGGTCGGCTTCGTCAATGCGGCGATCAAGGATATCTACGGCGCACCGGTCGGCGACACCATCACGCTCACGGCCAACCCGTGCGACAAACCGCTGCCGGGATTCAAGCAGGTCCAGCCGCGCGTATTCGCCGGGCTGTTCCCCGTCAGCTCCGACGACTACGAGGGCTTTCGCGAGGCGCTGCAGAAGCTGCGGCTCAACGACGCGGCGCTGCATTTCGAGCCGGAAACGTCGGCGGCTTTGGGGTTCGGGTTTCGTTGCGGATTCCTCGGCATGCTGCACATGGAAATCGTGCAGGAAAGGCTGGAGCGCGAATACCGGCTGGAGCTCATCACCACGGCGCCGACCGTGGTTTTCGAAGTGGCGCTGACGAACGGCGACGTCATCCGGGTGGACAACCCGTCGCGCCTGCCGCCGGGCAACGAGATCGAGGAAATTCGCGAGCCCATCATTACTGCCAACATCCTGGTGCCCGACAAGCACGTCGGCGCCGTGATGAAACTCTGCATCGAGAAGCGCGGCGTGCAGATGCACATGCGCTATTCCGGCAGTCACGTGGCGCTCGAATACGAGATGCCGCTTGCGGAGGTGGTGCTCGATTTCTTCGATCGGCTGAAGTCGGTCAGCCGCGGCTTCGCCTCGTTCGATTACCAGTTCGAACGTTTCGAACCGGCGGCGCTCGTGCGCCTCGATATCCTCATCAACAAGGAAAAAGTGGACGCGCTCTCGATGATCGTGCATCGTGCCAGCGCGGACATGCGCGGGCGGGAGCTGGTGGAGAAGATGCGCGAGCTGATCCCGCGGCAGATGTTCGATGTCGCCATCCAGGCGGCGATCGGCAGCCAGATCATCGCCCGGAGCACGGTAAAGGCACTGCGCAAGAACGTGACCGCCAAGTGCTACGGCGGCGACGTGTCACGCAAGAGAAAGCTGCTGGAGAAACAGAAAGCGGGCAAACGCCGGATGAAGCAGATCGGCTCCGTGGAGATCCCGCAGGAAGCGTTCCTCGCGGTTCTCAAAGTAGAAAAATGAACAATCAAGATGAGTTACGACATTGAATGACCTCGCCCTGATATTGACGTTGCTGACCCTGTTCACGGGTATCGTCGTCGCCGTCGACCGCTTCTGGTTGCGTAAGCAGCGCCCCGAGGGAGAAGCACACCCGAACCGGGCGATGGCGACGCTCATCGACTACTCGCGCTCGTTCTTCCCCGTGCTGCTGTTCGTGCTGGTAATTCGTTCTTTCGTCTTCGAGCCGTTCCGGATCCCGTCGGGATCCATGCGGCCCACGCTGCTGGAGGGGGACTACATCTTCGTGACCAAGTTCGCCTACGGCCTGCGGCTCCCGGTGACCCACGCCAGGATCCTCGACACGGGCAGCCCGGAACGCGGTGACGTGGTGGTGTTCCGGAAACCGCAGGACCCGAGCATCAACTACATCAAGCGGGTCGTCGGCCTGCCCGGCGACACGATCGAGTATCGCAACCACCAGCTCGTCGTAAACGGTGAGCCAGTGCAAAAGCGCCAGGTGCCGGACGAGGGCATCTCGCCGTCGCTCGACAGGTACGTCGAAATGCTCGGCGGGCGCGAGCACGGCATCCTGGTTTCCGCTCACGGGCCGGCGCGGGGAGAAGGGATATACCGGGTGCCGGAGGGCCAGTACTTCATGTTCGGGGACAACCGCGACAACAGCGAGGACAGCCGCTTCATCGGCCCGGTGCCGGAGGAATACCTCGTCGGTCACGCCGTGCGGATCTGGATGCACATGGACGGCCTCGAGTGGCCCGACTGGAGCCGCATAGGCAACAAGATCGAGTAGATGACGGTCGACAACGACCGCGGGCCGAGGCAGGCTCGAAAGTGTGCCGCGAGTCACTGACTGCTGCTGTGACCGGACATAAGATGGCGCGACCGACCGGGGAGTAACGCTATGACCTGCCAAAGCATTGTAGGCGCCCGCCTCGCGGGCAACCGCTATTGTCCATCGCGAGCCATGCCGACTCCCGCGCGCACTCACCGCGAGGCCGGTATGACCACGATCGGCTTTCTCATCCTCGTGGTTTTCATCGGCCTGTTTGCGTTCGCCTTCATCCGGCTGACGCCGGTCTACCTGAATTACATGAAGGTCGCCGGTGTGCTCGAAGGCGTGCAGGAGGAGTTCAGCGGCCAGAACGCCTCGCGCGGTGCCCTGCAGACCTCCATCGCCCGGCGTTTCTCCGTGGAGAGCATCAGCCAGCTCACGGCGCGCGACATCAAGATCACGGCCAACGGCACCGGCTTCCTCGTCGAAGCCGTCTATGACCACAGCGCGCCGTTCATCGGCAATATCTCGTTTACCGTGCACTTCGACAAGAAGGTGCAGGTCCGGCGTTGAACAATCCCGCGCCTTGACCGAAAATTGGAGGCCCGGTCGGTCGAGCCCCTGCATTGGAAAAAGCCGCCTCCTGGCTGAAGAAAACGCTGGATTACGAGTTTCGCGACGTCGAGTTGCTGCGGCAGGCGCTCACGCACCGGAGCGCGGCCGGTGCCAACAACGAGCGGCTGGAGTTCCTCGGCGACGCGGTGCTGGACACCGTCGTATCGGAGATCATTTTTCGGCTGATGCCGATGGCGGAAGAAGGGGTGCTGAGCCGCATCCGGTCCTCACTCGTGAAAGACACTGCGCTGGCCGAGCTGGCAACAGAGCTCGGTGTCGGGGAACAGCTCATCCTCGGGCCGGGTGAAAAGGGTTCGGGTGTTTACCGGCGTTCGTCCGTGCTGGCCGACGCGCTCGAAGCAATCTTCGGCGCGGTGTACCTGGATGCGGGCTTCGAGCAAGCGCGCCACGTCATCCACAGGGCTTACGGCGAGCGGCTGCTGGACCTGCCGGATTCGGCGGCGCGCCGCGACCCGAAGAGCCGGCTGCAGGAACTGCTGCAGGCGAAGCAGATCGAGCGGCCGTCCTACAACGTCGAAACGGTGACCGGCCAGGCGCATCGCCAGTGCTTCGAGGTGAGCTGCCGTATCGGCATGCTCGACACCGTGACGATCGGACGCGGGCGTACGCGCCGGCAGGCGGAACAGGAAGCGGCGTCCAAAATGCTGGTTCTCGTCGAAGAGTCCCCGTAAGTGGCAGAAGCGCAGCCCTGCCGTTCGGGATTCGTCGCGGTCGTCGGCCGGCCGAACGTCGGCAAGTCCACGCTGATCAACGCGCTCGTCGGGGCCAAGGTCAGCATCGTCACGCCGAAGCCGCAGACGACGCGCCACCGCATCCTGGGCATCCGCACCGAACCGCGCAGCCAGATGGTTTTCATCGACACCCCGGGCCTGCACACCAACGCCCGCAAGGCGATGAACCGGCTGATGAACCGGGCGGCGGACAGTGCGATTCGCGATGCCGACGTGGTGCTGTTTCTCGTCGAAGCCAATCGCTGGACCGGGGAAGACGCGCAGGCGCTGAAGCGGATCACATCGGCGGGCAAGGCTCCGGTCATTGCCGTGATCAACAAGATCGACAAGGTTCACCCGAAACAAGAGCTGCTGCGGGTGATCGACGAAATGGCGGCGCGCCATGCGTTCGCCGAGGTTGTGCCCGTATCCGCGCTCCGCCGGGAAAACCTGGACCGGCTGCTGTCGGTCATCCCGGCATACCTGCAGGAGTCGCCGCCGCTGTTCCCGGACGATACCGTGAGTGATCGCAGCGAGAGTTTTCGCGTGGCCGAGCTGATCCGCGAAAAGCTTACCCTCGCGCTGCGCCAGGAGGTGCCCTACGGGCTCACCGTGCAGGTGGAGCGCTTCGAGCGCGAACCGGAAGGCATCGCGATCGCGGCGCTGATCCTGGTCGAACGCGAGAGCCAGAAGGGCATCGTCGTCGGCAAGGGGGGAGCACTCCTCAAGCGAGCAGGGCGCGCGGTGCGCCTGGAGCTGAAGGAGCAGCACGGCATTCCCGTGCACCTGGAGCTATGGGTGAAGGTGCGGGACAACTGGGCGGACAGCGAGGAACAGCTGCTGCGGCTCGGCTACGATTCCGGCTGACCGATGCGCGTGCAAAACGAGCCGGCGTGGCTCCTGCATCATCGTCCGTTCCAGGACGCGAGCCGCATTCTCGACGTCCTCAGCCGCGGCCACGGGCGGCTGTCGCTGGTGGCGCGCGGCAGCCGCTCCGGCCGTTCGCGGCTGAAAGGCCTGCTGCGGCCGTTCATGCCCCTGCAGCTGTCCTGGGTGGCGCGCTCGGAGCTCGGAACCCTGACGGGCGCAGACCGCTCCGGCGCGCCGATCGCGCTTTCCGGTGAGGCGCTCATGGCGGGCTTCTACGTGAACGAGCTCATCCTGCACCTCGTTCACCGGCACGACCCGCAGCCCGAGATCTTCTCCGCCTATGCCGCGACGATCGAAGGCCTGCAGGCGGGCGACCGGGTTCCGGCCCGCCTGCGCGAGTTCGAGCTGGAGCTGCTGCGCCTCCTGGGCTTCGCGCTGGATTTGGGCCAGGAAGCGGAGACGGGCACGCCCCTGCACCCCGAGCGCCGCTACGAGTACCGCATCGAGCACGGCCCCGCGCCGGCCGGCCACCGCGAAGGCCCGATGATCTTCACGGGCGCCGAGCTGCTCGCCATCCGCGCCCGCCGCTTCAACGACCCGCCGACCCTCCGCGCCGCCGGCCGCCTCCTGCGCGAAGTCATCGCCTTCCACCTCTCCGGCAAGCCCCTGAAAAGCCGCCAGGTCCTCCGCGACATGCAAAACCTCGGCAAATAGCCGAACCCGGCGGAGCCGTGATCGGGGGAGGAAGTATTGCCCGGCCTGGTCTGTAGGAGCGCGCATTGCGCGCGATGCCACGATTGTCCGCGCGGGCATCGCGCGCAATGCGCG
>CAYRKH010000060.1:5413-17939 GCA_964424805.1 uncultured Woeseiaceae bacterium
GTGCTTTGGCACAATTCCACGGGGCAAGCCCCACCCACGCCCGGGTGTTTTGGCGGGCCATTTGGGGGCGTTGCCACGTTTGCCCGCGGGGGAATCGCGCGAAATGCGCGCTCCTGCCAGGCGGCGCCGGAGGCCTTCGCTCGCCACAACGCCAAACGTTCAGGGATAATGCGGGCTACGGTTCGAGAGATATCGCAAATGAAGCAAGAAGTGACCGACATCCACCTGGGCGTCAACATCGACCACGTCGCCACCCTCCGCCAGGCCCGCGGCACCGACTACCCGGACCCGGTCGCCGCGGCCCTGATCGCCGAACGCGCCGGTGCCGACAGCATCACCGTGCACCTGCGCGAAGACCGCCGCCACATCCAGGATCGCGACGTGGAGGCCCTGCACGAGGCGATCCGCACGCGTATGAACCTCGAAATGACGGTTTCCGAGGAGATGCTCGGCATCGCCACCCGCCTCCGGCCAGCCGACTGCTGCCTCGTCCCGGAGCGGCGCGAGGAGCTGACGACGGAAGGCGGCCTCGACGTCGCCGGGCAGCCGGAAAGAATCGCGGCGGCCTGCGCACGGCTCAGCGGCGCCGGCATTCGGGTCTCGCTGTTCATCGATCCCGAGGCCCGGCAGGTCGAAGCGGCGGCGGCAGCGGGTGCCCCGGTGATCGAGATTCACACGGGCGCCTATGCCGATGCCGACGACGACAGCCGCGCGGCGGAGTTCGACCGCATCAAAGCCGCGGCCGCGTTCGCACATCGCCAAGGGCTCGTTGTCCATGCCGGCCACGGCCTGCACTACGGCAACGTGCAGCCGATCGCCGCGATCGCCGAGATCGTCGAGCTCAACATCGGCCATTCGATCGTCGCCCGCGCCGTGTTCGACGGCATCGGCGCCGCGGTGGGGGAGATGAAACGCCTGATGCTCGAGGCACGCGGGCGGTGATCTACGGCGTCGGCACGGACGTCGTCGAGCTGGTGCGTATCCAGCAGACCTACGAACGATTCGGCGACCGGTTCGTCGAACGGCTGCTGATGCCGGAGGAACGCGAGCGCTTCGAGGCCAGCCGGCAGCCGGTGCGCTTCCTCGCGATGCGCTTCGCCGGCAAGGAAGCGGCGGTCAAGGCCATGGGCACGGGATTCCGGCACGGCATGTGGATTCGGGACGTCGGGGTTTTGAATAACGACTGGGGCCGCCCGTACCTGATCTTCTCCGAGCGCGGCCGGGCCGCGTGCGAGCGGCTGGGGATCGGGGAGGGGCACGTGAGCCTGACCGACGATGCCGGGCTGGTCGTGGCATTCGCGGTGGTCATGCGGGCCGGCGCCTGACAATAACTTCAGATAAAAATTAACTATCCATCGCAATGAATTGTTTTTCCTTCGATATTGAGACCATTCCGGACACCGAGTTCGGGCGCCGCCTCTATCGGCTAGACGGGCTTTCCGACGAGGACGTGGCGCGCGCCATGGGGTTCCTGCGCCAGCAGGCGACGGGCAGCGAGTTCCTGCCGCTGCACCTGCACCGCGTGGTCGCCATTTCCGTCGCCCTGCGTACGGGCGACAGCTTCCGCGTCTGGAGCCTCGGCAGCCGGGAGTCGGACGAGCGTGAGCTGGTCCAGCGCTTCTTCGACGGTATCGAGCGCTATGCGCCCGCGCTGATCTCCTGGAACGGCAGCGGCTTCGACCTGCCGGTGCTGCATTACCGCGCGCTCAAGCACAACATCCAGGCGCCACGCTACTGGGAAACCGGCGACGGTGACCGTGATTTCCGCTACAACAACTACCTCAGCCGTTTTCACTGGCGGCACCTGGACCTCATGGACGTGCTGTCAGGATTCCAGGGCCGCGGCCGCGCCGGCCTGGACCAGGTGGCGCTGATGCTGGGCTTTCCCGGCAAGCTCGGCATGAGCGGTGCCGACGTCTGGCAGGCCTGGCTCGACGGCGGCATCGACGATATCCGCAACTATTGCGAAACCGACGTGCTGAACACCTACCTCGTGTACCTCCGCTTCGAGTACATGCGCGGCAGGCTCGACGCCGGCGACCTCGAACGGGAGCTCGAACTCGTCCGGACCAGCCTCGCGTCGGCGGGTGCGCCGCACCTCGACGCCTTCGTCGAGGCCTGGGCGGCCGGCGGCTGAACGGCATGGCGCGGCCGCAGCCGGAAACCGCCCGCATCGATGCCGTCAGCCACGACGGCAAGGGCATTGCCGCGATCGGCGGCAAGAAGGTGTTCGTGCCGGGCGGCCTGCGCGGCGAGACGGTGCGCATCCTGCGGCGCAAGCGGCGCAAGAGCTTCGACGAAGCGCAGCTGCTGGATGTGCTGGAACCGTCGCCGGCGCGCATCGCGCCGCGCTGCCGCGTCTTCGGCGTGTGCGGCGGCTGCGCGTTGCAGCACCTGCCCGCCGCGGAGCAGCGCGACATCAAGTTCCGGGCGCTGGAGGATAACCTGTCCCGCATCGGCGGTGTCGCGCCGGGACGCTGGTTGCCGCCGATTCACGATGATGCTTCCGAGTGGGGCTACCGGCGGCGTGCACGCCTCGCCGTGCGCGACGTTGCCGCGAAGGGCCGGGTGCTCGTCGGGTTTCGCGAGCAGCATGCGCCCTACATCGCGGACATGACGCGCTGCGAAGTGCTCGCGCCGCCGCTCGACGGGCTCATCGAGCCGTTGAGCGACCTGGTCGGCGGCCTCACGCTGCGCCGGCGCATCCCGCAGATCGAGACCGCGGTGGCCGACAACGGCACCGAGCTGGTGTTTCGCGTGCTGGACCCGCCAACGGCGGAAGACGAAGCCAGGCTCGTGCACTTTGCCCGCGAGCACGGGCTGCGCGTCGCGCTGCAGGCGGGCGGGCCCGGCACGATCCGGCGACTGTACCCTGCAGAGGCGCCGCCGCTCCGCTACGGGCTGCCCGCGCACGACGTCACGCTGGAGTTCGAGGCCACGGATTTCGTGCAGGTCAACGGATCGGTCAACCAGCTCATGGTCGAACGGGCGCTCGAGCTGCTCGACGTCGGTCCGGGGCACCGGGTGCTCGACCTCTTTTGCGGGATCGGCAATTTTTCCCTGCCGCTTGCCCGCCGCGGCGGCGGCGTGCTCGGGGTGGAAGGCGAGGCGTCGATGGTCGCGCGGGCCGCCGCCAACGCGGCGCTGAACGGTATCGACAACTGCGAATTCCGCGTCGCCGACCTGGACCGGGTGGACGGGCGCGAGACGTGGCTCCGCGAATCCTGGGATCGCGTGCTGCTCGACCCCGCGCGCAGCGGCGCGGCGGAAGTCATTCGCCACCTCGGCCGCACGGGCGCCACGCGTATCGCCTACGTCTCCTGTCACCCGGCTACCCTGGCCCGGGACGCCGGTAGCCTGGTGCACGAGCAGGGCTACCGGCTGGAAGCGGCCGGCATCATCGACATGTTTCCGCACACCGGTCATGTCGAAGCCATCGCGATTTTCATCAAAAAATAGTATAAAGAAGTGATTACGAGGACTTTGCAGAATCTGCCTCAGATAGAGGAGCCATGGCACTCGGACCCGTCATGCTGGACGTCGAAGGGCTTACCCTGACCCCGGCGGATCGCGCGATCCTCGCCGAGCCGGCAGTGGGCGGGCTCATCCTGTTCAGCCGCAACTACGCGTCCCCGGCGCAGCTCGCCGACCTCGTCGCGGCCGCGCGCGCCGTCCGCAAGCCGCCGCTGCTCATCGCGGTCGACCACGAAGGCGGCCGGGTGCAGCGGTTCCGCGATGGGTTCAGCCGCCTGCCGCCGATGCGCCGGATCGGGCAGCATTACGACGACGACCGGGAAGGGGGCCTGGAGCTAGCGAGGACGGCGGGCTGGCTCATCGGCGCGGAGCTTCGCGCCGCCGGCATCGACCTCGCCTTTGCGCCCTGCGTCGACCTCGATCGGGGCGTGAGCGAGGTTATCGGCGACCGCGCCTTGCACCGCGACCCGGGCGCCGTCGCCGAGCTCGCGGCCGCTTTCTGCCGCGGCATGAAGCGTGCCGGTATGGCGGCGATCGCGAAGCATTTTCCCGGTCACGGCGCGGTGGTGGCGGACTCCCACCAGCGCCTGCCGGTCGACCGCCGGGAATACGGCGATCTCCTGGACGACATGCGCCCGTATGAGCGGCTGATCGGCCATCGCCTGCTGGGGGGCATCATGCTCGCGCACGTGGTGTACGCGGAGATGGACCGGCTGCCGGCCGGCTTTTCGCATTACTGGATCGTCGACCAGCTACGCTCCCAGATGGGCTTCGACGGTGCCGTGTTCTCCGACGACCTCAGCATGAAAGCGACGGCCGCCTTCGGCTCGATGCCGGAGCGGGCCGAGCTCGCCCTTGCTGCCGGCTGCGACATGGTGCTCGTGTGCAACGACCGCCCGGCGGCGCGCGCCGCCGTGGATGCGCTGCGGGATTACTCGAGCCCGCTGTCACTCGTACGCCTGGCGCGCCTGCACGGCACGGGCGCGGTCGGGCGGGAGACGCTACTCGCGAGCGAGGAGTGGCAGGCGGCGAGCGCGGCCGTCGGGCGCTGGCTCGATCGCCCGGACTTCGAGCTGCGTGCCTGATGCCCGCCTGGGCGGTCCGGGAGTCGTGATGCGCGCGGGCAGCCGCCGTGCGATCATCGCGGGCAGCGGTTTCGGAGGCCTTGCGAGCGGGTCCGGGCAGCAGCTCGTGACCGCCTACGGCGTGCCTTCGGCGCCCGTGAGGGAGCTCGAGATCGGCGGCCGGGCGGTGCTGTTCCTGGCCCGGCACGGGGATGCCCTCGCGATTCCGCCGCACCGCATCAACTACCGCGCCAATGCCGCGGCGCTTAAGCTCGCCGGGGCGGCATCGATCATCGCCCTGAACACGGTGGGTGCGATCCGGCCGGAGCACGGGCCCGGGACGCTCGCCGTGCCGGCCCAGCTCATCGACTATACGTATGCGCGGGATCACAGTATTCACGACGGCAGCTCGGCTATCCTCGATCATATCGACTTCACCGAGCCTTTTTGTCCGCGCCTGCGGCGGGGGCTGCTCGAGGCCGCCGCCGCTGCCGGCGTTCCCTGTCACGACGGCGGCGTGTACGCGGTCACCCAAGGGCCGCGGCTCGAGACGGCCGCGGAAGTCGACCGGCTGGAGCGGGACGGCGCGGATTTCATCGGCATGACGGCGATGCCCGAGGCGTCCCTGGCGAGGGAACTCGGCATGCGCTATGCGTGCCTGTCGCTGGTCGTGAACCGCGCCGCGGGGCGCGGCGAGAGCGCGATCCACGCCGACATCGAGGCGAGCACCAGCGCGGCGCGGGAGCAGGCCCTGCGCGTGCTGCAGGCCTACTTCGAAGCCGACCCCGGCCGCGACACGTGAGGAACGACAGCAACGACGGACGCCAACCGCTACCGTGAAGCCACTGCAACCCGATATTCTCGAACAGCTCATCGACGGCTCGGCAGAGCCGCTGCTGGTCGCGCGGGTGGACCGGCCGGACTGGCCGGTGGTGCTGCAGAGCGCGGCATTCACGGCGCTCTCCGGCGTCAAACCGGTGCTCGAGCGGCCGCTGGCCGACGTCGTCGAGCAGCTGATCGGCCGCGAGCTCACGCTTGAGGTGAGCCAAACGATCCGCGCCGGCCAGGACAACTCCATCCCGCTGGAGTTGAAGAAGCGCGACTACCTGCTGGTGCTGAAGCCGCTGGCCGCCGGCGGCCCCGAATCACCCGAGCAATACTACGCGCTGTACTGGCGCAGCATCGCCGGTACCTCGGCCGCGGGCGCCGACAGTGAAATGCAGCAGGCGCTCATCCGGGCGAGGCGGCGCGTGCGGGACCTGTCGCGCGACGATCCGGTCACGGGCCTCCTGACCGGCGCGGCATTCCGGGAGGTGCTCGCGCATGACTGGGCGGTGGCCGCGCGGGAACGGAGCTGCCTGGCGCTGGTGAGTTTCACGCTCGACGACTTCGACGCGTACGTCCAGGTATTCGGGCGTCATGCCAGCGATTCCTGCCTGCGCCGCGTCGCGCAGGCCATCCGCCGCTGCCTGCGGCGGGCGAGCGACGTGGCGTCCCGTATCACGGCCGGAGACAGCGACCGGCTGGTAGTGCTGTCGCACGCCGCCAACGAGGACGGGGTCAGGGAATTTGCGGACCGTATCAGCGGCGCGGTGCGCGAGCTCGGCATTCATCACCCGCGGTCCAGGATCTCGCGCTTCGTCACGGTCACGGCGCGAACCGCGCTGATCGAGCCCCACCGGGACAGCAGCACCGCCGAGAAGTTCCTGCAGCAGGTTTTACTGTAGGAGCGCGCACTGCGCGCTCCTACATGTTGGTCAGTCGCGGCGGGTGGGTGCCTGCTCCGGCACCTTCGTCAGTTTCGCGATGACGCCGAAGCGCGGGTGGTCGTAGTAGCGGAGGTCGCCGTCCCGCATGATTCTCACTTCTTCGATGCGGTAGCGCACCGGCGGCGGGAAGTAGCCTGCTTCGACCCCGGCACGGGTGGCGTCGCCGTAGCCGCGATCGGAGTAGACGGGAATCGGCGGGTATGACTCGCTGCCTGGCGGGGAATAACCGTTCCCGGCGTCCGGTACGCTGCCGGCAATCGCCCGGTCGGTTGCCGAGCGCGCGTCGCGTCCGCCGCCGCCGGCGTGAATGCCTTCGGCGTCGAGTTCGAGGTCCAGCCCCAGGTGCACGAAGCGGCCCTGGTAGAGCTTGACCGTGCCGCGCAGCCCCGGCGGCGCCTCGCCCAGGGCGCGCAGGCGGATGGCTGGCGCCTGGTCCTGTCCCGGCGTGGTCTGGGTCCATGCCGTGTGCATGATCGGCCGGTAGGCGTCCAGTTCCGTAAGCTTCCGGTAAACCTCGTCCAGGCTGTACTGCTCCGGCAAGAGCTGCTGCAGCTCGATGCGCGTGCGCAGCCGAAGATCGTTCAGGTTGTGCGCAATACCGGTAATCTCGTTGGCGTCCTCGCCGGTGCCGGTGCCGGTGCCGTGCCCGGCGGCCGGACGGTCTCCCGGCAGGGCGGGATCCGCGGGCAGCGGCTCCGCGGACGGCGGCTGCGGCGCGCCGGGATCGCCGAAAACCGGCACATCCGGCTCGCGTCCGTCGCTGAACACCGGCACCTCTCCCCCCGGCTGTGCGGCCGACGGCAGGCGCTCGTCGAAAGCGGGTGACTCCGGAACGAAGATCTCGTTGCCCGTGGTGGCACCGTCGGCATACGCGAAGACGATCAGCTCGACGGTGTAGCGGGGCAGCTCCGCCTGCGGAAAACCGGTCAGCTGCTGTGCGGCCGGGTGTTGAGCGGGCGCCGCCGCCAAAAACAGCGCGGCCGTCACCGGTGCATACGCGCGCTTTGATTTCCTGTGGTTGCTCATCATCCTATTTTATCCTGCCAGCGCCCGGTTCGCGCCGGCGCCTTGCCCGAGCGTTTCCAGCAGCGACTCGACGGTCCTGAACCGGTCCTCTTCTTCCGGCATCTCCAGCCGGAACTGCAGGCGATCGGCGCCCTGCATGCGGTACGCGCGGCTCGACTGCACGAGCTGCACCAGCGCCCCCGGGTCCACCGCCGCCCGGCTGTTGAACTGCAGGAAGCCGCCGGCCGGCGACGCGTCGATTTTCTCGACGCCGAGTGTTGCGGCATCCAGCTTGATGGCCGCGATCCGCATGAAGTTCTTCGCAACCGTCGGCAGCAGGCCGAAGCGATCGATCAGCTCCACCTGCAGCTCGCGAAGTTCCCCGGGGGTCGCCGCGCTGGCGATGCGCTTGTAGAGCATCAGCCGCAGGTGCACGTCCGGCACGTAGTCCTCCGGCAGCAGCGCCGGCAGGTGCAGGTTGATCTCGACGCCGGAATCCAGCGGCTCCAGCAGGTTGGGCTCGCGGCCGGCGCGCAGCGAGGTTATCGCGCGCTCCAGCAGCTCCATGTAGAGCGAAAAGCCGATCTCCTGGATCTGCCCGCTTTGCGTGTCGCCGAGCAGCTCTCCCGCGCCGCGAATCTCGAGGTCGTGGGTCGCGAGGATGAACCCCGACCCCAGGTCTTCCAGCGAGTCGATGGCTTCCAGCCGTTTGATCGCGTCGGCCGTCATGGCGGCGCGCGGCGGCGCGATCAGGTAGGCATACGCGCGATGGTGGGAGCGCCCGACGCGGCCGCGCAGCTGGTGGAGCTGGGCGAGCCCGAAGCGGTCGGCGCGATTGATGATGATGGTGTTCGCGGTCGGCACGTCGATGCCCGACTCCACGATAGTGGTGCAAAGCAGCACGTTGAAGCGACGGTGATAAAAATCCAGCATCACCTGTTCGAGCTCCTTCTCCGGCATCTGCCCGTGCCCGATCCGGATGTCGGCTTCCGGAACCAGCTTCTTCACGCGCTCGGCAACCGTCTCGATGTCCTGCACGCGGTTATGGATGAAGTACACCTGGCCGCCGCGCTTGATCTCGCGAAGGCAGGCTTCGCGGATGACGACGTCGTTCCATTCGCTGACAAAGGTCCGTACGGAAAGCCTGAGCTCGGGCGGCGTCGTAATCAGCGACATGTCGCGCAGGCCGCCGAGCGCCATGTTCAGCGTGCGCGGGATGGGGGTCGCCGTGAGCGTGAGGACGTCGACCTCGCTGCGCAGCGCCTTGATCGCTTCCTTGTGGCGCACACCGAAGCGGTGCTCCTCGTCGACGATGACGAGACCGACGTCGCGGAAGTCCTTCGTATGCTGCAGCAGCTTGTGGGTGCCGATCACGATGTCGACGCGGCCGGAGCGCAATCCTTCCAGCACCTGGTCGGTGCCTTTCTTGCCGCGGAAGCGCGACAGCACCTCGATCCGGACCGGCCAGTCGGCGAAACGGTCCCTGAACGTCTGCCCGTGCTGCTGCGCGAGCAGGGTGGTCGGCACCAGCACCGCCACCTGCTTGCCGTCCTGCACGGCGGCGAAGGCGGCGCGCAGCGCCACCTCCGTCTTGCCGAAGCCGACGTCGCCGCAGACGATGCGGTCCATGGGGCTGTCGGAGGCGAGGTCGGCCAGCACCTCGTCGATCGTGCGCGCCTGGTCGGCGGTGGGCTCGAACGGAAAGCCGTTTTCGAACGACCGGTATTCCGTCTCCGGCCAGCGGAACCGGTGCCCGGGACGGGCAGCACGGCGCGCGTAGACGTCGAGGAGCTCCGCGGCGACGTCGCGAACGCGGCGGGCGGCGCGCTGCTTCGCTTTCGCCCACTGGTCGCTGCCCAGCCGGTGCAGCGGCGCGTTCTCAGGTGACGCGCCCGTGTAGCGCGAGATGCGGTCGAGGGCGGCGACCGGCACGTACAGCTTGTCGCCGTCGGCGTACTCGAGCATGAGGTATTCGGCGGCGACGCCGGCGGTGTCGAGGGTGACCAGCCCGAGGTAGCGCCCGACGCCGTACTCGGCGTGCACGACGGGGGAACCTTCCGTCAGGTCGTTCAGCTCGCGGATGATGGCCTCGGGATCGCGCTCGGCGCGGCGCCGGCGCGAACGCTGGCGGGGCCTTTCGCCGAACAGCTGCTGCTCGGCGATGATCGCGATCCCGGCCGCCGGCAGCAGGATGCCGGCGGCGACGGGCGCGATCGCCACGCCGAGACGCTCAGTGCTTGCGACGAACTGCTGCCAGTCCTCGAAGCGTTTCACGGCCAGGCCGCGGCCCTGCAACAGGTCGACGATGTTCTCGCGTCGTCCGGCGGACTCGGCCGTGAACAGCACGCGCCCGTCGAAGTCTTCGAGGAAGCGCATCAGCGCGGCCGCCGCGTCCTCGTAGCGCGCCTCGACCCGGATGGCCGGCGGCAGGAGCGTGGGCAGGTTGATCGCGTGCGCCGATTCCTGCACCGATTGCGCGGACCAGCTCGCGCGCCGGAAGCGCTCGAGCGCGTCCAGAACGTCGCCCGGCGCCGTGAAGGCTTCGTCCGGCTCCAGGATCGGGCGCTCCGGATCGACGCTGTACAGGCGATAACGCTCCTCGATCTCCGCGCGCATGCGTTCGAGGATGTCCGGCAGGTCCGCCGGTGCGAAGACCACGGTGTCTCGCGGCAGGTAATCGACGAGCGTCGCCGTCTCGTCGAAGAACAGCGGCAGGTAATACTCGATGCCGCCGTGCGCAATGCCCTCCGACACTTCGCGGTAGACGCGGGATTTCGACGGCTGCCCCTCGAAGCGCGCCCGGTAGGCGCGCCGGAAGCGGCTGATGCCGTCGGCATCCAGCGGCACCTCCCGCGCCGGCAGGATCTCGATGCTCTCGATCTCGTTCGCGGTGAGCTGGGTATCCGGGTCGAAGAGGCGCAGCGTCTCGACCTCGTCGCCGAAGAAGTCGATTCGGATCGGCTTCGCCGCACCCATCGGGAACACGTCCAGCAGCGATCCGCGGACCGCCATTTCCCCGTGCTCGTTCACCTGCGGCACGCGGAGGTAACCGGCCGCGGCCAGCGCGTCGAGGAACGCATCGCGATCGAGCTCCTGCCCGGCGCGCAGGCTGAGCGAGCGCGCGGCGACGTAGTCGGTGGGCGGCAGGCGATGCAGCAGGCCGGGGGCCGAGGCGATGACGATGCCGCGCTCGAGCCCGGGCAGCTGGGCGAGGGTGGCCAGCCGCTGCGACACGATGTCCTGGTGCGGGGAGAACGAATCGTAGGGCAGCGTCTCCCATTCGACGAAGTGGGCCAGCGGCAGGTCGTCGCCCGCGAACCAGCGAATCTCCGCCTCGAGCTGGTCTGCCTGCCCGGGGTCGGCGGCCAGGACGAGCAGGGGACGTTCGACGGCGCGCGCCACCTCGACGGCGCACAGCGCGGCGCTCGCGCCGATCAGCTGGCCGAGGGACAGCGAGCGCGCATCGAGCGCGCCGGTCGATGGAAGCAGCAGGGATTTTCGGAGCACGGAAACGAGGGTTCAGCCTGGCGAAACGGCCCGCCATTATCGCACAGCCGCGCCGTGGTCCTGCGACCCTGATTCTGCGCGGGCCGTTCGCGGTGCTTTTTCGGCCGGCGCAGAACACCGGCGCGGCTTTGCCGGCCATTGCCGCCGCGCGTCGCGGGCGGCGACGCCCGCGCGGGCGCGCTCAGCGTCGCCTGGAAACGGAGTGGATGACCTTGTCGTACTCGAAGTACACGATGAAGTCGGGGTATTCCCAGCTGGAAATCGGCGGGTCCCCGACCGCGGAGGCGCGCGCCTGCGGCTGCCCGTAACTCGCCTCGACGCGATCCTGGCTCATCCCGCGGGTCGGCTTGCCGGGGGCTTCGAACAGCGCCTCGGCCTCGGCGGCGCTCAGGTCGAGCGTATCGGCGTGCACGGCAGTACCTGCCAGCAGCACGAGAGTAAATGCAGCGAACCTCGACATGTCGTCTCCCCTCCACCGATTCCAGGATGCGGTTCCGGTTTATTTACACGTCCCGGACGCGCTGCTCGCGGACCTGGTTCTCGAAACGAGAGGCCGATTATACCGGCGCGCGCCGCGCATTGACCCGTTCAGACGCTGGCCGAGGCGCCGCAGGCGCCGAAAATGTGACCTTGATCACAAATCATCTATGATGCGGCCGATGCGCCTCGAGTCATTCATCGGATTCCGGTACCTGGGGGCCAGGCAGCGCACCCGCTTTGTTTCCTTT
Source organism: uncultured Woeseiaceae bacterium (assembly GCA_964424805.1). Lineage (GTDB taxonomy): Bacteria > Pseudomonadota > Gammaproteobacteria > Steroidobacterales > Woeseiaceae > IDS-8. Next base: position 16,961 of record CAYRKH010000060.1, read on the forward strand.
ATCACGTTCATATCGCTCGCCGGCATCGCGCTCGGCGTGGCGGCCCTGATCGTGATCCTTTCCGTCATGAACGGTTTCGAAGCCGAGCTGCGCACCCGCCTGCTCAGCATGTCGGCGCACGGTTACGTCACCGGCAGCGACGGCCGGGTCGGGGACTGGCAGGACCTGCAGGCGTTCGTGGCCGCGGCTCCGGGGGTCGCCGCCGCGGCGCCCGTGGTCGAGCTCGAGGGCATGATTCGTACCGGCCAATCGCTCACCCCGGTGCTGGTGAACGGCGTTCTGCCCCGGTACCAGGAGGACCTGTCGAGCGGGAACGTCGAGTTCGTCGAAGGCGGCCTGGCGGCGCTGGTCCCCGGCGAGGACGGCATCCTCCTCGGGCGGATACTCGCGTACAACCTCGGCGTGCGCATCGGCGACGGTGTCGTGCTGCTGGTGCCGCGGCCCGCCGGCAACGGCACGATGGAGCCGGTGCTCGAACGCTTCGTGGTGCGCGGCATCTTCGAAGCCGGCATCCAGGAGCACGACGCGGGGCTCGCAATCGTGCACGCGAAGGATGCGGCCCGCCTCCTGGGCATCGACGGCGCCGTCACGGCCGTCCGCTTCCGCGCGGATGACGTCATGGCAGCGCCGGCCATTTCCCGCGCGCTGGCGGATCGCCTCGGACCCGGCTTTCGCGCGAGCGACTGGACCATCGAGAACGCAAGCTATTTCCACGCGATCCAGCTGGAGAAGATGATGATGTCGCTCATCCTGTCGCTGATCATCGGCGTGGCGGCGTTCAACATCGTCGCCAGCCTGGTGATGGTCGTTACCGACAAGACGAGCGATATCGCGATCCTGCGGACGCTTGGCATGGGGCCCGGCAACGTCGTGCGCATCTTTTTCGTGCAGGGCGCGGCGATCGGCTGGTTCGGCGTGCTGCTCGGCGTGGCCGGCGGCGTGCTGCTCGCGCTGAACGTGCCGACGCTGGTGCCGGTGA
>CAYRKH010000061.1:0-17939 GCA_964424805.1 uncultured Woeseiaceae bacterium
ATTTTATTCCGACGATTTCGGTCAAAAGGGGGTCAGTTTTCAACCGACGTTGACAGCGTATGCTACGCTTGCTGGGTACAGTGCCGAAGAACGGCGTCACAGCGACAATTTGCGGACGCAGCATGGTTTGACCGTTGCCACGATTCTCTTGGCGCTAGTAGCACTTATTCAGCTCATTGCGACCGTAAGCTCAAAATAAATGCGCCGGTCTCGAGCTAATGAGGGATCCCAAGTGCGCTAATGCATCGGCAGCTCGAGCTTGCTGCCTTCATGGCCCTCCGGCAGCATCCATTCTGATTCCACGGACACCCGAACGATCGCCCGTTCCCTATGTGCCGCTTTGGAGAGCATCAGAGGCTCAAGGCTATGGTACCGGGATACTCGCATGGGCGGCGGCAGAAAAGGCCCGTCGAGAGGAGCGCGCCAGGTGGTAGCGGCAATGGGAAGAGAGAAAGCGTCGTCGTCTTTGAAGCAGAGCGCAAACTCAATAGCTGTCCAAATGGACCGGATGAACAGATGCGCCAACCTTTAGCTGGTGGCGGGATTCCGCGGCGGCCACCCCAAATTCCCCATCTGCGGCTACCGGAAAATCTCCAGCCCGGACCGAGCCGCCGGCTGGCCGGCAAGAGAGCGACCAAGCGGTCTCGACGAGTACACACGAATCCCCGCATCTTGTGACAGCCTTTAGCCCATTCAATCCTGTTCAACTCTAATCTGGAGGGAGACCTCGCATCGTGAGCGCGTGGTCGCGAACCCCGACTTGGGCCGATGCTTCGGTAATCTCCCGGTCCACCTACAAGCCCCCACGCCTGAATACGGCCCGCACGTTTGCGTTGTGGCCGATCGTCCAAAGGAGGGGTAGTAGGGGTTTTTGAGCCAACCGCTCGGATCAACTTCAACCCGCGCAGATAAGCTTCGGAATAGATTAGCTTTGTTAGCTGAGCCGTTACCGGAATCTCATCAGGGGTTACCGGAATTCCGTTGGGCCGACACGCGTTTGACTACTGATCCGGTAGAATCAATAGCATTTAACATAATATACATTACACGCATATTGAGACGGGGTACGGGGACGGGCCGAGGCCGGCCACCGTCACCAGGATTGGCCAGACAGCCCGCCTGGACGGGACGGCATTCCGTTTCGGCATATGGCCATAGCACGTCCTCCGCGGCCGCTACACTCCTTAACGCCACACGCGCAGCCAAGCCGGCCCAGCGGGCTCCGCTGCTGGACGCCCGCTCCATTTCCTCAACCGATATCCCCCAGGAGTAATGTCATGAAGATCGATCTTCGTCCGATCCTGTTTGCCGCGTCCATGCCTGTCGTGCTGGGCGGTTCCCCGCCAGCCATGGCGCAGAACGATGACGCCCCTCCGCCCACCGGTCTGGTCGAGACGGTGCTGCAAGCCGCAAGCCGGTACAGCGATCCAGCCGCCGCCATGGACGACGGCTATGTGCAACTGCCGAGCTGCGTCAGCGGTGCGGAAGAAGGCGCGATGGGGGTACATTTCCTCAACGAGGCGCTGCTGGTCGACGGCAAGCTCGACGCCTCACAACCCGAGGCCATCGTGTACGAGCCCCGGCCCAACGGGCGCTTCCGGCTGGTCGCGGTGGAGTACCTGGTGTTCGCGGAAGACTGGGACGCCGCCAACTCCGGACCGCCGGTGCTCGAGGGGCAGCACTTCAACTACTACGGCGCGCCGAATCGCCTCGGCCTGCCTGAGTTCTATGAGCTGCACGTCTGGGCGTTCAGGAACAACCCACACGGCATGTTCGTGGACTGGAACCCGCGCGTCAGCTGCGAGCAGTTCAACCCCGACGCATAGTACACGCGGGGCAGACTCGCGACCGGCGAGCTCGCCCGAGTGCGCGTACGCCACGACGGCGAGCTGGCGTGCGAGAGCGTTGTACCGGAGACCGATTCCTGCGAACTAGAGCGGCCTCAGCTCGAGCGAGGCCCTGCGGAACTCGAAATCCAGCGTTTCCGCTGAAACGTCCGCGCTCGGGATCGCCGTGGCTACGATGACGAGCTCACCGTCGGCCGGGACGGTCACTCCGCCGGCGATCTCGTTGCCCGTCACCGTGGTCAGGAGCCACGTGGCATCGGGTCCCGGCGCGGACAGATCCAGCGCGAGCTGCCGATCAAAGGAACCGCGGTTTACCAGGCGCAGGTACTGCGCTCCGTAAAGCATGGCCTCGAGGTCGATCGTCCGGGAGACCGCAGCATCGAGCTCCTGGTGATCCACGGCCTGAGGCCATTCTGCCGCCTGGTCGAAGTGCTGGCCGTCGTCGAACTCGGCGACGAACCAGCGCCATTGCATGAATTCCAGCACGGCGTCGTCCAGCGTAATGCCGAGGTCCGTCATCAGCACCAGCCGCATGGCATCGATGTAGTCCGGATGGCCGATCGCCGGTTCGCTGCGGGACTCCCGCCAGATCCGCGCGACGAAAGACGCGTCGCCATCGTAGTAGCGCTGCTCCAGGAAGTGCAGGAACATCGCCGCGCCGTACATGTACCAGGTTTGGTAGCCGTCGTCGTAGAACAACGACCACTCGGGCCGGGCCTGGAAATCCTCAATCGTGAAGAACCAGTCGTCCTGATCGGGAAACACCAGGGCCTCGGCGTAGGTCGCCGTCATCTCGAAAATGGCAGCGCTTTCCCACCAGTCGTCGCTTGCCTGGAGCGCGTGGTTGAACTCGTGGGCCAGCGTCGTGTCGACGAACTGGCGATCGACAGGCACGAAAGGGTTGATGGCGATGTAGCTCGTCACATCGTCATGCGCCGTTGCCGGGTAATCGGCAATGGATTCGACAAAAGCACCGTCAAGGCCGCGCCAAAGAAAGACGTCGTAGTGATTATCCGGTCCGCACTGGCCGCCATCGGGCAGCGGCGCCGCGAAACCCACGGCGTCGACCTGGATTTCCCAGGAGGATTCCAGGATCGCAAGGACTTCCCGGGCTTTCTCCGCGTCTGAATGGCGCGAGTAATGCACGACCAGCGGACGCGTTCCAGACCGTGCGGCCAGCGGCCAGTACCGGCTGTCGGTGCAGGCGGACGCCGATCCCGGGATCTCGCCGCAGAACTCGCTGCCTGGGTCGCAGGCGGCGCCCTCCTCGCCCTCCCCGCCCGACCCGCAGGCCGCCAGCGCGAGCGCGGCCAGGGCCACGCCCCACATCGTCGGATTCATCTCAACCAGCTTGTGGCGCATGGCAGCGAACGACCCAGGGTCAACGATGATTATGCTTCGGGCGATTTGGGCAGGCCAGATCGTTGGCTCTTAATTGCCCATTACGTTGAATCCCGCGGCCACAGCGTTCAGTGTCCGTTCAGGCCCGGGAACGCATAAAGGCAAGTACTCGGCGCGAGTAACGCGCTGGAAGCATCAAGGAGAAGCCCATGTACAACAGGTTATTCGTTGCAACACTCGCTGCCGTGCTCCTGACCGGGGGTGGCTCTGCGCTCATGGCCCAGGAAGGGAAGCCCGGGATGCACAGGGGCATGCACATGATGCAGAAATGGGATGCCGACGGAAATGGTGAGCTATCGAGGGATGAGTTCATACAGGCTCATGAACGGATGTTCGACGCGATGGACAAGAACGGCGATGGCACGCTGGACCGGGAGGAGCTCGAAGCAATGAAGTCGAAAATGCGGCATCACAAGCGGAGCGGCAGCGACCGTCGCGAACGCATGAAGAACATGGAGCACCGCAAGATGGAATATCGTGAGGCGCGAGAGCCTGCCGGCACCTGAGAACCTGCCGGCAGCGCCCTACGGCGAACCGACGGAGCAATAGCCGCGGCTCGGCGATCGGCGCGGCTTATTGCAGGCGGCCTTCCCAGCCGGGCCCGTGGACAAACCGGCCCGGCGTGGCGCCCGTGTGCTCCCCGTTTTCCAGCACCTGTTTGCCATTGACGAACACGTGCACCACGCCGGTCGCCAGCGCGTGCGGTTCCTGGTAGGTGGACCGCGCCTCGATCGCGTCGGGATCGAACACGACGATATCGGCGTAGTAGCCCTCCTCCAGGCGGCCGCGCCGCTCGAGGCGCAGGTTCTCCGCCGGCAGGGACGTGAGCCGGCGGATCGCTTCGGGCAGCGACGTGACGTTTTTGTCGCGCACGTAATGCCCGAGGAAGCGGGCGAACGCGCCGTAGGCACGGGGATGCGGGCTCGAGGCCAGGAACACTCCCTCGGGCGCCGGCGCACCCGCATCCGAGCCGATGCTCACCCAGTCCTGCGCCAGCCCGCGTTCCACGTTGTCCTCGGACATCAGGAAGTACACCGTGCCGACACGGCTCCCGTCCTCGATAACGAGATCGATCGCGGTTTCCTCCGGCGACTTGCCCCGCATCTCCGCAACCTCCGCGAGCGTCTTCCCGGTCAGGTGCTTGAGCTCGTCGTTCCTGAAAGACGCCAGGATGACGTTATGGGAGCCGCGCGCCATCAGGTAGAGGTTCTCCCAGTCGTCCGCCGGCGTCTGCATCTCCGCGATGACGCGCCGCCGGATCTCCGGGTCCTGCAGCCGCTCTCGCCATTTCTCGAATCCCCCTTCCTGCACCCACGGCGGCATCGCGGCATCCAGCCCCGTGGCGCCGGCGGTGTAGGGATACATGTCCGCGGTGATCGCGAGCCCCGCCGCGCGTGCCGCTTCGATCTTCGCCAGGGCATCGTCGAACGTTGCCCAGTTGTCATGGCCGGCGGCCTTGAGGTGATAGATCTCGGCCCTGATTCCGGCTTCCCGCGCAATCGTGATCAGCTCGTCAATGGCCTCGAGCAGCTTGTTGCCCTCGCTGCGGATGTGCGAGATGTACATGCCGCCGTACTGCGCCGCCACCCTGGACAACGCGACCAGCTCATCGGTTTCCGCATAGAAGCCGGGTGCGTAGATCAGCGAGGAGCCGACGCCGAGCGCGCCTTCCCGCATCGCCTCGTGCACGAGATCCTGCATGCGGGCGAGTTCGTCGGCGGTCGGCGCGCGGTCGTCGAAACCGATGACGTTCTCGCGAACGGTGGCGGCGCCGACAAAAGAGGCCACGTTCACCGAAACGCCGCGATCCTCGAGGTATTGCAGGTATTCGCCCAGCGTTTCCCAGGCGATCTCGTAGCGGATATCGCCCTGTTGTTCACGCATCAGGGTCTTCAGCGAGTCGTTCCACGGTCCCCAGGACTCGCCCTCCCCCATCACCTCCAGCGTCACGCCCTGGCGGACGTCGCTCAGCGCGCGGCCGTCCTCGATCAGGGACTCTACCGCCCAGCTCAGCATGTTGATGAAGCCCGGGGACACGGCCATCCCGTCGGCGTCGACCACGCGCGCGGCCTCGGCGCCATCGAGATCGCCGATGGCGGCGATGGTGTCATCCTCGATGGCGATGTCGGCGATGTAAGGCTCGCCGCCCGAGCCGTCGAGCACGGCGCCGCCGCGGATCAGGAGGTCGTACGCGGGCGCTGCCCAGGCGGCGGATGCCGCAAGCAGCAGCGTGCAACAGGCCGTCAGGTTGAATCTTGCGGGCACCTTCATCCCCCTTTTTATTGTTGATTGGGCCGCCGCAGGCGCCGGCGGTTATTCCGCCTCCCCGTGCCGGGCGTAAACCTCGGTCTTGCCTTCGGCGTCGAACAGGAGCACGTCGTAGGGCACCGCCGGTGCCGACTCCATGCCGGGCGATCCGCCGGGCATGCCGGGCACCGCCAGCCCGTGCGCGTCGGAGCCGGATTCGAACAGGCGCCGGATGTCTTCAGCCGGAACGTGACCTTCGATGACGTAGGTGCCGTTGACGACGGCCGTATGGCAGGATGCCAGCGCCTTGGGCACGCCGAGACGCTTCTTGACGGCGTTCATGTCGGAGCTGTCGACGGTTTCGACGGTGTAGCCGTGCGCTTCGAGGTGCTCGATCCATTTGACGCAGCAGCCGCAGTAGGGTGACTTGTACACCAAGGCTTCCGGGTGCTCGCCGAGACCGTCGGCGGTGCCGGCCGTCGCGAACAGCACGAGCGCAAAAGCCGTCAGCCAGTGCCCGGCATAAAACCCTGTTTTGGACGGCATCGCTTCACTCCTCGTCGAGCAGGCCATCGCAGGCAATGAACGGCAGGATGGCACAAACGCCGCGGCTCCGCCACGGTTCTCCAGGGCCGTTTTCGCGCCCGCCGCTTGAATTTCGCCGGCGCGCCACCACATCGCCAGCGGATCAACTTTCACCCGGAGCGCCTTGATGTTCAAACGAATTGTCCTGTTTATCGCCACCAACCTCGCCGTCGTGCTGGTGCTGAGCGTCGTACTGCGGCTACTCGGGGTGGACCGGATACTGGACGAGTCCGGAACCGGCATCAATTACGAGGCGCTGCTCATCCTGTCGCTGGTCATCGGCTTCGGGGGCGCCTTCATTTCGCTCGCGATGTCGAAGTGGATCGCCAAGCGCACCACCGGGGCGCGGGTCATCACGCAGCCGGCGAACCCCACGGAGTCGTGGCTGGTCGGCACGGTGCAGCGGCTGGCGCAGCAGGCCGGCATCGGCATGCCGGAAGTCGCGATCTACGACGCTCCCGACATGAACGCTTTCGCCACCGGCGCCCGCCGCAACAGTTCACTCGTGGCGGTCAGCAGCGGGCTGCTGCAGGGCATGCGCAAGGACGAGGTCGAGGCCGTGCTGGCGCATGAGATCTCGCACGTCGCCAACGGCGACATGGTGACGCTGACGCTGGTCCAGGGGGTCGTGAACACCTTTGTCATCTTCCTGTCTCGCATCGTCGGCCACATCATCGACCGGGTAGTGCTGAAAAACGAGCGCGGCTACGGGATCGGCTATTTCGTTTCGGTCATCGTGGCGCAGCTCGTGCTCGGCATCCTGGCGAGCATTATCGTGATGTGGGTATCCAGGCAGCGTGAGTTCCGCGCCGACGCGGGCTCGGCCCGCTTGAACGGCAAGCAGCCGATGATCCAGGCGCTCGCGCGGCTCGACCGCGGCGGCCCGGCGCAGCTGCCGGAGAGCATGGAGGCCTTCGGCATTTCCGGCCGGCAAGGGCAAGGGCTGAAGCGGCTGTTCATGAGCCACCCGCCGATTCCGGAGCGGATTGCTGCCCTGGAGCGGCTGTAGGGGACGGGTGGACCGCGGGTGTCGCGGGGGCGGGCGGTTGCACGCACGCTTGTGCGTGTTGCGCGATTGGTGAAAACGTGGCATCGCGCGCGGTGCGCGCTCCTACAGAAACGTGGGATCGCGCGCGGTGCGCGCAAAAACGTGGCATCGCGCGCGGTGCGCGCTCCTACGCTAGCGTTTGATGCGGCGGCGTGGGGGGAGGCGCGGGCGATTGGCGGTCCGTGCTTTCGCCGGCGGTTCGTGCGTCGTATCGGCGGGCTCTGCGCCCTCCTCTCCGTTCCCCGGTGGCCAGCGGGACGACCGGCCGTTCCAGAAAGGCGCGTTTGCCTTCAGGGACCAGCACCGCGCCCAGCGTCGGCCAGCGGTCATGCGCGGCGCTCGCGCCGGCCCGCATCCTCGCCGAGGTCGTTGGATCGTGGTTTCGGCGCCCGGTTACGCGGTTCCGGTACCTCGAGCAGGTCGCGGCAGTGTTCGCGGAGCTCGGAGCGCTTCACCTTGACGGTGTTCTCGGATAACTGAGTGCTCATACACTTCTTCTGCGAGTCGCTGAGGAACCGCCTCTGCGGCGACCCGGCACGCAGTATAGGGCGGCGCATCGAACCGAGAATGTGACACACGTCACGAAATGCGTGACGGTGAAGTTACCGGCACATCAATTGCTTATGTAATATTCCTGCCAAAGTGGATCAGTAGCGGACGAGCGCGGATCCCCAGGTGAAGCCGGCACCGAAGGCCTCCAGCAGCAGCAGCTCGCCGCGCTTGATCCGGCCGTCGCGGATTGCGACGTCGAGCGCCAGCGGTATGGAGGCGCTGGAGGTGTTGGCGTGCCGGTCGACCGTGACCACTACCCGCTCCATCGGCAGGTCGAGCTTCTTCGCCGCCGCAACAATGATCCTCAGGTTGGCCTGGTGCGGAACGAGCCAGGCGATGTCGTGCTTCGAGACCTTGTTCACGGCGAGCGTCTCCTCGGCAATGGCTCCGAGGGTGCCGACCGCCTGCCGGAAGACCTCGTTGCCCTTCATGCGGATCCAGGCTTCGGAGGCGCGGACTTCGTCGTACCCGGACGAGATCCCGGACGGCACGTGCAGCAGCTCTTCGAAGCGGCCGTCCGCGCGCGAATGCGCCGAGAGTACGCCGGGCTCGTCGGAGGCGCGCAGCACCACGGCGCCCGCCCCGTCGCCAAACAGCACGCAGGTGGTGCGGTCGGTCCAGTCGATGATGCGCGAGTAGGTTTCGGCGCCGATCACGAGGGCGCAGCGGGAACCGCCGGTGGTGACGAAGCGGTTCGCGACGTCCAGGGCGTAAATAAAGCCCGAGCACGCGGCGTGCACGTCGAACGCCGGGAAGCCCCTGAGGCCGAGCTGCCGCTGCACCATGCAGGCGGCGCTGGGGAACACCTTGTCGGGCGTGGTGGTCGCGACGACGATGAGGTCGATCTCGGCGGGGTCTATGTCCGACGTGTCCAGCGCACGCCGCGCGGCCGCGACGGCCATGTCGGACGTCGTTTCACCGTCGGCCGCAATATGCCGGCTTTCGATGCCGGAGCGCGAGCGGATCCACTCGTCCGAGGTGTCGATGAACTCCTCGAACTCCCGGTTCGTCATGATCCGTTCGGGCAGGTAGCCACCGGTAGCGGCAATTCGGGCGTAAATCATGTCAGTGTCCTGTGGTGCCGTGGCGGCGCTGCGGCCGTCATCGGCGAAGGAATGCAGCAATCTCGCGTACTGTCGGATAGTCGAACAGGTCGCTGATGTCCAGCCGGCCGGGATACTTCTCGTCTATTGCGAGCACAATTTCGGTCAACGTCAGCGAACTGACGCCCACTTCGAACAGGTTGTCGTCGGGACCAACCGGGCGGTCTTTCGAAAACTCGCGGCAGACGGCGAGAAGCTCCGTGACCAGCGGATCGTCATCGCCGGTCTCCTCCCCGCTTGCCGCGGATCGCCCGAGAGCCGAGATCGTCTCGTCGAATTCACCGTCAGCGTAGGCGGCTGCCAGGAGGCTGCGCTGCACCTTGCCGCTGGTCGTTTTCGGGATGCGCGCCACCGGCAGCACATGGTCGATTTCGAGCCCCGCCTGCGAGCCGAGTTCCGCACGGACGGCTTCGGCGAGAGGACGAAACTCGTCGAGGTCCCGCCGATGCAGGAGGAAGACCAGCAAATCCTCCGCCCCGCCCCGGCCTCGGCTCGCGCCGGCCACCACCACCTTGCCGAGATCGAGGCCGTCGACCCTGGCGATGATCGTTTCGAGGTCGTGCGGATAGTAGTTCTGGCCGTTGACGATGATAATGTCCTTCGAGCGGCCGGTAACCACGAGTTCCCCGTCGCTCACCAGGCCGAGGTCGCCGGTGCGCAGCCATCCGTCTGCCGTGAAGAGCGCGGCGTTCGCCTCCGGGTCGCCGTAGATGCCGTTCGTCACGTTCGTGCCGCTGACCTGGATGTGGCCCACCACCCCGTCGCCCAGCACTACATCGTCATCGTCGGCGATGCGCAGGCGGCAGTCACGGACGGCCCGCCCGACCTTGACGAAGCTCACGGCGTCCGCGTCGTCCGTCCCGGCCGCACGATACGGCTCGCCGATACGCAGCCCGTGCCGGTCGGCCACGATGCGTGCATACTCCTGCCCCGGGTCGGGAATCGTGACCGCCACGGTCGCTTCGGCCAGCCCGTACACCGGCAACATGACGGTGCGCTTCAGGCCGTAGGGCGCGAGCGCCGCCAGGAATTCCTCGCAAAGCTCCCAGGAGATCGGCTCCGCCCCGTTCAGGATCAGGCGAACGGCCGACAGGTCCAGCTCCGCGATGCCCTTGCGCTCGAACAGCTTCAGGAAGTGCTTGTAACCGAAGTTCGGCGAGCAGAGCTGGGTCGACCCGAGCTCGGAGGCTTTGCTCATCCACAGCAGCGGGCGCCGTACGAAGAGGTCCGTGTCCATGACCGCGTGGTCCATGCCGGCGGCGAGCACGCTCAGGTGGTAGCCGATGAGACCCATGTCGTGCGTGAGCGGCATCCAGCTCAAGCTGTTGTCGGTCTCGTTCCACCCGGTGCGCTCGACGATGGCCCGGATATTCGACGTCACGTTGCGGTGCGTGAGACACACGCCCTTCGGCTCGCTCGTCGAGCCGGACGAATACTGTATGAAGGCGACGTCATCGTCTGCCGGGGTATAAACCTCCCCTTCCCCGCTTTCCGCGAGGGAATCGGTGACGATCGCCTCCTCGAGCTTGGCCTCGATGTCGCGCAACGAGCGGTCCCGAGCGAAATCGGCGAGGCGCCTGCGGAGATCCGGCTCGGTGAACAGCCGCGCGCGATCGAGCTGCCGGAGGATACGGACGAGCTTCAGCCGGTGCTCGTCGCTGATCCCGACGGCAACCGGGACGGGGAGGATGCCGCCCAGCACGGCCGCCCAGAAGGCGACGGTGAAGCTCTCGTTCGACTTCGTGAAGATCACCAGCTCGTCGCGCGGGCGCATGCCGCGTTGCTGCAGGTCCGCGAGCAGCGCATTGGCGCGCCGCCACAGGTCGGCGGTGGATACCACGGACTCGTCCCTGTCACCGCTGATGAAGCGGATGGAGCGACCGTTGCCGGCGGCTTTCCGCAGGATTTCAGCCAGATTCGCGGGTGAGGTCATGATGCCGTGCGTACCTCCGGCCGCAGGTAAATATCCGGCCGCGCGCGCAGGTTGATGCCGAGATCGAGGCCCGGCGCGTCGCCGGTGCGCACCATCTCGAATCGCGGCGCCAGCAGCCCGAGGTGCGTCTTCATCTCGAGGAACGCGAAATACTCGCCGAGGCAGCGCCGGGGGCCGAGGGAAAAGGGAAAATACGGCCGCTCGCCTTTCTTCAACCCGGAGTCCGGGCCGAAACGCCCGGGGTCGAAGCGCTCGGGATCGGGCCAGTAGTCGGCGGTGCGGTGCAGCACGTAGGGCGACAGGTAGACGTCCGTGCCGGCCGGGAGGTCGTAGTCGGCGAGCTCGTCGTCCTCGTCGGCCCGGCGCGTGAACAGCCACACGGGCGGATAGAGCCTGAGCGTCTCCTCGAGCACGGCAAGCGTGTACGGCAAGCGCGCAAGGCTGTGCTCGTCTACGGCCTGCGCGTCCGGAATGACGGAGGCGGCTTCGCTCGCGAGCGCCCGGTGCGCGTCCCGGTGGCCCGCCAGCAGGTACCAGGCCCAGTTCAGGGTTCCGGCCGAGGTTTCGTAGCCGGCAACGATCAGGTTCGTCAGCTCGTCGAGCAGCTCGTCGTCCGTGAAGCCGGTACCGGCCTTGTCGCGCGCGTTCATGTACACGGAAAGGAAATCGTAGTCGTCGCCGGCAACCGCGCCGCGGCGCCCGTCGACGATCCGCTGCAGCAGCTCGCGCAGTTCCCGCAGCTTGAGCACCACCCTGAGATCGCGGGCAGGGTCCTGGCTCAGGAACGCAAAAGGATTGTCGCCGCTTGCCAGGATATGCGTGTCGTAGTCCGGCCCGAAGATCGCGCGCAGGATCAGCTCCAGCGCGAAGTCGCTCGTTTCCTGGGTCACGTTGAGGATGCCGCCCTGGCCTGCGATCGTCGCCCAGCGGCGGCCACGCTCCTCTGTGCAGCGCGTCATGAGGCCGATCAGCCGGTGCACGTTGGCGCGGCTGAAGGCGGGCTGGATCATCGTACGCGAGCGGCGCCAGGCGTCCCCGTCGCTGACGATGAGGCCGTTGCCGAGCAGCATCTTCACCCGCTCGAAGCCCGGGCCCTTGCGATAGCGCCCGTGCTGCCGGACCAGGATGCGGCGAATCTCCGCGGGGTCGTTGATGAAGTACGCGTCGCGTCCGGTGCCGTGAAACGCCACGATGTCACCGTAATCGCGGCGCGCGGTTTCGAGCGTCGCGAGCGTATGCGGGTCGATACCAAGCCGGACCGGCGCGTCGGGTCCCGGCGGCCGACGGTCTCTGGAGCTTGCTAATACCATGAAATCCGGAGTTTTTCTGCGGAAAGGGAACAGCGGCAGAGGCGCAATATTACATTGACCGGCGCGTGATCGATACTGCAAACTCATTTGTCGTTGCCGCCGGCCGCACGGTTCATCTGCAGTTCATCCCCGTCCCGGCACAGTTACACCATAATGCGACCCGAGCTGCGGAACGCCGATGCCCGACAATGCCCTGAAGTCCGATCACGAAAGCCGCGCCCCCAGGCGGGATTTCGACGACGTCGAAGCGCGCCGCAGCGCGTGGTCGCGACGCCGCATGTCGCCCGGGCGCCGTCTCTATTATTTCCTCGGCCTGCCGGTGCTGCGAGGCGTCATGCGGCTCCTGTGGTGGACCTACCGCGTGGAAAAAGTGATCGGCGCGGAGACGGCCGAGCGGATCGTAGCCGACGGCCGCGCCTACGCGCCCTGCTACTGGCACCAGCACCACGTGCTGTGCACCAACATGATCCGCCGCTGGATCGCCCGGGGCTTTCGCGCGAGTTTTCTCGTTTCGGCGTCGGTAGACGGCGAAGTGCCGGCGCGCATCGCGCGCGCGTGGGGCGCCGAGGTCATCCGCGGCTCCGCCAACCAGACCGGCGCGCTCGTCCTGCGCGACATGCGCGAGGCGCTCAAGCGCGGCGTCTCGATCATCACCACGGCCGACGGGCCGAGCGGGCCCAAATACGAGTTCAAGGCCGGCGCCGTGCTGATGGCGCGCATCGCGGGCGTGCCGCTCGTGCCCCTCGCCTGCGCCGCCGACCGCGCGTGGTATCTCGATCGCTGGGACGATTTCATGATCCCGAAGCCGTTCGCGCGCGTGGTGCTGGCCATAGGCCCGCCGCTCCCGGTGCCGCCGGATACGCCGCTCGAGCGCATCGAAGAATTCCGGCTGCAGATGCAGGAGTCCATTATGTCGCTCATGGCTGCCTCAAAAGAAGCGCTCGGACTTCGGGCAGGCCCCTGACGTGCGTGCGCTCGCGGGGCTCCCGCTGTTGCTGCTCCCGGTGCTGAGCGTCGCGACAGCATCCCCTTCGGCTACGCTGAAGCCGCACCGCGTGGAGTACAACGTCGAGATCTCGATCCTGAACGGCACGCTTTCGACCGTCGTCAGCGAAGTCGGGCCCGGTTTCATGGCGAATTCCACGATCAAGCCGGTCGGGATCTCGAAGCTGGTGGCGCGCGGCGCGATCCAGGAAAGCTCGTTCTTCATTACCGACGCACGGGGCGTGCGCCCGGAGCAGTACCGCTCCATCGATACGCTGTCCTCGGACGACGAGATCGTCAGCTTCAATTTCAAATGGGCCGAGCATCGCGTCGAAGGCACGATCAACGGCGAGGCGGTCGCCTTCGAGCTGGATGAGCGCGTGCACGACCGGGTGTCGATCCAGTACCAGCTCATGCTGGATTTGCAAAACGGCGGCGCGAAGGATGCCTACGAAATGCTGGACGGTGACGAGTTCAAGCACCTGGAAGTGAAGAGCATCGGCTCCCGAACGGTCAAGGTTCCCTACGGCACGTTCGAGGTAATCGGCATCGAGCACGGCGAGAAGGATTCCTCGCGCGTAACGGTGCTATGGTGCGCCGAAGCGCTCGGTTACCTGCCGGTCGTGATCGAGCAGCGCCGCAAAGGCAAGACCCACGTGCGTGCGGTGATGACGGACTACGAGCTCCTGCCGTAGGAGCGCGCATCGCGCGCGATGCCACGGCGTTTGGCATTGTTGACGCGCGCAGGGTTTTTCCCGATCGTGGCATCGCGCGCTATGCGCGCTCCTACAGGGCGCGAGCGAATTCCTGTACCAGGGTGACGGAGTCTTCGTGGTTCCGGGCGCGCAGGGTGATGGTGCGGCGCAGCGTCTCACCGCCGTCGGCAAGCGCGAACCGCTCGGTGAGCTTCATGCCGTGGCGGTCCAGCGTCTCGACGACGTACGTGTCGCCTTCCCAGCCCGAGACGCGGGCGGCGACGACCGGCCCGACGGACACCTGGCGGTTCTCGCCGAACCGGAATTCCTCGACCACGGCCCGGTCGAAGCTGATGAAGATGGCGGTCGCCGTCTGCGTGATCTTCAGCCGCTTGCCATGCTGCAGGAACACGTGCACGAGCCCGCCGCGATTGCGCCGCTCCCGCAGGCGGCCGTCGCGCTGCAGGTCGACCGGCTGCAGGATCACGCCGTTGTCGATGCCGTCGGTCCGGCGAATGGCCTCGTTGAGGCGCCGACGCTCGGCGCCCGCGTCGGTGCGCAGGTCCCAGAGGCCGGAAAGGTCGACGGCCGGCGGGGGCTCGCCGCTCTTCGGGATCAGTACCTCCTGCGCGCCGCAGCCGGCCAGCAGCGCGGTGCCCAGCAGCCAGCCGAGGCGCACGGGGTCGCCGTTACCCGGCGTTCTCCGCTTCCGGTTTGACGAACTTGATGGTGAAGCGGTCCGACTCGCCTATTTCGAGGTACTTCTCGCGGTCCTCGTCGCCGCGCGTGAGGGTCGGCGGCAACGTCCAGACGCCGCTCGGGTGGTCGTGCGTGTCTTTCGGGTTACGGTTGACGTCGGAACTGCCGGCGTAGCGGAACCCGACCGACTCGGCAATCTCGATGGTCCGCTCCGGCGACACGTAGCCGCTGTCGATGCGGCTCTCCCAGGTGTCGGGGTCGGGCCAGCGGTGGTCGACGACGCCGAGCACCCCGCCCGGCTTGAGCGCGTCGTACATGGCCTGGAAGCCCAGCGTAACGGTGTCGTAGGGCGCATCGCTGCCGTACCAGTTGTGCACGTTGCGGAACGTGACCACGAGATCCGCCGTGCCGCGAGGTGCCACTTCGAGCTCGTGCGGGAAGGCGAGCGTGGTCACCGTCACCGCGTCGTAGACCTCCGGGGCCGCACCGATCTTGGTGAGGAACGAGCCGAGGCTGCGGCGGGAATAGGCGCCGTTGTTCATGCCGCCGTGCGCGGCATACAGCTTGCCGTTCTCCTTCAGCGCCGGCGCGAGGATCTCGGTGTACCAGCCGCCGCTGCCGGGCAGCATCTCCACGACGGTCATGTCCGGCCGGAAACCGAAGAACAGCAACGTCTCTTTAGGGTGCCGGTAGCGATCGCGCGCCCGGTTAGCGTCGCTGCGGTGCTCTCCCGCGATCGCGGCGTCCAGGGCGGCGGCGGCTTCGTTGCCTTGCCGGGCATTTGCCGCATTCGGCGGGAGGAGCGCCGTGATCACCACGACACTCGCGGCGAGTGTCACGATTCGCATGCTGGATTCTCTGAACATGGAGCTGGACCTCGCGGGTATAATTCTTCGTTTGCGAAGGCGCATTAGACTAACTACACGCGCCCGGGTCAATTTCCCGTGAACACCAATATCGAAAAAAATACGGTCTCGCAGACCTGGACCCGGCCCCTGGCGCCGCCCGGGCAATGCCCCGCGGCCGCGGACGTCGTGATCATCGGGGGCGGTATCGTCGGGGTTTCCACCGCGTGGTTCCTCGCCCGGCGGGGCATCAGCGTCGTGCTGTGCGAGAAAGGCCACGTCGCCGGCGAGCAGTCCGGACGCAACTGGGGCTGGGTCCGGCAGCAGGGCCGCGACCTCCGCGAGCTGCCGATGATGATCGAGAGCATGCGCATCTGGCGCGGCCTCGAAGAAGCGATCGGTGAAGAAGTCGGCTTCACGGAGGGAGGCTGCCTGTTCATGGCCGGGACGGAGGCCGAGCTCGAAGCCTACGGCGCCTGGATCGATACCAGCAAGCCGTTCGGGCTGGACACCCGCATCATCAGGGGAGCGGAGCTCGATGCGCAGGTCCCCGGCGCATCGTCCCGCTGGGCCGGCGCCCTCTACACCGCCGGCGACGGCCGTGCCGAGCCGCACAAGGCCGCGCCGGCGATCGCCCGCGCGGCGGCGCGTGCCGGCGCGACGATCCTGACCGCGTGCGCGGTGCGCGGCGTCGAGACGGCGGGAGGCAGGCTTTCGGGCGTGGTGACCGAGCACGGCACGATCAGGACATCGACCGCGCTGTGCGCGGCGGGCGCGTGGACGTCATTGTTCTGCCGTTCGCTCGGCATCCGGGTGCCGCAGCTCCGGGTGCAGGGCAACGTCGTGCGCACGGCGCCCGCTCCCAACGTACTCAACGGCAATCTCTACGACGAGAAACTCGGCATCCGCCGGCGCCAGGACGGCGGCTACACCGTGGCGCACGGTTCGATCCTCCTGCACCCGATCACGCCGTCGACGTTGCGATACGCCTTCAAGTTCCTGCCGGCCCTGAGGCTGGAATGGAAGAACCTGCGGCTGAGGTTCGGGCGCGAGTTCGTGGACGAGCTGAAGCTGCCGTCGCGATGGTCGCTGGACGCGGAGTCCCCGTTCGAAAAACAGCGGGTGCTCAACCCGCGGCCGAGCCCGTGGGTCGTGCGCAGGATCCGGGCGAGCATCGACGAGACGTTCCCGCAGCTTAAGGATACGGCGATAGTGGAAACCTGGGCCGGCATGGTGGAAACGACGCCGGACGTCGTGCCGGTGATCGGGGAGGCGGCGCGCCTGCCCGGCTTCTACATCGCCACCGGGTTCAGCGGCCACGGTTTTGGACTCGGCCCGGGCGCGGGCTACGCGATCGCCGGCATGCTGGGCGGCCACGACACCGGCATCGACCTCTCGCCGTTCAAGCTGCAGCGCTTTTTCGACGGCTCGCCGATCCGCCCGCAAACGACGGTCTGAGCCGCGCCTGCGAGCCTGACCCGGTCCCCGGAACGTCGTGCGGGAAGGCCGCTCAGGGCGAGCAGAGCTGCCGCCGTGCTCCTTCGTATTCCAGCGCCATGCGCTCCACGATCTCGCCGACGTCGGTAATGTCGTTGATCGCGCCGACGCCCTGCCCTGCGCTCCAGATATCGCGCCAGGCCTTGAGCTTTGAACCGCCCGCTTTCGCGAAATCCATGCGGTTCTTGTCGCCTTCCGGCAGGTTGTCGGGATCCAGCCCGGCCTTCTCGATGCTGCCCCGGAGGTAACTGCCGTGCACGCCGCTGAACAGCGAGGTGTACACGATGTCCGCGGCGTGGCTGTCCACGACCATCTGCTTGTAGTCCGGCGGCGCGTTCGCTTCGGTAGAGGCGATGAAACGGGTGCCGACATACGCGAGATCGGCGCCGATCGATAGCGCGGCCAGCACGTCATTGCCCTGGCTGATGGCCCCGGACAACACGATCGTGCCGTCGTAGAACGCGCGGATTTCCTTGACCAGCGCAAAAGGACTCAGGCGCCCGGCGTGCCCGCCCGCGCCCGCGCACACGGCAATGATGCCGTCCACGCCCTGCTCCAGCGCTTTCTCCGCGTGCCGCACGTTGATCACGTCGTGCAGCACGATGCCGCCGTAGGACTGCACGGCGGCGACTACCTCAGCCGGCGGGCGCAGGCTCGTAATGACGATCGGTACCCGGTGCTTTACGCAGGTCTCCAGGTCGCGCTCGAGCCGGTCGTTACTGTGGTGCACGATCTGGTTGACCGCGAACGGGGCAACCGGCAGGGACGGGTTCTCTTTCCGAAACCGCTCGAGCTCCGAGGTGATCCTCGACAGCCATTCGTCGAGCATCGACTCCGGTCGCGCGTTCAGGGCCGGGAACGAGCCGACGATGCCTGCCTTGCACTGGGCCAGCACCAGCTCAGGGCCGGAAACGATGAACATCGGGGCGCCGATGATGGGGAGGCGTAGGGACTGCTGTAGCAATGTTGGTAGGGGCACGCCGGGTCTCCGTGGGGGACGCGTCGGATGCTAGCACGGGTGGTGAAGGGCTTCGTGGGGCGGCTGCGTTTTCGAGGCTGGCAGGATCGGCGACCCTGCCAACCGCTCCGGAATTAGCTGGGAATCCAACTGCGCTGGGCTGCGTTTTCGCGTTCTGCAGGGGTGGCCGGGGGGTGGTTGGGGGAATGGCTCCCTCGGGGCCCTTCGGGCCCTT
>CAYRKH010000062.1:0-17492 GCA_964424805.1 uncultured Woeseiaceae bacterium
GCAGCATGCGCACCGGATCCTCGCGCAGCCTCTGGTGCGGATCGCCGATCAGCACGAGCCGCCGGTTCCGGATGTCCGCGACCCCGCCCACGTAATCCCAGATGCTGAAGTCCGCGATGTTGTAGTAGAGCGCGTTGCAGGTGAAATCGCGCCGCCACACGTCTTCTTCGATAGTGCCGTAGACGTTGTCTCGCAGGATGCGGCCTTGCTCGTCGTGCACGACGTCGGGATCGTCGCCGGCATCCACCGCCGCCGCTCCGCGGAAGGTCGCCACCTCGATGACCTCCCGCCCGAAACGCACGTGCGCCAGCCGGAACCGCCGCCCGATCAGCCGGCAATTGCCGAACAGCGCCTTCACCTCCTCCGGACGGGCGTCCGTCGCGATATCGAAGTCCTTCGGCTGCAACCCGAGCAGCGCGTCCCGTACGCTGCCTCCCACCAGGAACGCCTGGAAACCGGCGCCATGCAGCCGGTACAGTACCTTCAGCGCGCTTTTGGAGATATTTGCCCGCGAGACGTTATGTGACGGGCGAGGAATGACGGTGGGCTCGGTGCTTTTCTGGATCCCGCTGTTTTTCAATAGGATTAGCCGCTTGAGGTCTGAATTCGGGGCCGTATAATAGCAGCCCCCCGACCCGGCCGGGGCAGAAAACCGGATCCCGCGCTCCCTTCGTCTAGTGGTTAGGACACCGCCCTCTCACGGCGGCAACACCGGTTCGAATCCGGTAGGGAGTGCCATTTCTCCGCGCTGCGCAGGTTCAATCGAACAGGTGCCCCACCGCGAGGTTCCAGTCCATCTGCTCGCCGCGCCAGAGTGTCACGCCGGTTTCCGGATGTATGTTCGGATTCCCTAGTTCCTCTCTCAGCCACTGACGCGGTTCAGCGTGCTCTGGAAGCGGCGGCAGCTTGCCCGTTCGCCCGATCTCGTTGCCGAGTGCGTTGGTGAAGCGGATCTTGCCGTTCTGCAGGCGCTCGCAGCCGAAGCCGTGCTCGTGCAGCAGCCGGTGGTGGAACCTGCACAACTGGACGAGGTTGTCGAGGCTGGTCTCGCCGCCGTCGGCCCAGTGCTCGATGTGGTGACCGTCGATAAAGTGCTTGTGCGTGCAGCCGGGGAACCGGCAACCGTCATCGCGCAGGTGCAGCGCGCGTCTTATGCCCGGCGGGATGGTGCGCGACCTGCGCCCGATGTTCAGCGGTTCGCCGTGCGGGTCGACGGTAACCTCGATTTTCGAGGCGTCGCAGCCGAGGCGGCGCGCCGTTTCCGCTGAAACGTGCGGTCCGTCTTCGAGGTGACAGAGGTCGGCCTGTAAAGGGTGAGACGTTTCCGCTGAAACATCCGTGCCCCTCCCGTCTGCTTCCAAAGTTTCCGCGGAAACATGCACCACCACCTGGTAGCGGTCGGCGCCCGAGGCGCTTTTCGGCGCTTGGGCCAGGTAGCTTTCCGCCAGCGCCGCCAGGGCATCGGCCCGGCGAGCGGCGAGCGGCTCGGGTGGTCGTATTTCGGCGGAGGGATCGCTACCGTACTGCAGCTTGCCCTCGTCGCCGGGCATGGTCCAGGTGCCGTTATCGCCCCACTGTTCCCGCTGCTCGCGGATCTCCGCGCGTGCCTCCGCCTCAGCGCGATCCATGGCGAGCTTGATAGCCTTCTGGAGCAGTGCGCCCACCTCGGCCGGCACGCGGCCGCGGATCACGCAGGAGCCGTCGTCGTCGTAAAAGCACGCGAGCTCGCGCAGCGCGTGCTGGCGCACCGCCTGCTTCTGGTCCTGCAGCCGCTTGCAGCGGCGGTACTTCGACACCAGCCCCTCCACGTGCGCGGCCGTGCCGTAACGCGCGATCATCAGGAGGTATCGTTCTGTCTCGGGGGTCGCGATGCGGGTGATGGCCCGCACCTTGGAATAGCTGACCTCGCCCCGCCGATACGCCTCGCTCACCTGCGGCAGCTCGGCCAGCGCGTTCGCCACCCGAACCTTCTCTCTCGCCGCGTTCATACCGACGCCGCATTTCCAGTTGAGCCAATGCGCGCAGGAGTGAATGCCGTCGAGGCGCCACAGTCCCTCCCGGTCGAACTCGTGGAGCATCTCCAGCAGCCGGGATTCGCCGGCGTTCAGCCAGGCGGAGTACTCGGTGATGCGGGCGCCCAGTGCCTCGCTCCGGGCGAATTTTGGGCTGGCGGGACCGAAAAAGTAGCCGGGTTCGACGTTGGGATCGGGCATGGCGGGTCTCCCGAGCAGAGGGCTGTTATTTCGTACAGTATAGCATCTATCTGATTGTTCTGTAAATGGATAATGACGACCGTCACCGGGTAAGGCTGCAGCTCGGAACAGCGGCCGAAGAGAACGGACCGCGGAGCTACTTCGGGTAAGGCCTGCCGTCCTTGTGCGAATAATGCGCCCCGGGACCGCCGCCGGCCGCATAGCGCGCCGGGTTGAAGCGCAGGTCGATATCGGGGTATTCGCCCCAGTCGGCGTCGTCGCGGGTGCCGACCGCGAGGAACGTGGCCGCGCGCGAGCTGCGATTGACGAGGTGGTGCCCGTTGCGCACGCCCGCCTTCCAGGCGGTACAGTCGCCCGCGACAAGCGGCGTCTCGCCGTCGTCCTCGATGAGGACCAGCTCGCCGGACAGCACGTACACGAACTCGTCCTCCCTTGCGTGCCAATGACGTTGGCTGGACCAGGCGCCGGGCTCGAGCGTCACGAGGTTGACGCCGAACTGCGTGAGCCCGCCGGCGACGCCGAGGCGCACTCCCGAGCGCCCTTTGCAGGGCACGTCAAAAGGCGGCGGATAGGACGAGCCTCGCGAAACAGGCGCGTGCTCGATATCGATCTTCGGCATTTCGGGTTCCTCCCGACCTCAGGCAATCCACGATACGACGGCACCAATAAGCCCGCCCACCAGCAGCACCACCGTCGCCACGCCGCCGATCATGGCCCCCGGCCCGCGCGCCGACGGGTCCTTCGTGTAGCCGGCGTGGTAGACGAAACGTCCGGCGATAAACACCAGGCCCAGCAGCGCTCCCACCAGCGCCTGCACGTACCAGGCAAAAAGCCACAGCGCGGGCAGGAACATGACGAGCTGCTCCAGCGTGTTCTGGTGGATGCGGAAGGCGCGTTCGAACCCGGGATGGCCGGAGATCGCGGGCGCTTTGACGTCGTAGCGGATGCGCGCGGCGGAGACGAGGTAGCCGAGCCAGAGGTACTGGAGCAAGGCGAGTGCGGTGACGATGGCAATCGGTTGCATGGTTGTTCTCCCGGCTCCCGTACACAGCGCATAGTACAATAGCGCGTTCTGCGTGCCGGCAAAACGCCTGTCGGGCCGGGAACAAGAAGCCTCTGGGACGAGATGACGACCGCCGCCGACACCGTGCTTTCCCGATTTGCGTTTCGTGTCCTCGGCGTGGAGCGGCGCGAGTACGTCGCGGTCCTGTGGTCGTTCCTCTATTTCTTCTGCCTGCTGGCGTCGTACTACATGCTGCGCTCGGTGCGCGAGACCATGGCAATCGTCAGCGGCATCGACACGATCCCATGGCTCTACACCGGCACCTTCACCATCATGCTGCTGGCGACACCGGTGTTCGGCTGGATCGCCTCGCGCTTCCCGCGAAGAACCTTCGTACCGTGGGTCTATTACTTTTTCATTCTCAACATCCTGCTCTTCTTCGGGGCTTTCACCGCGTTCGGCGACCAGCTCGACCGGGTATGGGTCGCCCGCACCTTTTTCGTCTGGCTGAGCGTTTTCAACCTGTTCGTCGTCTCCGTGTTCTGGAGCTTCATGGTCGACATCTACAGCCGCGACCAGAGCCGGCGGCTGTTCGGCATCATCTCGGCTGGAGGCAGCACGGGCGCGTTTCTCGGGCCGCTCCTGACGAGCGCCGTCGTCGTGCCGATCGGCTTCGAGAACCTGTTGCCGCTGGCCGCCCTGCTGCTCGCGATCGCGGTCTGGTGCGTGCACCGGCTGCGGCGCTGGTCGATGCGGGAGAGCCCGCAATCGAGCGGCGGCTCCCGCCCGCTCGGCGGCCACGCGCTCGCGGGCGTAAAGCTGGTGTTTACGACGCCTTTCCTCGCCGCAATCGCAACCGGACAGATGCTGGTGAATTTTCTCGGCGTCGTGATTTACGTCTACATGGCCGCGCTCGTCAGCAAGACTTTCCCCGACATCGACGAGCAAACGCGGGTCTTTGCGCTGGTCGATGCCGCTTCCAACGCCGTGTCGTTCATCGGTCAGCTGCTGGTCGTCAAGATGGCCGTGCAGCGGCTCGGCATGGGCATTACGCTCGCCATCCTGCCGGCCGTCACGCTCGTCGGGTTCGCACTTTTGGCAGCCAATCCTGTCTTCATCATCATCGCCGTGTTCCAGGTCGTGCGCCGCGGCGTCGGATACGGGTTGTCGAAGCCGGCTACCGACATGCTGTATTCCGTGGTGTCCCGGGAAGCCAAGTACAAGGCGAAGAATTTTATCGAGACCACGGTCTGGCGCGGCAGCGACCTGGTCGGGGTATGGATCGTGCGGCTGTTGTCCGGCATCGGGCTGACCGGTGCGTCGCTGGTGTGCATACCGCTGGCGGCGGCCTGGAGCCTGCTGACGCTGTGGATCGGGCGGGAGTACCGGCGCCGCGACGGCCTCGAGGAGGTAATCGGGTATGAGCAGGCATAATGGCTGGACCCGTCGGCAAGCGCTTGCGCTCGGCCTCGGGTTCGCGGTGGCGCCCGCCTGGGCACGAAGGAACGACACCATGATTACACGACCCATTCCCGTCTCGGGCGAAGCCCTGCCCGTGATCGGCCTCGGCACCTGGCAGGTATTCGACGTGCCGGGTACACCGGAAGCGCTGGCCGCGCCGCGGCGCATCGTCGACCTGCTGGTGGCGCGCGGCGCCAGCGTGATCGACTCGTCGCCGATGTACGGCCGCTCGGAAAAAGTAATCGGCGACGTCATGGCGAGCGGTGTCAATCGCGATGACGTCTTCCTGGCCACCAAGGTCTGGACGGACGGCAAGGTAAGCGGCATGCGGCAGATGGAGCGCTCGGGCGAGCTGATGAACACGAAGGTGATCGACCTCATGCAGGTGCATAACCGGCGCGACCTGGACGTGCACCTCGAGACCATCCGCCAGTGGCAGGCGCAGAAACGGATCCGCTACAGCGGCGTTACCGACTACCGGGCGAGCGCGCTGGACGACCTGGAAGCGCTCATGAAGAAGTACCGGCCGAACTTCATCCAGATCAATTATTCACTCGGCGAGCACGCGGCGGACGACCGGGTGTTCCCGCAGGCACAGGATCTCGGCATCGCGGTGCTGGTCAACCGGCCGTTCATGAGCGGGCGCCTGTTTCGCGCGGTCCGTAATCGCGAGCTGCCGGACTGGTCACGGGATTTCGCCGAGTCCTGGGGACAGTTTTTCCTGAAGTTCATCGTCAGCCACCCCGCCGTCACCTGCGCCATCCCGGCAACCGGCAACCCGCAGCACATGGCCGACAATCTCGGCGCCGGGACCGGCCCGCTGCCCGATGCGGCGACGCGCGCGCGGATGATCCGCTTCATCGGCGAGGTATGACCGTGGAGAACGCGAGCCTGGGGCGGCGGCTTGGTGCGGTGATCTACGACACGCTGCTCGTCATCGCACTCATGTTCCTGGCCACGCTGCCGTTCGTCGGCATGCGCGGCGGCGAGCCCGTCGAACCCGGCAACGCCGCCTACCAGGCGACCATGCTGCTGGTGGCCTACCTGTTCTTCGTCGGTTTCTGGTCGGGCTACGGCCGCACGCTCGGCCTGCAGTCGTGGCGGATGAGGATCGAGACGCCGGCCGGGGACCGGCCCTCGGTGTGGCAGTCGAGCGTTCGGTTCTTCGCGGCCATCCTGTCGTGGCTGCCGGCGGGCCTCGGGTTCTGGTGGCAGCTCAAAGACCCGGAGCGCCTTGCGTGGCACGACCGGATCTCGGGCACGCGGCTGCGGTACTACCCGAAGCCCTAGCGTCAGCGGACACGGCTCAGCGCATAGGCGGTGACCAGCACCAGCGCGATCGACGGCAGCCAGCTCACTACCGCCGGATTGAGATTGAACACCTGGCCCGAGTTCGCCAGCATCTCGCTCGCGAGAAAGTACAAGAGCCCGATCAGCACGCCGATGATGAGCCGGGTACCGTGTCCGGCCGAACGCAGCGAGCCGAACACGAACGCAAGCGCGAGCACCGGCATGACGATGACCGTTACCGTGCGAGCGATCCGCGCCCACAGCTCGGTGCGGAAGCGGTCGGCCGCGAGGCCGTTCGCCTGAAGATAGTTGATGTAGCTCACCAGCCCGCGCGCCGAGAGGCTGATCGGCTTGACGAGCGTGATACCGAGAAGCTCGCTGCCGATCTCGAGCGATTCGACGGCAAGCGAGGACTCCACGACCTGCACGCCGCCCGGCACGAAACGCGTCGCGCGAAAGTTCTCGAGGATCCACTTGTCGTCGGCATCGATCCCGGCATTCTCCGCCCGTGCAATGGATTGCAGGGAATTGTCGTCGTAGAAGCGATAGAGATAGATGCCGCCGAACTCGAACTCCGTGTTGACGCGCTCGAGATGCAGGATGACCGACCCGTCCTTGACCCACGTGTCGTTGTCGAAGTCGGCCTGTTGCTCGTAGACCGCCTGGTTGCGCATGTGGCGCGCAAAATAATCGAGCGGCGGGCCGATGAATTCACCGATGAGCGCGGTGACGATCATCAGCACTATACCGGCGATGGATACCATGCCGATCAGGCTCACGATCGAGACGCCGGCCGTTCGCATCACCACGAGCTCGCTGCTGGTGGCGAGCCCTCCCAGCCCGAGCAGCGACCCGATCAGCGCCGCGATCGGCAGCATCTCGAACGCGAGCTGCGGCAGCCTCAACGCCGCGAACAGCAGGGCCTGGGGGATACCGAAGTCGCCTTGCACGTTATCGAGCTGGCCGATGAATTCGAACAGCCCCGCCAGCGCGAGCAGCACCAGCAGCACCAGCAGCGTGCTGCTGATGATCGTCCGCAGGAGATAGGTGGTGAGAATGCCGGGCATTGCCTTGGGAGTCAGCGCCGGCGCAAACGGCGCAGGAGGCCGTTGTTGGCGGCGAGCAGGGTCAGCGCCAGCACGAGCATCAGTCCGTGCACCCACCAGAGCCCGACCCTCAACGGCACGGCGCCCTGCTCCAGCCATGCTTTGCCCGCGGAGAGCAGGTTGAAATAGATGATGAACACCAGCAGCCCGACGGCAACGCGGCCGTAGCGGCCCTGCCGCGGCTGGCTGCGGCTCAGCGGCACGGCCAGGAGCGCCAGGATGAGGGTGGCGACCGGGATCGCGATGCGCCAGTGCAGCTCCGCGGCTTCCAGCGTATTGGCGGGCGTCAGCAGGTCGATCGTCGGCATCTCCTCCGGGTCGAGCTCGGGCTCACGGACGTTGGGCAGCCGATAGGGAATCCCGTGCTCACCGAACTGCATGATGCGAAACCCGGTGGTGCCGGGCACGCCCTCGTAGCGGCTGCCGTCGAAGAGCACCAGGTAGCGGGTATTCGGGTCCTCGGTCTCGCGCTGCTCCCCGCGCCTGGCGAGGACCACCTCTATGCGCCCCGAAGGATAGGCGCGCTGGAGGAACACGTTCTGCACGCCGCCGGCTTCGGTGACGTTTTCGGCGTACACGACCGCGCCGTCGGCCCCGGTCGTGGTGAACTGGCCGGGCTCGATGCTGGCGAGGTCGGCCTGGCGGCGCGCTTCGAGCCCGATACGCTCGACCGCGACCAGCGCCTTCGGGCCGACGTCCATCGCGATCCAGGCCACGATTCCGGCGAGCGGCAGCACCAGCCACACGAGGGGCCGGTAGACGCTGCCCGGGCCGACGCGGCAGGCCATCATCGCCGGCATCTCGCTGTCGCGGTAGAAGCGGCCCATCGCCAGCATGATCGACAGGAACACCCCGATGGGGATCAGGATGGTCAGGTACTGCAGTGCCGTCAGGCCAATCACCTGGAACACGGCGTCCTTCGGCAGGTTGTCCTTGGCTACGTCGCCCAGCACCCGGGCAAACTGGTTGGTGAGCAGGATGAACAGCAGCACGCCGGTGACGCCCAGCCACGTCTGGGCGGTCTCACGGAAGATATAGCGGTCGAGAATACGGAACACGATATGGCGGCTGCAGGGACCCATTAACCAAATGCGAGCGAATCGGTTAGACTAGCGGTTTTGAGGGGGCCGGGACAGTCTTGGCGCCGGGTCCGGGCGCCGCTGCCCCTGCCGGACCCCCACTAATAAGAAAGACGTCGGGAACGTCGACCGCGAGTCGCTCGTCGCGACACCACCGGTCGAGTGACGGGAGGCTTTCCCATCGAACCCGTGTCGACAAGGCAGAATCTATGGAGTATTTCACTACGACCAGTAGCGCGGCGCGGCGCGCCGTCGGCTGCGTGGTCGTCGGCCTGTATGAAACGGGCGAACCCGGCCGCGCCGCGGCCGAGATCGACGCTGCAGCCGGCGGCGCGCTCAAGCGACTCATCCGCGCGGGCGACCTGTCGGGCAGCCTCGGGGACGCACGCCTCCTCACCGGTTTGCCGAAGGTCAAGGCGCAGCGCGTCGTGGTCGCGGGGCTGGGGCCCAAGGACAAGTTCGGCGTGGCGGCTTTCCGGCAGGCGCTCGAGGCGTCGCTGGCCGCGCTGAAAGGCAGCAAGGTCGACGAGCTCGTCAACTATCTCACGCTCGAGGACGTCGGTTCGGCAACGGCGTACTACCTCGCCCGCTACACCGTCGAGACACTCGGCAACGGGGTGTACAACTTCACGCAGATGAAGAGCAGCCGCAAAAAGAGCACGCCGCCTCTGAAGAAAATCGGCTTCGCGCTGAAGGCAGGCGGCGATCGCGCCGCCGCGGAGCGCGGCGCAGAGCACGCGGAAGCCATCGTCATGGCGATGTCGCTGGCGAAGGATCTCGGCAATCTCCCGGCCAACGTCTGTACCCCGGCCTATCTCGCGCGCACCGCACAGCGCCTGGCCCGCGACGACTCGCGCCTGCAGACCCGCGTGCTCGGCGAAGCCGAGATGAAGCGCCTCGGCATGAACTCGCTGCTGTCGGTCACCCAGGGCACCGACGAGCCGGCGAAGCTCATCGTGATGCAGTACAAGGGAGCCGGCCGGGAGAAGCCGGTCGTGCTTGTCGGCAAGGGCATCACGTTCGACAGCGGCGGCATTTCGCTGAAGCCCGGTCCCGGCATGGACGAGATGAAATACGACATGTGCGGCGCCGCCTCCGTGATTGCGGCTGTCGCCGTGGCGAGCCGCCTCGAGCTGCCGGTAAACGTTACCGCCATCGTGCCGACCTGCGAGAACCTGCCGGGCCCCGGCGCAACCCGACCGGGCGACATCGTGAAAAGCATGTCCGGGCAGACTATCGAGATACTCAACACCGATGCGGAAGGCCGCCTGATCCTGTGCGACGCGCTGACCTACGCCCGCCGTTTCAAGCCGGCCCTGGTGATCGACGTCGCCACCCTGACCGGCGCCTGCGTGATCGCGCTCGGTCATCACCTGAGCGCGATCATGAGCAACAGCGAGGAGCTCGCCGGGAAGCTCGCGGCCGCCGGCATCGCCGCCGACGACCGCGGCTGGCACATGCCCATGGGCCCGGAATACGAGCGCCAGCTGAACAGCAATTTCGCGGACTTCGCGAACGTCGGCGGCCGCGAAGGCGGCGCCATCACGGCCGCCTGCTTCCTCGGCAAGTTCACCTCCGGCGTGGACTGGGCGCACCTCGACATCGCCGGCACCGCCTGGCGAAGCGGCTCGCGCAAGGGCGCAACCGGCCGGCCGGTGCCGATGCTGTCCGAGTTCCTGCTGCAACGGGCGGGCGCCCTGCCCTAGCGTTCCCTTACCATGGCGCGCGTCGATTTCTACCTGCTCACGGCAGCGGGCGAACCGTCACGGGAGCTTTTTGCGTGCCGGCTCGCGGACAAGGTCTACCGGCTCGGGCAGTCGGTGCACATCCACGCGGCGGACCCGCAGCAGGCGAGCCGTCTCGACGAGCTGCTGTGGACGTTCCGGGACGGCAGTTTCGTGCCGCACGAGGTGATCGAGCGCGCCGGGGACGCGGTGGAATCCCCGGTTACGATCGGCGCCAGCGAGGAAGCGCTGCGCAGCGCCGACCTACTGGTGAACCTCAGCGACGATCGCCTGGAAGCTGCCGGCGCTTTCCCGCGGGTCGCCGAGATTGTAACCTCCGACGAGAACCGCAAGCAGCGCTCCCGCAGGCTGTTTGCCGAGTACCGGGCAGAGGGCCACGACCTCGAAACACACGACATCGACTAGTGTCAGATGAAGAGAACGTACGACCCCAAAGACATCGAGCAGCGTCAGTACGCCCGCTGGGAGCAGCGCGGCTACTTCGCACCGTCGGGCGAAGGCCAGCCCTACTGCATCATGATTCCGCCGCCGAACGTAACCGGTACGCTGCACATGGGGCACGCGTTCCAGGATACGATCATGGACGCGCTCATCCGTTACCAACGTATGCGCGGCCGCAACACCCTGTGGCAGGTCGGCACCGACCATGCCGGCATCGCGACGCAAATGGTGGTCGAGCGGCAGCTGAACGCAGAAGGCACGTCGAAGCGCGAGATCGGCCGCGAGGCGTTCATCGAGCGCGCCTGGCAATGGAAACGGGAGTCGGGCGGCCACATCTGCCACCAGCTTCGGCGCATGGGCGCGTCGGTCGACTGGACGCGCGAGCGCTTTACCATGGAACCCGCGCTGTCGGCCGCCGTGACCGAAGTGTTCGTCCGGCTGTTCGAGGACGGGCTGATCTACCGCGGCAAACGGCTGGTCAACTGGGACCCGGTGCTGCACACCGCACTCTCCGACCTCGAAGTGCTGCAGTCGGAAGAGCCGGGACATCTCTGGCGCTTCCGCTACCCGCTCGCCGACGGCGGCGAGCACCTCGTGATCGCAACCACGCGCCCGGAAACGATGCTCGGCGACACGGCCGTCGCCGTGCACCCGGAGGACGAGCGTTACCGCCACCTCGTCGGCAAGCACGTGATCCTGCCGCTGGTCGGGCGGAAGATCCCGATCATCGCCGACGATTACGTCGACCCGGAATTCGGCACCGGCTGCCTCAAGATCACGCCGGCGCACGATTTCAACGACTACGAAGTCGGCGCGAGGCACGGGCTGCCGGTCATCAACATCCTGGACGACAACGCGGCGATCAATGACGAGGCGCCCGAGGCTTACCGCGGCCTCGACCGCTTCGCGGCCAGGGAGAAGATCGTCGAGGACATGCGGGACCGGGGGCTGCTCGACGGCACGGACGAGCACGGCCTGGCCGTCCCGCGCGGCGACCGCAGCGGCGCCGTCATCGAACCGTACCTGACCGACCAGTGGTACGTGAAGATCCAGCCGCTCGCCGACCCGGCGATCGAGGCCGTACGATCCGGGCGCATTCGCTTCGTGCCGGAGAACTGGACCAAGACCTATTTCGACTGGATGCTGAACATCCAGGACTGGTGCATCAGCCGGCAGCTGTGGTGGGGACACCGGATCCCGGCCTGGTACGACGACGAAGGCCGCGTGTACGTAGCCCGTTCCGAGGAAGAGGCGCGGGAGAAGTATTCCCTCGCCGGCGACCTGCCGCTGCGGCAGGACGAGGACGTGCTCGACACCTGGTTCTCGTCGGGCTTGTGGCCGTTCAGCACGCTAGGCTGGCCGGAGGAGACGGCCGACCTGCGCACCTTCTACCCGGGCAACGTCCTGGTAACCGGGTTCGACATCATCTTCTTCTGGGTCGCCCGCATGATCATGCTGGGCCTGCGGTTCATGGATGAAGTCCCGTTCCATGAGGTCTACATCCACGGCCTGATTCGCGACCAGGACGGGCAGAAGATGTCGAAGTCGAAGGGCAACGTGCTCGACCCGCTCGACCTCATCGACGGCATCGACCTCGAAAGCCTGGTGGCCAAGCGCACAACCGGCCTCATGCAGCCGCACCTCGCGCCGAAAATCGAGGCGGCGACGCGCCGGCAGTTCCCGGACGGCATCGACGCCTATGGCGTCGACGCCCTGCGCTACACGTTCGCGGCGCTGGCGACGACCGGGCGCGACATCCGCTTCGAGCTCGGGCGAATCGAAGGCTACCGGAAATTCTGCAACAAGCTCTGGAACGCCGCGCATTACGTGCTCTCGAATACGGAGGGCTACGAAGAGGCGCCGGCGCAGCCCGGCCCGGCCGACCGCTGGATACGCTCGCGGCTCAACCACGTCGTTCGCGCGGTGCACGAGCACTTCGCGGCCTATCGACTCGACCTCGCGGCGCAGGCGCTTTATGACTTCGCCTGGCACGAGTTCTGTGACTGGTACCTCGAGCTGTCGAAGCCGGTCCTGCAATCCGGGAGCTCACCGGCCGCCGCGGTGCAGGCGGCGAAAAAGACGCTGCTCGAAGTGCTGGAAACGCTGCTCCGGCTGCTGCACCCCCTGGTCCCGTTCATCACCGAGGAGCTCTGGGGCGACGTCGCGGCGCGCGCCGGTATCGCGGGCGAGTCCATCATGCTGCAGCCGTTCCCCGAAGCGGCAGCGGATGCCGACGACGAGGCCGCGGAACGGGAGATGGCGTGGGTGATGGGCTTTATCCTCGGTATCCGCCGGATACGCGGGGAAATGGACATTGCGCCGGGCAGGCTGCTGCCGGTACTGTTGCAGCAGGCGGACGAGCAGGACATCCGGCGCGCGGCCGAGCACGCGCACCTGCTGCAGGGCGTCGGCCGGATCGAGTCCATCCGCAGCCTGCGGGATGACGAGACCGCGCCGGCCTCCGCCACGGCGCTGCTCGGCGACATGAAGCTGCTGGTACCGATGAAGGGCACGATCGACGTCGACGCCGAGCGGGCCCGGCTGGAAAAGCAGCGCGCCCGGACCGAAAAGGACCTGCAGCGCAGCACCACCAAGCTCGCCAACGCAAATTTCGTGAACAACGCGCCGGCCGACGTGGTCACACAGGAGAAGGAACGGGTCGCCGACTTCGAGCGGCAGATCGCCCGCCTCGACGAACAGCTCGCGAAGCTCGACGACGCGTGACGCTATCCGCCATGTGCCGCAGTTCACATTTAGCATCGCCGACCTGTGCATGAGCCTCGCACATAGGCCACCATGGCCTGGCGGCTGGCAGCGACGGAGTGGACATGCAGCGCGGAAGCACCCTCGAATTCGTGCCGCTCAACGTGGAAGGGCAGAAAGCGGCACTCGATAACGCCCGGAAAGTGCTCGGCTCGATCATCCTCGGCAAGGACCGGGAAATCGCGCTGGCTTTGGCCTGCCTGCTCGCGAAAGGCCACCTCCTGATAGAGGACCTGCCCGGCCTCGGCAAGACGATGCTGGCCCAGGCGCTGGCCCGCGTCCTGGGCTTGAGCTACCAGCGGATCCAGTTCACCAGCGACCTGCTGCCCGCCGACATCGTCGGCGTGTCGATCTTCAGGCAGGCGAGCGGCGAGTTCGAGTTCCAGCGGGGCCCCGTGTTCGCCGAGCTCGTGCTCGCCGACGAAGTCAACCGCGCCACGCCGAAGGCGCAGAGCGCGCTGCTCGAAGCGATGGAAGAGCAGCAGGTCTCCGTCGACGGCCAGACGCATGCGCTGCCGCAGCCGTTTTTCGTCGTCGCCACGCAGAACCCCTCGGACCAGGTCGGTACCTTCCCCCTGCCCGAGTCGCAGCTCGACCGCTTCCTCATGCGCATCGAGCTCGGCTACCCGAACGAGGAGGATGAGCGCGCGCTCATTACCGGCGCCGACCGCCGGCAGCTCCTCACCGGCATCACGCCCGCGCTCAACCCGGAGCTGTTGGCCGAGCTCCAGCAGCACGCCGCGCGGGTGCACGTAAGCGAGCCGCTGCTCGATTACATCCAGGCACTCGTGCGCTACACGCGCGAGTCGCCCGAGATCGAAACCGGCCTCAGCCCCCGCGGCTCGCTCGCGCTTGCGGCCGCCTCTCGCACCCACGCGTTCCTGCACCATCACCCCGGCGTTTACCCCGACGACGTCCAGGCCGTGTTCCCCGCCGTCGCCGGCCACCGCCTCCGCCCGATGAGCGGCTCCCGCTACCGCAGTCCCGCGGACCTGACGCGCCACGTGCTCGAAGCCGTCGACATCCCGTAAACGAAGGATGAGCGTCTGCCGACGGGCACGGAGCAGCATTCATGAACGGCACAGAGGCAGGAGCGAAGCCGTGACCCGGGGAAAGGGGTCTTCGGCAGCTACGAGGCAGGGATGCCGAGTCGCAGGCCCACAAGGACGTGCTCGTGGCCGGTGCCGAAGGCCCCTTTCCCCGGGTCGCGGCTTCGCCAGCCACGGCCCCGGAACGTTCATGAATGGTGCGGCACTCCGGTACCTATGCAGACACGGCTACTGAATATCTTCCCGCCGCTCCGCGCCACCCTCAGGTCCAAAGCCGCCCGCTGGGCCCGCACCCGCCAGGGCCCGGATGACGCCCTGACGCGCCTGCGCCCCGGGCGTATCTACATCCTCCCGACCGGCGTCGGCCTCGTCTACGCGCTGATGACGTTCGCGATGCTGCTCGGCTCCATGAACTACAACAACAACCTGTCCTTCGTGCTGACGTTCCTGCTGGCCGGGCTCGGCCTGGTATCGATGCACCAGTGCCAGCGCAACCTGGTCGACCTGGAGATCGGCTTCGCCGGAGTCGACCCGGTATTCGCGGGACAGACGATCGAGTTCCGCGTCGCTATCACCAACAACGCGAGGAACCAGCGGCACGACCTGCAGCTCTCGGCGGCTGGCGCGAGGTCCGCAATTGCGAACCTCGCGGCCGGCGAGAGCCGCGTGTTCACGCTGGCGCTGCCCACGAAACGGCGAGGATTCGTGCGGTTGGAGCGCTTCGCGATCCGGACGCGCTACCCGTTCGAGCTGTTTCGCGCGTGGTCGTGGCTGCACATGGACCTCGCTGGCCTGGTGTACCCCGCGCCGGCGGAAGCGCCGCCGCCCATGCCCGCGATGCAGGACGCGCACGGGCACCGCCAGCACGATGCGCGGGGCGAGGAGGATTTTGCCGGTTTCCGGGATTTTCACGACGGTGATTCCCCGCGGCACGTCGCGTGGAAAGCCTATGCGCGCAGCGGCGAGCTGCTGTCGAAGCAGTTCGCGGGCGCCGATACCAGCAGCCAGTGGTTCGACTTCCGCGAGGTACCCCTGGCCGGGGTCGAGGAGCGGCTGTCCGTGCTGGCGCGCTGGATCGTGGATGCGGACCGGACGCACCGCGACTACGGGCTGCGCCTGCCGGGCGCGGCCTTTCCGCCGGCGCACGGCGACGCTCATCGCCATCGCTGTCTCGAGGCGCTGGCGCTGTTCGAAGCTACGGACCACCGGCCATGAAACGGCGCGGCGGCACGGACGGCTCACTGCTCGCCAGCCTGCCCTGGACGCTGGCGGCACTCGCCTTCGCGGTCGCCCCGCACGTCGAGTACCTGCCCGCCTGGATCACGGCGACGTTCTTCGCCTGCGCGGCCGTGCGCTGGCAGATGGAACGCAAGCGCTGGCGGTTGCCGCCGCCATGGGTCCGCATAGTGCTCTCGCTCCTCTGCTTCATCGGCGTGTTCGGCTCGTACGATTACACGATCAGCGGCGTCGGCCCGGGCTCTGCGCTGCTCGCGGTCATGGCCGCGCTGAAGCTCCTGGAGACGCGCCAGCGGCGCGACCAGTTCGTCCTGCTCTTCATCTCGATTTTCCTGGTGATGGCCGCGCTGCTGCGCGAGCAATACGTCTGGTCGCTGCCCTACCTGGTGGCGGGCCTCGGCCTGACGATGACGGCGTGGCTGCGGATGTCGACCACCGCCAACGAGCCGGCCCGCGCCAGTTTCGGCGCGGCCGCCCGCCTGCTTTTGTATGCCGCGCCCCTCGCGCTCGCGATGTGGATCTTTTTCCCTCGTATCGCCACGCCGTTCTGGGCGGTCCCGATCGACAAGGGCGGCGCGACGGCGGGCCTGAACGACCGGATGAGCCCCGGCGACATCAGCAGCCTGTCGCTGTCGGATGCGGTCGCCTTTCGCGCCGCCTTCGAAGCAGAGCCGCCGCCGCCGAGCCAGCGTTACTGGCGCGGGCTGGTGCTGGACCGGTTCGACGGCCGCACCTGGAGCAGCCGCGACCCCGGCCCCGGCGATGCGGGCGACCGGCTGGAGGTCTACGGCGAGCCGGTGCGCTACCAGGTCACCATGGAGCCGACGCGCGAGCGATGGCTCTATGCCCTCGACATTCCGTACGGCTGGTCCCTCAAGGACAGCATCATGGGCCAGCAGCACCAGCTCGCGAGCCTGCAGCCGATCGACCAGCGGGTGGCGTACAGCGCGGTCTCTTACCTCCAGTACCGTATCGATGCTTCGCTACAGGACTGGACCAGGGCCTGGTACCTGCGCGTACCGGAGGAGCGCAACCCGCGCGCCGCCGCGCTCGCGCGCGGGATGCGGCACGCCGCGGGGAGCGACCGGCAGTTCATCGAGGATGTCCTGCAGAAATTCCACGACGAAGACTACTACTACACGCTGGAGCCGCCGCCGCTCGGCGCGAACCCGGTCGACGAGTTCCTGTTCGACACGCGGCGCGGCTTCTGCGAGCACTATGCCTCCGCTTTCACCGTGATGATGCGCGCGGCGGGCCTGCCCGCGCGCATCGTGCTCGGCTACCAGGGCGGCGAGATCAACCCGATGGGCCAGTACATGATCGTGCGCCAGTCCGACGCGCACGCCTGGGCCGAGGTGTGGCTGGACGGGCGCGGCTGGGTGCGCATCGACCCGACGGCCGCCGTGGCGCCCGAGCGAATCGAGAGCGGCATGTCGGGCGCGCGCCTGGCGGGCATCGGCGCGCGCTGGGGTTTCGACGCACCTTCGCGCCTGCTGCACCGGCTTACGCTGACCTGGGATGCGTTCAACGCGCGCTGGAACGATTGGATACTGGGGTACGGCCCGGAAAAGCAGAGCTCGCTCATGCAGGCCCTCGGCATGGACCAGCCGGACTGGCGCCGGATGATGCTGACGCTCACGGCGATACTCGCGATCCTGGTGAGCGCCGTCAGCCTGCTGCTGCTGTGGCGCTACCGGCCGCCCCGCAAGGATCCGGCGGCGCGGCTTTATGACCGGTTCACGCGCAAGGCCGGGCTGCGTCCCGCGCGCGGTGAAAGCCCGCAGCGTTTTGCCGCCCGGCTGGCGAGTGCCGGCGTCGCCCCGTTGCAGGAGGCCACGCAAGTGACGGAGCTCTACCTCGCCGCCCGCTACGGCCCGCCGGCCCGGGCGAGGCTGGCAGCCCTGCGCCAGGCCGTAACCAACTTCCAACGCCTGCCGTAGGAGCGCGCACCGCGCGCGATGCCACGTCGCGTTTTGCACGGCCGATGCTGGCGTCGCCCCACCCCGTAGGAGCGCGCATTGCGCGCGATGCCACGTCGCGTCTTGCACGCGCCGATGCTGGTGTCGCCCCACCCCGTAGGAGCGCGCATTGCGCGCGATGCCCCGG
>CAYRKH010000063.1:0-17435 GCA_964424805.1 uncultured Woeseiaceae bacterium
TGCCGATTTCCTGGGAGCTCTCACCGAGGCGCTTGATGCGCTTCGAGGTCTCCTGGATGGTCTCGCGAATCGCGTTCATCCCGTCGATGGTGCGGCGCACGGCTTCACCGCCCTTGTGCGCCACTTCCACCGAGTGCCGCGCGACGTCGGAGGAGCGCTCGGCGTTGCCGGAAACCTCCTCGATGGACGCGGCCATGGAATCGATGGACTCACTGGCGGCGCGGATTTCCCGGTTCTGGGTCTCGGCCGCGCGCGCCATGTGACCCGCGGTGCTTTCCGTTTGCTTGGCGGCCGACGCCACCATGATGGCCGTCTCGTTGATGGTCGCGACCAGCTCGCGCAGCTTCTCGATGGCGTAGTTGATGGAATCGGCAATCGCGCCGGTGATGTCCTCCGTGACGGTGGCTTCGACGGTGAGGTCGCCGTCCGCGAGGCTGCCGAGCTCGTCGAGGAGGCGCAGGATGGCCTGCTGGTTGCGTTCATTCTGTTCCGCCTGCACTTTCGAGGTGCGTTCGAAAACAGCCGACCGCGAATGCAGGTAAGCGAGGATCGCGAGCAGCAGCAGCGCCAGGCCGACGAGCGCCGCGGGCAAGAGCGGCTGCTGCAGGATGGCTGCTCCCCCGAGCGCCGGCTGCTCGCGCGAGACCGCCGCCGCCTGCAGGGAGCCGGCGCTGGCCGCCAGCGCGGCGAGCGCCGCGGCGGAGTTGCCGAGGTTCTCCGCGGCGGCCAGTGCTTCGGTGACGCGCGGCTCGATCTCCGCGAGCTGCGACTCGACCGGCCGGAGCGCCGCCTCCCGGTCCTCGGGTGACAGCGGCACGACGTCCAGCGTGGTCGCGGAGCCGGACAGCGCGCCGGTGACGTCGACGAGGAACGCCAGGTCTGCTGCGATGGCGGTCGCGGCATCGGCCTCGGCCGAGCCTTCGGCAAGCGCGACGAGCGCCTGCCGCAGTGCGGCGGCGCGCTGCTGGAACTGTTGGATAGTGCCGGTGGACCCGCTGGCTTCCAGCAGGGCATCGGAAGCCGCGAGCAGGGCCGGCATACGCTCGGCCACGTCGGCGGCAGCCGAACGGATCGTCGCGGCCGCTTCGCGGTCGGCCCGCAGCGTATTCGCGTGCCGGGCGACCTCCTCCGAAAGCCGCACGACCTCGGCAGAACCCGTCCCGGCGCCGCGGCCGTACTGCAGGTACCAGGTGCCCGCGGCCGCGGCCAGCACGACTGCCGTCAGCAACGCCAGCAGGGTGAAGGTGGAGGCGCCCTGTTCTTTCCTGTCGAACCTTTTGTCGGGTTTATTAGCCATGGTTTTTATATCGTTCGCTTGTCTTGTGAGTACGGTGCCGGAGCGGGCTCATTCCGCGGCGGCCTGCAGGAAGGCACTGCTCTCGACCAGGTTGAACAGGTCGAATACCGGCCAGCTGTCGTGCCCCCGCTGGTAGGCGCCGTCGAGATAGCGGTCGCAGCGCACCACCGTCGGCGGCCAGCGGTCGGTGAACTCCGAGTCGACGAAACGGCGGAAGCCGGATACCTCGTCGACCACCAGCCCCGCGGGGATCTCCCGGTGGTTGACGGACACGACACGCGTGGTGCGCTTCAGCGCCGTGCGCCCGCTGCCGAGGAACATCTTCAGGTCGATCAGCGGCAGCAGGTGCCCGCGCAGGTTGGCAATGCCGAGCACCCAGCGTTTCGTGCCCGGCACGCGGGTCATCGTCTGCGGCAGCATCAGCACCTCGCGCACTGCCTCCCGTCCCGCAACGAACTGCTCGTCACCGATCCGGAAACCGATACCGACCCACTCGGAGGACGGTCCCTCGCCGCCCTGCCCGGCAAAGGCCGCGCGGCTGCGCCGCTCCATCTCCAGCAGGAGATCGAACGGTTCTCCGACCAGGCTCGCGAGATCTTGCGCTTGCCC
Organism: uncultured Woeseiaceae bacterium; assembly: GCA_964424805.1. Classification (GTDB taxonomy): domain Bacteria; phylum Pseudomonadota; class Gammaproteobacteria; order Steroidobacterales; family Woeseiaceae; genus IDS-8. The sequence goes on from CAYRKH010000063.1 coordinate 1,907, forward strand.
GGTCATCTCACCGGCCAGTGCGCTGCAGCGAACGGCTAAAGGGAGCCTCGGCCATTCAATCGCCCATGACGGCGTTGATCCTGGCGACGAGCTGCTTCTCCGCGACCGGCTTCACGAGGTACTCGGCCGCGCCCTGGCGCATGCCCCAAATCTTGTCGGTTTCCTGGTCCTTGGTAGTGATCATGATTACCGGAATCTTCGAGGTGCCCGGATCGCGCGTCAGCCGGCGCGTCGCCTGGAAACCGTTCATGCCGGGCATCACCACGTCCATCAGGATGCAGTCGGGCCGCGCCGACTGCGCCTGCCGGATGCCCTCCTCACCCGAGTCCGCGACCAGCGTCTCGAAGCCGTTCTTTTCCAGCATGTTCTGGAACAGGTGCAGTTCCGTCGGCGAATCATCGACAATGAGAATCACGGCCATGGATCGCTCCCTCAATTGATCTGGTTGGAAATCGCGCCGAGCAGCTCGTCCTTGGTGAACGGCTTCGTCAGGTACTGCTCCGAGCCGACGATACGCCCCCGCGCACGGTCGAACAGCCCGTCCTTGCTGGACAGCATGATCACGGGCGTATTGCGGAACACCTTGTTGTGCTTGATGAGTGAACAGGTCTGGTAACCGTCCAGCCGCGGCATCATGATGTCGACGAAGATCAGGTCGGGCTGGTGATCGGCGATCTTGGAGAGCGCGTCGAAGCCGTCGATGGCGGTAAAGACCTGGCAGCCCTCCTTGGACAGGAGAGTCTCGGCGGTGCGGCGGATGGTTTTGCTGTCATCCACGACCAGGATCTTGAGTCCGTTCAGACCTCGAGATGTGTTGTTTGACACGGTTTTCCTCGCCCCCAAGCGGATTGCGGACCCTTGTACCATATTGATGTGCAGGCCGCTACGACTGCTGCCACAGGCCATGAGTTTGCTGATTTCATTGTTGTTTTTCACGCATAATCCGGATCTTCAAGCTGCCGGGAGGGCATGAGCGAAATGGGCCGGAAAGACGTTACCGTTGGCGTCGTGATGGACCCGATCGAGTCCATCACGACGAAGAAGGATTCGACGCTCGCGATGCTGCTGGAAGCATCCAGGCGCGGGGCCGAGATCCACTACATGCTGCAGGGCGACCTGCGCCTCGACGCCGGCGTGGCGCTGGCGCGCTCACGGCCGCTCCGGGTATTCGACGATCCGAAGCATTGGTTCGAGCTGGGGGATGCCCGGGAGATCGCGCTGGGCGATCTCGATATTGTGCTCATGCGCAAGGATCCGCCCTTCGACATGGAGTACATCTACACCAGTTACATACTGGAGCGCGCCGAACTCGCAGGCGCGCTGGTCGTCAACCGACCGCAGGCTCTGCGTGACATGAACGAGAAGGCCTACACCGCGTGGTTCCCCGACTGCGCGCCGCTGACGCTCATCACCCGTTCGATGAGCGACATCCGCGCGTTCCTCGAGGAGCACGAGCGGATCGTCGTGAAGCCGCTGGACGGCATGGGGGGGCGCTCGATCTTCGTCATTGCGGCCGGTGACAAGAATGCGAACGTCATCATGGAGACCCTCACCGACCACGGCACCCGCTTTGCCGTGGCGCAGGTTTTCGTGCCGGAGATCAGCGCCGGCGACAAGCGCATCCTGCTCGTGGACGGCGAACCGGTGCCCTACGCCCTGGCTCGCGTGCCCACGGAGCACGACTACCGCGGGAACCTGGCAATGGGGGCGCAGGGCAAGGCGCAGCCGCTGTCCGAGCGCGACCGCTACATCTGCTCGCGCGTCGGCCCGGTGCTGAAGGAACACGGGGTGGTGTTCGCCGGCATCGACGTGATCGGCGACTACCTGACGGAAATCAACGTGACCAGCCCGACGGGCATACGCGAACTGGACCGCGCGTTCGGGCTGAATATCGCGGGCCTGCTGTTCGATGCCATCGAGGCCCGGATGACCGAATGACGCCATGACCGACGCCTTTGCCGACATCGACATGGCCGAAGGCAAAGCGCCGCCGGGCGGGGCCGAGCGCGCGGCAAAGCCCGATCGCCTGCCGCCGATGCTGTTTCTCGCCGCGCTGATCCACGGCATTCTCATCATCGGCATCACCTTCAACCCGATGGCAGGCGGCGAAGCCGATGCGATCTCGCTCGACGTCGTCATCGTGGCCGACCCCGAGCGGTCGGCGAATAACGATGACGCGGATTACCTCGCGCAGGCAAGCCAGGAGGGCCAGGGCAATACCCTGCTCGAGGTGCGCCCCGGCGCGCTGCCCGAGAGCCGCGTTCCGTTCGCCAATCCCGGGCAGGCGACAGGCGACAGCCTGGAGGACACCCAGGCCGCTAGCGAGGCCGCGGACCAGGTGCTGACGAGCCGCAGCGATCGGGCGCTCGAGGTGCCCGACCGGCCCCGCGAGGAGCCCGAGACGCTCGAGCACAAGGCATTGGCGCTGGACGCGGGCGTCGACCGCACGTTGCCGCTGCCGCAGGACGACCGTGCCAGCCTGCTGATCCGCGATGACAAGCCCCGCGAGCTGGTGACCAGTGTCGACACGCGCGAATCGGTCATCGCCGGCTACCTCGACCGCTGGAAGCGCGAGATCGAAGCGATCGGCGTCGCGTACTTTCCCGAACAGGCGCTTGCGCAGGGCCATACCGGCAGCCCTACGCTCGAAGTCACGATCGACGCGTCGGGCGCGCTGCAGGAAGTGATCATCCGCCGCTCCTCCGGCTCCGGCATGCTCGACCAGGCGGCGCTCGACATCCTGCGGCGCGCCGCGCCGTTCGATCCCTTTCCCCGGGCCGTGAGCGCGGAATACGACCAGCTCCGGTTCGCCTACAAATGGGAGTTCAGCCGCAACGGCGGATAAACCCACTGGATGGGACGGCGGTTGTCCGCCGCCCGAAGAAGGTCGATACTGTGGCCATGGAAGCCGCGGCCAGCTTCAGCAATCAGCTTCTTATCGCCATGCCCGGCATGGCGGATCCCAATTTCAGCAGCACCGTCACGCTGATCTGCGAGCACAACGCCGAAGGCGCGCTCGGGATCGTCATCAACCGCCCGATGAGCCTGAACCTCGGCGGGTTGTTCGCGCAGCTCGAAGTGACGGACGCCGATGCCGCGGTCTCCCGCCGGCCGGTGCTCGACGGCGGCCCGGTGGCCCGGGAACGGGGTTTTGTCCTGCATGACTCGGCGATCCGCTTCGAAAGCTCCGTCGCGGTGTCGCCGGGAATACAGCTGACCCTGTCGCGCGACGTGCTCGAGGCCATCGCGGCCGGCAAAGGGCCCGCGAAATCGCTCGTGGCGCTGGGCTATGCCGGCTGGCAGCCCGGCCAGCTCGAGGCCGAGATGCTCGCCAACACCTGGCTCAGCGTGCCGGCGACGCCGGAGCTCGTCTTCGACGTGCCTTACCCCGAGCGCTGGATGTCGGCGGCGCGCATACTCGGCGTCGACATCAGCCGGCTGTCCCCGCATGCCGGACACGCCTGACACCCGGCACGACACGATCATTGCCTTCGACTTCGGCCTGCGGCGCATCGGCGTCGCGGTTGGCCAGCGGATCACCGCTTCCGCGAGCCCGCTCGGCGTGGTGGCGAACGGTGCGAACGGTCCCGACTGGGCCCGGATCGAGGCCCTGGTGGCCGAGTGGCGGCCGGCCTGCCTGGTCGTCGGTATGCCGCAGCACGCGGACGGCTCCCCGTCGCAGATTGCCCCGGCGGTCGCCGAATTCGTATCCGGCCTCGCCCGGTTCGCGCTGCCCGTGGAGACCGTCGACGAGCGCTATTCCTCCCTGGAGGCGCGCCAGCTCCTGGTCGATGGCCGCCGCAGCGGGCAGACCCGGCGACGCACCGCCAGGGACATGGTGGATGCCGCCGCCGCCGTCCTGATCGCAGAGCGCTGGCTGGCGAGTTAAACTCACGACCGCCATGTCAGCCACCGAAATGTTCGAAGCACCGGGGACGGCCAAAGATGCCGACCTTCAGTTGACCCCCGAAGGAAGGCTGCGCCACCTGCTGACACTGGACGGCATGAGCCGGCAGCAGCTCGTCGCCCTGCTCGACCGCGCCGAAACTTACCTGAGGCCAGAGGGCCAGGGCGCCGCCCGCAGCCGCGCGCTCGCCGGCCGCACGGTCGCCAATCTCTTCTTCGAGCCGAGCACGAGGACACGCGCCTCCTTCGACCTCGCCGCCAGGCGCCTCGGCGCCGACGTGCTGAACCTGGAGGTCAACACCTCCTCGCGCAAGAAAGGCGAAAGCATTCTCGACATGATCTACACGCTGCAGGCGATGCAGATCGACGTGTTCGTGGTGCGCGACGCCAGCGCCGGAGTGCCCGCCTATATCGCACGCCACGTGAGCGAGCACGCCAGCATCCTGAACGCCGGCGAAGCCGACGTGTCGCATCCGACGCAGGGGCTTCTGGACGTGCTGACGATCCGCCAGCACAAGCCGGACTTCCATAATCTCACGGTGGCGATCGTCGGCGACATTGCGCATTCGCGCGTGGCGCGCTCGGCGGCGGAAGCCCTGACGACGCTCGGCGTAGGCGAGCTGCGCCTGGTCTCTCCTCCGGCGCTGGCGCCCGAGCCCGGCACGATTCCGTCCGGCCGTGTCCTGCACCGGCTGGACGAGGGCCTGCGCGGCGCCGATGTCGTCATGGCGCTGCGCATCCAGCGCGAGCGTATCGGCAACCTCGACGGGATTCCCGGGATAGACGAGTACTTCGCCAATTACGGCATCAGCCGCGAGCGCATGCGGCTCGCCGCGCCCGATGCGATCGTGATGCACCCGGGCCCCATGAACCGCGGCATCGAAATCGAATCCGCCCTCGCCGACAGCCCGGCGTCGGTGATCACGCAGCAGGTGACCAACGGCGTCGCCGTGCGCATGGCGATCCTCTCCGTCGTCATCGAAACGCTGGAAGCGCAGTGAGCCAGGCGAGCGCGGCGAGCGCCGCTGGCTTATCGCACCGCGGCACCATCTTCCTCGAGGAGTCTCGGGTCACGCAGGTGTCCCGGTTCCCCGGCGATCAGTTCATCCTCCGCCTGCGGGCGCCGGAGACGGCGCGCCGCGCCATCCCGGGGAGCTTCGTGCACATTCGCTGCGACCCGGCCATCCCCATGCGGCGGCCGCTTTCCATCATGCGCGCCGACCCGGCGGAGGGATGGATAGAGGTCCTGTTCAAGATCGTCGGCAGCGGCCTGCGCTCCCTCGGGCACAAGCACCCCGGCGACACCATGAGCCTGCTCGGGCCGATCGGCCGCGGCTTCGAGCCGTCGCCGGAGCGGCCGCGACCGCTGCTCATCGGCGGCGGCGTCGGCATCCCGCCGATGATTTTCCTGGCCGAAACCCTGTGGCGCGACCACCGCGACTGGGACGCGCTGGTGCTGATGGGCTCGGAGATCCCGTTCCCGTTCGAGCCCGTGCCCTCCGGGATCGTGACCGCGTGGCTGCAGGAGAAGGCCATGCACGCGATGCCGCTGCTGGAGGACTGGCGCATTCCGAGCCGGCTCGCGAGCGGCGCCGGCCTGCCGGGCGCTTTCCGGGGCAACGTCGCCGAGCTCGCCCGTCTCTGGCTCAAAGCACAGACCCCCGAAGCGCTTGCCGAGGTCGAGATATTCACCTGCGGCCCGACCCCGATGCTCGAAGCGGTTGCCGCCCTCGCCCGTGAGTTCGGCGTCCCCTGCCAGGCCTCGCTGGAGGAATACATGGCCTGCGCCGTCGGCGGCTGCGCCGCCTGCACGGTGCCGGTCCACACGGCCGACGGCCCCGCCATGAAACGCGTCTGCGTGGACGGCCCGGTTTTCGACGCCGCCACGGTCTTTGTATAAGACGGCCTCGGGCGACCGGCGCGGCGTTTCATCGATTCCCGCCGCTCACGGATCCCGGCGCGTGACTCCGCGCCGCCAGGCGCGGCCCGCATCTGCCTCTTGCATCTCAAGAATGAGAATCATTATTATTTGCAAGACCGATCGCGCCTCTTGTCTCAGAAACGCACGACCCTGCCTGCAGTTCCGGTACGTCATGCCGGCGCGTTGATCCACGGCTGGACAAAGGAGTCCCTATGAGTGATTCAACCAGATTCATGGCCGCCATCGTGCTTGTCGGCCTCTTTGCGCTGCCCGTCCCGGCGGCCTTGGCGCACGGCGAGATCGACGAGGAGCTGCTCGCGGAGTTCGGCCGGCACCTGGACGACTACAGCGCGGAGATCGATGCGCTGACAGCGGAGCTCGTACCCATCGTGGACGGTCACGCCGCGCGCCAGGCAGTGAAGCCACGGGTCGAGGCGTTGATCGAGCACTGGGAGGAAGTCTCCGTGCACGCCGCTATCGAACGAAAAGCGACGATCATGTATCCCGGCGTCTGGCAGGCCTTGATCGCGCTGCAGCAGGCGGTCGACGGAGACCGGCCGACGTCCGACGTGGCGGCCGCCGCGAAGCGCGTGGAGAAAGCACTGTGGCAGGGGTTCGGGGCCCTGAAGCTGGCGGCAAGCCAGCCAGGCGGCGACGCGCACACCGCCGTCGTCACCGCGGGTGCCGCGGAGTCGGGACCGGAGACCGTCGAACGGATCATCGCCGACCTCGAGCAGGCGGTGGCGGCCTACGAGGCGAACGAGCTCGCCAGGGCGGAAAGCCTGATTCATCAAACCTACATGAGCCGTTTCGAAGGGCTGGAAGGAGACCTCATCGAGCGGGACCCGGAGCTGGTGAGCAGCCTCGAGCGGGACTTCAACGCGACCCTGCCACTCCTGATGCAGCGAGGCGCTGGCAGCGAGGAGGTGCAGGCGGCGCTGCAGTCGATGACGGAGCAGCTCCAGGCGGCCAGCGCCATCCTGGAATCCGTAGAGCAGTCGCGCTCCAGGGTTTTCTGAGCATGCGGCGGAGAGCCGTCCTCCAGGGCCTCGCCGCGCTCGGGCTGATGCGGCCGCTCGGCGGGCTTGCGCATGCCGCAGCGTCCGCCGCCGCCGGCCTGGCGCCCTCGGTGGACTCGCTGCCGACCGTCGACGGTGAGCTGACGCTTTATCTCGGGCGTGGTGAAGGCGGACTCTACGAGCACATCCTGGAGGCAATCCGCAAACGCAACCCGGGCCTCGAGCTGAAGGTGCGCCGGGGCCCGTCGACGGCACTGGCCAATACCCTGGTCGCCGAGGCGGGAGCCGGCGGCGTTCGCGCCGACCTGTTCTGGTCGATCGATGCCAGCTCGCTCGGCCTGGTTGCCGCGAACGCGGGCCACGTGCCCGTGCCGGATGACGTACGGGGGCTCATGAAGCCGGCATTCCGATACGACAGCTGGACGCCGGTCTCCGGCCGCGTGCGCACGGTGCCGTACAACCCGACGAGGGTAGCGGCGGCAGACCTGCCGGACGACATCATGCGGTTTCCCGAGGTCGACCGGCGGTTCGGATGGGCGCCCGCGTACGGCGCGTTCCAGTCTTTCGTTACGGCCATGCGTTTGCTCGAAGGCGAAGAAGCCACCGGGGCCTGGCTCGAAGCGATGGCCCCGAAAGCGACCGAATACGCGGGCGAGCTCAACGTGGTCATGGGCGTGTCCCGCGGCGAAATCGACCTGGGTTTTGCCAATCACTACTACACGCTGAGGCTCAAGCAGGGCCAGCCCGAGGCCGATCTCGCGCTCGCCTTCACGCGCAACGACGCCGGTTGCCTCGTCAATGCCTCAGGCTGCGTCCTGCTCAGGCAGAGCGAGCCGGCACTCGCCTTCCTGCGCCACCTGCTCACGCGGGAGGTGCAAGCCTACCTGGCACGCGAAGCCTACGAGATACCGCTGGTGGCCGGCGTATCGCCGCCTGCCGGCCTCCCCCCCCTGGCCGAGCTGAAGCCACCGCGCGTCGACCTGGAACGCCTTTCGGATCTGCGGCCTACGCTGGAGCTCCTGCGGCGCACCGGGGTGCTGTGACGCGCGTATCCCTGCACCACGTTGCGAGCGCTGCGGCGGCGCTCGCCGTGCTGAGCCCCGTCGCCGTCCTCGTCCTCCTGTCGCTTGGCGCGGACCTGGACTTCGGCGGCCAGACGGCGCGCATCCTGGCCAACACGCTGGCGCTCACCGTGCTGACCGTGACGGGTGCGGTCGTCGTCGGCGTGCCGCTGGCGCTGGCGACCGCGCACACGGACCTGCCGGGCCGCCGCTTCTGGCTGGCGGTGCTGGCCGCTCCCCTCGCGATCCCGAGCTACGTCGGCGCCTTCGCGTATTTCGCGGCATTCGGCCGCGGCGGGGAAATCGACAGGCTGATCGGCCTTCCGACGCCGCCCGTTGAGGGCCTGGCCGGGGCCACGATCGTCATGACGCTGTACACCTACCCCTTCGTCCTGCTCACCACCCGGGCATCGCTCCGGCAGCTCGACGGCCGCATGGTCGACGCCGCTCGATCGCTCGGGCTCGGGCTGCCCGCGGCGCTGTGGCGCGTCGTGCTGCCGAGGGTGCGCGGCGGCATAGCCGCCGGCGCATTGCTGGTGGCGCTGTATACCCTGAGCGACTTCGCCACGCCGGCAATTCTCCGGCTCGACACCTTCACCCGGATCATCTACGTGGAGTACAACGCGTTCGGCCTCGATCGCGCCGCCCTGCTGTCGCTCCAGCTGCTGGCGCTGGTGGCCGTCGTGCTCATCCTCGAATCCCGCGTCGGCGTCGAGCGCGAAACGGCACAGCGCCGCCTGGAGATCCCGCTGGGCGGCGGAACGCGGACGGCGTTGATGGGCGGCATGCTGCTGGTACTCGCGGCCGCCCTCGCCCTGCCGGCGCTGGTACTCACCGCGTGGCTCGTCCGCGACGGCGCGGGAGACTTCGATCCCATGCTGGCGTGGAACTCGGCGTACCCGGCGATACTGGCCGCGGTGGCGACAGTCCTGGTGGCACTGCCGGTAGCACACGCGGCCGCCGCCGGGCGCAGCGGACGCTGGCTCGAGCGCATCGCGAGCTTCGGTTTCGGTATTCCGGGCATCGTAATGGGCACCGCGCTGGTGTACGTCGGATTGCGGCTCGACTTTCTCTACCAGACCGTGGCCCTGCTGGTGATCTCCCACGTACTGCGGTTCCTGCCGCTCGCGGTCGGGTCCATCCGCGTCAGCGTGGCACGCGTCGATGCGAACCTGCTGGGCGCGGCGCGCAGCCTGGGCGCGTCCCGGTTCGAGGCCTTCCGGCGCGTGAGCATTCCCCTGATCCTGCCGGGCGTGGTGGCCGGCGGCGCGCTGGTGTTCCTCGAGGCGATGCGTGAGCTGCCGGCGACGCTGCTGCTTCGTCCCACGGGACTCGAGACCTTGACGACCCGGCTGTGGGAAGTCTACGAGGCCGGCTATTTCGGCTACGCCGCCATGCCGGCACTCCTGCTGATCGGCGTTTCGGCCGTTGCGCTCGTGATCATGCTGTCGGGCGAGGACCGGTTGACGGTCGTGAAGCCAACGTAGAAGCTGTTTCGCCGACCATTGCAAGACGACCTGGGGACGCTACCGACATGCTGGCTATTCACGACCTGACCGTGCGCTACGGCAACCTCGTTGCCGTCGAGGATTTCGACCTGGCGCTCTCGGTCGGCGAAATCGTGACCCTCGTCGGGCCGACCGGCTGCGGCAAGAGCAGCGTGCTGCGCGCGGTGGCCGGGCTCGAGCGGCCGGCATCCGGCGAGATCGTCATCGGCGACCAGCGCATCGACCGCGATCACCCGGTTCCACCGGAGAAACGTCGCACCGGGCTCGTGTTCCAGGATTTCGCCCTGTTTCCCCACCTCACCGTCGCGCAAAACGTCGGCTTCCGCGTCCGGAATCCGGCGCTGGCGGAGGCCTGGATCACGCGCCTCGGCCTGGATGCGCACCGCGGCGCCCTGCCGGGGACGCTCTCCGGCGGCGAAAAGCAGCGGGTGGCGCTGGCCCGCTCGCTGGCCCACGAACCGAGGCTGGTGCTGCTGGACGAACCGCTTTCCAACCTCGATGCGGCGCTGAAATCCAGCCTGCGCTGGGAGATCCGGGACGCGCTGAAGTCCGCCGGTGTGCCGGCTATATGGGTGACGCACGACCAGGACGAAGCGCTGTCGGTCGGCGACCGGGTCGGGATCATGAACGCAGGAAGGCTCGAGCAGGTCGGTGACCCGGAGTATTGCTACCGCGCGCCGCGCACCCGCTTCGTCGCCCGCTTTCTCGGGGACGGCGTGTTTCTCCGCGGGCGCTTCGAGCGCAACGGCAGCCGGGCGTGCGTTGAGACGATCGTCGGCCGGACGGCGCTCGCCGATAACGTCGCTCCCGAGGCACCCGGAAACGGCCTCGACGTACTGGTCCGCCCGCATGACCTCGGGTTGGCGGCCGATGCACACGGCAACGCACGCGTGGTGTGGGGGCGCTATGAAGGTGAGACACGCCTCTACTCGGTCAGGCTGCACGACAGCGATCTCGAGCTGCAGGCACGCGTCGCGCACGACCTGCGTCTTTCGGACGGCCAGGAAGTCCGCGTGTTCATCTCGGCCCGGCATGCGCTCGCGACGTTCGCCCCGCACGACGCCTGACGAACGATGTCGCGGCGGGTTCCGCCGCATTCCAAGAGACGGTTTAGTCGCCCGCCGGTCGTCGAATGACGACCGGCACTATCAGCCGAAGTTGACCTTGGCTTCCAGGTTGGAGCGGGAGTCGGCGTGGGACATGGCCTCTTCGAGCGTGATGGTCCCCGCCTTGTAAAGGTTGAGCAGCGCCATATCGAAGTTCTGCACCCCTTTGTCGGTGCTGTCCTTCATCGCTTCCTTGATCTCGGAGATGTTGCCCTTGTGGATCAGGTCCTTGATGTGCGGCGTGTTGAGCATCAGCTCGACCGCGGCGACCCGCCGCCCGGTGCGCGAACGCACCAGGCGCTGCGAAATGATCGCTCGCAGGTAGTGCGCGAGATCGAGGAAGATCTGCGAGTGCTGCTCCGTCGGGAACATGTTGATGATACGGTCCAGTGTTTCGGGCGCGTTGTTCGAGTGGAGGGTGGCGAGCACGAGGTGCCCGGTACCCGCCATGTCGATGGCGGACTGCATCGAAACCCGGTCGCGGATTTCACCGATCTGGATGACATCCGGCGCCGCGCGCATGGCGCTCTTCAGCGCGTTGGCGTAGGACTTGGTGTCGAGCCCGACCTCACGCTGGTTGACGATGGATTGCTTGTTCGGGTGCAGGAACTCGATGGGGTCCTCTATGGTGATGATATGCGACGAGGTCTTCTCGTTGCGGTGATTGATCATCGCGGCGAGCGTCGTCGATTTGCCGTTGCCACTGGCGCCGACCATGAGGATCAGCCCGCGTCGCAGCATCACCAGCTCCTTCAGCTGGTCCGGCATCCCGAGTTCCTCGAGCCTCGGCATCTCGGCCGTGATATAGCGCAGGACCATGGCGACGTTGCCACGCTGCTGGAACACGTTCACCCGGAAGCGCCCCAGGCCGGGCTCCGAAATGGCAAAGTCGACCTCCAGCTCGCGCGTGAAGATGTCGAGCTGGTTCTCATCCATGAGCTCGATGGCCGCCTGCTTGACCATCTTCGGCGTCATCTCCAGCTTGTTGACGGACATGATCTTGCCGTCGATCTTGATCTTCGCCGGGGCGAAAGGCGTGAAGAACAGGTCGGAAGCCTTCTTCTCGACCATCAGCTTGAACAGGGGTTTGACGTTCATACGGGGTTGGCGCCGACGTTCAGAACGTTCGGGCCGTGTCCTCTTCCATGATCTTCAGGCTCTCAGAGTGCTGGTCCGCCAGCGTGCCTTCGCGCTTGCTCTCGAGCTTGATGCGAAGCCGGAGCTCGTTCTTCGAGTCGGCGTTGCGCATTGCTTCCTCGTAGGAAATCGTGCCGTCTTCATACAGCGAGAACAACGCCTGGTCGAAGGTTTGCATGCCCAGTCGCGTCGACTTGGCCATGATTTCCTTGATGTGCGAGACCTGCCCCTTGAAGATCAGGTCCGCGATCAGCGGCGAATTGAGCATAATCTCCATCGCTGCGACGCGCCCCACGCCGCTTTCGCGCGGCACCAGTCGCTGCGATACGAACGCCTTCGTGTTGAGCGAAAGGTCCATCAGGAGCTGCTGCCGGCGCTCCTCGGGGAAGAAGTTGATGATGCGGTCGAGCGCCTGGTTGGCGCTGTTGGCGTGAAGGGTCGCGAGGCACAGGTGACCCGTCTCGGCGAACTGGATGCCGTACTCCATCGTCTGCTTGTCGCGGATTTCACCGATCAGGATGACGTCGGGCGCCTGGCGCAGCGTATTCTTCAGCGCCGCGTGCCAGGACTCCGTATCGACCCCGACCTCGCGCTGCGTGATGACGCAGCCCTTGTGCGGGTGCACGTACTCAACCGGATCCTCGATCGAGATGATGTGACCTTTGGAATGCTCGTTGCGGTGGCCGATCATGGCCGCGAGCGTGGTGGATTTGCCGGAGCCGGTACCGCCGACGACGATCACCAGCCCGCGCTTGTTCATGACCACGTCCTTGAGGATCGGCGGCAGCTCCAGTTCGGCGAGCGTCGGGATCTCGGTCGTGATCGTGCGCAGCACGGCACCGATCATCCCCTGCTGGATGAACGCGCTGACGCGGAAGCGGCCGATGCCCTGCGGGCTGATCGCGAAGTTGCACTCCTTGGTCGCGTCGAATTCCTTGATCTGCTTGTCGTTCATGATGGCGCGTACCATCATCGCCGACTGCTCTGCCGTCAGCGGCGTGTCCGTGGCCTTGTGGATCTGTCCGTCGATCTTGATCGCCGGCGGAAACCCCGTCGTGATGAACAGGTCGGAGCCTTCCTTCTCGACCATCTTGCGCAGGAGGTTCTGCGTCAGTCGCACCGCTTGCTCGCGTTCCATATCCTCCTCTCCCGCAGCTCCCCGGCGTCTTCAGAAGTTCTCTTTGTTGACCGCCCGGAACCGGGCCTCTTCCTTGTTGATCAGCCCTTTTTGCATGAGCTCCGCCAGGTTCTGGTCGAGCGTTTGCATGCCGGACGCCTGCCCGGTCTGGATGGCCGAATACATCTGCGCAATCTTGCCTTCCCGGATCAGGTTCCGGATCGCCGGCGTGCCGATCATGATCTCGTGCGCCGCGATCCGCCCGCCGCCGATCCGCTTCAGGAGGGTCTGCGAAATGACCGCGCGCAGTGACTCAGAGAGCATCGCGCGCACCATCTCCTTCTCCGCCGCCGGGAACACGTCCACGATACGGTCGATCGTCTTGGCGGCCGAGCTGGTATGCAGGGTGCCGAACACGAGGTGTCCGGTCTCCGCCGCGGTCAGCGCCAGGCGGATCGTCTCGAGGTCTCGCAACTCGCCGACGAGAATGACGTCGGGATCCTCGCGCAGCGCGGAACGCAGCGCCTCGTTGAAGCCTAGCGTGTCACGGTGCACCTCGCGCTGGTTGACCAGCGACTTCTTGCTCTCGTGCACGAACTCGATCGGGTCCTCGATGGTGAGGATGTGATCCGGCTTGCTCTCGTTGATGTAGTCTACCATCGCCGCAAGCGTCGTCGATTTGCCGGAACCGGTGGGGCCGGTAACCAGCACGATGCCGCGCGGGTGCATCGAAACGTCCTTGAAGATCGAAGGCGCGCCGAGGTCGTCGAGCGTCAGGATGTCCGAGGGAATCGTGCGGAACACCGCGGCCGAGCCGCGATTCTGGTTGAAGGCGTTGACGCGAAAGCGCGCCAGCTTCGGGATCTCGAATGAGAAGTCGGTTTCCAGGAATTCTTCGTAGTCCTTGCGCTGCTTGTCATTCATGATGTCGTACACCATGCTATTGACATCCTTGTGAGTCAGCGCGGGCATGTTGATGCGCTTGATGTCGCCGTCGACCCGTATCATCGGTGGTACGCCGCCGGACAGGTGGAGGTCCGATGCATTGTTCTTTACCGTGAACGACAGCAGCTGCGCGACATCGACGGCCATATCTCTCCCTCTGAGGACTTTACGCCGGGCTGGCGGCCGCGTGTCAATCCATCCCGGATCGTGGCCGCTGGCCTTTACCATAAACCCCGCCTAGTATAGCGGAGCGCCCCTTGCAAAACGTGATTAGAGTCACGGATAACTTTCGAAAAATCCAAGATTTGCTGGCGCTGGCAATCGCAGAAGCCGGACGCCTTCCAGGCGATGTGCGCCTGCTTGCCGTGAGCAAGTCGAAGCCCGCGGCGCAGGTCGCGGAAGCCGCCGCGGCGGGCCAGCGCGAGTTCGGCGAGAACTTCGTGCAGGAGGCCATTGCCAAGATCGGGGCAGTCGGGCGCGACGACCTCGTATGGCATTTCATCGGTCACCTGCAGTCGAACAAGACGCGTCCGGTTGCCGAGCACTTCGACTGGGTGCACACCGTCGACCGGCTGAAGATCGCCGAACGCCTGAGCCGGCAACGTCCGCATCACGCGCCCGACCTCAACGTGTGCATCCAGGTCAATATCGACGCGGAGGCAGGCAAATCCGGCGTCGCTCCCGACGAGGTTGCCGACCTGGCGCGGGCGGTTGCAGGACTGCCGAGGATCAGGCTACGGGGCCTCATGTGCATCCCCCGTCCCCGGGATGCCTTTGAAGCGCAGCGTGAACCCTTTCGTCGGCTGCGCCGCCTCGCCGGGACGCTCGCCGAGGCCGGCATCGTGACCGACACGCTCTCGATGGGCATGACAGCCGATTACCGCGCCGCAATTTTCGAGGGTGCGACGATCGTGCGGCTGGGCACGGCCTTGTTCGGCGCTCGCGAGACTTGAGCCGCAGCTCGGAGGATCGTGATATCGTTGCGTGAGCGACCACGGTCGTCCCGGGCCAATAACAACGACGCGACGGCATGACACAGGCTCTCTATTTCATCATCAAGACGCTGGCGCAGCTTTACCTGCTGCTGCTGCTGCTGCGCTTCTGGCTTCCCTGGCTGCGGGCGGATTTCCGCAACCCCGTCGCCCAGGGCATCCTGCGCTTCACCTCGCCGCTGATCCTGCCGCTGCGGCGCGTCCTGCCCTCGATCAGCCGGCTCGACACCGCCACGGTGCTGGCAGCGTTCGTCATCCAGTTCCTGACGCTGCTGGTCCTGCTCGCCCTCACGAATCGCCCCATCGAGCCGGTGGCGGTGGCGGTGACCGCGGTGGCGGAACTGGTAATCCTCAGCCTCAACCTGTTCTTCTTCGCGATCCTGATCCGGATCGTCCTGAGCTGGATCGCGCCTCACAACTACAACCCGATCACGGCCCTGCTCACCACCCTGTCCGAGCCGATACTGGCGCCGTTCCGGCGCCTGATCCCGCCGATCGGCGGACTGGACATCTCGCCGGTATTCGCGATCATCCTGATCCAGGCCGCGGTCATTTTCCTGCACAGCCTGAAGCCGGTCCCGGTTTGAGGACGATCACGCTCGCGGTGCAGGACCGATATCCGTAAATCAGCTATAGTCTTGACCTTGACCGATCGTGAAGCCGGGGGAGATGAAAACATGAGGGCAACCAGCACAATAGCCGCGGTGTCGGTTCTGTCACTGCTCGTGGCCTGCGGCGGACCGGGTCCCGACGCCACGGTGCCCCAGGCACGGGCTGCCGGCGAGTCGTCGACCGACATCGGCGATCACGTCGTGCA
>CAYRKH010000064.1:0-17380 GCA_964424805.1 uncultured Woeseiaceae bacterium
CGCGCGATGCCACCGGAGCCTGGTCGAGGTCCGTGGCATCGCGCGCGATGCGCGCTCCTACAGGAGCAGGCTCAGCAGCTCGTCGCCGATGAGCTCGCGGCGCCAGCCCCTGAAGACGCGCAGGTTGCGCGCGCCCGCCGCCGCCTGCGACAGCTCCTTGCGCGGTGACAGCACCTCCGGAACGATCTCGAGACGCGCGGCGGCCGCGGCGACGCGGCCCTGCATTTCCTTCAGCAGCGCCTTGGCGGCCTCGTCCGGCCGGGCCGGCGGTTCGTAATCGTCCTCCCCCGTCTTCGCGGAGGCGATGATCGCGAGCAGCTCCGCGCCCGAACGCCTGACGGTCTTCGGCGGCACGCCCGCTGTCCGTGACAGCGCGGCGGTGTTGGCGGGTGCGGCAACCGCCAGCTCGAGCAGCGCCGCATCCTTCAGGATCCACTGCCGGGGCCGGTTGAGACGCAGGGCCTGTGTTTCGCGCCAGGCCGCGAGCGCTGCGGCGGCGCGCCGGGCGCGGCCGCGCAGGTTGCGCGCGCCTTTCAGGCGGTCGATGGCGGCCGCGGGGTCGGCCGCGTACAGCGCCCGGTCGAGCAGGTCCATCGAATCCTGCCGCGCCCATTCGAGCCGGCCGCGCAGTGCGAGCCTTTCCGTCAGCACCTCGTACGCCGGCAACAGGTGCTCGACGTCTTCGGCCGCGTACTCGAGGTACTCGCGCGGCAGCGGGCGGCGGCGCCAGTCCGCGCGCGTGTGCGATTTCGCCAGGGCGACGTCGAACAGCTCCGCGACGAGCGCGGCGTAACCGAGCTGGGGCGCGTAGCCCAGCAGTGCGGCGGCGACCTGCGTGTCGAACAGCTCGCGCGGCATCACGCCTGCTGTCTGGTAGAACACCTCGATATCCTGGCGCGCGGAGTGGACGACCCAGCGATGATCGGAGAGCGACTCCCAGAAGCCCGCGAGGTCGACGTTCGTGTCGGCGGTGCCCAACGGGTCCGCGCAGAAAATCTTCTCCGGCGTTGCAAGCTGCAGCAGGCACAGCTCGGGAAAGAAGGTCGTTTCCCGCATGAACTCGGTATCGATGCCGAGCACCTCGACGGCGGCAATGCGTTCGGAGAGCTGATCAAAGGAGGGCGGTGCGACGTATTCGAATTCGGGCATTGTGTTCCGGATCATGCGAGTATTACGGCTTGTCGAATCGGTATTGTGACAGAACCCTGCTTCTCCTTCTCCGAACTTTCATCGACATCATCGCGCTCAGGAAGGGCCCGGAGCAGGTCCCTCATTCCTGGCTGTTGCTTGCGCTTGCCGTCGTGGCGATGCTGGTCGCGTCGTTCTGTGCGCTGGTGCTCATCGAGCGAACGGTCGAGCTCGACTTCCGGGTCAGCCTGCTCACGATCGGCGCCGGTGTCGGCTTCTATGCCGCCGTGCTGGTCGTCACCGGCTACTCGCGGCGCGTATTGCAGACCTTGACGGCGGTGCTCGGCTGCGGCGCCATCCTGACGATGCTCGTCGTGGTCGAATACGTATTCCTGCGGCCGCTCCTCGGCACTGACTTAGCGGGCGTCATCGGCACGCTCATCAGCTTCTGGTCAGTGCCTGTCGAAGGCCATATCATCGCGCGCGCGATCGATAAGCACTGGTTCGCGGGCATTGCGATAGCTATCGCGGCTTACGCCCTGCAGCTTGCGTTTCTATCGTCCGCGCTACAGGGCACCTGAAATGATCGTGATTGTGAAAAGGCCCTAGGCAATGCACATCCACATCCTGGGTATCTGCGGCACGTTCATGGGCGGCATCGCCGCGCTGGCCGTGGCGGCGGGCCACCGCGTCACCGGCAGCGACCGCAACGTGTACCCGCCGATGAGCACGCAGCTGAAGCGCCTCGGCATCAGCCTGGTCGAGGGGTTCGACGCGGAGCAGCTCGACCCGGCTCCCGATTGCGTCGTCATCGGCAACGCGCTGAGCCGCGGTAATCCCGCCGTGGAGGCCGTGCTCGAGCGCGGGCTGCCGTACGCTTCCGGACCCGAGTGGCTGGCAAAGCACGTGCTGCACGACCGGCACGTCATCGCGGTCGCCGGCACACACGGCAAGACCACGACCAGCAGTATGCTCGCGTTCCTGCTGGCCGATGCAGGGGTCGACGCCGGCTTCCTCATCGGCGGCATCCCGGTCAACTTCGACGTGTCCGCGCGGCTCGGCACGGCGCCCTACTTCGTCGTCGAAGCCGACGAGTACGACACCGCGTTCTTCGACAAGCGGGCGAAGTTCGTGCACTACCAGCCGCGCACGCTGGTGTTGAACAACCTCGAATACGATCACGCGGACATCTACAAGGACCTCGACGCGATCGTCTGGCAGTTTCACCAGCTACTGCGCACGGTTCCCGCGAACGGGCGGGTGCTCGTGAACGCCGCCGACGCCAACCTGCAGGCGGTGCTGGACGCCGGCTGCTGGACACCGGTCGAGACTTTCGGCCTCGTCGGTGATGCGGACTGGCGGGCACGGTTCCTGGACTCGGCCGAACGCCGCCTGGCGATCACGGGCCCGGGCGGCGAAGACGCCAAGACGGGGTGGTCGCTTGGCGGGCAGCACAATCTCGAGAACGCGCTCGCGGCGGTCGCGGCGGCGCACTCGGCGGGCGTGCCGCTCGCCCGGGCGGTCGATGCGCTGTCGCGCTTCGGCGGCGTGCAGCGCCGCATGCAGCGCACGGCCACCGTGGCGGATATCGCGATCTATGACGATTTTGCCCACCACCCGACGGCAATCCGCCGCTCCATCGCGGGCCTGAAGCAGCGCTTTCCCGGCCAGCGCATCGTGGTCGCGCTCGAGCCGCGGTCCAACACCATGAAACTCGGCGTGCACAACGGGACGCTGGCCGCGTCGCTGGCCGCTGCCGACCTGGTGTTCGTCTACCGGCCGGCGGACATGGGGAGCGATTTCGATGCGGCGCTGGAGCCTCTCGGCGGGCGGGTGCGGCTGCTCGACGATTACGACGGCCTGGTGCAGGCGCTCGCGGCGGTCGCGGCCGCCGGGGACCAGCTCGTGTTCATGAGCAACGGGGGCTTCGGCGGGGTGCGGCAAAAGCTGACGGCGGCCCTGCAGAAGGGCGGCAGCCCCTGAGCCGTCGCCTATACTTGGGGGACGAGGGGGTGCCCCCGTTCCGGTTTCCGCGATGAAGGTCTCGCTATTCCCGCTGCGCACGGTCCTCTACCCGGGCGGCCCGTTGCCGCTGCGGGTATTCGAGCCGCGCTACCTCGACATGATCTGCGAAAGCCTGAAGGAGGAGCGGCCCTTCGGCGTGCTGCTGATCCGGCGCGGCAGCGAAACCGGCACCGCCAGCACCTTCGACGTCGGCACGCTGGCCAGCATCACCGACTGGTACCAGGGCAGTGACGGCGTGCTGGGCGTCACCGCGGTCGGCGGCGAGCGCTTCCGGCTCCTCTCTACCGAGCGGCGGCGGAACGGGCTGTACGTCGGGGAGATCGAGATCCTGCCCGAGCGCGGCGCGAAGCCGCTGCCGGAGGAATACAAGCCGCTCGCGCAGATCCTTGCCGGCGTGCTGGACGACCTGGGGCGCCTCTACGAGGCGCTCGACCGGCGCTACGACGATGCCGGCTGGGTCGGCTACCGCTTCGCGGAAATCCTCCCGATCAGCCCGGAGCAGAAGCAGTCCTGTCTCGAAACCGACGATCCCGTGCAGCGGCTGCAGATCGTGCGCAAAGTGCTGCACGACGTGCGCGGCGCCGACGTGAACTGACCCGCCGACGCGCGCCGCGCGGATGAAAATGATGACCGCGCGGGTAGGAGCGCGCATTGCGCGCGATGCCACAGCGGCTAAACGATTGGCCGAGCGAGGATGCTGCCTGCCCGGTGCAATCAATTGAACAGGCGTGGCGTCGCGCGCGATGCGCGCTCCTACAGGGTTTCGAGTACTTTTTGGGCGGCTTCCAGGGTTTGTTCGATGTCCGCGTCGGTGTGCGCGGCGGACACGAACCCGGCCTCGAAGGCCGACGGCGCGAGATAGACGTTCTCCTCCAGCATGCCGTGGAAGAAGCGCCGGAATCGCGCGACGTCCGCGGCGGCCACCTGTGCGTAGCGGGCAATCGGCCGTTCGCTGCTGAACACGAACCCGAACATGCCGCCAGCGCTGCAGGTCGCCAGGGGTATGCCCGCCTGTTCCCCGGCCTCACGCAGCCCGTTCGCGAGTGCCGCCGTTCGCCGGCCGAGCGAGGCGTAGAACCCGGAGCGTTCCAGCTCGGTCAGCGTCGCGAGTCCCGCCGCCATGGCCAGCGGGCTGCCGGACAGCGTACCGGCCTGGTAAACCGGGCCGTCCGGTGCAAGCGCGGCCATGACCTCCTCGCGCCCGCCGAACGCGGCGGCCGGCAGCCCGCCGCCCATGATCTTGCCGAGCGTGGTCAGGTCGGGCCGGATGCCGAACAGCTCCTGCGCGCCGCCGCGGGCGACGCGAAAGCCGGTCATCACCTCGTCGAAAATGAGCAGCGCGCCGTGCTGCGTGCACTGGCGGCGCAGCGCGTCCAGCCAGCCGGGCGCCGGCAGGACCATGTTCATGTTGCCGGCGATGGGCTCGACGATGACGCAGGCAATCTCGCCGCCCAAGTCGCGGAACGCGGCCTCGACCGCTTCGAGGTCGTTGTACTCGAGCGTGATCGTGTCCGCGGCGAGGCTGGCCGGCACGCCCGGCGAGCTCGGCACCCCCAGCGTCAGGGCCCCGGAACCGGCCTTGATCAACAGCGAATCGGAGTGGCCGTGATAGCAGCCCTCGAATTTGACGATCTTGTCGCGGCCCGTGTAGCCGCGCGCGAGCCGGATGGCGCTCATCGTCGCCTCCGTGCCCGAGCTGACCATGCGGGTTCGCTCCATGGACGGCACGAGCGCGCGGATCTTTTTGGCAAGCGCTGTCTCCAGCAGGGTGGGGGCCCCGAAGCTCAGGCCCCGCGCGGCGGCCTGCGTGACCGCCTCCACCACCGCCGGGTGCGCATGGCCGAGGATCATCGGTCCCCAGGAGCCGACGTAATCGATCAGCCGCCGCCCGTCCTCGGTCTCGAGCCACGCCCCCGTCGCCTGCCGGACGAACAGCGGCTCGCCGCCCACGCCGGCGAACGCCCGGACCGGCGAGTTGACGCCTCCGGCGATGTATTTCCTGGCTTCGGCGAAAGGATTCGAGGAGTTCATTGCTGGTACCTGCGCCCGGGGACAGCGGGCAAAGGGCATGCTACCCGACGCTCGCCTGCGGTCAAAGCCTGCCGGCCGGCAAGCGACAGCGGGGCCGGGCCGGGTACATGAAATAATTACCCGCAGGCCCTAAACTGTCCCGCCCGAACCCTCCCCGTGCCCCATTGGAACCCGGCCTGCCATGAAAACCTGGATGTGTCTCATCTGCGGCTTCATTTATGACGAAGCGGAGGGCGACGTGCAGTCGGGGATTCCGCCCGGGACGCGGTGGGACGACATCCCGCTGTCCTGGCGCTGCCCGGACTGCGGGGCGGGCAAGGAAGACTTCGAGATGGTGGAGGTCTGACGCCGCCTTCGCGGCAGGAGCGCGCATCGCGCGCGATGCTCCCGGCGGGAGACCGCCGCTCGTGCACATTCGAATGCCTGCGGATCGCGCGCGATGCGCGCTCCTACGGCTGGCGTACCCGGACAAGCTCGTAGCCGCGCGCTTCGAGCAGCGCGGGGACGCCGTCCTCGCCGATGAGGTGCAGGGCGCCGACGACGACGAGATAGTCGTCCTGCTCCTGCGTGAAGGCTTCGATGGCGGACACCCAGCGGTGGTTACGGTCCGCGACGATTGCCCGGTAGAGCTCGGGATACCGCTGCATGTCGGCGAGCAGTTCGCTTTCGAGGTACTCGAGGTCGCCGTAGCGCCAGGCTTGCACGATCTCGTCCATCACCTGTTCCATCCCCGCGCTTTCCTCGAGCGACGTCAACAACAGCGCTCGCTGGGCCTCCAGCGACATGCCGTCGAGAAGCTCGAGCTGCTCGCGGACGGTTTCGAGGCCGACGACGGGCTTGCCGTCCGCGGCGGCCTTCCGGGTGAGGTGGCTTTCGACACCGTATTGCGGGTTGAAGCCGATGCGGGCAAGCGTCAGCTGCTCAACGGTCATCGCCGCGAGCCACGGCTCCGTGCGGGCGAGCATTGCCAGGGGAATGTCCAGGGCGCCCGCGAACGATTCGGCCTGCGCGTAGAGCTCCGGCCCCATCACCTGTGCGAGGCTTTGGTCCTCGGGCAGCAGGCCCATGGCCGTGAGCTGCTGCTGGGCGGCAACGGGATCGATGTCGTCCATGTCGACTTCCATCACGATCGTTTCCGCCTCGGCGTAGGCCGCGTCGATAGCGGCCGGCAGGGGGTGGTCCCCGGCGCGCAGCAGGTGCACGGAACCCAGCAGGTAGACACGGTTCCGTTCGCCGTCCAGGGACCACATCGTGAGCGGATGACCGTCGTCCGGGAGCGCGGCGGCGCTCGCCAGCAGGAGGCCGATGCAGGCCAGCAACCTGCAGGAACGGTTACCTGCCATTGCGCGCGATACCACGTCGCGTCGTACGGTGCCGGGCGGGATGCGCGCCCCCGCACATAGCCTGCCCGGTCATCTCAGGTATCCAGCCACACCAGCTCGGAGTCCACCGAGCCGTCCGGGTGCAGCACGAGGCGGCGGTACGCCGGCGGCTGGTCGGTCACCGCGTAGTCGTCGCTGCCAGTCGCGAACTGGGTGCAGGTGGAGGGGGTGCCAATGATGCGGATCGCGCCGGCGCTGTCCTCGAAGGCCTGGTGGACGTGGCCGAACAGCACGGCGCGCACCTTGCCGGATGCAGCGATGGCGTCGAGGAAGTCGGGCCCGTTTTCGAGGCCGACCCGGTCGAGCCAGCGGCTGCCGACCGGCAGCGGCGGATGATGCAGGCAGACGAGCGCGTGCGCCGCCGTCGTGGTCGCGAGGATTTCCCGGATGCGTTCGAGCTCGGCGTCCGCCACGTGGCCCGCGGGGGACCCCTCGACGGCGCTGTCGACGCCGGCGACGAGCCAGCGGCCGTGGACTCCCGTGCCGCAGTAGCGGAAGGGCTCGCCACATAGCACCTCCTCCATGAGCGGCGGGACGTCGTGATTGCCCGGCACGCAGTACACCGGTAATCCCAGGGGCGCTACGAGGTCTCGAAAACGCTCGTAGGCGCCGCGGCTGTCGTCCTGGGCGACGTCGCCGGTCATCACCACGAGATCGGGCTGCCAGCCGGACGCCTCGACGTCCCCGAGCACGGCTTCGAACGACTCCCCGGTCACCGTGCCGCGCAGCGCCATGCCGGCTTCGGCAAACAGGTGCGGGTCCGTGACGTGCAGTATCTTCAGCGGATCCATTCAGGGAGGACCCATGACTGACGCCCGCGGTTCCGGGCGGTCAGTACCGGTAGTGGTCGGGCTTGTAGGGCCCGGCTTTCGCGACGCCTATGTATTTCGCCTGCTCGTCGGTCAGCTCGGTCACTTTCGCGCCGATGCGCCCGAGGTGCAGCCGCGCGACCTTTTCATCGAGCTTCTTCGGCAGGACGTAGACCTTGTCCTCGTATTTGCCCGCGTTCTGCCACAGCTCCATCTGCGCCAGCACCTGGTTCGTGAACGAGTTCGACATCACGAAGCTCGGGTGACCGGTGGCGCAGCCCAGGTTCACCAGGCGCCCTTCCGCGAGCAGGATGATCCGCTTGCCGTCCGGGAAAATCACGTGGTCGACCTGCGGCTTGATGTTCTCCCACTCGAATTTTCGCAGGGAAGCCACGTCGATCTCGTTGTCGAAGTGGCCGATGTTGCAGACGATCGCCTGGTCTTTCATGCGCTCCATCTGCGGGCCGCTGACGACGTGGTAGTTGCCGGTCGCGGTGACGACGATATCGGCCAGGTGGCAGACCTCGTCGAACACGACGACGCGATAGCCTTCCATCGCCGCCTGCAGGGCGTTGATCGGGTCGATCTCGGTGACCCAGACAGTGGCGCCGAGCCCGCGCAGCGACTGCGCGCAGCCCTTGCCGACATCACCGTAGCCGCACACCACCGCGATCTTGCCCGCGATCATCACGTCGGTCGCCCGCTTGATGCCATCGACCAGCGACTCGCGGCAGCCGTACAGGTTGTCGAATTTCGACTTGGTCACCGAATCGTTCACGTTGAAAGCCGGGCATTTGAGCGTGCCCGCCTTCTGCATCTCGTACAGCCGGTGCACGCCGGTGGTGGTCTCTTCCGAGAGCCCGCGGACGTCGGCCATGACCTCCGGGTACTTGTCGTGCACCAGCAGCGTCAGATCGCCGCCGTCGTCGAGAAGCATGTTCGGGCGCCAGCCGTCCGGACCGATGATCGTCTGCTCGACGCACCACCAGTACTCGTCCTCCGTTTCGCCCTTCCAGGCGAACACGGGCACGCCGCTCGCGGCGATGGCGGCGGCCGCATGATCCTGCGTGGAGAAGATGTTGCAGGAGGACCAGCGAACCTCGGCGCCGAGCGCGGTCAGCGTCTCGATCAGCACCGCCGTCTGGATCGTCATGTGCAGGCAGCCGGCGATGCGGGCGCCGGCCAGCGGCCGGCTGGCCCCGAACTCCTCGCGCAGCGCCATCAATCCGGGCATCTCGGTTTCCGCGATGGCGATTTCCTTGCGGCCCCAGCCCGCCAGGCCGATATCGGCAACCTTGTAATCCTGCTGTTTCAGGGCAACGGCTTCGCTGCTCATGCTGGTCTCCTTGAAATCGGTTGTGTGTTCAGGGTCGCCGGCGTGCCGGCGACCTCGAAGGCGGCGCCGGTACGCACGGTGGCATCGCGCGCGATGCGCGCTCCTACGCGGCGGCGGCGCCGCGCAGCGCTTCTGCCTTGTCGGTACGTTCCCAGGTCAGGTCGATGTCCTCGCGGCCGAAATGGCCATACGCGGCCGTCGGCTGGTAAATCGGCCGGATGAGGTCGAGCATCCGGAGAATACCGTACGGCCGCAGGTCGAAGTTCTCGCGGACGAGGTCGGTCAGCCGGTCTTCCCCGATCTTGCCCGTCCCGAAGGTCTGCACGCTGATCGAGGTCGGCTCGGCCACGCCGATGGCATAGGACACCTGCACCTCGCAGCGGTCGGCAAGCCCCGCCGCCACGATGTTCTTCGCCACGTAGCGGCACGCATAGGCCGCGGAGCGGTCGACCTTGGACGGGTCCTTGCCCGAAAACGCGCCGCCGCCGTGGCGCGCCGATCCGCCGTAGGTGTCGACGATGATCTTGCGCCCGGTCAGGCCGCAGTCGCCCATCGGGCCGCCGATCTCGAAGCGCCCGGTCGGGTTGATGTGGAATTTCGTGCGCTTGCTCAGCCATTCCGCGGGTACGACCGGCTTGATGATTTCCTCCATCACCCCCTCGCGCAGGTCGCTGAGCGAGATGTCCGGCTCGTGCTGGGTCGAAAGGACCACGGCGTCGACGGCAACCGGCTGGTGGTTTTCGTACACGAACGTGACCTGGCTTTTTGCATCCGGCCGCAGCCACGGCAGCTTGCCGGATTTGCGTACCTCCGCCTGCCGGCGAACCAGCCGGTGCGCGTAGGTGATCGGGGCCGGCATCAGGACGCTCGTTTCATTGGTGGCGTAGCCGAACATCATGCCCTGGTCGCCCGCGCCCTGGTCCTCTGCGTCAGCGCGGTCGACGCCTTGCGCAATGTCGGGCGATTGCTTGCCAAGGGCGTTGATGACCGCGCAGGAGGCGCCGTCGAAGCCCATGCGGGAGTCCGAGTAGCCGATGTCGAGCACCACCTGGCGCACCAGCGCCTCGATGTCCACCCACGCCGTGGTGGTGATCTCACCGGCGACCAGCACCATGCCGGTCTTGACGAGCGTCTCGCAGGCCACCCGCGCGCGGGTGTCCTGGGCGAGGATCGCGTCGAGCACGGCGTCCGAGATCTGGTCGGAAATCTTGTCCGGGTGTCCCTCGGAAACGGATTCCGAGGTGAACAGGTAGGAATGGTTCATGAGTTTTCAGTATTAGGTATTCCAGACGCAGCGCATTGTACCCCATGTTCCGGAGCGCATGCGCCGCCAATCTTGCGGGTCCCCGGCTAAACAGCGAGAATGCCGGGCTCCACTTCCCCTTTTCTCCGACACGTCGCACTGAGAGGCAGAGCTGCCGGCTTATGTCACAGCAAATGCAACAACCGCGCCCTTCCGGCGATGCCGGCCGCCCGGAGCGGCGGGAACTCGCGAACGCGATCCGCGCGCTTTCGATGGATGCCGTGCAGGCAGCCAACTCCGGCCACCCCGGCATGCCAATGGGCATGGCGGATATTGCCGAGGTGCTTTGGAACGATTACCTGAGGCACAGCCCGGCCAATCCGCGCTGGTACGACCGCGATCGCTTCATTTTGTCGAACGGCCACGGGTCCATGCTGCTGTACAGCCTGCTGCACCTGACCGGCTACCCGCTGCCGATGGAGCAGCTCAGGAATTTCCGGCAGCTCGGCTATAAAACCGCGGGGCACCCGGAGCACGACCCGGACCTGGGGATAGAGACGACGACCGGACCGCTGGGGCAGGGCATCAGCAATGCTGTCGGTATGGCGCTGGCCGAGAAGATGCTGGCCGCGACCTTCAACCGGCCCGGCTTCGACGTCGTCGACCACCGCACCTTCGCAGTCGTCGGCG
Organism: uncultured Woeseiaceae bacterium; assembly: GCA_964424805.1. Classification (GTDB taxonomy): domain Bacteria; phylum Pseudomonadota; class Gammaproteobacteria; order Steroidobacterales; family Woeseiaceae; genus IDS-8. Next base: position 10,645 of record CAYRKH010000064.1, read on the forward strand.
ACGGCTGCCTGATGGAGGGGATCTCGCACGAGGCCTGCTCGCTCGCCGGTACCTGGAAGCTCGGCAAGCTCATCGTGTTCTACGACGACAACGGCATTTCCATCGACGGTGAAGTCGACGCGTGGTTCAGCGACGACACGATGAAGCGCTTCGAGGCCTACGGCTGGCAGGTGATCGCCGACGTGGACGGCCACGACGCCGGAGCCGTCGGGCGCGCCATCGACGAGGCGCTCTCGGATACCGAGCGCCCGACCCTGATCGACTGCAAGACCGTCATCGGCTTCGGCTCGCCGAACAAGAAGGGGACGGCCGCCACCCACGGTGCCCCGCTCGGCGAGGAGGAGGTCGCCGCGGCGCGCCGGGAACTCGGGTGGGACGCGCCCGCGTTCGTCGTTCCCGACGAGATCGCCGCCGCGTGGAACGCCGTGGACCGCGGCAGGCAGCTCGAGGCCGAATGGACGGAGCGCTTCGAGGCTTACCGGGGCCGGCACCCGGAGCTGGCGCGCGAGTTTGAACGGCGGATGGCCGGCGAGCTGCCCGCCGAGTGGGCGCGACAGGCTACCGAGGCGGTCGCCGGCATCGCGGCAGCCGGCAAGGACATGGCAACGCGCAAGGCCTCGCTCGTGGCACTGAACGCGTTTGCGCCGCACCTGCCGGAGCTTGCCGGCGGCTCGGCCGACCTGACCGGGTCGAACCTGACCCTGCACGAAGGCTCCGTGCCGGTGACCGGCGACGATGCTTCCGGCAACTACCTCTATTTCGGCGTGCGGGAATTCGGCATGTCCGCGATCTGCAACGGCATCGCGCTGCACGGCGGGCTCATCCCGTACAGCGGCACGTTCCTGACGTTTTCGGACTATGCGCGCAACGCCGTGCGCATGGCCGCGCTCATGCGGCAGCGGAACATATTCGTCTATACGCACGATTCCATCGGACTCGGGGAGGACGGGCCGACGCACCAGCCGATCGAGCACGTCGCCAGCCTGCGTATGATTCCGCACATGCACGTGTGGCGGCCCTGCGACGCCGTGGAGACGGCCGTCGCCTGGTGCGATGCGATCGAGCGCCGCGACGGGCCTACCTGCTTCGCGCTGACGCGCCAGGGAGTGCCGCACCAGGCGCGCACGGAAGACCAGGTCGCGGCGATCCGCCGCGGCGGCTACGTTTTAAGGGACAGCGGCGATGCCGAGGTTCCGGAGCTCCTGCTCATCGCGACCGGCTCCGAGGTCGCGCTCGCGGTGGAGGCGGCGGAGCGGCTCGCGGCCGAAGGGCGCGCCGTGCGCGTGGTATCGATGCCCTGCGTCGAGCGCTTCGACGCGCAGCCGGCCGACTGGCGGGAGGCGGTGCTGCCGTCCAGCGTCACGGCGCGGGTGGTGATCGAAGCGGGCGTTAGCGACGCGTGGTGGCGTTTCGCGGGGCCGAACGGCCGCGTCATCGGCATCGACCGGTTCGGTGAATCGGCGCCGGCTACGCAGCTGTTCGAGCACTTCGGCTTTACAGCAGACAACGTATTGAAGGTGGCCAGGGAGGTCCTGGCCGACCAGGTCAGGAGAGAACGATGACGATCAGGATCGGTATCAACGGTTATGGCCGGATCGGCCGCAATGTGCTGCGCGCGTTGTATGAAGGCGACCGGGGCAATGAGCTTTCGATCGTGGCGGTCAACGACTTGGGCGATGCGAAAACGAACGCGCACCTGACGCGGCGCGACACCGCCCACGGCCGCTTTCCCGGCACCGTGGAGGTGCAGGGCGACTCGATGGTCGTGAACGGCGACCGTATCCGGGTATTGGCCGAACGCGACCCGGCAAAGCTGCCCTGGGGCGAGCTCGGTGTGGACATCGTGATCGAATCCACCGGCCTGTTCGCGTCCCGCGAGAAAGCGTCGGCGCATCTCGAGGGCGGCGCGAAGAAGGTCATCGTTTCCGCCCCCGCGGGTAATGAAGTCGACGCGACCATCGTGTACGGCGTGAATCACCACGTCCTGAAGGCCGAGCACACGATCATCTCGAACGCGTCCTGCACGACGAACTGCCTGGCGCCGCTCGTCAAGCCGCTGCACGAATCGATCGGCATCAAGCACGGCCTGATGACCACGGTGCACGCGTACACGAACGACCAGGTGCTGACCGACGTTTATCACAAGGACCTGCGGCGCGCCCGCTCCGCGACGATGTCGCAGATCCCGACGAGCACCGGCGCCGCGACCGCGGTAGCGCTCGTGCTGCCGGAGCTCAAAGGCCGCCTGGACGGCTTCTCGATGCGCGTACCGACGATCAACGTGTCGGTCGTCGATCTCACCTTCGTGGCCGAGCGCGATACCAGCATCGACGAGATCAACAGTGTCATGAAGGCCGCAAGCGAGGGTGAACTGAAAGGCGTGCTGGCGTACAACGACGAGCCGCTCGTGTCGATCGACTTCAACCACGATCCCGCTTCGTCCACCTACGATGCCGGCCTGACGAAAGTCATGGGCGGCACGCTGGTCAAGGTGCTGGCGTGGTACGACAACGAGTGGGGCTTCTCGAACCGCCTGCTCGACACCGCCGTCGCCTTCGCCAACGCAAAGTAGGAGCGCGCACTGCGCGCGATGGCACCTCGCATGACCGTCCTCCGCATGGCCGACGTCGATCTCGCGGGCAAGCGCGTGCTCGTCCGCGAGGATCTCAACGTGCCGGTGGCGAACGGGCGCGTGACGAGCGACGCGCGCATCGAGGCGGCGCTGCCGACGATCCGCCAGGCCCTGGAGGGCGGCGCGGCCGTGATGGTGATGTCGCACCTCGGTCGGCCTGAGGAAGGCAAGTACGATCCACGGTTCTCGCTGCAGCCGGTAGCGGATAACCTCGCGGCGGCGCTCGGCCGCGAGGTAAGGCTGGTCCGCGACTGGATCGACGGTGTAGAGGTCGCGCCGGGCGATATCGCGCTGTGCGAGAACGTGCGCTTCCTCGAAGGCGAGAAAGCTTGCGACGACGATCTTTCGCGGCGCATGGCGTCGCTTTGCGACGTGTTCGTGATGGACGCTTTCGGTACGGCGCACCGGGCGCAGGCCAGCACCTATGGCGTGGCGAAGTACGCACCGGTTGCCTGCGCCGGCCCGCTGCTGTCGGCGGAGCTGGACGCGCTGGGCAAAGCGCTCCATGAGCCGGCGCGACCCGTCGTGGCGGTAATCGGCGGCTCCAAGGTCTCCACCAAGCTGACGGTGCTCGAAGCCCTGTGCGGCATCGTCGATGAACTGATCGTCGGTGGCGGCATCGCCAACACGTTCATTGCCGCTGCGGGGCACCCGGTCGGCAAATCCCTGCACGAGCCCGACATGCTCGATATCGCCAGGCGGCTCGCGGCGGATGAGACCGACCGCGCCCGGATACCGCTTCCGGTCGACGTCGTCACGGGCGATGATTTTTCCGCCGCTGCGCAAGCGACGGTTCGCCCGGTGGACGGCGTAGGTGCCGGCGAGCTGATCCTGGACATCGGCCCGGCCACAGCCGCCGAGTACGCCCGGATCGTTGCGAACGCCCGCACGATCATCTGGAACGGCCCCGTAGGCGTGTTCGAGTTCGACCAGTTCGGGGAAGGCACGCGCGTCCTCGCGGAAGCGATTGCGGAGAGTTCCGCCTTTTCGATCGCCGGCGGCGGCGATACGTTGGCTGCCATTGAAAAGTACGGCGTGGGCGAGGCGATCTCCTACATCTCGACCGGCGGCGGCGCCTTTCTGGAGTTCGTCGAGGGCAAAACCCTGCCCGCCGTGGCCATTCTGGAAGAACGAGCTTCTGCCGTGTAGCGGCACCCCTGTAGCGGTACTATAGTTCCGCCATGCTTCGACGCACTAAAATCGTCGCCACCCTGGGCCCTGCCACTGACGATCCGGTCCGCCTCGAACGCATGATCCGCGGCGGGCTCGACGTCGCACGCATCAATTTCTCGCACGGAACCGAGGCGGAGCAGCGCCGGCGGGTCGAGCTCCTGCGCCGGGCGGCGGAAAAATGCGGCCGCGACGTCGGAATCATCGGCGACCTGCAGGGGCCGAAGATCCGCATTCGCCGGTTCCGCGACGGCACGGTCACGCTGAACGACGGCGACCGTTTTTTCCTCGACCCGGCGATGGACGGGGCCGCGGGGACCGCGGAGGGCGTCGCCGTTGCCTATCCCGACCTGCACAAGGACGTGAAGCCGGGCGACATGCTGCTCCTCGACGACGGCCAGATCACGTTGAACGTCGAGCGGGTGGACGGCACCCGCATCCACACGATCGTCGCGAGCGGCGGTCCGCTATCGGACAACAAGGGCATCAACCGGCAGGGCGGCGGCCTGTCCGCCCCGGCGCTGTCGGACAAGGACTGCGACGACATCCGGCTGGCCGCCGAACTGCAGCTCGATTTTCTCGCCGTCTCGTTCGTGCGCAGCGCCCATGACGTCGACCAGGCGCGGCGGCTGCTGCGGGCGGCCGGCGGCGAAGGCCTGATGGTCGCGAAAATCGAACGCACCGAAGCGGTGCAGGCCATCGATTCGATCATCGAGGCTTCCGACGTGATCATGGTGGCACGCGGCGATCTCGGCGTGGAAGTGGGATACGCGGAACTCACGGGCCTGCAGAAGCAGATCATTCGGCGCACACGGCACAAGAACAGGATCGTGATCACGGCTACCCAGATGATGGAGTCCATGGTCACGCACATCATACCCACGCGGGCAGAGGTCTCGGATGTCGCCAACGCGGTGATGGACGGCACGGACGCGGTGATGCTGTCGGCGGAAACGGCGGTGGGCGAGCACCCCGTCACCGTGATTGCCGCGGTGAGCGAGATCTGCACGGGCGCCGAGAAGTACGCGCTGACGCGTGGCCGCACGTCGCACCGCCTGGACGACCGCTTCGAGGCCGTCGACGAGGCGATCGCGATGGCGGTGATGTACACCGCCAATCACCTCCCGGTCAAAGCGATCATTGCTTTGACAGAGTCGGGCAACACGACCCGGTGGATGTCGCGCATACGCTCCGATATTCCGATCTACGCCTTCACGCCGCATGCGACGACGCGCCGCCGCGTGACGCTGTACCGGGGCGTCAACCCGGTGCCGTTCAAAATGGTGCACGACGATTTGCAGCAGCTTTACCAGGATATTTTCGCGGCCCTGCTGTCGCGTAACCTGGTGGATGTTGGCGATCGCGTTATCTTCACGAAGGGGGATATGGAAGGCGTCTCGGGGGGCACCAACGCGATGAAGATCGTGACCGTGACCGCTCCTGCCTGAAGCTTCTGCGCAAGGCGGTTTACCCGACCACTCGAAGCTCATGGGTATTGTCGCACGGATGGGAAGCCCTGATACTGTCGGTTGCGAGAAATCGAGGACAGATCAGCCAGATGCCAGCAAATCGCTTCACCGGAACCTCCAGCTACGTTGCCACGCGCGACCTCACGATGGCGGTCAACGCCGCCATTACGCTCGAGCGGCCAATCCTCATCAAGGGCGAGCCCGGCACCGGCAAGACGCAGCTCGCGCAGGAGGTGGCCGGCGCGCTCGGCCGGCCGCTCTTCGAGTGGCACATCAAGTCGACCACGCGCGCGCAGCAGGGGTTGTACGACTACGACGCCGTGGCGCGCCTGCGCGATTCGCAGCTCGGCGACGACCGGGTCCACGACATCGCCAACTACATCGTGCGCGGGAAGCTGTGGGAGGCGTTCGAATCCGAGGTGCAGCCGGTTCTGCTGATCGACGAGATCGACAAGGCCGACATCGAGTTCCCGAACGACCTGTTGCGCGAGCTCGACCGCATGGAGTTCTTTGTCTACGAAACCAAGACCCTGGTGAAAGCCCGCCACCGCCCGGTGATCATCATCACCAGCAACAACGAGAAGGAGCTGCCGGACGCGTTCCTGCGGCGCTGCTTCTTCCACTACATCAAGTTCCCCGACAAGGAAACGATGGAGAAGATCGTGGACGTGCATTTCCCGGCATTGAAGAAGACGCTGCTGCGGGAAGCGCTGAACACCTTCTACACGGTTCGCGACGTGCCGGGGCTCAAGAAAAAGCCGTCGACCTCGGAGCTGCTCGACTGGATCAAGCTGCTGCTGGCCGAGGACATCCCGCCCGAAGCGCTGCGCGCCGAGGACCCGAACAAGGCCATTCCGCCGCTCTACGGTGCCCTGCTGAAGAACGAACAGGATGTGCACCTCTTTGAGCAGCTCGTGTTCCTCGACCGCCGGCGCCGCACGCAATAGCGGCGCAAGCAGGTGGGCCGCTCATGCTGATCCGGTTCTTCTTCATGCTGCGCCAGGGCGGCCTCGCCCCGTCGATCACAGAGCTCCTGACGCTCCTGGAGGCCCTGCAAAAGGGCAGCGCCGGGCAGAGCGTCGACGATTTCTACTTCCTCGCGCGCACCTGCCTCGTCAAGGACGAGACGCGCTTCGACCTGTTCGACCGCGTGTTCAAGGCGTGGCTGGACGGCCTGGACAGCGCACTCGCCTCGCTGGGCGACACCGTGCCCGAAGAGTGGCTCCGCCGCGAAGCCGAGCTCCAGCTTTCAGCCGAGGAACGCGCGCAGATCGAGGCCATGGGGGGCTTCGAGAAAATGATGCAGGCCTTGCGCGAACGGCTGGAGGAGCAGCAGGAGCGTCACCAGGGCGGCAGCAAGTGGATCGGCAATATCAAAATGATATTATTTAGATGTCAGGAAGAAAGAGGCACCTGACACCGACAAACCGGCCGGCGGCGCTGCAACGCCCCGGCACACGAACCG
>CAYRKH010000065.1:0-12266 GCA_964424805.1 uncultured Woeseiaceae bacterium
GCGGCTGGTGGCATCACCCGACGCCCAGCTCTTGAGCGAGCCGGTATTCGGCGCGTTGCGGTAGGTGCGCAGGGCGCCGCCGTCGATCAAGGCGTTGGAAACGGCGTTCACCACCTGTTCCCGGCTGCCGCCGAGCAGCCGCGTCACGACGGCCGTCGAGGCTATGCGCACGAGCAGCACGTGATCCAGCCCGACGCGGTTGAAGCTGTTCTCCAGCGCGAGGACGCCCTGGATTTCGTGCGCCTTGATCATGGCGGTAAGCACGTCACGCACGGTGAGCGGGGCCTTGCCCGCGACCCGGTTCTGGCGGCTCAGGTAATCGGCCACGGCGAGAATGCCGCCGAGGTTGTCGGAGGGGTGACCCCACTCCGCGGCGAGCCAGGTGTCGTTGAAATCGAGCCAGCGGATCATTGCACCGATGTTGAAGGCGGCCTGCACCGGCTCGAGCTCGTAGGACGTACCCGGCACGCGCGCGCCGCCCGACAGGGTGGCGCCCGGCACCGTCGGGCCGAGGAGCTTGGTGCAGGCGGGGTAATCGAGCGCCTGGAAACCGCAGGCGAGCGTGTCCAGCAGGCACCAGTGGGCGGTCTCGAACGCGAGCGCCGAGTCGATGTTTGCGCTGCAGGCGTACTCGGCGATGGCGGTGAGCGGCGCGTCGGGCTCCGGCCGCGCGGCGGAACGAGTGGCGTGTTCGGTCATGGTGTCTCCGTTACGGGTTCAAGCTGCTACGGCCCGGCCAGGGTCAATCGCGCTGCTCGATCGGCACCCACTGCTGCAGCGGCGGACCGATGTAGTCGGCGGCCGGCCGGATGAGCCTGTTCTTCGATCGCTGCTCCATGATGTGCGCCGACCAGCCGGTGATGCGGGAGCAGACGAAGATCGGCGTGAACAGGTAAGTCGGTATCCCGAGGAAGTGATAGACCGTGGCGGCGTAGAAATCCGCATTCGCGAACAGCTTCTTCTCGTCCCACATCACTTTTTCGATGGCCTCGGACACCGCATACAACCGCTCGTCGCCGGCCTCTTCGGACAGTCGCTTCGACAGCTTCTTGTTCACCGAATTACGCGGGTCGGAGGTCGTGTAGACGCGGTGCCCGAACCCCATGATCTTTTCCTTCTGCGCGAGCATGTCGCGCACGCCCTTCCCGGCGGCCTCGGGCGTATCGAATTTCTCGATCAGCTCCATCGCCGCTTCGTTGGCACCGCCGTGGAGCGGGCCGCGCAGCGCGCCGATCGCACCCGCGACGGCGGAATGGAAATCGGACAGCGTGCCGGTGATGACGCGGGCGGTAAACGTCGAGGCGTTGAACTCGTGCTCGGCATACAGGATGAGCGTGGTGGCGAGTGTCTTCCGGTGCAGCTCGCTCGGCGACTTGTCGTGCAGCATGTGCAGGAAATGCCCCGCGAGGCTGTCGTCGTCCGTTTCGACCTCGATGCGCCTGCCGTCGGTATGGAAGCGATGCCAGTAAAGCAGCATCGACGGCAGGCAGGCCAGGAGCCGGTCGGCCACGTCCTGCTGCTGCGAAAAATCCGTCTCGCTTTCGAAGTTGCCCAGCACGGAAACGCCGGAGCGCAGGACGTCCATCGGGTGGCTGTCGGCGGGGATCATCTCGAGCACCTGCCGCAGCGCCTGCGGCAGCCCGCGGCGCGATTTGAGCCCGTCGATGAACCCGCCGAGCTCGGCCTTGTTCGGCAGCTTGCCGCGCAGCAGCAGGTACGCGACCTCCTCGAACGTCGCGTTGTCGGCGAGATCGTAGATATCGTAGCCGCGGTACGTGAGGCCGGCGCCCTCCTTGCCGACCGTGCACAGCGCGGTCTCGCCGGCGGTTACGCCCGCCAGGCCGCCCGTCCTGGTCTTCTTCTCCGTCATTTTCTTCTCCGCTTGAGATCCTGTGCCTTAAGGCTCGTCCCGCTCGAACAGCTCGTCGAGTTTCTGCTCGTAGGCGTGATAGCCGAGCACCTCGTACAGCTCGTCCCGCGTCTGCATCCGGTCGATTACCGCCCGCTGCGTGCCGTCGCGGCGCAGCGTCGTGTACACCTCCAGCGCCGCCGCCGCCATCGCGCGGCTGGCCGACAGCGGGTACAGCGCAAGCCGCACGCCGGCGTCGCCCAGCTCGCGGGTCGTGAACAGCGGGGTGCGGCCGAACTCCGTCAGGTTCGCGAGCACCGGCACGGGCAGCGCCGAGGTAAACTCCCGGTACTCCTCCAGCGTGCCCAGTGCTTCCGCGAAAATCATGTCGGCGCCGGCTTCGACGTACTGCCCGGCGCGGTCGACGGCGGCGGCCAGCCCTTCGACCGCGTGCGCATCGGTGCGCGCCATGATCGCGAACGCGTCGTCGTCGCGGCCGTCGACGGCGGCCTTCACGCGGTCAGCCATTTCGCTCGCGTCGACCAGCGCCTTGCCGGGCCGGTGCCCGCAGCGTTTCGCGGACACCTGGTCCTCCAGGTGGCAGGCGGCAGCGCCGGCGCGGATCATTTCTTTCACCGTGCGCCCGATCATGAACGCGCTGCCCCAGCCGGTATCGGCATCGACGAGTAGCGGCAGGTCGGACACGTAGGTGATGCGGCGGATATCCTCGCAGACGTCCGACAGGGTCGTCATGGCGAGGTCCGGCAGCCCGAAGGAAGCATTCGCGACGCCGGCGCCGGACAGGTAGATGGCGCGAAAACCCGCCTTTTCCGCGAGCAGCGCCGCGTAGGCATTGATCGTGCCCACGACCTGTAGCGGTCGTTCGTCGTCAAGGGCCTGCCAGAACCGCCGGCCAGGGCTTGCCATTGTCGTCTCCAGGTGGGAACCGGGCGACAATTCGACGATCGATACGAAGCTGCCTCCCGCGGGGCCGGCAATCTTAAACTATGGCAAGGGCGTTTCCCAAATCGGCCACGCCAGGGGGGTCAGCCGATTTCGACCACCGTGCGCCCGGTAACGGCGCCGTCGATGTAGGCCTGGAAGCAATCCGGCAGCTCGTCGAAGCCGATAGTGCGGGTGCCGATCGTGTCGAGATGCCGGGGCCTGAGATCGGTCGCCAGGCGCTGCCAGACTTCGAGGCGCAAATCCCGCGGTGTCTCGACCGAGTTGATGCCGAGCAGGCAGACGGCGCGCAGGATGAACGGCATCACGGTGGTTTTGAGCTCGAAGCCGGCCGCGAGTCCGACACTCGCGATGTTGCCGCCGTAACGCACCGTACGCGTGAGCCACGCGAGCGTCTCGCCACCGAGGTTGTCGACGGCGCCGCCCCACTCCGCCTTCTCCATCGGGCGGGTGCCCATCGTGAGCTCATCGCGCCGCAGCACGCGGCTCGCACCGATGCCCTCGAGGTACTCCGTTCGATCGGCCTTGCCGGTCAGGGCCGCGACTTCGAAGCCGAGCCCGTCCAGCAGGTCGATCGCGATGCTGCCGACGCCCCCGGTCGCGCCGGTCACGATGACGGGCCCGAGCTCCGGCCGCTGGCCGTTTTGCTCCATGCGATGCACGGCGAGCGCCGCCGTGTAGCCGGCGGTGCCGATCTGCATGGCTTGCAGCGGGCTGATCCCGTCGGGCAGCGGCACCACGGAATCGCCTTCCACGCGCGCGTACTCCGCGTAGCCGCCGTCGCGCGTTTCGCCGAGACCGCAGCCGTTGACGACTACCGAATCCCCTTCGGCGTATCGCCGGTCCGCGGAGCTGACTACCGTGCCGGCCAGGTCGACTCCGCCGACCAGCGGGAACTTGCGCAGGATCCGTCCGGCACCCGTCGCGGCCAGCGCGTCCTTGTAATTGATGGTCGAATGGCTGACCTTCACGACCACGTCCCCGGCGGACAGGTCATCCAGCCCGAGCGTGGTAAAGCCGGCCTTTACCTTGCCGTCTTCCTGGTCGATGCGGTACGCGCGAAAGCTGTCCATCGTCCCTCCCGGTTCCTACCTGGCATGGTCGAGCCAGTGTTCGAGCCCCATGGTGTTCAGTTTCACATCGCCGTCGAGGAGCGCATGCAGGCGCTCCTCGCTGGCATCGAAGCCGTGCCGGGCCAGCTCGCCGCGCAGGTAACCGAACATCGCCCCTTCCATGGCGGCGGTGCGGTCGTCGTCGTTCGCGTGGCGCTCTGCCAGCGATACGAAAGCGTCGATGTGGCGGTGCATGTCATCCGCGAGGCGCGGCAGGTCGGTGACCTCGCTGTAATGGGTGAGGTATACGCGCTTCGGTTCGAGCGCCATGATGCGGTCGATCGCCTTGTGCGCCTCGGGGGGATCGAAGTGCACGGGCGTCGTCGTCGGGAAGATGAACTCGCCGGCGGCCGTATCGAAGTCCCGGTAGGAGATGCCGAAGCTGTCACCGGTGAACACGCCGCCGGACGCGGGATCGGCGAGGCAATAGTGGTGCCGCGCGTGCCCCTCCGTGAACAGGCACTCGAAGGTGCGGGCGCCGAGGTCGAAGTGCTGCCCGTCATCGGCGACCACGATGCGCTCCTCCGGAACGGGCCTGATGTCGCCGTACAGCTTCTCGTAGTGCGCTGCGCCGTACACGGCCTGCGCACCCTTGATCAGCTTGGTTGGGTCGACCATGTGCCGCGCACCGCGCGGGTGCAGCACCGCGCGTGCATTCGGCAGGCGGCGCATCAGCTCGCCGGCACCGCCGGCGTGGTCGAGGTGCACGTGCGTCAGGAAGACGTATTGCACCTGCGCCGGCTCGTGACCGGAGCGCTGCAGGGCGTCGATCAGCAGGTCGACGCTGTGGTTGGTGCCCGTATCGACGAACGCGGCGCGGCCGCTGTCCACGACGAGGTGGCTCGCATCCTGCATCGGGCGAACGTACTCGGTGTCGATGGCGATGATGCCATCACCGAGGTCGGTCGTGCGGGCAACTCGCTCCGGCATGGCGCGGCCCCCGGATTATTGGGTCTCGTCGAGGGTGTCCAGGCCTTCCCGCGATGAATAAAACCTCGTGATCTCGTCGATCTGTTCCCGGGTCAGGCCCGCGGCGAACGAGTTCATGATCACCATGCCGCGCGCCTGTTCCTGGTACTGCCCCAGCGCATACGCGAGGTAATCCCGGTGCTGGCCCGAGAGGACCGGGGGGACCGGCAGCATGCTTGCCCCGACCGTGCCGTGACAGGCGATGCAGGCCACGGCCGATTCAGGCAGGCCCGGGGTTTGCGCGTCGACATCGTCCACCGCGTTGCCGGCCTGCGACAACCAGGCGGCGAGATCCGCGATCTCCTGCTCTCCCAGGGGGACAGTCTGCGAGTGCATGGTCGGGTGCGAGCGCGTGCCGTCGCGATACGCCGTGAGCGCCGTGACGATGTAAGCGGCTTTCTGGCCGGCGAGCTTCGGCACCCGGAACGAAGGATAGGCGTTGCGGTAGCTCGCGACGGCGTGGCAGCCGAGGCAGGTCTCGCCGAGGACGCGTCCACGCGCGGGATCGCCTTCGACGTTTTGCTGGGCCATGGCCCAGCCCGAGCAGGTGAGTGCAGCGAGCGCGGCAAGCGCCGCGAGTACGGATTTCAGTTTCAATAGCATGACTGGATTGGCTTACGGTCAGGCGCCGGTACGCAGTCCGGCCGGAGTCGAGCCGCTATGGTAGTGACCCGCGGCATTGATTGCTAGTGTGCCGTGTCGCCATTAACTGCGTGATTTCGGTCGCCTATTTGCAAACGTCGCAAGATGCGAACGCAGCGGAGTGCCCGCGGGTACGGATCGCCGAGACGCCGCGAGGCCCGTAAAGGCACCGTGATATGCCGTAGTTAATGAGGCGGGGGCGCACTATCATGGCGGCTTGCCGGGTGCGGGAGATGGACGATGAAGCGATGGGTAGTCGTGCTGCTGGTCCTGCTGTCGGCGGTCATCCTGGTGGCGCCGGGCATCGTCGGACGCCTCGCAGAACGGAACCTGGAATCGAACGTCCAGTGGGCGGCGCGGGAAACCGGCGGCGTCGCCGTGACGGGCGGCAGCTTCGACCGGGGGTGGTTCACGTCCGAGGGAACGCGGCGCATCGAGATCCGGAATCCGGAGCTCTCCGCGCTCATCGCGGACCTGGCAGGCACGCCGCAGGCGGACGCCCGGCCGGTCCTGGTCGTAACGACGCGCCTGGATCACGGGCTGATACCGGTCACTTCGATGGCACGGGAATCGGGTTCGCTGGCGCCCGCCCTCGCCAGTGCCGTATCGACGCTCGCGCTGGATACCGGCAATGGCGACCCGATCGCCATTCCCGGAAAAATATTGACGCGGGTCGGCCTGACCGGCGCCTCCACGTCACACTACCGGCTCGATGCCGGTACCTTCGACGACGCGTCGACGCGGATCGAGTGGCAGGGCGCGGACGTTACGGTGCGCCTCGACGCCGCCGGCTCCTCGATGGAATTCGATGCGGTGATCGAGCCGCTCGCCGCCGCATGGCGCGAGGAAGAATTGGTTCTTGGCCGGATCGTCGTCGACGGCGAACAGGAAGTATCGAAATACGGCTTCAACGTCGGAAAGGTCCGTGCAGAGATCGATTCGGTGCGCGGCGGGGCGACCGATTTCGGCGCACTGCGCCTCACGGCGGTCTCCGAGCTGTCGGGCGAGCGTGTGAACGGCAGGACCGAGCTCGGCATCGACGATATCGTCGTGCCGGCGTTCGGCAACGCGGCCATGGATATGAAGCTGGCGCTCGAAGGCCTGGACGGTGCGTCCCTGCAGGCCGTCCTCTCGGCGATGGAGCGGGCGCGCGCGTCGCCGGCGCCCGGGGAGACGCTCGCGGATTCGTACCCGGCGCTCCGCGATGACCTGCGCCGCCTGCTCGCCGCGGGCGGGACGGTTCGGCTGGAGCAACTCGACCTGGAGCTGCCGCAGGGACTCGTGACCTCGACGCTGGACCTCGAGCTGCCGGCAACGGACGCGTCGGCATTCTCCTGGGCGGGCGCGCTGCTGGCGCTGCGCGCTTCCGCGGATATCTCGATACCCGTCGCGGCAATGGACCTCGTGCTGGCCGTCAACCCGCAGGCCACCGCGCTCATCGCGATGGGCTTCCTGGAAAGGGAGGGCGACGCTTACCGCCTGCAGGCCGAATACGCCAGGGGACTCCTCACCGTAAACGGCGCGCCGGTGCCGATTCCGCTGCCGGCCGCGGCGCGCTGAGACGCCGCGTCAACTCCAGGCGGGGTCGGGAACCGGTACCGCATCGAGGAGCGCGCGCGTATAGGGGTGGGCCGGCGCGTCGAAGATGGCGGGATTCTCCGCCACCTCGCAGACGCGCCCCCCGCGCATGACGAGCACGCGATGGCTGACGCGGCGCACGACCGCGAGATCGTGAGTGATGAAAACCAGCGCAAGCCCGCTCTTTGCCTGCTCGAGGCGCAGCAGCTCCAGCACCTCCGCGCGCACGGTACCGTCGAGCGCCGATACCGCTTCGTCGCAGACGAGAACCCGCGGGCCTGGCGCGAGGGCGCGTGCGATCGCCACCCGCTGCGCCTGGCCGCCGGAGAGCTCGTGCGGCCGACGGCCGCGCAGGGCGTCGGGCAGCCCGACTCGCTCCAGCAGGCTCCCGATCCGCGCGGCACGCTGGGCGCGGTCCAGCCGCGGGTAGTGGACGTGCAGCGGTTCGGCGATGATCGATTCGACGGTCATCGCGGGATCGAGCGACGCCACCGGATCCTGGAACACCATCTGCAGCTCACGCCGGACCGCCGGCCGGCGCGCCTGCACGCGCGGCGCCAGGCTTTCGCCGCGCAGGCGGACGTCGCCCGCCTCCGGCGCCACCAGGCCGACGATGGCGCGGGCGAGCGTCGTCTTGCCGGATCCCGATTCGCCGACGATCGCGAGCGTTTCACCGGCAGCGAGTGACAGGCTCACGCCGTCGACCGCTTTCCGGCGCTGCTGCCGGCGGGAGCGCGCGCTGCCAAAGCTCACGCGAAGCTCGTTCACTTCCAGAAGCGGCGTAGCCGCTCCCGCGGGCGGCGCTGCGATCTCGACCGGCGCATCGAGACGCGGCGCGGCGGCGATCAGCTGCCTGGTGTGCGGGTGCGCGGGAGCGCGGAACGTATCGCGCGTCTTGCCGCTCTCGACGACGCGGCCCGCGCGCATGACGAGCATGCGCTCGGCGTTATGTGCGATGACCCCCAGGTCGTGCGTGATCAGGAGCAGCGCTATGCCGGCGTCGGCGCGCAAGCGTCCCAAGAGGGCGAGGATCTGCGCCTGCACGGTGACGTCGAGTGCCGTCGTCGGCTCGTCCGCAATCAGCACTTGCGGCTCGCCCGCCAGCGCGAGCGCAATCATGGCGCGCTGGCGCATGCCGCCCGAGAGCTGGTGCGGAAACGATCGCAGATGCCGGTCGGGCTCGGGCAGCCCGACCCGTTCGAGCAGTCCGAGCGCCTCGCGGGTGAGCTTGTCACGGCGCGTGAGCCTGTGCTCGCGCAGCACGCGGCCGAGCTGCTTGCCGATCGTGAGATAGGGGTTCAGGGCCTGCTGCGGGTCCTGGAACACCATGCTGATGCGGCGCGCCCGGTAACGGTTGAGCACCTTCTCGCCCGATCCGAGCAGCTCTTGGCCGTCGAAACGCACGCTGCCCTCGACGCGTGCGCGGCGCGGCAGAAGGCCCATGATGGCGAGCGCCGCCTGCGATTTACCGGAGCCGGATTCGCCGACGAGGCCCAGCGCCTCCCCCGGTTGCATCGCGAGGTCGAGGCCGTCGACCGCTGCTAGCGTCGCCCCCGGGTAACTGACGCGGAGACCCTCCACGGCGAGCAGGGTCATGTCGCGTGGCCCTGCCGCCGCGGGTCCAGCAGGTCGCGCAGGCCATCGCCCAGGTAGTTGAAGCAGAACAGGATGAGCGACAGCACGCCGCAGGGAATGAGCAGCAGCCAGGGCGCACGCTCCATCTGGCCGACGCCGTCGTTCACCAGGGCGCCCAGCGATGTCTGCGGCTCCTGCACGCCGAGGCCGAGAAAGCTCAGGAAGGACTCGACGAGGATCGCCTGGGGGATGGTGAGCGTCAGGTAAACGACGATGACGCCGAGCAGGTTCGGCGTGATGTGCCGCCACAGGATACGCAGGGGGCTGACGCCGATCAGCCGCGCCGCGGCAACGAAGTCCCGTTCCTTGAGGCTCAGCGTCTGGCCTCGCACGATGCGCGCCATGTCGAGCCAGTTGATGGCGCCGATCGCAACGAAGATGAGCAGGAAGTTGCGCTCGAACGCGACCATCAGCAGGATGACGAGAAAGATGAACGGCAGGGCATACAGGGCATCGACGGTGCGCATCATCAGGGCGTCGACCTTGCCGCCCGCGTAGCCGGCAATCGCGCCCCAGGCGACGCCGATCACGAGGCTGACGACGCTCGCGACGACCGCCACCAGCAGCGTCACGCGCGTGCCCGAGAGGGTGCGGACGAAAAGGTCACGGCCGAGATCGTCGGTGCCGAAGAGGTGCAAGTCCTCCAGGCCAGGTGCGAGCAGGCGGCTGTCGAAGTCGACGTCGTGGTACGCGTACGGGCTGAGCCAGGGACCGGCAATCGCGACCAGCGCGACGACGAGCAGCACGGTGCCGCTTCCGGTCACGATGCGGCTGCGCTTGATACGGCGCATGAGAAGTCCGGTCGTGACCTGTACGTTCATCGGGCTGCGATTCTCGGGTCGAGGAACCGGTAAACCACGTCGACCACCGCGTTGAGCGCGATGATCAGCACGCCGTAGAAGACGACGATGCCGAGGACCAGCGTGTAATCGCGGTTCAGGCCGCTTTTGACGAACAGGGCGCCGAGGCCGGGGATGCCGAAGATGGTCTCGACGATGACGGCACCGGTCAGCACGCCCGCGATGGCGGGCCCGAGGTACGACACGACCGGCAGCAGCGCCGGTTTCAGCGCGTGATGCAGGATGATGGTGCGCGTGCCGAGACCCTGCGCACGGGCGGTGCGGATGAAATCGCTCCCGAGCACCTCGAGCATGCTGCCGCGCGTCAGGCGGGTAATGACCGCTACCTGCGGCAGCGCCAGGGCGAGCACCGGCAGCAGCAGCCGAAGGCCGCCGCCGCCGCTCCAACCCGCCGGCAGCCAGCCCAGCCACACCGCGAATACGAGCACCAGTACCGGCGCCACGACGAACACGGGCACGGAAATGCCGGTCATGGCAATGCCGCTGATCAGCCGATCGGCGAGCGTATCGGCACGCAGCGCGGCGGCGATCCCGGCGGTCACCCCGACGGCGAGCGCGAGCACGATGGCCAGGGAGCCCAGCCGGGCCGAGACCGGCAGCGCCGCGCCGATCAATTCGCCGACGTCATAGTCGCGGTAAAAATACGAGGGCCCGAAGTCGCCCTGCACCAGCCCCGCCAGGTAACGCCAGAACTGCGCCGGCAACGACTCGTCGAGATGATAGGCCGCCCGCAAATTCTCCGCCGTCTCCGGCGGCAGCACCCGCTCGTCATCGAACGGCCCCCCGGGCGCCGCCCGCACCATCGCAAACGCCACCACGACCACCAACAACAGCGTCGGAACCGCACTCAAAACCCGCAGCATGGTGGGGTCGGACCTCTGTAGTTGCTTGATGTGGTTGGGAATGAGAGCGAAAAGGCCGGGTTTGAGCGCCTTAATCGCGGCATTTCGACCCGAAAATCGCCTCTCGTTGTCGATGCGCTGAACAGTGCCGTTTTACCCCCGGAATGGCGCGATCAAGCCCTTATCTACGGTGCTTTTTGACTGTTTTTACTGTGCCTTCAAGGGGTTGTGCCGGTCCGACCCCACCAGGTTCAGGTGCTGACTGTAATGGTAATCGAGGACGTTGTCGCGCCAGCCGGTGACGCGGGGGCTGACGAGGTGCTTGCTGACGTAGAAGTAGAGGGGGATGACGGGATGGTCGGCGAGGAGGACGCGCTCGGCTTCCTCCATGTAGAGGCGGCGGGCGGCCGGGTCGGTCTGCGCGGCGGCTTTTTGCAGCAGTGCGTCGTACTCGTCGCTCGCGTAGCCCGTCATGTTGCTCGGGGTACCGGATTTCAGCACCTGCAGGAAGGCGTACGCGTCATCGTAATCGCCGGTCCAGCTCGAGCGGAACACCTCGGTCACCTCCATCGCCTGCATGTTCGAGAGCAGCACCTGGAACTCCTCGTTGATGAGGGTCGTCTCGACGCCCAGCACGTCGCGCCACATCGACTGCACCGCGAGTGCGATGCGCTGGTGGATCTCCGAGGTGTTGTAGCGGATCTCTATCCGGGCCGGGTTGCCTGGATCGTAGCCGGCCTGCTCGTACAGCCTCCTGGCGGCGGCGTGCCGCTTCTCGGTGGAAAGATCGGCATAAGGAAGGCGCGGCGCGTGGTAGTTGTCGACGCCGGGCGGCACCCAGCTGTAGGCGGGCTGCTCACCACGGCCGATGATCGTTCCGGCCAGCACCTCGCGGTCGATCGCCATCGAGAGTGCCTGCCGCAGCAGCGGGTTGTTCTCGAACGGCGGCCGGTTGAGGTTGAGGCCGTAGTAGTAGACGGCCAGGTATGGCGATACCTTCAACTCGTCCGGTCGTGTTTCCCGCAGGCGCGCGAACATCTCGGTCGGTACCGTGTCCGTGACATCGAGCTCGCCGGCGCGGTAGCGATTCAACTCCACCTGCGGCTCCGGCGTCACGTGCCAGCGCACGCGATCGATCGCCGTGTCGTCGTTGTCCCAGTAGTGCTCGTTGCGCGCGAGCTCGATGTACGACCCCAGCTCCCAGGCGATTAGGCGGTACGCGCCGTTCGTGACGAAATTGCCCGGCCGCGCATAGGTCTGCCCGCTTTCGATCGACTGACGATGCACCGGGAACATGCTCGGGTGGGTGAGCAGCGCCAGGAAATACGGCACGGGATCTTCGAGCCTGATCACCAGCCTGAACTCGCCCGGCGCGCTGACGCCGAGCTCCGCGGGAGGCAGCTCGCCGGCGAGTATCGCGCGGGCGTTCTCGACGCCGATCACGGACTGGGAATAAAACGCCGCCGTCCGCGGATCGACCAGCCGGCGGAAGCTGTACACGAAGTCGTCGGCCGTCACCGTCTCGCCATTCGACCACCGCGCGTCCGGCCGCAGCCAGAACGTGTACGTCCTGCCGTCCTCCGAGATCTCCCAGCGTTCGGCCGCACGCGGCTCGAGCGCACCTTCCTCCGAGTACCCGGTCAGCCCCTCGCCCACGTCGCGCTGCACGTCACCCGCTTCCATGCTGCGAGCCCTGTGCGGATCGAGCGACTCCGGCTCCGCTCCGAGCCCCCGATGCAACACGTCCGCTGCCAGCGGCTCACGCTCGAAACCCCCGCAGGCCCCCAACAAGAGCGATACACAAACCAGCACCAAC
>CAYRKH010000065.1:12366-17364 GCA_964424805.1 uncultured Woeseiaceae bacterium
TCCCTAAAGGTGTCCCTAAAGGTGTCAGGTTTATTTCTTCCCAGTTGTCGTTCATTTTTTGAAAAATAAACCTGACACCTTTATAGGGGCTCCATGGTGCCACCAGGAAAGAAACCTGGCACCTTTGGAAAAATAAACCTGACACCTTTTGGGGTGTTCAGGCAACGCGCTTTTTCAGGTGGATCAGGATCAGGGAGACGCTCGCCGGGGTGACGCCTTCGAGGCGGGACGCCTGGCCGAGGGTTGCCGGGCGTGCGGACTGCAGGCGCTGGCGGGCTTCTGCGGACAGGCCGGTGACCTCGGCGTAATCGAGGTCGCGTGGGAGCGCCAGCGCTTCCTGGCGGCTGAACTTCTCGATCTCCCGCTGCTGGCGTTCGATGTAGCCGGCGTAGCGCGCTTCGACCTCCAGCACGAGCTCGACCTGCTCCGCCTGCTCGTTGCCGGCGTCCAGCGGCTGGCCCCGGCCGACGGCGGAGAGCGATACGACGTTGCGGTAATCGACGCCCGGCCGCTTCAGCAGTTCGGCCGCGGTGCACTCACGGCGGAAATCCGTCCCGAGCACCTCGCGGTCCGCGTCCGTGAGCTCCTGCGCGTGCACCACGATACCCGCGAGGCGCGCCCGTTCGCGCTCGATCGCCTCCATCTTCGCCTGGAACGCCCTCCAGCGGACATCGTCGACGAGGCCGAGCTCCCGGCCCACCGGCGTCAGGCGCTGGTCGGCGTTGTCCTCGCGCAGGAGCAGGCGGTACTCGGCCCGGCTGGTGAACATCCGGTAGGGCTCGCTGACGCCGCGCGTGAGAAGATCGTCGATCAGCACACCGATGTACGCCTCGTTGCGCTTCGGGTACCAGCCTTCCCTGCCGGCCGCGTGCCGCGCGGCATTCACGCCCGCGACCAGCCCCTGCGCGGCGGCCTCCTCGTAACCCGTCGTGCCGTTGATCTGGCCCGCGAACCAGAGGCCGGGAACGAAGCGCGTCTCCAGCGTCGGCTTCAGGTCGCGCGGATCGAAGTAGTCGTACTCGATCGCGTACCCGGGCTGCGTGATGTGCGCGCGCTCGCAGCCCGGGATCGTGCGCAGGAACCGGATCTGCGTGTCGTACGGCAGGCTGGTCGAGATACCGTTCGGGTAGACCTCGCGCGAGTGCAGCCCCTCGGGCTCCATGAAAACCTGGTGCGACTGCCGGTCCGCGAAGCGCACGACCTTGTCCTCGATAGAGGGGCAGTAGCGCGGCCCGACGCCCTCGATCAGCCCCGCGTACATGGGCGAATCGTGCAGGGAGCCGCGGATGATGTCGTGTGTCGCGACCGTCGTCTTCGTGATGTGGCAGTCGACCTGCGCGGGATGTTCGGCGCGAGCGCCGAGAAACGAGAACACCGGCACCGGCGTATCGCCGGGCTGACGCTGCATCACGGAATAATCGAGGCTCCGGCCGTCCAGCCGCGGCGGCGTGCCGGTCTTCAGCCGTGCCACGCGAAACGGCAGGGCCCGCAGCTTCTCCGCCAGCCGGACCGACGGCGGACAGCCGGCGCGACCGCCGGAGCGTTCGCTTCGGCCGACCAGGATCCGGCCGCCGAGGAACGTGCCCACGGTCAGCACCACCGCCGGCGCGCGAAACTCGAGGCCAAGCCCCGTCACGACCCCCGCGACGCGATCGCCCTCGAAGAGGAGATCCTCGACCGGCTGCTGGAAAATCGTGAGGCCCGGCTGGTTCTCGAGGATCTGCCGGATCGCCTGCCGATAGAGATCGCGGTCGGCCTGCGCGCGGGTCGCGCGCACCGCCGGCCCCTTGCTGGCGTTCAGGGTGCGGAACTGGATGCCGGCCCGATCGATTGCCCGCGCGATCGCGCCGCCGAGAGCATCGATCTCGCGGGTGAGCTGCCCCTTGCCGATGCCCCCGATCGCCGGGTTGCAGCTCATCACACCCACGGTCGCGATATTCTGCGTCACGAGCAGCGTGCGCGCGCCGGCCCGCGCGGCCGCCAGGGAGGCTTCCGTTCCGGCGTGGCCGCCGCCGACGACGATAACGTCGAATGTCGATTCGCTGCTCATAAGGGTTGCTACCGGCCGGGGATTTTAGTGTACCCGGCCGTTCTGAGGCCATCGTCCTTTACTTGAGTTCCCACGGCCGGGAAGATAACCGCGCCGGCGGGACAGGACAGCGGAGGGGGAACATCTTGAAACATTCCTGGCGCCTCGCCGCGCTCCTCGGATACCTCGCGTCCGGCTGCACGGGCGCGGCGGCCCAAACCGCCCCGGCACTGGAATTGACGGACTGCCGCATCAGCGCGGGGGCCGGCTTCCCCAGCATGAAGGCCCGCTGCGGCACACTGACGCGACCGCTCGATCCGGCGCATCCGGGCGGCGAGTCCATCGGGCTGGCCGTCGCGGTCGTGCCGGCGCTGACCCTGGAGCCCGAGCCCACGCCGCTGGTGCCGATCGCGGGCGGTCCCGGCCAGTCGACGATCGAGTTCTACGCGGCGTATGCCAACGCTTTCGAACCAATCCGCCGCAACCGCGACATCGTGCTGCTCGACCAGCGCGGCACCGGTGACTCCGCCCCGCTCGACTGCGTCGCGGGCGAAGACCTCCTCGAAGCGGAGCAGACGCCCGAGCGCGCCGCGCAGGAGGCGCGGCGCTGCCTCGACGCGCTGGAGCACGACCCGCGCTTCTTCACCACCAGCGTTGCCGTTACGGATCTGGAGGCGCTGCGGCAGGCCCTGGCCGTGCCGGCCTTCAACCTCTACGGCATCTCCTACGGCACGCGCGCAGCGCAGCACTTCGCGCGCCGCTACCCGCAGGCGGTGCGCACCGTGATCCTGGACGGCGTCGTGCCGCCGCAGGTCGCGCTCGGGCCGGCCATCGCCACCGAGGCGCAGCGCGCACTCGAAGCCGTCTTCGCGCGCTGCGCCGAAAGCGCTCCCTGCGCCGGGCAGTTCCCGGGCATTGCGCAGGAGTTCGAGGCCCTGCAGGACCGGCTCGCCGCAGCCCCCGTGACCGTGTCGATGCCCGACCCGGTCACCGGGCACGAACAGCGCTTCCCGTTCGGCGCCGGCGCGCTGGCCGGCGCGCTGCGGCTCCTGAGCTATCACCCGAACACGGTGGCGCTGATGCCGCTCCTGATCCACGAGGCCTTCGCCGGAAACTACGTTCCCCTCGCGGCCCGGTACCTGATGAGCACCCGCTCGCTGGGCGAGTCGCTCAGCCTCGGCATGCACAATGCCGTCGTCTGCACCGAGGATGCGCCGTTCTTCCAGGACGAGAACGTCAGCCCGGAGGACCTCGAGTCCACCTACATCGGGGCGGTGCAGCTGGAAGCGCTGGAGGCGATCTGCGGCGCGTGGCCGCGGGGCGTGCTGGATGACAATCTCCGCGAGCCGCTGGACACGGGCATCCCGGTGCTGCTGCTATCGGGCGATGCCGACCCGATCACGCCGCCGCGCTTCGCCGAGCTTGCCGCGGTCGAAATGAGCAACAGGGAGCTGCTCGTCGGCAGCAACCAGGGGCACGGCCAGCTCACCCGCACCTGCATCCCGCGGATCATGGCGGAATTCGTGGAGACCGCGTCCGTCGACAGTATCGACGACGACGACCGCGAATGCCTCGAGCGCCAGTTCGCGATGCCGTTCTTCCTGGACTTCACGGGACCGGCGCCATGATCCGGGTCCGGGACCTCCGCAAGTCCTTCGGCCGGGTCAAGGCGGTGCGGGGCGTAAGCTTCGACGCGCCGGACGGCCGCATCACCGGCCTGCTCGGCCCGAACGGCGCCGGCAAGTCCACGACGCTCCGCGTGCTCTACACGGTGCTGAAGCCGGACGCCGGCAGCGCCACGATCGACGGCCTCGACGTGCAGTCGCAAAGCCTCGACGCGCGACGGCGTATCGGCACGCTGCCGCACGGCGCGGGCCTGTACCCCCACCTCACGGCCCGCGAGAACATCGCCTACTACGCGCGATTGCAGGGCCTGCCGGACGAGCAGGTGCCGGACCGGGTCGAGCGCGTCGTACGCCAGCTCGGCATCGAAGGCTTCGCCGATCGCCGCACCAAGGGTTTTTCCCACGGCCAGCGCACCAAGGTAGCGCTGGCGCGCGCGCTGGTGCACGAGCCGCAGAACGTGATCCTCGACGAGCCGAGCAGCGGACTCGACGTCATGGCGACGCGCGCGCTGCGCGACCTCATCCGCGAGCTGAAAGCCGAGGGCAAATGCGTGCTCTTCTCCAGCCACGTGATGCAGGAGGTCGCGGCGCTTTGCGACGACATCATCATCATCGCGGCCGGCAAGGTAGCGCTGCACGACAGCCCCGACGGCATCCGGAACCAGACCGGCTGCGAGGATCTCGAGGATGCCTTCGTCAGGGCCATCGAGGGGGTGCGCTGATGTTTCGCACCCTCGGTGTCATTTTCCGCAAGGAGGTCATCGACAACTTCCGCGACCGCCGCACCATGATCTCGGCGCTGCTGCTCGGCCCGCTGCTGGGGCCGGTGCTGTTCGGGTTCCTGATCACCCTGTCGCTGGAGCAATCGATCACCGACGCCAGCCGGCCGCTCGAGGTCCCGGTCCTCGGCAGCGAGCACGCGCCCAACCTGCGGGCCTACCTGGAGAGCCACAACATCATCGCGATCGACGGCCCGTCGAACCGGCAAGCGGCCCTGGAGTCGGTACGCGCGGGCGAGAACGACGTCGTCATCGTGATCCCGGCGGCCTTCGGGCGCCAGCTCGCGGAGGGCACGCCGGCAAAAGTCGAGATCATCACCGACCAGGCGGACCGTGAATCGGAACGCGAGGCACGGCGCGCCGGCCTCGCGCTGGAAGCCTACGGCCAAGAGCTGGCGAGCCTCCGCCTGATGGCTCGCGGCGTCGCGCCGACGCTTGTCCGCCCGCTCAACGTCGACCGGATCGACGTGTCCACGCCTACCGGACGATCGGCCCTGCTGCTCGGTCTCATGAGCTACTTCTTCCTTTTCGCGCTGCTAACGGGCGGCATGAACCTCGCCATCGA
>CAYRKH010000066.1:0-17354 GCA_964424805.1 uncultured Woeseiaceae bacterium
CCGCCCGTTGGGCCCGAGGTCTCACATAAGGCCCCCTTATACGCACTATTCGCCGATCCTGCCGGGGGGCTGGCGGCGCACGGGTGACGTGGGGCAGCTGTCACCCTCGGGTGACCTGAAACTCGTGGGGCGCTTGCACGACGTCTTCAAGTCGGGCGGTTACAACATCTATCCGCCCGAGATCGAAAACGCACTGGCGGGGCATCCGGGTGTGGCGCAATGCAGCGTGGTCGGAGCGCCGGACGACGTTTTCGGCACCGTCGCAGTGGAGTTCTTCGTTCCGGGGGAGCATGCGCCGTCGGTCGAGGAGCTGCGCACCCACATGCGTGAAAAGGTCGCGAACTACAAGGTGCCGAAGCGGTTCATTCGGATCGATGAGCTGCCGCGGCTGGCGAATGGCAAAATCGACAAGGGCGCCCTGCGCGCCCGGGCGGCCGGATCGTGAACACTGCGAGCGAGGCGAGCATCGATGCACGGCGCCGCGCCATTTTGGCGGCGTGTGTGAAGGAGCTGTCGTACGTCCGGCGTCCCTCCATACGCGACAAACTCCAGGCACTGCTCGCGGACACCCCCGACGAGTGGCTTGACGCGCCGATGGACGTCTACGGCGACGGCGTGGTGGCGGTGCTGGAAGCGCAAGTCGCCGGCCTGCTCGGCAAGCCCGCGGCCGCGTTCTTCCCCAGCGGCATCATGGCGCAGCAGGCGGGCTTGCGCGTATGGGCGGCGCGCAGCGGCAATGACGGCGTCGCGCTGCATCCGCTCTCGCATCCCATGACCCGGGAGTCGAATGCGCTGGAGGTTTTGTCGGGCCTGCGGCCCCTGTACCTGACCCGGCAACCCAGGAACCCGTTGGCAGAGGAGGTGCGTACCGCGGACGCCGAGTTCGGCACGCTGATGCTGGAGCTGCCGCTGCGCGACGCAGGCTTTGTCCTGCCGTCCTGGGACGAGCTGGCAGCGACCGTGTCCGCTGCAAGGGAGCGCGGCGCCAAAGTGCATTTCGACGGCGCGCGGCTGTGGGAGTGCACCAGGCACTTCGGCCGCCCGCTGCCGGAGATCGCGGAGCTCGCAGACAGCGTCTACGTTTCCTTCTACAAGTCCCTGGGCGGCCTGTCCGGGGCGGCTTTGGCGGGGCCGCCCGAGTTTGTCGAGGAGGCGCGTGCCTGGCGGCACCGTTACGGCGGCGTCCTTTTTCACCAGTTTCCGGCAGCGTTGTCCGCTCTGGCCGGGATCCGCGACGAGTTGCCGCGGCTCGAGGCCTACGTCGAGCAGGCGGGGATAGTGGCCGAGGCCCTTCGCGCGGCGCTGACGGGTGCCGTGCCCCGGTTCCGGATTCGGCCCGAACCACCGCACATTCAGCAGTTCCAGCTCTGGCTGCCGTATCCGGTGCCGGTGTTGGACGAGGCCGGGCTGCGGCTGGCGGAAGCCACCGGCCTCTCGCTGTTCGGTAAATGGCGCGCCGTGGCGGGGGAGTCAATGTCGATGACGGAGCTGACGGTTGCGGCTTCCGCAATGGCATGGACGGCGAACGACGTCAGGTCTGCGACGGCAGCCTTCATCGAACAGGTTCTGCGTGGGTAGCGCCAGGCAGCCCGGTTGTCCGCTGCACGGACGCGCCCTAGAATCGAAGCCGCTCCGAGTATTGAGCGGCGGGAGATAAGACCGCATGGCCGATAGCAAAAAGGGAGCCGCTGAATTTCGGAGAAACGGAGGGGGCAGGACTGCTCGCCATGTCCGTGCCAACGCGGTGAAGGAAAAGCCTCCGAAGCCGGCCACCAGCCGCGGACGCGCGACGCGCCGGCGGCTGAAGGACGCTGTCGCGATGCTGCTGCGGGACCGCAGCTTCCACGAGCTGCGCCTCGAAGACATTGCCCGGGAAGCGGGCGTGCGCGTGAGCCTTTTCTATCATTATTTCCCGAGCAAGACCGAGATCACGCGCGAGGTGCTCTCCGACCTGCTCGAGAACTTCCGCGAGGAAGTTGCGGCGAGGCCCCGGAGCGACAACGCGCTGGACGCGATTCATTACGCCAACCAGCGCATGGTCTCGCTCTATAGCACGAACCCCGGCGCGATGCGCTGTCTCGTGGAGGCAAGCGGCGATGCGGCGCCGTTTGCGGAGATGTGGCGGGAGCTGACGTATAGCTGGAACGAGCGTATTGCACGCAGCATCCGGAAACGCGCACCGGATGCATTCCGCACCGAAGAAGAGTACCTCGCGCTGGCGTACGCGCTTGCGGGCACGGCGGACAGTTTCCTGTTCGAATACTTCGTCCAGGAGAATGACGCGATTCGCAAGGCCTATCCAACGGAAGAGGAGGTGGCGGCGTTTCTCACGACGATCTGGTACCGGGCCTTGTACCTGTCGAATCCGCCGAACGCGTTTCTCGGGCCGATGGCGGGCTTCAAGTCCCTGCCCTGATAAAGGGCAGCCCGGGGGCCTCGGACGTCTCAGGCCACCGCAGATACCCGGCTGGCCGGCAGTCCCGAGCCGCTGGCTCTTCGATGCGAAAGGCAGCGTCGTCCTGCACCCATTGCCTGGAGCGCCGTCTTCTTGAGCCTGACGTGCAGCTCGGCACAGCTCGGGCGGGTGTCCCGAACAGGAAGGTCATGCGCGGGACGGAACACTCCGCACACGCCACCGATGCCGCGGGTTTCCGCCTGCTCTTCCGGGCTAGGGCGACAGGATGCGCAGCACCACGCGCCGGTTCTCCGTGCGGCCGGCCTCCGTGTCGTTGCCGGCGATCGGCTGGCGCTCGCCGTAACCGCGCGCGGTCATGTCGTTGGCCGCGCCGTTCTCGACGAGGTAGCGAAGCACGGCTTCGGCCCGACGCTGGGAGAGCGCCAGGTTGTAGGCATCCGGGCCGCGGTCATCGGTGTGGCCTGCGACCTCGATGACCAAATCCGGATTCCGGCGCAAGGTCTCGAGGGCTTCGTCGAGGACCGCAAAAGCCTCGAGACGCAGGCGATCGGAATCGTACTCGAAGGTGACCCGGGGCAGCCGGATTTCCTCCTCGAGCTCGCAACCGCGGGCGTCGATGCGCGCCGCGGCCCGCGTGCCCGGACAGCGATCGGCCGCATTCGGAACGCCGTCGCCGTCCTCATCGAGCTCGCAGCCGTCCACGCCGACGGCCGTTCCCGGCCGCGTGCCGGGGCAGCGATCGCGGTCGTCCGCAACACCGTCCGCGTCCTCGTCCGAAGGCGGCGCCGGCGCCGGGGGTGCCGACGTGACGGGCGGGGATGCCTGCACGCGCCGGCCGCCAAAGTCGAACTGCAGGCCGAGGCCGAGCAGGTGGTCCCGCTGGCTGTCGCCGGTGAAATCATCGTAGCGGGCGCGCGCGTCGAGGCGCAGCGACAGTGCCGTTCCTTGTCCGGAATCCCGCAAGCTGACGAGCAGGCCCGCGCCGAAGTCGCCATAGGCATCCGTGGAGCGGCCGCTTGCAACCCGATCCTTGCGCTGTGCGCCCGCGCCGAGGAGCAGGTACGGTGCGACGCGCGCCTCGCGCCGGAATACGTACAGCGCGCCGATGCCCGCGGCGTCGATCGTCAGGTCGTCGCCAGCCGCGCCCTCGAAGCGGCCGCGGAACAGGTCGAGCTCGACGTTCCAGCGCCGATGCGGCGCCACACCGGCGGCCAGCATGAAGCCCGTCGCGTCATCCGCCGCACGGTCATCGGCGGTCCACGCACGGGTTACGAGCGGGCTCAGGTAGAAGGTCGAATCGTGCGCATCCTCTTGCGCGAGTGCGGGGCCGGCGGCGCCGATGAGGGCCACGGTGATGAGCAATCGTAATGGCATGTGGCAGGATGTCTCCGGGAATGAGGGCTGCCGCGGCCAGGTTAGGGCGGCGACAAATCGGGGCGAAGGCTAGCGCAAAGCGCTTGCCCATCCTGAGAACTGATCGACCTTTTTGTCCCCCGGGATGACTCACGGCGGGGTGCCGCCGGTAATAACGGGACTCGGCAGTCCGCCGAACACCGGTTGACAGCAGCCGTAAAGTCGGGACGATCATGGCGTGAACGGCGCAGATTCCCAAAGGTCCGGGCGCATTCGACAGTTGCTCGACGAAGCCCGCGCCACCTTGAAGAACGACCCCGAGGCGGCAGCCGGGCAAGTCCGGGAGATTATTGCCGGCAATGCCCACGCTGCGCCCGCCTATCGCGTGCTGGCGGCGGCGTTGCGGCGGCTGGGACGCGACGAAGAGGCCGCGCGCGCCGAGGCAGATGCGATCCGTATTTCCGCGCGCTCGCCCCGGCTTGTCGACGCGGCCGACGCGATGCGCGGCCAGCGGGTGGAGCGGGCCGAATCCCTGATTCGGGCCCATCTCGCGGCCGATCCGGACGATCCCCAGGGCCTCAGGATGCTGGCCGAAATCGCCGCCGTCTGCGGCCATGTCGGCGACGCCGAGCGCCTGCTGCGCAAGGCGCTGGACTCCGCCCCCGGATTCGTGCCCTTGTACATCAATCTGGCGGCGCTCCTGCAGGATCTCCGGCGCACGGACGAGGCGCTTGCGCTGCTGGACGCGGTGCTGACGAGCGCGCCGGACAACACGCTGGTCCTGTCGTTCAAGGCGGAAATTCTCACCGGCGCTGACCGCATGGATGAAGCACTGGAGACCCACCAGGCGCTGCTGGCTCTCGTGCCGGATGCGGCCGTTGCATGGATGAACTACGGCCACGCGCTCAGAATCGTCGGCAGAAGCCGGGAGGCCGTCGCCGCCTGTCGCGAATCGCTGCGGCTTGATCCGGCCAGTGGGTTTGCCTGGTGGGCGCTGGCGAACCTGGGGACGGTGAAGCTCGACCAAGAGGACCTGGCCGCGATGCAGGCGGCACTCGCAGGCGCCGGCGACGATCTCGACCGGCTCCAGCTTCATTTTGCTCTCGGTAACGCCCTGGGCAGCCAGGAACGCTTCGAGGAGTCCTTCAGCCACTACGCGGCGGCGAACGAACTGCGCCGTGTGCTCATTCCGTATGACCCGAATCGGGTGACGGAAACGGTGCGCCAGGCGCGGGCGCTGTTCACGGCGCAATTCCTGCGCGCACGCACGGGGCAGGGTTGTGCGGCGCCGGACCCCATCTTCATCGTCGGCCTGCCGCGCTCCGGCACCACGCTCATCGAGCAGATCCTGGCCAGCCACCCGTTCGTCGAGGGTGCGGGCGAGCTGCCCGATATGGAGCGGCTCGCGACAGCCGTCGCCGCTCGAGCGGGCGCGGCATCCTGGCTGGATGCAGTCGGCGGGCTGCGCGCCGATGCGCTGCATGAGCTGGGCGCGGCTTACCTCGGCACGACCCGCGCTTGCCGCAGAACGGAGCGCCCCTTTTTCACGGACAAAATGCCGTTCAACTGGGCCTATGTCGGGCTTATCCACCTTATCCTGCCCAACGCAAGGATTGTCGACGTCAGGCGGCATCCCCTGGGATGCTGCTTCTCCAATTTCAGTCGGTACTTCAGCAGGACGGTGAGTTTCGCGTCCAGCCTCGAGGATCTGGGGCGCTACTATGTCGCTTACGTACGGATGATGGCGCACTTCGACCGGGCCCTGCCCGGACGTGTCCATCGCGTGTCGTACGAGGACCTGGTCGCAAACCCTGAAAGGGAGGTCCGCAGGCTGCTCAATTCTCTCGGCCTGCCGTTCGACCCGGCCTGCCTGCGCTTTTACGAGAATCCAAGGGCTGTGCACACGCCAAGCGCGGAGCAGGTGAGGAGACCGGTCAACAGGGACGGGCTCGAGCGCTGGCGGCGCTACGAGCCGTGGCTCGGGCCGCTGAAAGCAACGCTTGGTGCCGTGCTCGATCTTTATCCTGCACGCCTGGACGAGCGGGCCGGATGACCGTGCGCGAGCGCGTTGCGGCTCGGAAGCACGAACCCTGTCACATCCGCAGCGATCGTCGGCTGACGGAAGTCCCTGTGGAATATGAGAACTGGTCGACGCTTTTCTCCTGCGCGGTTTCGTATCTTGCTGCCTCGTTTCGTCGGCGTCACCAGCTAGGTTAGTTCGCAGCTTGCGCAGCGCCGGTATTCCAGGACACCCGGCGTAAGTGAGAGGTTGCGGATGGATTTGCTCATACAACGCTGTTTCGAAACGGTCGTTGGTTTTACTGCTTCCAGCTCCTGGCGCGAGCTGCACCGGCGCCTTCCGCACGGATCGGCCGCACCCGGTGACAGCCGGACTGCCCTCACTCGCTGCCGGAAGCGGCTCGTATTCCCGGCATGAACCGCACCTACCGCGTCATCTGGTCGAGGGCTCGGCAGGCCTGGGTGGTCGCGTCCGAACTCGCGGCAAGCCGCCGCAAGGGCAGCGCCCGCGGCGGCCCCGGCGGGGCGCTCGCTCCCTTGTCCGGGTTGGCCGCCGCACCGCGCCGTGGTCTGTTGCAGGCCGGCATTCTCGCGGTTCTTGCGGCATCCGTGGTGCCGGCACACGCGCAGGAGGACCGGTACTGGGACGCCAACGGCTCCGATGTCGGCGCCGGCGGAACGGGAAACTGGGACACCGGCAGCGCCTTCTGGAGCGAGTCGAACAGCGACGTGCTCGGGCCTTACCGGGTTTGGGACAACCTGGCGCTCGATGACGCGATATTCGGCGGCATGGCGGGAACGGTAACTCTGACGTCGCCCATCACGGCGCACGATCTTCTGTTCAACACCACCGGCTACGTTCTTGACGGCGGTGTCCTGACGCTCGCCGGCGCAATGCCCACGATCGACACGGGCAATGGTACCCAAACCATCAACTCCGTCGTTGCCGGGACCGCCGGCCTGACCAAGGCCGGCACCGGCACGCTCTTTCTGACCGGCACCAATACGTTCAGTGGGGGGATCACCCTCAACGCAGGCACCTTGCGCGTTGACGATGATGCCGCGCTTGGCGTTCTCGGTAACGTCGTCAACGTGACCGCGAACGCCGGCTTTCTCATCGATTCGGGGGACGCGTCCAACCGCTCCGTGACCGTGGGCGCGGACGCGACGCTGACATTGAGCGGGGGCGGCACCGGCACCGCGTTGTACTCCGGAGACGGCAATCTCCTCGTCCGCAGCGGCACGACGATGAGCAACGATGCCAACACCTATACCGGGACCACCCGCCTGAGCGGCGCCAGCCAGGGCTCGGGCAACGTGTTCTTCACCTCGGTCCGCAATCTCGGGGAGGCGAGCTCGCTGGGCGCGCCCACCACGGTCGAGAGTGGCACGATCACGTTTTCCGGAGGCACCCAGTACTCGGACAGGATTACTTATATCGGCTCCGGCGACAGCTCGAACCGCAACTGGATCATGAGCGGTTCGACGCTCCGCCGTCTCATCAACCAGGGCTCCGGGGTACTGGAACTCACCGGCGACATCGAGATCAACGGAAGTGCCGCCTTCCAGGCGGTAAGCGAGGGGTTCAGCCTGCTGGGCGTCATCAGCGGTGCAACGGGCACGGTTAGCTTCGCCGCCAGTGCGGCCGGTTCCATCACGCTCGCCGGCGCCAATACCTTCTCGGGAATTTCAGCTGTCGGCGGGGGTGTCGTGTCGGCATCGAAGCTGTCCGACGCGGGGGTCGCCAGCTCATTCGGGATCGGGTCGCAGATCAACTTGAACAACGCCGCGGTGCTGAGGTACACCGGTACGGGCGACAGCAGTAACCGAGCCTGGATCAGCGACGGCGCCACCGAAATCCAGAACGAAGGCTCGGGCGCATTGACTCTCAGCGGCGACCTGGAATTCACTGTCGCCGGGGCCGCGGACAGCCTTACCTTCGGTGGTTCCCATGCCGGCACCAACGTCTTTTCCGGCGTGATTTCCGGTGCAGGCGACTTGGCCAGCAGCGGCTCCAGCACCTGGGAGCTGAGCGGCGCGAACACCCGGACGGGCGCAATCGTCATCGACGCCGGCACTCTGCGGGCCGGTAACGCATCCGCCTTCGGATCGGTTACCGGCATCACCGTTGATGGCGGTGTGCTCGACCTCAATGGTTTCGACCTGACGACGCCCGCCCTCGACGGCGCCGGTGGTGAGATAGCGCTGGGCGCCGGGACGCTGACCGTTAACAACACGACAGCCAATGCCTTCGCGGGAGAGATTAGCGGCCCGGGAGGTCTTACCAAGTCGGGTGCAGGCAGGCTGACGCTCACCGGCACCAGCACCTATACCGGCAATACGACGATCGGCGGCGGCGAGCTCCGGCTCGATTTCTCCGCGCCCGGCGCGCCGACAGGAAACATTCTCTCGGCCTCCACCGCGCTGAACATGGCCGGCGGCGTCCTCAGCCTGACCGGCGCCGATGGCGCGGCGAACACGCAGAGCTTCGGCAGCCTCGACGTGGCTGCGGGCAACAACCGCATCACGGCGAGTTCCGGGACGGGGGGGAGCCTCGATGTCGACCTCGGCGCCATCACGCGCACGAGCGGCCTCGTCGACTTCGGGCTGCCGGATAGCGGCGTATTTACCACTGCGAACCCGGACGGAGCGCTTGGCGGGTGGGCCACCATCAATGGCTCCGACTACGCCAAGGTCGTGGGCGGCAGCGTCGTCGCGTTCGACGATACGGATTACACCGACAAGGATGAGGCGGCGACGTGGATCGACGGCGAGTTCATTTCGGACGATGATGGCGATGCCGACGGCTTCTCCGGCACGGTGACGGGCAGCGTGCAGCTTGGGGGCCTGCGGTACTCCATGGACGTCGCAACGACCGTGACGGTCGACCCCGGCGAGGTCCTGGGCGTCGATGGCGCGATCATCGTCGCCCCTTCGGTAGGTGAGAACGATCAGCTGATCACCGGCGGATCGCTGACAGGCGGGGTGGGCGGGGGAGCGCTGGGTGTGCTGCAGAACAGCGCCGGCAACTTCACCATCGCCTCCACCATTGTCGACAACGGCGGAGCGACCGGTTTCACCAAGGGCGGACCGGGCGCGGTTACGCTTGCCGGCGCAAACACCTATACGGGCGTGACGACGCTGGCCTCCGGTACGCTTGCCGTCAGCGACATCGGCAATGGCGGTGTAGCCAGCAATATCGGCGCGTCGTCGGCGGATGCGTCGAACCTCGTGCTCCAGGGCGGCGTGCTGCAGTACACCGGCGGGACGGCCGCGAGCGACCGCGGCTTCACGCTCGTCAACGGGGCGGCGACAGCGCCTGCGATCGAGGTGACGAACCCCGGGGCCAACCTGACGTTCGCCGGTCTCGTAACGAGTCCCGATGACGCCGGGCTCACCAAGACCGGCGGCGGCATCCTGACGCTCGCCAATGACGGCAACGACTATGTCGGCACGACCACGATCAGCGGCGGCAGGCTTTCTGTCGATGCGATCGCCGACGGCGGCGTCGTCAGCGGCATCGGTGCCGCGAGCAGCGACGCCGAAAATCTCGTGATGTCCGGTGGCGGCATGCTGCAATACACCGGCGCCACGACGGCAAGCAACCGCGGCTTCACGCTGGACGCCGGCGGCGGCGGCATCGACATCAGCGATCCCGCGGCGGCGCTCACCATGAGTGGAACGGCGGTCGGTGCCGGCTCCCTGACCAAAGACGGCGCCGGTACGCTGATTCTTTCCGGCATCAATACCTATACGGGCGGAACCGTCGTCGAGGACGGGATCCTGCGCGCCGGATCGACGGGGGCTTTCGGGGCCGTCACGAGCCTCATGACCGTACAGGCTGGCGGGGTGCTCGATCTCGACGGATTCAATAGCCAGGTTGGGGCGCTCGCGGGCGACGGCGACGTCACCCTCGGTTCGGCCGTATTCACGCTCAACGGCGCCAACGGAACGTTCTCAGGGACGATCAGCGGGCCCGGCAGCTTGGCGAAAAGCGGCGGCGGCCTGCAGGTAATGTCCGGCTGCAACAACGATTACCAGGGCGTGACGACGATCAACGGCACACTGAGCGTCGATTGCCTTGCCGATGGTGACCTCGCCAGCGGCGTCGGCGCGTCCGGCAGCGATTCCTCGAACCTGGTGCTCATCGGCGGCAGGTTGACCTACACCGGTGCGAGCGTCAGCACTGATCGCGGCTTCACCCTGCAGAGCAGCAACAACTTCATCAACGTCGACGACGCCGGGACCACGCTGGAGTTCGGCGGGATTGCCGCCGGCGGCGGCAATCTGCAGAAAGAGGGCAACGGGGTACTCCTCTTGTCGGGCGCGAACACCTATACCGGCGTTACCGTTGCGCGGGCCGGTATCCTGCGTGCGGGTTCCGCGGGCGCTTTCGGTAACACGTCATCCCTGCAGACGCTCAATGTTGCCGGTGCCACAATCGACCTGAACGACTTCGACACCGCGGCAGGATTCATTCACGGCGGCGGCGCTCTCGGCGGCGAGATTGCCCTCGGAAGCGCGACTCTCACTCTCACCGCCGGAAGCAACGGCTCGAACTTCGCGGGTGTCATCAGCGGCAGCGGCGGCATCGTCAAGAACGGCGGCGCGAACCAGCTGCAGACGATCACGGGCTGCAACAACAGCTACGGCGGCAGCACGGTGATAAACGGCGGCATCCTCTCTGTAAGCTGCCTCGAAGACGGCGGCATCAACAGCACGATCGGCGCGTCGAATGGCGATGCGGATATGCTCGTACTCAATGGCGGCACGCTGCGCTATAGCGGCGCCGGAAGCAGCACGGACCGCCTGTTCACGCTCGGCGGAAACTTCGCGCTGGAGGCCTCGGGGAGCGGGACGGTCACGTTCAGTAATGCCGCGTCAATCACCCATGCGGGCACCGGAGACCGCACGTTGACACTCGGCGGGACCAACACCGGCAACAACACGTTCGCGGCAGGGATCGACAACCCGGCCGGGGGTGCTACGTCGCTCACGAAAACCGGCGCCGGTACCTGGATTCTCACCAACCCGGACAGCACGTACACCGGCGTCACCACGATCACGGGCGGTGTGCTCGGTGTCGACAATCTCGCCGATGGCGGTGTCGCCAGCAGCATCGGCATGTCGTCCAACGACCCCGGTAACCTCGTCATCGGCGCAGGCGGCACCTTGCGCTACACCGGAACCGGCGATACGACGGACCGGCGTTTCACGCTTGCCGCTGGTACCACCGCCATCCAGTCCTCGGGCTCGGGCGCAATCGAGTTCACCAACACCGGTGCCATTTCCTATTCGGGCAATGGCACGCGCGTGATTTCCCTCGGTGGCACGAACGCGGATGACAACCTCATGGGCGCCGGTATCGGCAACCAAAGCGCAGTCAACATCACCTCGCTCGCCAAGAACGATACCGGCAGGTGGATTCTGACCGGCAATAACACCTATACCGGCTCGACGAACGTCAACGCAGGGACACTGGTTCTCGGCAACGGCGGGACGACGGGCTCGATCGTCAGCAACTTGTCCAATGTCGCCGCCGGCTCACTGCTCGGCTTCAACCGGTCCGACGAGTATTCCTACGGGGGAACGATCCAGGGCGCCGGCTCGATCGAGCAGCTAGGCAACGGCCTGACCGTCCTCACCGGCGCCAACACCTATACCGGCTCGACGACGGTGAGCGCGGGCTCGCTCTGGATCGACGGCGACCAATCGGCTGCCACAGGCCTCACCACCGTCCATTCGGGCGCGACCCTGGGCGGCACGGGCACCATCGGCGGTAATGTAGCGATCGCGAATGGAGGTACCCTCGCGCCGGGCAACAGCCCGGGCACGCTGACCATCAACGGCGATTTGAGTCTCGACAATGGCTCGGTCCTCGACTACGAGTTCGGCCAATCGGACGTGGTCGGCGGCCCCTTGAACGACCTCATCGAGGTGGGCGGTGACCTGGTGCTGGATGGCACGATCAACGTCGCCGTCTCCAGCGGCGGCAGCTTCGATGCCGGCCTCTACCGCGTGATCAACTATGGCGGCACGCTCACCGACAACGGGCTGGTAACCGGCACGATACCCGCGGGCAGCTCCGTGCTCGTACAGACCGCGATGCCCGGTCAGGTCAACCTGATCAATACGGCGGGCCTCGAGGTCAATCTCTGGGACGGCGACGCGGGGCCCAAGGCCGACGGGGCCGTCGACGGCGGGGACGGTACCTGGCAGGCGAGCGCGGGCAACGACAACTGGACCAGCGAGAGCGGCATGGTCAACCTGCCGTACACGGACGACGCTTTTGCCATCTTTACCGCAACGCCCGGCACGGTTACCGTGGACAACGGCGTTGGCGCGGTGAGCGCCTCCGGAATGCAGTTTGCGAGCGACGGGTACGTCATCACCGGTGACGCCCTGGAGCTGGCGGCTCCGCAGTCGATTATCCGCGTCGGCGATGGTACGGCCGCTGGACTGGATTACTCCGCGACCGTCGCTTCGCAGCTCACGGGCGCGACCGAGCTCGTCAAGACCGATCTTGGCACCCTGGTGCTCAGCGGCGCCAACTCGTATTCCGGTGGCACGAGAATCGAGAGCGGCGTGCTCCGGATCGCCGGTGATGCCAGCCTCGGCGATGTTGCCGGCGGGTTGACGTTCGGCGGCGGCAAACTGCATACGACTTCCAGCTTCGGCAGCGCACGCGCTATCGTGCTGGAAGGAGACGGCGCGTTCGAAATCGACCCGGGCACGGCGCTGACGTTGAGCGGCGTTGTTTCCGGAGCAGCGAGCCTGATCAAGGAAGGTGCGGGTACGCTCGTACTGACGGCCAACAACAGCTATGACGGCGGCACGTCCATTGCCGGCGGCGCGCTGCGGATAGGCGACGGCGGCACGAACGGCAGTATCGGCGGCGACGTGGAGAACGACGGCGCGCTCGTCTTCGATCGCTCCGATGCGCTGACTTTCACCGGGATGATCTCGGGCGCGGGCAGCCTCACCCAGGCCGGTTCCGGTACCCTGATCCTGACCGGCGACAACGGCTATACCGGGCTCACAACCGTCTCGAGCGGCACCTTGCAACTCGGCGACGGCGGCGCCGCAGGCAGCATCGCGGGTGACGTCGTGAACGACGGCGTTCTCAGCTTCAACCGCTCGGACACGCTGAGTTTTGCCGGCATCGTCTCCGGCACAGGCGCACTGGCGCACGACGGCGATGGCATCACCGTACTGACCGGCGACAACAGCTACGGCGGTGCCACGACCGTCAACGCCGGCGCGCTGGTGATCGACGGCGACCAGTCGGCAGCGACCGCGGCGACCGGCGTGGCATCCGGCGCCGCGATCGGCGGCGCGGGCATTATTGGCGGCGATCTGAGCATTGCGGATGGCGGCACGCTCGCGCCCGGCTCGATGGGCGTCGGAACCCTTACCGTCATGGGCGACCTCTTTCTGGCTGGCGGATCCCGGCTCGACTATGAATTCGGCGAGTCGGACGTCGTCGGCGGTCCGCTGAACGACCTGCTCGAGGTGGGCGACGGCCTGGTGCTCGACGGGACCATCGACGTGACGGTATCGCCGGGCGGCAGCTTCGATGTCGGCCTCTATCGGATCGCGAGCTACGCCGGCGCGCTCACCGACAACGGGCTGGAGACCGGCACGCTCCCCGCGGGCAGCGACGTCGCGGTGCAGACGTCGATCGCCAACCAGGTCAACCTGGTCAACACGGCCGGCCTCACGCTCGGCTTCTGGGACGGTGACGCCGGCCCGAAGTTCGACGGCGCGGTGGACGGCGGCGACGGACAATGGCAGGCCGGCGGTAACGACAACTGGACGGAAACCGACGGCACGATCAACGCCGCCTACGCAAACGGAACCTTCGCGATCTTCTCGGCGGCGGCGGGCACCGTGACCGTGGACGATAGCCTCGGTGCCGTCACGGCCGCCGGGATGCAGTTCGCGAGCGACGGCTATGTCGTGACCGGCGATGCCGTGGAGCTGGCCGGCACGGAGTCGATCATTCGCGTCGGCGACGGCACGGCGGCGGGCGCAGGCATGACGGCGACGATCTCGTCGGCGCTCACCGGATCGGGAGCTCTCGTCAAGACCGACCTTGGCTCATTGATATTGACCGGCACGAACGATTACGCGGGCGGTACGACGATCGAAGCCGGCACGCTGCTCTTCAACGGTGATCAGTCGGGCGCGACCGGGCTGGTGAACGTCCTGTCGGGCGGCACGGTGGGGGGCAGCGGGACGGTCGGCGGCGACATGACGATCGCCGACGGCGGCACGCTCGCACCCGGCGACGGACCGGGCACCCTGACGATTGTCGGGGATCTCCTGCTCAGCAGCGGCTCCATGCTGGCCTTCGAGCTTGGCGAGGCGGACGTCGTCGGCGGGACCCTCAACGACCTGGTCACCGTCGGCGGTGATCTTACCCTCGACGGCACGCTGAACGTTACCGTACCTGCGGGCGGCGCCTTCGACGCCGGCGTGTACCGGCTGTTCGACTATGGGGGCGAGCTTACAGACAACGGACTCGAGTTGGGGAGCCTGCCCGCGGGCAGCAGCGCATTCGTCCAGACCGCGGTAGCGAACCAGGTGAGCCTGGTGAATGTCGCGGGCGCCGCTCTCAATTTCTGGGATGGCGCGGCAGGGTCGGCCAACGATGGCCAGGTCGAAGGCGGTGACGGCGTGTGGCGGTTGTCCGGCGACGACTGGACCAGCGCCACGGGCATGCTGAACGGTCCTTACCTCAACGGTGCCATGGCGGTCTTCATGGGGGCGCCAGGCACCGTGACGATCGACAACAGCGATGGCGCGGTGCTGGCCTCGGGCCTCCAGTTCGCCGTGGACGGCTATGTCCTCGAGGGAGAGACCCTCACGCTGACCGGCGGGCCGACCCTCATCCGCGTGGGCGACGGCACGGACGCCGGCGGGGATATGACCGCCACCATAGGTTCAGTCCTTGCCGGTGACTCGATGCTGGAGAAGAGCGATCTCGGTAGGCTGGTGCTCGCCGGCGACAATACCTACACCGGCGGCACGACCGTTCGCGAAGGCGTCCTGCAGCTGGGCGACGGGGGAACGTCCGGCTCGATCATCGGTAACGTGGCGAACGAC
This sequence comes from uncultured Woeseiaceae bacterium, assembly GCA_964424805.1. GTDB lineage: Bacteria > Pseudomonadota > Gammaproteobacteria > Steroidobacterales > Woeseiaceae > IDS-8. The sequence goes on from CAYRKH010000066.1 coordinate 14,897, forward strand.
GGGACGCTGGTATTCAACCGCTCCGATGTCTTCACCTTCGACGGCCAGATCACAGGCAGCGGTGCGCTGGAGCAGATCGGCAGCGGGACGACGATCTTGACAGGAGCGCACGCCTTCACCGGCGGGACGACGATCTCTGCCGGGGCTCTCCAGGTTGATGGCACTTTGATCGGCGTGACCACGATCGCCGACGGCGCGACGCTGTCGGGCATCGGCACGGTCGAGAGCGTCACCGCACTGGCGGGCGGCTTTGTATCCCCCGGCAACGAGGTGACGCCTTTCGGAGCCCTGACCCTCACCGGCGACTACTCGGGCACCGGTACCGTCATCATCAATTCGGCGCTCGGCGACGAGACGTCGGCCACGAGCCGGCTTGTCATCGAGGGCAGCACGACCGATGCGAGCTCGCCCGTGCTCGTCAACAACGTCGGCGGCAACGGCGCGCAGACGGCGGGTGACGGCATCGGCATCATCCAGGTCGACGGGACGAGCCCTGCCGGCAGCTTCCACCTGGCAGAGCCCGTGCAGGCCGGCGCGTACGAGTATCTGCTCTACCAGGGCGGAGAAGCGGACGTTAACGACTGGTTCCTGCGCTCCGAGCTCATGGATCCCACTGGCACAGTTGAGCCGCCGGCGCCGGTGCCCTCGTGGCGGCCGGGTGTTGCCGGGTATGCGCTCGGACCGCAGCTAAGTCTCGAGTACGGCTTCACGGCGCTCGGCAACCTGCGTCTGCGGGTTGGCGACCAGGGCCGGGTCCTCGATCCTGCGGACCGCGCACCGGCCGATGCCTGGATGCGCGTGTACACGCACAGCCTCGACATCACCGGTAATCGCTTCAAGGCCGAAGATCTGCGTATGACGACGGTGCAGTTCGGCACCGATATCCTGCATGTCGATACCGGCAGCGGCAGTGCGCATTTCGGAGTCATGGCGAGCGTGGGCGAAAGCAGTGCGACGTTCTTCGACCCGGAGCGCGCCATCGGTAGTCTCGCCACCCGCGCGGGTGACGTCGAGATGGACGTGGTCGGCGGAGGCCTGTACTGGACCCGCTACGGCGGCAGCGGTGCCTACCTCGATGTATCGGCGCAGCTCCTCAACTACCGGAACCGCTATCGCGATCAGTACTCGGCCGTTGGTCGCCAGGACGGATGGGGCGGCACGCTGGCAGCGGAAGTCGGCGCGCCGCTGGCGCTCGGTACCAGGTGGTACGTGGAGCCACAGCTGCACCTCGCCTGGCAGCGACTCGAGCTCGACGGGTTCACCGACGCGGTCTCCGCCGTCTCCGACGTGAGTGATGACGGACTGCGGGGGCGTGCGAGCCTGCAGCTTTTCCGCATGCCGTCCGACTGGCTTGGTATGAGCGATGCCTCACCGTATCTCGGCGTGGGTGTGCAGAGGGACTTCCGCGACGCAGGCAGTGTCACGATCGGCGCTACGGCGGTTCACGAGGACCTGCCCGAGACCACGGCGGATCTGAGCCTCGGCTTCACGGGCAGCGTCCGCGACGGGGTCGAGCTGCACTTCGACGTGCGTTACCAGCAGTCCACCGACGGCAAGAGAGACGGCTTGCGCGGCAACCTGGGATTCCGCGTGCGTTTCTGATGAGCCGTTGCCCGCGGGCAGGGCTCCTGCAGAGGCGGTAAGGTACCGGGTCCATCCCTGGACCCGTCGTCAAGACACCGGTGTTCCACGAAACTGGCGAAAACCGCGTGGTGCCGCCCAAGGTCTGCCCGAGAATCCCGCGAATCGATGAGACATCCGGGCTAGAATCGTTCAGCGGCCGAGACCCGTACGGACTTGGCATCGCGCCTGATCGCTCGCAGCCTGGGATTACGATACCTTGAGCGGCGGCGGATGTTCGACAACCTGAAGTTCCTTATCCATGGCCGCCTCCCTCCTCATTCCCATGCGAGGCCCGCGTCTCGTGCGGCGCTTCGTCAACCTCATCCTCGGACTGGTCCTGTTCGGGCTGGGGATCGGTTTGATGCTGCAGTCGCGCCTGGGGGTACCGCCCTGGGACGTGCTGCACCAGGGTCTCGTCAATCACTTCGGCCTTACGATCGGCATCTGGTCGATCATCACCTCGATAGTCGTGCTGATCGCGTGGGTGCCGCTTCGCGAGCCTTACGGCATCGGCACGCTGCTCAACGCGGTGATCATCGGTGTTGCCATCGACCTGTCGGTGCTCGTGATCCCGGAGCCCGAGGCGCTTGCGTGGCGCATCCTCCTGGTGGCGAGCGGGATCGTGATCATCGGCCTCGGCTCCGGCCTCTACATTGGCGCCCACCTCGGGCCGGGCCCGCGCGACGGGCTCATGACCGGCATCGCCAGGCGGGGACCTTCGATCCGCCTGACCCGGACGGTGCTCGAGATCGCGGTGCTGGCGATCGGCTGGATGCTCGGCCCGGCCCCGGGCACGGAGGAGCTCAAGCGCCTGGTGCAGCGGATCGCGGCGCGT
>CAYRKH010000067.1:0-17069 GCA_964424805.1 uncultured Woeseiaceae bacterium
TGCACCCGGAATACCGCACGCTGCCGATGGTGTGGTACTGCCCGCCGCTGTCGCCCATCCAGGGTGCGGCCGAGGCCGGCAAGATCGGGTATAACGGCGAGATCCCGGACGTCGAGGCGCTCCGGATTCCCGTGCGCTACCTCGCGAACCTTTTGACCGCCGGCGAAGAGCAGCCGGTGGTGCAGGCGCTGGAGCGCATGCTCGCCATGCGCGCGTTCATGCGCGGCCGGCACGTCGACGGCGAGGATCGCGTTGAGGTGCTCGAGCGGGTAGGCATGTCCGTGGAGATGGTGGAGGACATGTACCGCTACATGGCGATTGCGAACCACGAGGACCGCTTCGTCATCCCGACCAACAAGCGCGAGTATTCGCATTCGGTGTACGACGGCTTCAGCGAGCGCGGCGGCTGCGGCTTCACCTTCGGCAGCGGCTGCGACTATACCGGCCAGTCGAGCGCCGACGTGTTCGGCGGCAAGGCCAACAGCCGGCGCAAGTTCTTCCCTATCCGGGTCGAGAAAGCCAGCGACAAGCTGGAGTCGCAGGAGCCCGAGAACAAGTCGTGGAGAGGGTGATGGACTGCCTGACCCTGCGCGTGCTGGCGCGTCTCATGGCCTACCCGGAGCAGCCGCTGCTCGACGCGGTACCGGACATGATCGGCGTATTGCGCCGCGAAGGCTGGTTCCCCGAAACGCTCCGGCAGCGGCTGGAGGCGTACATGCACGCGCTTGCCGCGCGCCCCGTCACCGAGGTTCAGGAGGAATACGTGGGGCTGTTCGATCGCGGCCGCGCGTTGTCGCTGCACCTGTTCGAGCACGTGCACGGCGAGTCGCGCGCCCGCGGCCAGGCGATGGTTGACCTGCTCGAGGTGTACCGGGAAGGCGGCCTGGTGCTCGACGCGCGCGAACTGCCGGACTACCTGCCGCTCATGCTGGAATACCTGTCCACGCGGCCGCGCGAGGAAGCCGACGAGCTGCTCGGCGACGCCATGGGGGTGATCGTGCTGCTCGGCGCGCGCCTTGCGGAGCGGAAATCCGCCTACGCCCTGCTGTTCGAAGCGCTGGAGGCCGCGTTCGGCAGCCCGGCGGAGGCCGCGGAGCTGAAACGCCGCGCGGCGACCGAGGGCCCCGACGAAACCATCGAGAATATGGACGAGATCTGGCAGGAGGAGCAGGTCACGTTCATGGACAACAAGGACCCGTCGGGATCCTGCGGCAAGAGTCGCCCGATGCCGCACGACCCCATTGCGGCGGCAGGCATCGCGGTGCGCGTTGTCGACCCCACCGAGGCGGACACCCGCGAGGCCGCATCCGGCAACCGGAGGTAGAAGGGCATGGAGTACTACGTCAACCAGTTCCTGTTCGGTGTTTACCCGTACGTGGCCGGCACCGTTTTCATCTTCGGCTCGCTGCTCCGCTTCGAGCGCGGGCAGTACACCTGGCGCGCGATGTCGAGCCAGATGCTGACGCCGCGCTCAGCCACCTTCCGGCGCGCGAGCGTGGCCTTCCATGTAGGCATCCTGCTCTTGTTCTTCGGGCATTTGTTCGGCCTGTTGACACCGAGCTCGATCTACGAGGGGTTAGGGATCACGGCTTCGATGAAGCAGGTCGCGTCGATGGTCGTCGGCGGCCTGTTCGGCGCCTTGTGCTTTTACGGCATCACCTACCTGCTGTGGCGGCGCCTGTTCGTACCGGCCGTGCGCGCCAACAGCGCCGCGATGGACACGTTCATCATCTGCCTCATCTGGCTGCAGCTCGTGACCGGTCTCTTCACCATCCTGGAATCCGTCAACCATCTCGACGGCCGCACGATGCAGCAGCTTGCGCACTGGGCCCAGTACATCGTGACCTTCCGATCAGGAGCGCACGAGTTCGTGCTGGGCGTGGCCTGGCCCTACAAGATGCACATCTTCCTCGGCATGATCATGTTCACGGCGTTTCCGTTCAGCCGGCTGGTACACGTCTGGAGCTGGCCGTGGGCCTACGTCCGGCGCCGCTACCAGGTCGTGCGGCAGCACTGACGTGGGCGGCAATCGGCAGCCGGGCGATCCGGTGACGGTATCGGTGACGGAAGCAGCGGCGCAACCTGAACCCGGGCAAATGTTTTGCATACGGGTGGACGGGCGCGCCATCGACGAGACCGAGATCGATCGCGAGGCCCAGTACCACCCGGCCCGGAGCCTGCCGGAGGCACGGCGCAAGGCCGCGCAGGCCCTGGTCGTGCGCGAGCTCCTGCTCTCGGAAGCGGACCGGCAGGACATCGAGGTCACCGCTTGCGACACGACGGAAGGAACGGACGAAGCGCGCATTCGCGTACTGATCGAGCGCAACATCGACGTCCCGGACCCGACGGACGCGGATTGCCGCCGTTATTACGAGGCGAACCCAGGGCGCATGCGGACCGCCGATGCGCACGAGCTGTCGCACATCCTGATCCCGGCGCCACCGGACGACGCCGAAATCCGCGCCGAGGCGCGAAGGATCGCGACGGACCTCACCCGTACCTTGCGCGAAGAGCCAGGCCGCTTCGCCGCGCTGGTGCGTGAGCACTCCCACTGCCCCTCGCGTGAGACCGGCGGGCACTTGGGCGTGGTCGGACGCGGGCAGACTGCACCGGAATTCGAGAAGGCGCTCTCGCGGTTGCCGGTCGGCACGGTGCCGGAGTACCCGGTGGAAACCCGCTACGGCTACCATGTCGTGCTGATCCACGCGCGCCACGAGGGTCGGCCGCTCACGTACGAAGCCTGTTGCGAACGTATCGCCGACTACCTGCGCGAGCACGTGCGCCGCCGCGCCATCAGCCAGTACATACGCCTGCTGGCGGCAAGCCACGACATCGAAGGCTTTGATCTCGATGCCGCCACCAGCCCGCTCGTTCAATAAGGGGATCGTGGGGTCGGCGGACGTGCCTCGGCGCCCGGTGCCGGGGACCCGCTCGGGCCTTGCGCGCGGCGAAGCTACGGTAGTCGAGGCGCAGGCGCGCCTGCTCGAGTCGCTCGCCGCAGTCGAGCGGAAACCCGAGTACGTGCCGCTGACCGAAGCCGCCGGCCGCATACTCGCGTACGATCTCGTCGCGGACATTCCGGTGCCCGGCTGGGACAACAGTGCAATGGACGGCTACGCCTTTTGCGCCGTGGATCTCGAGGCCGCGAGCGCCGGCCTGCCGGTCTCGCAGCGGATACCGGTCGGCGTTGCGCCGGCGCCGCTCGGGCCCGGCACCGCGGCGCGCATCTTCACCGGTGCACCCATACCCGCCGGAGCCGATACCGTCGCGATGCAGGAGGCATGCCGCGAGATCGACGGGATTGTGCACATCGACCAGCCGCCGCCCGCCGGCACGAACGTCCGCCTGGCCGGCGAGGACCTGGCGCAAGGCGCCGTGGCGCTGCCAGCCGGCCGCCGCCTGCGCCCGGCGGACGTCGGCGTAGCGGCCTCGCTCGGGCACGCCGAGCTCGAGGTGACGCCGCGGCTCAGGGTGGCGATCCTCACCACCGGCGACGAGCTCGTGCCGCCGGGGCACTCGCTTGGCGCGGGACAGATCTACGCGTCCAACGGCGCGCTCCTCTTCGGCCTGCTGGCCGGTCTCGGCTGCACCCCGCTGCCGCCCGTGCAGGTTGCGGACTCGCTCGCCGCCACGCGCGAGGCGCTCGACACGGCGGCCGCCGCCGCGGACCTGGTGCTGACCAGCGGCGGCGTGTCCGTCGGAGAGGAAGACCACGTCAAGCCCGCCGTTGCGGCACTGGGCACCCTCGACCAGTGGAAGGTCGCGGTCAAGCCCGGCAAGCCACTCGCTTTCGGCCAGGTGAGGAACAGGGTTTTCGTCGGCCTGCCGGGTAACCCCGTGGCACTGTTCGTCACCTTCGCGCTGTTTGCCGCGCCGGCGATCCGCCGTTTGCAGGGCCGGCGCAACACACTTCCGCGCGGCCTGCCGCTTCCCGCCGGATTCGATCGCAAGAGCACCGACAAGCGGGACGTGTACCTCCGGGTCCGGGTGCAGGATGGACGACTCGTGCCGTATCCGCGACAGGGAGCGGCTATCCTCAGCTCGGTCGCGTGGGCCGACGGGCTGGCACGCGTGCAGGCCGGGCAGCCGGTCGCGCACGGCGACCCGCTCGATTTTTACCCGATGGATGCTTTGCTCACATAGAAATCACTCAGGAAAGAACGGCATGACAGAACAGGAACCCGCGGTCTCCACGGCCAGGCAGGACCGCACGGCATCAGCCGCGCCGCGGATGCTCTGGATGTCGACGTTCGCTTTTGCGGCGAGCTTCGCGGTCTGGACCGTCTTTTCCATCATCGGGATTCGCATCCAGGCGGAGCTGGAGCTGTCGGAGTCGGAATTCGGGCTGCTGATCTCGATACCTATACTGTCCGGTTCCATATCGCGGATTTTCCTGGGGCTCGCCAGCGACCGCTTCGGGGGTCGGATCGTCACAACGCTTACCATGCTCGTCAGCGCCGCCTCGGTATGGCTGCTCGCGTGGGCGGAGACCTATTCGCAGTTCCTGCTGGCGGGCCTCGGCATCGGGCTTGCGGGCGGTACGTTTGCGACGGGCATCGCGTTCGTATCGCGCTGGTACCCCGCCGAGCGCCACGGCTCGGCCTTCGGCCTGTTTGGTATTGGCAACGTAGGGGCAGCGATCACCAACTTCGGCGCACCGTTCCTGCTGGTGGCGCTGGGCTGGCAGGGAACGGCGAAGGTGTACGCTGCCGGCGTCGCCGCCTGCGCCGTCCTCTACTTCCTCGTGACCCGCGACGATCCTGAGACTCGCCGACGGCGGCAGTCCGGGGTTCGGGGCGCCACGTTGTCGGCGCAGCTCGCGCCGCTGCGCAAGATGCGGGTCTGGCGCTTCTCTCTGTATTACTTCACGTTCTTCGGCGGGTTCGTGGCGCTCGCCTCCTGGCTGCCCCGGTACTACATGGCGGTGTACAAGCTCGACATCGCCACCGCGGGCATGCTCGCCGCCCTCTTCTCCTTCGCCGCCGCGGTATTCCGCGCTTTTGGCGGTTACCTGTCCGACCGCGTGGGCGCGCGTACCGTACTTTACTGGTCATTCTGGGCCTGCATGGGCTGCCTGCTCATCCTGGCCTACCCCCCGACGACCTACATCGTGGAAGGCATCGAGGGTCTCATCCAGTTCAGGATGAGCACCCCCATTCGGCTCTTCGTGCTGCTGACTTTCCTTCTCGGCCTGGCCATGTCACTCGGTATGGCCGCCGTCTACAAGCACATTCCCTCGTACTTTCCGAACTCTGTAGGTGCGGTGGGCGGGCTCGTAGGCATGTTCGGCGGGCTGGGGGGGTTCTTTCTGCCGGTCATCTTCGGCGTCGTGAACGACCTGTCGAACATCTGGACGACGTCCTTCATGGCGCTGTTCGCTGCGGTATCGCTCTGCCTGCTATGGATGCACGTCGTCGTCATCCGGATGGCACAGGCATTGGACCGTGAGCCCGCACGTTCTGACGAACCCGTGCGAAGCCCGCGGCACTGAACGGCAGACGGCCGCTCCCGGCAATCTGAACCTCGACTGGATGCGCGAATCTCGATGCCCGGCAGCCTCTTTCTCAGCGTGCAGCATCCCTGCCGCGCCGCGCAAGGTCACCGGCTGCCGCTCGCCTGATGCAGGTCAAAGCAGCGCCGAACGCCCGACGCCACTGGTCGACATTGCCGATTTCGACTACCGTCACGACATCGTCTGCCCGGTCTGTTCTGCGCACGCCCTGGAGCGGATACGTCCGCTGGTCCGGGACGGCCTGGTACGCGTCGACCGCAAATGTACCGCCGCCACTTCTCGCGGCAGGCGGCTACTGGGTATCATAGCCATGTGCTTCGACCGGTACTTACAGTCCTGCCAGGCGGACGCCGCCGCGCGCCTTTCGCGAATCAAGTGACCCGGAAGGCGTTCCGCCGCTCCGGAACGTGCGCCTGAATGGACTCCAGCGCCTCAAAACGTCCAGAGCCCATCGCTGACGATGGGGATGAGTTCCATTTCTGCAGCACCTGCGCATTCTCCGCGGTCTGTCTCGAGCAGGGCTACGGCAAGAGCGAGTTGCGCGAGCTTCACGTGCTCGTGGAGCACACGAAGCCGTACCGGGAAGGTGACTTCATCTTCCGCGAAGGCGATCGTTTCGATGCCATCGCTGCCGTGCGCAGCGGTACCGTGAAGACATCCGTCTGCGACGCGGAAGGACGCGAGCAGGTGCAGGGCTTTTTCCTTCCCGGCGAAGTCATCGGCCTGAGCGGAATATCGCAGGCCCGCTACCCGTCGAACGCGGTCGCTCTCGAGTCGGTAGTGCTGTGCCGCTTTTCGTTTCCCTCGATGGCGTCGCTCGCGAGCCGCATGCCGGGCGTGCAGCAACAGCTTTTTCGCCTGCTCAGCCAGGATATCAACAAGGCGGCGCTGCTCGCCGGCAACTACTCCGCGGACGAGCGCATGGCCGCGTTCCTGGTTTCACTGTCTCGCCGTTACGCCGCACGCGGGTTTTCGCCGAGCCGGTTTCGTCTCACCATGACGCGTACCGATATCGCGAACTACCTGCGGCTCGCGGCCGAAAGCGTCAGCCGCGGGCTGCGACGGCTGCAAGACGAAGGACTGGTCCGCGTCGAGCGGCGCGAGGTCGAACTGCTCGACCGCCCGGGGCTCGAACGCCTGGCGCGGAGTATCCTGCGCGAATAAGAAGCGCCCCCGCCGGCCCCTGCCTGCGGCACCGCCCGCTGGCCGTTCCCTCCCTCCCCCGGCGTTTCCCATCCGGCTTCCCGCCGTACCCCGTGCCGCCGGGCCGGGTAAGTGAGCCGCACTTGACCTGGATCAGGGAAAGCCTCCTTGCACCGGGATTTAAATACCGGCGATGGCCGGAAAGTCCGGGCGCCTGCAAGGCTGAAGGAGGGAACATGATTCCCGAAGACCAGGAAGAAGAAAGCCTGAGAATCCCGCTGATACAACAGTTGCTGGACAACCCGTTCCTGCTGCTGTTCATCGGTGTGCTGATCCCGATGCTCGTCTACATCGTGTGGGGTGTCATCGACATACTGACGATACCGCCGGCGCCCTGAACCGTTTTCACCCCGAGCGAAAGGACTTGAACACATGAGCGCAATCCTGCCACCGGCGGAACGGCTATGGTGGAAGCACCCGCTGGATCGGGTAGAAGGAACGTGGATCGCCATCGCGTTCGTCTGGTGCATGATCCTTTTCCTCATGATGGTGCTGTGGCACATCTACGGTGACCAGAACCTTTCCACCGAAACCTACAAGACATCCCCGGACAAGTTCCTCGCGCGAGCGCAGGCGATGGTCGACCAGTACACCGTACGCACGGACACGGTGCAGCAGATCCCGGTCGTGGCGCCGCCGCCCGGAAGCGACGTGTACCTCGTGGCGCGCTTGTGGAGCTTCTGGCCGATCATCGAGTTCGAGAAAGGGCAGACCTACCGGCTGCACCTTACGTCCATGGACTACAACCACGGATTCTCGCTCCAGCCGAGCAACATCAATATCCAGATGGTGCCGGGTTATGAGCACGTGGTGACCGTGACGCCCAACCAGAGCGGTGTCTTCTCGGTTGTGTGCAACGAGTTCTGCGGTATCGGTCACCACATGATGGTGGGCCGGATCTACGTACGGGATTGAGGGAGATCGACAATGTCTGCGACGCCGGATTTACGTGCGAGACCAAGCAGGGAGGCAGACGGGCCCGCGACGACGACCTACCGGATCTGTCCCCGCTCCGGGCTGCAGTTCGAAGCCCGCGCGGAGAAACTGATGCTGGCCAATGCCGTCGCGGCGGTGGTATTCCTGCTGGTCGGCGGAATACTCGCGATCGGGGTCGTGTTGACCCGCTGGCCGGCGGTCCACTGGCTGGAGGCAGCGACTTTCTACCAGGTGCTCACCGCGCACGGCCTCAACATGCTGATCTTCTGGATCATCTTTTTCGAGATCGCCGTGCTCTATTTCTGCGCCTCCACGCTGCTGCGATCCCGGATCGCGACACCGAGAATGGCGTGGCTCGCGTTCGCGCTGATGATAATCGGCGCGGTGACCAACAACGTCGCGGTTTACCAGGGCGCCTCCAGCGTCATGATGACCTCGTACGTGCCGATGATGGCGGCGCCCTCGTTCTACCTGGGCCTGATCCTGTTCGCCGTCGGGGCGCTGATCGGCTGTTTCGTCTTCTTCGGGACGCTGGTCGTCGCGAAACGCGAGAAGACCTACGAGGGCTCCGTGCCCCTCGTGACCTTCGGCGCGATCGTCGCTGCCATTATCGCCGTCTTCACCATCGTCTCCGGCGCGATCATCCTGATCCCGACCTACCTGCAGTCGATCGGCCTGGTCGAGCACGTGGACCCGCTGATCTACCGGATGATCTGGTGGGCATTCGGCCATTCGTCGCAACAGATCAACGTCGCGGCGCATATCTCGGTCTGGTACCTGGTCGCCGCCGTGGTGTTCGGCGCACGCCCGATGTCGGAGCGCGTCAGCCGCGGCGCCTTTTTCCTCTACATCCTGTTCCTGCAGCTCGCGAGCGCCCACCACCTGCTCGCCGATCCCGGCATGAGCACGGAATGGAAGGTCGTCAACACCAGCTACTTCATGTATTTCGCCGTGCTGGCCTCGATGATCCACGGCCTCACCATCCCCGGGGCGATGGAAGTGGCACAGCGGCAGAAGGGCTTCACCAAAGGCCTGTTCGAATGGCTGCGCAAGGCACCCTGGGGTAACCCTGTGTTTTCGGGTGTGTTCATCTCGCTCGTCGGTTTCGGGTTCCTGGGCGGCATCTCTGGCGTCATGATGGGCACGGAACAGCTCAACATGATCATCCACAACACGGTCTACGTACCGGGGCACTTCCATGCCACCGTCGTCATCGGGACGACGCTCACCTTCATGGCATTGACCTACTACCTGATACCCGTGCTGTTCAAGCGTGAAATGATCGCGCCGCGGCTCGCCAGGTGGCAGCCGTACCTGTTCGGGTTCTCGATGTATTTCTTCACGCTGGTGATGATGGGCGCCGGCACCCTGGGGGTGGCGCGCCGCCACTGGGACATGTCGTTCAGCGGGATGCCGATGGCGTACGAGTGGCCCGGCGCGGCCTACCTGATGATGGGCCTGGTCGGGATCGGCGGTTTGGCCGCGATCGCCGGCGGGGCCATCTACATCTACGTCACGGTGGGTTCCCTGCTCTGGGGCAAGCGGCTCGATACCGGTGTGCGGCGCCAGCAGGTAACGCCCCTCGCGCCGGCCGCACCGGCCGCGGCGGCGCAAGGCTATGGATCGATCGGCTTCGCCGCTCCGGGCACGTTCACGCTGGCGATGGTGTTCCTGGGAGCATTCGTTCTCTACTACTTCATCAACTGGAAGTACCTCTCGACGCTTTGGGGCCTGAGCTGAGGAGATGCTGCGGCCAGCGCGGTCTCGCCGCAGCGGCCGTTTCTGCGGAAGGCCGCCATACGCAATTCCAGGAGGCCTGTAATGACGACAGCGCCGGCAGTGCGACAACATCGCGCGAGACAACTCGCGCGGGACGTCGCAGGCCTCTTCAAGCTTCGGATCGGCATCCTGATCATGATCACGGCGCTGGCCGGGCTCGCGGCAGCCCCCGGCCCGGCACCGGGCGCGCTCCCGGTGCTCACCCTCGCGTTTACCGTGCTGCTGGCCTCGGCGAGCGCCGGCGCTTTCAACCAGTACTTCGAGTTCGAAAGCGACGCCCTGATGGCGCGCACACGCCGCCGCGCCTTCGTCACGGGGGCGCTTAAGCGCTCGCCGGCCTGGCTGGTCCTGATCGGGACGATGCTGGGGGCGGCGGTCGGGCTCGCGGCGTTGGTCCTCAACCCGGCGAGTGCGGCTTGCGTGTTCCTCGGCGCGTTCTTCTACGCCGTGGTTTACACGGTCTGGCTGAAGCGGCGTACCTGGCTCAACATCGTGATCGGCGGCCTCGCCGGCAGCTTCGCGGTGCTCGCAGGCGCCGCGGCCGTCGATCCGGCGATCGGCATGCCGCCGGCGCTGCTCGCCGTGGTCCTGTTCCTGTGGACGCCGCCGCACTTCTGGAGCCTCGCGATCGCCAACCAGGCGGACTACGCGAACGCCTGCGTCCCGATGTTGCCGGTCGTCGTCGGTCCCGCGCGCGCGGCGTGGATCGTGTTCTGGAACACCGTGGCGCTGGTGGCGGCTTCCCTGCTGCCCGTTCTCTACGGCGCGGGGCCGGTTTACCTGGCAGGCGCCGTGGCCGGCGGCGGGTATTTCGTCGTGAAGGCCTGGGCGCTGGCGCGGGCGCCCTCCCGCGAGACGGCGCTGCGCGCTTTCCTGGCGTCGCTCGTGCAACTGAGCACGCTCCTGGTCGCCGTGTTCATCGACTCGGCCGGCGGGTAGCGCGATGCGAACGGGTAACCGAGGCAAAACGTTGCGCTGGTGGATCCCGGCGCTTTCGGCGCTCTGCGTCGCCTGCCCCGTGGCGGCGGCGACGCATGGCGGCGGCACGGCGTCGGCCGTGAGCAGCCATGCCGCTCCCGACGCCGGCCCGCGCATCACGACGCCCGGGCTCGACGGTAACGCGGCGTTCAGCGCGAGCCAGGCCGCCGTGGGCACGACCCCGGACGATTACACCCTGCTCGATCGCAACCGGATGCCGGTGCGGCTGTCCGGCTATCGCGGCAAGCCGCTCCTGGTGAGCTTCATCTACACCGGGTGCTTCCATATCTGCCCCACCAGCACACGGGCGCTGCACAGGTCGGTGCGCGCCCTGCAGCGGCGTTTCGGCGACCGGCAATTCAACGTCGTGATCATCGGCTTCAACCAGCCGGAGGATTCCCCGGAGGCGCTCGACGCCTATGCGCGGCAGCAGCGCATCCCGGATGCGAACTGGGAGTTCCTGAGCCCCAAGGCCGCCGACGTCGCCGCGCTCAGCCGGGATTTCGGCTTCACTTTCGCCGCGACACCGACTGGTTTCGACCACACGCTGCAGGTCAGCGTGCTGGATGCGCAGGGGCAGATCTACCGCCAGGTTTACGGCGACAGCTTTACGGCCGAGAAGATCGGTGAGCCGCTGCGGCAGCTCCTGACCGGCGCGCGCCTCGTCGAGGGCGAGGTCGGGTTCGCGGACCTCGTCGATCGCGTGCGCATCCTGTGTTCGGTGTACGACCCTGCAACGGGTACCTACCGGGCCGACTACACGCTCTACTTCATGATCGCCGGCGGTGTCACCTTCCTGCTGACGATGCTCTGGTTCCTGCTGTCCGAGCTGCGTGCGCGGGCAACAGCGCGGCGGGCAAGGAACTCCGCGTGACGTCTCGGATAGCCACATGGTCGGGGCAGGTCGTGCTGTACGCCGCCTTCGCAGTGGTCATCGGCCTGTTCTCGAGCTGGCCCCGGTATCGCCACCTGCCCGAGGATCATGCGCTGATCCGCCTCAGCATGATCCATCATGCCCGGCGCGTGCAGGAGTGCGAGGTGCTCGGCCCCGAAGAGCTTGCCGCCTTGCCTCCGAATATGCGGGCTCCCATGCGGTGTCCGCGCGAGCGAGCGCCGCTGACCGTAGAGATCGACATCGACGGCGCCCTCGCCCATCGGCAAACCGTGCCGCCTTCCGGGCTGTCCGGCGACGGGCCCGCGTCCGTCTATCACCGCCTCACGGTCCCGGCGGGCGTCCACCATCTCGCGGTCCGGCTGCGGGACAGCGTTCGGACCGAAGGCTTCGACTTCGAGCACAGCGGCATCGTCGACCTCGCGCCGGCAGAGATACTGGTGGTCGACTTCGACGCGGAAAACGGAGCGATCACGTTGCGATGAACCGGGCTGCGGAAACGTCTCTCGACCTGCGGGCCCCCGTGCTGCACACGGCGTCGACGGCAACGGACTACCTGCTGGCCGTTCCGGTCGGGACCCGGCGCACGCTGGCGCGCGGCTGGCTATGGCTCGGCCTGCTCGCGCTGGTCGGGGCCGGGCTGTTCTCGGTGCTCCTCGTCCTGTCGCGCACGCCGCTCCTCAACGAGTGGCTGCCGGTTGCGGATTTCTTCCGTGTCGCGCTCGTCGTGCATGTGGACCTCTCCGTGCTCGTCTGGTTCGTGGCGCTCGCGGGGATGCTCTGGAGCATCAACGGCTCGGAGCGCGGGCTCGGTTGGGCATGGGCCGCGCTGGGGCTTTGCGTCGCCGGCGCCGCGACGATGTCGCTTGCCCCGTTCTTCGGTACCGGTGAAGCCATGATGGTGAACTACATCCCGGTGCTCGACGACCCCGGCTTTATCGCCGGGCTCCTGGTATTCGCCGCCGGAGGCGCCCTGCTGGTGCTGCGCAGCCTGGTCGCCGCTCCGAAGATCGGGCTGGCTTTCGACGGGAGCGGGGCTTTGCGCTTCGGCCTCAACGCAAGCGTGATAGCCACGGCCGTCGCCCTGCTGGCCTTCGGCTGGTCGTTCGCCCTGATGCCGGACGCGCTCGTCGGCAAAGCCTATTTCGAAATCCTGTTCTGGGGCGGCGGCCATGCGCTGCAGTTCACCTGGACGCTCCTGATGCTCGTGTCGTGGCTGTGGCTGGCGAGCGCAAGTGGCGCACGCCCGCCTCTGAGCCCCCGCGTAACGCTGTTGATGTTCGCGCTGGCGCTGGCAAGCGTATTCGTAACGCCGTATGCCTATCTCGCCCACGACATCTCCTCGGTCGAGCACCGGGACCTGCACACCTGGGCCATGCGGCTGGGAGGCGGCGTCGCGATATTGCCGATCGCGCTCGCGGTTTCCATCGCGCTCGCCTCCACCCGGGCGATCCCCGGAAGCGGGCCGCTGCGCGCGTCGCTCGTCTCGTCGGTGCTCCTGTTCGGTTGCGGCGGCCTGATCGGGGTATTCATCGCCGGCGAGAACGTGATGATTCCTGCGCACTACCATGGAAGCATCGTGGGCGTCACGGTGGCGTTCATGGGGCTCGTGTACCTCCTGCTGCCGCAATTGGGCTACCGTCTGCCGCGTCCTCGCCTGGCGACGTGGCAGCCGGTCGTCTATGCCGCCGGCCAGCTCATGCACATTCTCGGGCTGGTCTGGTCGGGGGGTTACGGCGTCAAGCGCAAGGTTGCCGGCGCCGACCAGGTCCTGGGCAGCACGGGCGAGATGCTGGGCATGGGCCTTATGGGCCTGGGCGGCCTGGTCGCGATCGCCGGGGGCCTGCTGTTCGTGCTCGTCGTCGCGGGTTCGCTGCGCGGCGGCAACTCGACGACCACCGCGCGGGACGCTCCGCCGCCGTGATCAGCGGGCTGCAGCGCCTTCTGCGCTGGTTCTTCATGCACGTCGAGGCGCTGTTCAACCGGGCCTTCGGCGACCGGCTGAACCCGCTGTATCACCTGGGAGCTATCGGGTTCTTCCTGTTCTGGATCGTGGCCGGAAGCGGTCTCTATCTCTACGTGTTCTTCGATACCAGCGTGGCGGGCGCTTACGCCTCCGTCGAGGCACTGACGCACGGGCAATGGTGGGCCGGCGGCATTCTCCGGAGCGCACACCGCTATGCCTCGGACGCCCTGGTCGTCGTCATGCTGATCCACATGCTGCGCTGCTTCGCGTTCGACCGGTTCCGCGGTTTCCGCGCTTTCTCCTGGCTGACCGGCTTGGCCCTGATCTGGCTCGTCTACGCCGCAGGCGCGAACGGCTTCATGCTGCCCTGGGACCGGCTGGCGCAGTTCGTGCTGACGGCGACCTTCGAATGGCTGGACTGGCTGCCCGGGTTCGGCGGCGCGCTGGTCCGGAACGTCATGTACCCGTCGAGCCTGAACGACCGGTTCTTCTCCCTGCTCGTGTTCGTCCACATCGGAGTGCCCTTGTTGCTCCTGCTGATGATGTGGGTACACGTGCAGCGGGTACCGAAGGCGCGCATGCTGCCGCCGCGGCCGCTGGCGATCTCGCTGTTGGCCACGATGCTGGCGCTGGCGCTCGTTCATCCGGTCGTCAGCCAGGGCGGCGCGGCGGACCTGGGCCGGGCGACGCCATCACTGGATCTCGACTGGTTTTACCTCTCCGGTTACCCGCTGCTTTACAGGTGGTCTCCCGGCCCGCTATGGGCGCTCGTCGGCCTGGCAACCCTGCTGCTCGCGCTCGTTCCATGGCTGCCCCTCCGCCGCCGCCGTGCCGCCGGCAAGGATTTCAGGATCTCGATACACCCGGGCCCGGACAGCGTAACGGCCAGGAGTGGCGAGACGCTGCTGGAAGCCGGGCTGCGTGCCGGAGTGACGCTGCCGTACGAATGCCGCAGCGGGGGCTGCGGTGCGTGCCTGTGCACCGTGTTGAACGGCCGTGTCGACCATGGCCCGTACCAGCCGATGGTACTGACCGCGGAGATGCGTGAACAAGGCAAAGCGCTGATGTGCTGCGCCGTCCCGCTGACCGATGTCGAGATTGAAGTGGAATCAGCAGCGGCCACCGCCGGTACACCCGCACGGCGATATACCGGGCGCGTCGAAAGCCTCGACTACCTGGGCGAGGACGTGATTCGGCTCAAGCTCTCGCTTCCCGGGCAGGACCGCCTCGACTTCATCGCCGGCCAGTACCTGAATATCGTGCTGGATGACGGCCGCAGGCGCGCTTTCTCGTTCGCGAATGCGCCGCACGACAACGACCTCATCGAGTTGCACGTGCGCCGGATTCCCGGCGGACTGTTTACGAGCTACGTGTTCACGGCGTTGCGGGTCGGCGATACGCTGGAGCTCGAGGGTCCCTTCGGCCAGTTCACGCTGCGCGACAGCGACAAACCGATCCTGTTCGTTGCCGGCGCTACGGGATTTGCGCCCGTCAAGAGTATCGTCGAGGATGCTTTTCACCGCGGTATCAAGCGTCGGATGCACTTGTACTGGGGTGTGCGCGAGCGAGACGACCTGTACATGCTCGACCTGGCAGAGCGCTGGCAGCGCGAGCACGCCAACTTCCGGGTGACGCCGGTCCTGTCGGGCACCGCGGAGAGCTGGCCGGGACGCAAAGGCCTCGTGCACCAGGTCATGCTGGCGGACTGGCCCGACATCGGCGGGTACGAAGTCTACGTCTGCGGGTCGGTACAGATGGTTGAAGCGGCCGTTCCGGCCTTTTTCGCGCAGGGGCTCGACCGGGAAGCCTGCATCTCGGATGCCTTCATACCGGCAGCGAGATGAGGGCGGCGTTACCACCTCGATGTGTTCCTCACACCTTTTTCATCCAGGCAGCGCACCAGCCCTCGGGCGCCACGGTAAAGCCGGGGAAAACGGAGCAGGTATTGTTGCCCGCGTTGAAGAGCTGACAATTGGAGCAATTGTTGCCGGCCTTGTAGAGCGCGTGCTTCGAGGTGGTCCCGTCCGGGACGTACTCGAGCGCCTTTGCCTGCGGATTGTCGGCGGAGAGCGCGGGCAATTCGGCATGGGCCGGGTGGGTGGCCATCCTTTGCAGCAGCGGCAGTGTGGTGGCTGCGACGGCGAGCTGGATGAAGCGGCGGCGGGAGCTTTGCTGTGACATTCTGGCGGTCCTCCGGGGAGAGTTGTTCACTGCGTATTGAACCGCGTTCGAAACCTACCGCCCTTGATCCAGGTCAACCAGACGTCAGGTTGCGTTCATCGTCGTCGCGAGGGTCTCAGGGTCGTCCTGAAATAGCAGTCCTGCGGTACCATACGAACATGAGTCACGAGCGCGCCGACTACAGCCACGAGGTTCGCACGCACAACTCCCGCATGATGCGGCTGGCCTTTGCGGGCTTCGGAACCCTGTGCGTCGGCATTGGCCTCGTCGGCGCCATCCTGCCGGTGCTCCCGACGACGCCCTTCATGCTGCTCGCCGCGGCCTGCTACGTCCGGGCCTCGCCCCGCTTCTACAACTGGCTGCTAAACACTCGCGGGTTCGGCCCACTGATACGCGAATGGCGGCAGTACCGCAGCATCCCCTGGAGGACCAAGCTCACCGCGATCGCGCTGATGGCGGTAACGCTTTCCGCCTCGATCCTGTTCTTCGTGAGACAGCCGTACGCGCAGGCCGCGACGGCGCTATTCGGTATCGCCCTTGCGGCGTGGCTTTACCGGATTCCCTCGCGCGACAGGCCGCAACCCTTCTGAGGAGCTGAACGATGTACGCATTCCTTCCTCTTGCTCCAATTCCCTTTCCAATCCGGCCGTTGCAGGAATACGACTAGTGACTCGTGTACCACCGAAGTGGTTCAACCGCAACCTAACGGTCTGAGCGCGTGACCGCGCTGCCGCCGCCGGTTTCGCGCTATCTCACCCTCGCGCTGGGCGACAAACAGCGAATGATCGCCAAGGCCGTGCTGCGCCAGTCCGGTGCGCCCCCAACCACGAAACGCGAATCCCGAACGTCGCCGTCCTCCGTTCCGGCATCTGTCCTGATGCCGCAATCGGCCGAAGTACGTCAATTGGAGGCAGAGGACTTAGGTGCAATCGCAGGTGGTGTGAAGCGGAACTCGGCGTTCAGCGCTTCGAGCACGCGTGAATCGCGTTTGTAGATGTCGCGCAGAAACACGATGTCGCGTCCGCTGTCCGGAATGACAGTCGCGTACAGTATCAGGATGATCATCGGCCGCTCGAGTGGCACGGTCTGCAAGCGTTCACCGGCTGTGGCGCGGGCGATCTCCGCCGCAGACCAGCCGGGGTTGCTCTCGAGAAGCAGTTCCGCGAGATACAGCGCATTCTCCACGCGTATGCAGCCGGAACTGAACATGCGGTCGGTCCGCTTGAACAGCTCGGCGGCCGGGGTGTCGTGCAGGAAAACGAGATGGGGATTCGGGAACAGGAACTTTACCCGGCCAAGTGCGTTCTGCCGGCCCGGCTCCTGGCGAATGAGATAGGGAAACCTGCGAGGGTTCACGGCCGCCCAATCGATCGTTTCGGGGTCGATCCTTCGTCCTGCAGTATCGAGGATGACCATACGGCGCGCCTGGAGCTGTGTCGGGTCCTGCCGTAGCTGCGGGAGCAGATCTTCGCGGAGGATGGTGGGCGGCACGGTCCAAGTCGGGTTGAACACGACGTGCTCGATCGCAGAACGGAACACCGGTGTCTGCCGATACCGGGTGCCGACCTGATTGCCGTCTCAAGGACCGCGAACGGATCCGCTGCGACCTGCCGGCTGAAATT
>CAYRKH010000068.1:0-16854 GCA_964424805.1 uncultured Woeseiaceae bacterium
TCCTTGCGCAGCATGGCCGAGACTTTTTCCGCCTGCATCGGCCGGCTGATCAGGAAGCCCTGCGCGAGGTCGCACTGGCAGTTCCTGAGGAAATCGAGCTGGCTCACCGTCTCCACCCCTTCGGCGCCGACCTCGATGTCGAGCCCGCGGGCCATCGCGATGGCGGCGCGGATGATGCGCTGGTGAGTGCCGTTCTCGGTCACGTCCCGGATCAGCGACTGGTGCAGCACGAAGCTGTCGATCACGCCGGTATCGAGCGAACGGAAGGACACGTCGTTGGTGCCGAAGTGATCCAGCGACAGGCGCACCCCTAAGGCCCGCAGGCCCCGCAGAGCCTCGTATTCCGTGCTGCGCCCGCGCACGATGTTGCCGTCGCTGATCTCGAACTCGATGCAGCCCGGGTCGAGGACCGTGTCGGACAGCGATTTCGAAACCGCGTCAATCAGCCTTCCGTGTAAAAGCTGCTGCGGCGAAAGGTTGATGGCGAGCGAAAGGTCCGGCAGCTCGAGCTCGCGCTGCCAGGCGGCGAGCTGGCGACAGGCGGTGTCGATCACCCATTCGCCGGCGGAATGAATGAGGCCGCTGGATTCCAGGATCGGCAGGAACCGCCCGGGGGCCAGCAGGCCGTAGCGCGGGTGCTGCCAGCGCAGCAGCGCCTCCAGCCCGATGAGGCGGCCGCTGCCCACGTCTATGCGCGGCTGGTAGTGCAGCACGAACTCGCGACGCACCAGCGCGTGCCGAAGTCCGAGCTCCAGCTCCTCGCGCTGCGCGAGCTTTGCGTTGAGCGCTTCCGAGTAGAACTGGAACCGGCCGCCTCCCCGCTTTTTCGCCTGGTACATCGCGAGATCCGCGGCCTTGACCAGGCGTTCGACGTCCTCTCCCGACTCGGGATACAGGGCAATGCCGATGCTCGGCGTCGCGTAGACCTCGCTCGCGCGCAGCTGGTACTTCTCCGACAGCGCGAGCACGAGCTTTTGCGCCGCGGCGCCGGCGTTCTGCGAATCCCCGAAATCCTCCAGGCACACGACGAACTCGTCGCCGCCCCAACGGCCGGACGTGTCGCCGATCCGGAGGTTGCGCGTCAGGCGTTCGGCCACCTGCCGGAGCAGCTCATCGCCCGCATCGTGGCCGAGCGTATCGTTCACCGACTTGAAGCGGTCGAGATCGATGAACAACAGCGCGATCGAGCTGCCGCGGCGCCGCGCCCGTCCCGCCGCCTTCTCGAGCTGCCGCATGAACAGGCTGCGGTTCGGCAGCAACGTCAGCTCGTCATACTGTGCCCGCTTCTCGAGGGCCAGCGTCCGCCGCGTGACGGCGGTGACGTCCCGGAACGTGATGACGCCTCCCGCGAGCTCACGGTTGTGGTCGTACAGGCCGTGACCGTTGATGCTGAGCACCGTGTCAGGCTGCCCCGCGACCCGGTGCACGGCGACGAGGTTGGTGAATTTCTCGCCGCGTTGGGCGCGCGCGAGCGGCCGCTGGTCGTCCGCCAGCCGCGTCTTTCCGTCGGCTGCAATGCACAGGAAATCCGGGTCGCGTTCGATGCCGGCCGCCTGCCCGCCCGCCAGGGCCAGGATCGATCGCGCGGCCGGGTTGACGTCGAGCACGTGGCCCAGGCGATCGACCACGATGACGCCATCGTTGATGCTCTTCAGGATCGACAGGATATTGGCATCGGCGCCGGACAGCCGCGTCAGGAGCCGGTGGCGGCGGCGCGCGTGCAGGAACACGGCGTCCTGCTCCTCGCCCGTGGTGTCGTCGACGCAGAGGAAACCCTGCGCGCCCATGCGCACGGCGGCGATTCCGCGATGCTCACGGGCCCGGTCCGTGAGAGCGACCAGCGGATAGTGCTTCAGCGCCTGCACGAGCCGGGCGGAGTCGTGCCCGCCGGCGGCGTCCACCGGGGCCTCGAAGAGCACGAGATCGGCGGGGCCGGGCAGGCCGTCGGGCGGCACACGTTCGAGCCGGGTCAGGCGCGCGCAGCAGGGTGAATTTTCGAGCCGAGCGAGATACCCCGCAGCAAATTCCGTGCTCCCGAGGTAAATGATCCAGTACGCCGTCATCCTGCCCGCGCAGCCCCCTGTGAACCGCCACGGATACGCGGCATCCGGGCCGGTCTGGTTTGTGCCATAGTTGTTCTTCTTCGGCGCGCCGCCGCCGGACACCCGCTCCCATGGCTCGCCGGATGATAACAGAACAGCGGAGTTGCCTGAGCGGGTGCAGCCGGTACCGGAATAAACCATCCATCTGCCCCGTGCATCGAAACAACAAAGCATGAGGAGTCGAATTCGTTGGAAGCAGGTTTGGCCGAGGACCCGGGGAACGCGGTCCGTGAGGCCCAGGGCTTGAACGCGCCGGCAGGAGAGGAGCAGGAATGGCTGAGACTGGCCAGGAGATCGGACACGCGCGCCTTCGAGTCGCTGTACCGGCTGCACGTCGACCGCGTTTACGGGCTGTGCCTGCGCATGACCGGGAACGCGCCGGAGGCGGAGGACTGTACGCAGGAGGCGTTCATCCAGGCGTGGCGCCAGCTCGACCGCTTTCGCGGCGACAGCGCCTTCGGCACCTGGCTGCACCGCATCGCGGTGAACGCGGTGCTCGGCCGGATGCGCAAGTCGCGCCGGGAGCAGGATCGCCTGCGGGCGGTGGCCGAAGTGGATGACGCGCCGGCCGCGGTGGGAGACAGCGGCGGACTGCAGGACCTGGAGCGCGCCATGGGGGAGCTGCCGAGCGGTGCGCGCCACGTGTTCGTGCTGCACGCCGTATACGGCTACAGCCACGACGAAACCGGCGAGATGCTCGGCATCGCGGCGGGCACCAGCAAGGCGCAGCTGCACCGCGCCCGCCGCCTGCTCGCCCAGCAACTGAACGTCAAGGCAGGTGAAGCATGAACGAGGCCGACGGGAAACGGGAAATGCAAGAGGACGTGCTGATGCGAGCTGCCCGCGGGCTGCCCCGCGACGTCGCGCCGCAGCGGGACCTGTGGCCGGGCATCGAGCATGCCATCAGCATGCCGGTACCGTCGCGCCGCTGGAACTGGAGCCGCATTGCGGCGCAGGCGGCGGCGGTCGTGCTGCTGGTCGGCGGATCGTCCGCTGTGACCTGGCTGGCGCTCGACGAGCGGCAGCCGGCCGTGCAATCCGTCGCGACGACGAAGCCGCTCGAGTTCGAGATGGTCGCAGGCAGCTTCGGCGGCCGCTATCACCTGGGACCGGAGTTCGTCGACGCCCGCAACGGCCTCGCGGCCGGCCTCGACGCGAAGCTGGCGATGCTGCCGCCGGAGACGCAGCAGGCGGTCGCGAAAAACATCGAGGACATCCGCGCGGCGATCAGCGAAATGAACCAGGCGCTGGCAAACGAGCCCGACAACGCGCTGCTCCAGGACCTGCTGCTGGGCGCGTACCGCGAGGAGCTGAACCTGATGCGCAGGGTGGATCGCATTGCTGCGGCGAGTGAAATGCGCCGCAACGATATCTGATGAAAGAGAGCTTATGAATATGACATTGATGGCTTTGAGGGTTGTTTGCCTGACGCTGTTCCTTGCTTCGGCGCTCGCCGCGCAGCCGCTCGACCGGCGGCTCGAGGCCGCACCGGACGGCGTGGTCACGATCGACAACACGGCAGGCTCGGTCGAGGTGCAAGGCTGGTCGCGCAACGAGGTCGAGGTAACGGGGGAGCTTGGATCCGACGTCAAGGAGCTGGTCTTCAGGCGGGACGACAATACCATCGTCGTCCACGTCCGCTCGGACCGGCAGCGCGGCGATCTCGCCAGCGACCTCGTGGTCAAAGTGCCTGCCAGGAGCGCCGTGAACGTCAGCGGGGTCAGCACCGACATAGGTGTCAGCGGCGTGCAGGGCGCGCTGCGGCTGAAATCGATCAGCGGCGACGTCGAGATCGAGGCGTTCGGGGCGGACGTGGACGTCGAAGTGATCAGCGGCGATGTGACCATCCAGGGCGGCAACGAGGCAAACCGCACGCGGGCGGCGGCCGTCAGCGGCGACATCGACGCGCAGAATCTCGCGGGCGAAATCGAGGCCGGGTCCGTGAGCGGTGACGTCACCATCACGAGCGGCCGCTTCGAGCGCGTGCAGGCGAACTCGACCTCCGGCGACATCGTCCTCCAGGCCGCGCTGCTGGGCAGCGGCCGCGTGGACCTGGAGACCATCAACGGTGAAGTGAACGTCGAATTCCGGGACGACCTGTCGGCGCGCTTCGACATCGAAACCTTCAACGGCGATATCCGGAACTGCTTCGGCCCGGAGCCGACGCGCACCAGCCAGTACACGCCGGGGTACGAGCTGCGCTTCGCCGAGGGCGGCGGCGACGCGCGGGTCACCATCAACACCCTGAACGGCGATATCCGGCTCTGCCGGAAATAGCGCCGCTTCCCGGCGCCGTGCCGGTCTTCCGCACCGGGCGGAAGCGGGAAAGCGCCGCCGGGAGCCGCTTGCCGCCGGTCCCTGACGATCCACGGCCCGTGCCGCCGCAAACGCCCGTGCCGGCCGCCCGCGGCGCCAGGCTCCGGCAGCTTCCGCCCCTACGCGGATTTGCTATGCTGTTCGCCCGTCGCCAGGGGCAGACGAAGACATGGGCCGTCTTTTCAAGATACTGCTGATCGTTCTCGCGGGCCTCGTTGCCCTGCTCATCATCGCCGCCGTCGGCTTGCTGCTGTTTTTCGACCCGAACGATTACCGGGACGAGATTGCCGCGCAGGTCGAGAAAGCGACCGGGCGCGAGCTCGCGATAGAGGGTGACCTGTCGCTCAGCGTGTTTCCGTGGCTCGCGGTCGAGGTCGGCCGCACGCAGCTCGCGAATGCGCCGGGCTTCGGCAATGAGCCGTTCGCGACCTTCGAGCGCGCCGAGCTCAGCGTACGCCTGCTGCCGCTGATCCTGCGCCGCGAGCTTGCCGTCGGCACGGCCTCGCTCGATTCGCTGGTGCTCAACCTCGAGGTTGCCGAAAACGGCGACACCAACTGGGCCGACCTGGCGGCTGCCGGGGAAGAGCAGCCCGCCGAGCCCGCGAGCGGGGACGCCGGCGTGCAGCTCGACGTCCAGGGCATCGAGGTGGGGAACGCCACGATCAACTACGCGGACGCCCAGGCGGGCAGCCGCTATGCCATCAGCGGCCTGTCCCTCACCACCGGCCGCATCGCGGGCGATACGCCGTTCGAGTTCGACGCGGAGTTCGATTTCACGGCGGATCCGGGCGAGCTTCGCGGGCGACTGGGGATCGCCGGGACGGCCACGGTAAGCCAGGACCTTGCGAGGTTCGCGGTCGAGAACCTCGAGGTGAACGGCCGCCTGGCCGGCATTACCGAGCAGCCGGCGGAGCTGGCCCTGAGCGCTTCCGCCATCGCCGTCGATGCCGAGGCGCAAACGGTAGCCGCGGGCACGCTGGATTTCCGCTTCCTCGACATCCAGGCGTCGGCCGATATCGCGCCCTTCTCCTACGCCGGCACGCCGCAGCCGAAGGCGAGCCTGCGCGTCCAGCCCTTCTCGCTGAAGGGGCTGCTGCAGGCGCTCGGTTCGGAACCGCCCGTCACCGCGGACCCGGCAGCGCTCACGCGCGTCGCCTTCAACGCGGACGCCGCCGTAGGTGAGGAGGCGATTGCACTGACGTCGCTCACGCTGCAGCTCGACGACACGACGCTGCGCGGGACCTTGAGCTGGCCCGTGACCGAGCAGGGCGTGATCCGGTTCGACCTCGCCGCCGACAACATAAACGTCGACCGCTACATGGCGCCCGGCGGCACACCGTCGGAGGCCGCCCCCGAAACGAACACCGACCAGATCGAGATTCCGGTCGAGATGATTCGCGCGTTCCAGGCAATCGGCAGCGCGAAGCTCGCGCAGGCGACGCTCGCCGGCATGGAGTTCCACAATCTCGAGGCGGGCGTCAACAACGTCGGCGGCAAGCTGCGACTGCACCCGCTGCGGGCCGAGCTGTTCGAGGGCAGCTACAGCGGCGACGTGCGGATCGACGCCTCGGGCCGGGTGCCGTCGATCTCCGTCGACGAGAAAGTCGAGGGCGTGAGCCTTACACCGCTTGCGCGGGCGATGTTCGAGCAGGAGAACATCAGCGGCACCATCGATGGCAGCTTCAAGCTCAGCGGCCGCGGCGCCAACGTGGGTGAGATCAAGAGCGACCTCGACGGCAACATGACTTTCCAGCTTTCCGACGGTGCATGGGAAGGAACCGACATCTGGCACCAGCTCCGCGCCGCGCGCGCGCTGTTCCGGAAAGAACCGCCGCCGGAACGGCAGGGGCCGCCGCGTACGCAGTTCAGCTCCGTGGTGGCGACGGGCACGGTCGAAGACGGCCTGTTTCGAAACGACGACCTGCTGGCGGAGCTGCCTTTCCTGCGCCTTACCGGCAAGGGTAACGTCGACCTGGTGAAGGGCACGATCGACTACGGGCTGCAGGCGCGCGTGCTCGAGCGGCCGGAGTTCGTCAACCCGGCGAGCGACGCCGAGCTCGAGGATTTCACCGAAGCGGTGATCCCGGTGCGGGTCACCGGCTCGTTGAACTCGCCCAGCATCCGCCCGGATCTCGAAGGCATGCTGAAGTCGCGCGTCGAGGAAACGGTCGAGCGCAAAAAGGACGAGCTGAAGGACCGCCTCCTGAACAAGCTCCTCGGCGGCCAGGACGAGGAGGAGCAGGAGCAGGACCAGGACCAGCAGCAAAAACAGCAGCAGCCCGACCCGAAAAAGGAGCTGGAGAACCGCCTCCGCAACCTTCTCGACCGGATATGACCGGGCGCGCCGTAGCTCGGGACGCCCCCACCCGGTCGGCTCCTGCCATACTGCTCCTGCTGTTTGCGGCGGCTACCGCCGGCACCGCCGACCTGCGCGATATCGCCGTCGTTCACGAAGGCGACCGCTACCACCTCGAATCCGAGGTGTGGCTGGCCGCGCCGCCCGAGGACGTCTATCGCGTCCTGACCGACTACGACCTGTTCGTCCGCTTCACCAGCGCCTTCGTTGAAACCTACGATGTCGCGCCCGACGAGCATGGCCGGCCGCGCTTCTACACGCGCATGGAAGGCTGCATGCTGCTGTTCTGCAAATCGCTTGTGCGCGAGGGTTACCTGGAACTGGAGCCGCAGACCGAGATCGTCGCGGTCGCCGTTCCCGCCCGGAGCGATTTCAAGTACTGCCGTGAACGCTGGCGCCTGGTGGCAGAGGGCGGCGGCACGCTGCTGCTGTACGACTTCGAAATGGAGCCCGATTTCTGGGTGCCGCCGGTGATCGGTCCCTGGGTGATCAAGCGCACGTTGCGCGAGGACGGCATCGACGTGATCGACCGCATCGAGTCGCTGGCGCGCGGCGAGACGCCGAAGCCCGTGGGGACATGAGCGACGACTTCGCGCCGCGCCTGCTCGAGTGGTTCGATCGGTACGGGCGCAAGGATCTGCCGTGGCAGCAGGACCCCACGCCCTATCGCGTCTGGGTATCGGAAATCATGCTGCAGCAGACGCAGGTGACCACGGTCATTCCCTACTACGAGGCATTCATGGCGGCGTTTCCGGACCTGGCGTCGCTGGCAGCAGCGACGCTCGACGACGTGCTGCGGCACTGGTCCGGCCTCGGCTACTACGCGCGGGCGCGCAACCTGCACGCGGCGGCGCGCGAGGTGATCGAGCGGCACCGCGGGCGTTTCCCGGACTCGTTCGACGAGGTGCTCGCCCTGCCGGGCATCGGCCGTTCCACGGCCGGCGCGATCCTGTCGCTGGCGCACGGGCGGCGTCACGCGATCCTGGATGGCAACGCGAAGCGCGTGCTGGCGCGCTACCACGCGGTAGCAGGCTGGCCGGGCAAGCCTGCCGTGAGCAGGGCGCTGTGGGAGCACGCGGAGCGGCACACGCCCGCGGAACGCACGGCAGCCTACACGCAGGCCATCATGGACCTGGGGGCGACCGTCTGCGCGCGCCGCCGCCCGGCCTGCGCGATTTGCCCGCTGGCGGCGGGCTGCCGGGCTTGCGCGACGGGACGGCAGGAGGATTACCCGGGCCGCCGCGAGGCGCGGGCGCGACCCCGCCGCCACACGCACATGGCGCTCGCGCTTTTCGACGGGCGTGTCTACCTGGAGCGGCGCGCGCCGTCCGGCATCTGGGGCGGCCTGTGGAGCCTGCCGGAGTTCGCCCAAGAGGCCGACCTCCTCGCCTGGTGCGAGAACGGCCTCGCCGCCCGGCCCGGCCGCATCGAGCGATGGGAGCCGCTGCGCCACAGCTTCAGCCACTATGATCTCGACATCAGCCCGGTTGCCGTGACGCTGGCGGCGGCGCCCGGTACCGTCGCTGATACCGACGACGGCATCTGGTACAACTACGGTAAGGCACCGCGCTTCGGACTGGCGGCGCCGGTCAAAACCCTCATCGACAAGGCAAGAGCGAATGCGAACGGTTAACTGCGTAGTGCTGGGCCGCGAGGCGGAAGGCCTCGACTATGCGCCCTATCCCGGCGACCTCGGTCGACGCATCTTCGAGAATGTCTCGAAAGAGGCATGGCAGCGCTGGCTCGGGCACCAGACCATGCTGATCAACGAGTACCGCCTGACCCCCATCGAACCCGAAGCCCGCAAATTCCTGGAACGCGAGATGGAGAAATTCTTCTTCGGCGGCGGCTCCGACATGCCAAAAGGCTACG
The DNA here is from genome assembly GCA_964424805.1 of uncultured Woeseiaceae bacterium. Classification (GTDB taxonomy): domain Bacteria; phylum Pseudomonadota; class Gammaproteobacteria; order Steroidobacterales; family Woeseiaceae; genus IDS-8. The sequence goes on from CAYRKH010000068.1 coordinate 8,647, forward strand.
TCCCGGAAGCTTGACGGGGGTCGAACCTTCGCCGCCTGCGTTTACGCCCAGGAAGGTCCGACGCCCAGGCAGTACTGGACGCTGAACAGGGCGTCCGGGTCGGTCCAGGCGGTGTGCACCTCGAAGCCGGCGCGGGCCGCCATGCCTGCGAATTCTTCCAGGGTGTATTTGTGCGAGTATTCCGTGCGGATCGTCTCCCGCTCGTCGAAGTGGAAGGACTCGCCGCCGATCGATACGGTTTGCTCGCGCGAGCTGACGAGGTGCATCTCGATGCGCCCGAGCGGCTCGTTGTACACGGCGCGGTGTTCGAACGCGCCGACGTCGAAGTTCGCCCCGAATTCGCGGTTCAGCCGCTCGAGCATGTTCAGGTTGAACGCGGCCGTGACCCCGGCGCTGTCGTTGTAGGCGCGCTCGAGAATGGCCTTGTCTTTTTTCAGGTCGACGCCGATGAGAAGTGCCCCGTCCTCGGCCGCTTCGTGACGCATGACCCGCAGCAGGTCGAGCGCCGCCCCGGGCGCGAAGTTACCGATGGTCGAGCCGGGAAAATAGATGATGTTCCGCAGCGGCATGACGCGCGGCGTCGGCAGGTCGAACGGCTGCGTGAAATCCGCCGCGACCGGAAGCACCTCGATGTGCGGAAAGTCTGCGGCCAGCCGGGTCGCGGCGGCGAAGAGGTGCTCGCGTGAAATGTCGACCGGCACGTACGCGGCCAGCCGGTCGAGCTCTTCCAGCAGGATACGCGTCTTCGTGCTGGAGCCGCTGCCGAATTCGATCAGGCTTGCCTGCGGACCGACAAGCGCGGCCATTTCATCGACGTGCCGCTCCATGATCGAAAGCTCGGCCTGGGTCAGGTAGTACTCCGGGAGACGCGTGATGCGCTCGAACAGCTCCGAGCCGCGGTCGTCGTAGAAGAACTTCGGCGACAGCGCCTTCTGCTCGCGGCGGAGCCCTTGCAGGATTTCGGCAAGGTCGTCTTCACGGTGTGCGGGCTGCTCCGTGAGCTCCGGAGGGCTGCCGGCGGGGTCGGACATCAGGCGGCGCTGTCCTTCGCCAGCCGGAATCCCAGGAACTGCCAGCGGGCATCCGGATAGAAAAAGCTGCGGTACGTCGCCCGGATGTGCGCGGCTGCCGTGCAGCAGGAGCCGCCGCGCACCGTGAGCTGGCTGCACATGAATTTGCCGTTGTACTCGCCGAGCGAGCCCTCGAGCGGCCGGAAGCCGGGGTAGGCCGCGTAAGCCGAGGAGGTCCACTCCCAGGCGTCACCGAAGAACTGGTGCTCGCCCGGCGCGGCGGCAATCGGCTGCCGATAGCCATCCTCCACGAAATTGCCGTGCACGGGCCCGGACGCGGCGGCAACCTCCCATTCCTGCTCCGTCGGTAGGCGCGCGCCGGCCCAGCGCGCAAACGCGTCGGCTTCGTAGTAGCTGACGTGGACGACGGGCGCCTGCCAGTCGATGGGACGCTCGCCGCCAAGCGTAAACTCGCGCTCGAGGTCCTCGCTCCAGTAGAGCGGCCGGTTCCATCCGCGCCCGTTGACGGCAGCCCAGCCGTCGGAGAGCCACAGCGCCGCGTTGCGATAGCCGCCGTCACGGACGAACTCGAGGAACTCGCCGTTGGTGACCAGGCGCGACCCGATCGCGTGCTCGTGCAGCAACACCCGGTGGCGCGGCCGCTCGTTGTCGAAGCTGAATGCCTCGTCGCCCGCGCCGATCTCGGCGATGCCGGACTTGCCCGCAACGTATTCCAGCGCTGGCGCCTCGCGCGCCGGCGCGGCGCGGAGCTCGGGGTCGACCGCCGGCCGCAGGGGATTGCGGGAGAAGACGTGCTTGATATCGGTGAGCAGGAGCTCCTGGTGCTGCTGCTCGTGGTTGATGCCGAGCAGCGTGCGCGCGGTGACTTCCGGCTCCCCGGCGCGCTCGAGCAGGCGCACCATGGCGTCATCGACGTGCTTGCGGTAGTCGTGGATCTCGTCGACGGCGGGCCGTGACAGCAGGCCGCGCTCGGGACGCCGGTGCATCTCGCCGGCAGTGTAGTAGTAGGAGTTGAACAGGTAATGCCAGGCGTCGTTGTAACGCCGGTAGCCGCGCGCATACGGCTCGAGCACGAACCGCTCGAAGAACCACGTGACGTGCGCGAGGTGCCATTTCGCCGGGCTGACGTCGGGCATGCTCTGCACGACGTAGTCCTCCGGCCGCAGGTGGCGGCAGAGGTCCAGCGTTGCCGCGCGATTGTGCAGGAATGTCGCCGCCAGCGATGCGGGGGAAGCGTCCGCCACAACGGCATCGCGCGGGGTAGCCATTGAAGTTCCTTGAGATGGGACAGGCATGAGACTACGCCAGCGGCCGGAAAATTTCATTCTCCGGGCGGGCCGCTACAGAGCCATCGGCAGCTCCGTGGTCTTGCGCACCGTCCGGATCGCCACGCTCGAGTTGACTCTCGCCACGCCTGGCAGCCGCGTCAGCGCCTCGTTGTGCACCCGCTCGAAGTCCGCCATGTCGGACACGACGATGCGCAGGAGGTAATCGAACTCTCCGGTCACCAGGTAGCATTCCATGACCTCCGGCAGGTTCTGCACGGCCGCCTCGAAGGCGGCCAGCTCGCTTTGCTCCTCGCGGTTCAGCGCGATGTGCACGAAGACGTTACCGGCGAGCCCGGCTTTCTTCTGGTCGAGGAGCGCGACGTAGCGGTCGATCAGCCCCGCCTGCTCCAGCGCCCGCACGCGCCTGAGGCAGGCGGATTCGGAGAGGCTGACCCGCCCCGCCAGCTCCACGTTGCTGATGCGCCCGTCGCGCTGCAGCTCGCGCAGGATCCTGTTGTCGAACCGGTCTAGTCGCATGGTGGTTAATTGCGCTAAGTGGCCTTGAATCAGCAGAAAGTGCCACATATTCGCGCAACTGTCACTGATTCGGCAAACTGGTTGCGCCTTTGGTGGGGTATCCTGCCAGGCTAAACTGCCCGTCGGAGCGCGCCACGCTGCCGACGGCCTGATGTCACCGATGCGGGAGGCGCTGCCAACGGTGGTCTCGCGCGCGATGCGCGCTCCTACAAGTGGAGAGGGTCGATGAAAGTCGGTGTGCCAAAGGAAATCAAGGTTCTCGAGTACCGGGTCGGGATGGTCCCGTCCGGGGTGCGCGAGCTCGTGCACGACGGTCACGAGGTCATCGTCGAGACCCGGGCCGGCGAAGGTATAGGCGTCAGCGACGCCGACTACACCGAGGCCGGCGCCCGGGTGGTGTCCTCGGCCGCCGAGGTCTTCGACCAGGCGGAGCTGATCGTCAAGGTGAAGGAGCCGCAGCAGGCGGAGTGCGCGATGCTGCGTGCCGACCAGGTGCTCTTCACGTACCTGCACCTCGCCGCGGATAAAGCGCAGGCGGACGCGCTGGTGAAGTCCGGCACCACGGCGATTGCCTACGAAACGGTCACGGCGGATGACGGCTCGCTGCCGCTTTTGACTCCCATGAGCGAAGTCGCCGGCCGGCTCTCGATACAGGCCGGTGCCGCTGCCCTGCAAAAGGCAAACGGCGGCCGCGGCGTACTGCTGGGCGGCGTTCCCGGCGTCGCGCCGGCGAACGTGCTGGTCATCGGCGGTGGCGTCGCCGGCAAGAATGCCGCGCAGATGGCCGTGGGGCTTGGCGCACAGGTCACGATCCTCGACAAATCGGTGCCGCGGCTGCGCTACCTCAGCGATCTCTTCGGCGGTCGCGTGCGCACGCTCTACTCGACGAAGCAGGCCGTCGACAGCCTGGTCGAGGACGTGGATCTCGTCGTCGGCGCGGTGCTCGTCGCCGGTTCGGCGGCGCCGAAGCTCGTGACCCGGGAGCACGTGCGCGCGATGCAGAGCGGCTCGGTGCTGGTCGACATCGCGATCGACCAGGGGGGCTGCTTCGAGACCAGCCGCCCGACTACCCACGCCGAGCCGACCTTCGTGGTCGACGACGTCGTGCACTATTGCGTGACCAACATGCCGGGCGCGGTACCGAGGACGTCTACGTTTGCGCTGACCAACGTCACGCTGCCCTTCGTCAAGGCGCTGGCGAACCTCGGCTGGCGCGAAGCCCTGAGCCGCGACCGCCACCTGGCGCACGGGCTGAACGTGCACGCCGGCCACGTGAACCACGAGGCCGTGGCCCGCGACCTGGGGTATGAATACCGCTCCGCGGACGACGCTTTGAAAGCCGCCTGATCTACTCCCCCTGATCAGGTAGCCACCTCGCCGGGCGGCAGCGACTGCCCGGCTTTTTTCTCCGCGTGTTGCCGGCACCAGCCTGGGTGCCGGCTTTTTTTTGCGCGTTCCGGCCCGCCTTGCGGGCAACTCTCCCGGCCGGCAACGAAATAAACGCCCCCTTGTCGCTGGCGCCGGGTTCCTGCGCCCGCGTGCAACCGCCAGCCGGGTATCAGGATTTTATAGTCCCACTTTTTTCTGTGAACTGTGTCACACTTCTGACAGCGGCGCAGTTCCTTGAGGCCAAAACCACTCCGGGGATACTTAAGCGCCTGATAACCCAAAGGAAACGGGGCAGAGATGAAAGGATTCAAGCTGCTCGCCGCAGGCCTTGCCTGCTGTGTCTCCACGATTTCAGCGGCCGATGTCACGGTTTCGCACTTCGAAACCCTCGAGCGGCTGGAAATCGCGGGTTCCGCGAGCGGGATGACTCAACAGAAACTATCCGCTGACGCCGCGGCCCGCGTCAGCTTCGACGCGTTCGGCAGGACCTTCGACCTGCAGCTCGAACCCAACCACCAGCTTTTGTCTGCCGTTGCGCGCGGCACGCTCCCGGCCTCGCTGTCCGCCTACCGCGGCGTGATCGCGGGCAAGGACGGCTCGTGGTCGCGTATCGTGATTGCCGACGGCCTGCCGCAGGGGCTCGTCTGGGACGGGACGGAGATGTACGCGCTCGAGGTGCGCGACGACGCGAAGGCCGGCGCGCCCACGGCGATCATGTACCGCCTCGAAGACGTGTACGTCCCCCCGGGCAGCGTGAGCTGCGGCGCCCTGCATGCGACAGCGTCGAACGCCGGGGAGATCTATGGCGACCTGGTGGGCGAGCTCGGCAATTCGGCGACCAAGACCGCGGGCGCGAGCGCCGAGATCCGCATCGGTGCCATCGGCGACTACGAGTTCTTCAAGACCCGGGGCGACGATTCGAGCGCGGCTATCCTGACGCGGCTCAACAACGTCGACGGCATCTTCAGCGAACAGCTCGGGGTCCGGATCATCGTCGAGGAGCTCACCGTTTTCACGAGCCCCTCGGATCCCTTCAGCGACACCACCGACGCCGGCGACCTGCTGGACGAACTCACCGTATACCGCTCCCAAACACCCACCCAGCGCGCCCTGGGGCTCACGCACCTGTATACCGGTCGCAGGCTCGAAGGCAGCACGGTGGGGATCGCCTACACCGGCGCCCTTTGCGAAGCCTCCTGGGGCGCCGGCCTCACGCAAAGCGGCAGCAACGTGACCTTCGACAGCCTGGTCGCGGCGCACGAGATCGGGCACAACTTCGGGGCACCGCACGACGGTGAGTCGGGTTCGGCATGCGCGGCAGAGGTCGGCACTTTCCTCATGTCCTCGAGCATCAACGGCAGCGATCGTTTCTCGGGCTGCAGCGTGCAGCAGATGCAGCCGCGCATCCACGCGGCGTCCTGCGTCGTGCCCCTGCCGACGATCGATCCCGGCATCGCCGTGAGCGGTTCGCTGGGGCCGGTGCAGGTCGGCAAGAGCACGACGGCGAGCTTCGACGTGGTGAACACCGGCAGCGGAAGGGCGACGGGCGTGACGGTCGAGATCGTGATGCCCGCAATCGTTTCCCTCGACTCGGCCAGCGTCTCGCAGGGCACCTGCACCAGCGGCGCCGGCACGGTCCACTGCACGATCGGCGACCTTCCCGCCGGCAGCAACCGTAGCGTGACGCTTGCCACGACGGCGGTGGACATCGGCAGCGGCGAGTTCGCCGCAAGCGTGTCCGCGGACGTCGACGACGACCCCGGGAACAACGACATCGTGGTGCCGTTCACGGTCAACGAAGAGCCGGAACCGGCCGCTGAGGCGGCAGGCTCGCCTGCCGAGAGCGGCAGCGGTGGAGGAGGAGGGGCCAGCACCTTGCCGTGGCTGCTGCTGCTGGCATCCATCGGTCTTTCCCGGCGCGCCCGCCGGGGAACCCCGCGCCCGTATTGACTCGCGCCACCCCGCTCGGTCTAATACCCCGCTCGCAGAACGCCCTGTAGGAGCCCGTATCACGGGCGACTCCCAAGGCGAGCCGCTATTCGACGTCAAATCGGGCGCCCATCCATGCGCCCCCGCCAAACGGCCAGGTAGCTCAGTTGGTAGAGCAGCGGACTGAAAATCCGCGTGTCGGTGGTTCGATTCCGCCCCTGGCCACCACTACAAGTCACTGATGTTACTACGCTTTCTTGGCTCCCCAAGTGGGACACGTGGCTTCAATTTCCGCATCGGTCACATTTCACCCGTCGCAGTTTGCGGTGAACCATTCACGATCGAGGCATGCTGCCGGGTAATCGAATCGACGTTCAACTGACGAGGTTCCCACGACAAACAAGCGTGGATCGCGCCCCGGTTGACGTCCAGCGTGAATATCCAGCCATTGTGTTCGCAGAGTCGCTCGACAATGCTAAGCCCGAGTCCAAACCCCTGTGTCTCTGATCCGCGAGAGCGCCGTTTACTCAATTCCTGAGGCTCGTCAACTTCCAACCCGCTCTGGTTACTGATGGACACTTCGAGTTGATCGATCCGGACGCTAACCGGGCCTTGATTATGCGGGGTGTGTTCGAATGCGTTGCGTACCAGGTTGCCGACTGCGATAGCGAATGCCTGCGGATGACCGAGCAAACTCGGGTTCGCCAAGCGCTTCACGTCGACGGTTATGTCTTTGTTGACTAACAGGTGGCGCTGTTGCTCGATCGCCTTGTCAACCAAGGGACGGACTTCGAAGTCTTCGCTGTAACTGCTGTCGTCGGATTCGCGAGACAGGCACAGGAACATATCGATTGTCGTTTGCATGTCGGTGGTTGCGCGTTTGATGCGTTCCATTGCCCGGGATTCATTCCTGGAGAGCTCGGCTTGCTCCAGTAGTTCCAACGCTCCTCTGATGACGGTTATCGGCGTGCGCAGTTCGTGACTCGCGGCATTCGTGAAATAGCGTTCACGGTCGATAAACTCGCAAATTCGCTTCAGGGTCTTCTCGATGGTCCTTGCCAGGAGCCCGACCTCGTCATCGTTGAAACACTCGGCCTTGACGCGCCGCCAATCGTCGTCCGACAACTGTTGCGGGTTTATGCCGCCAACTGCGTCGGCCAGGCGTATTACGGGATCGATGGCGCGACGGCTGATAAAGGCACCCAGGGCGATCGCCAGTAGGGTCAACATCGAGACAATCGTGACCAGGCCACTAATCAACCACACTTCTTCGGTTGCGGAAGCCTCTATGCCCGAAACGTCGGCTACGACGTACAGGGGTGTCGGAGGTACGCCGGTGGTGACTACGGCGACGTGCAACTCATCCTTCTCGAATTCGTAATATCCGTCGGCGGGCATGTCGGCCGCCCAATCCCGCAATGCTGTTGGCAGGTCGACGGGGTCCCGATAGCTCTTCACATAAGCTGAGTACGGCAGCGGCGCGTCGGGATCGACCCCGGACCGGTCGATGTAGTCTGTCACGGACAGGCGAAGTTGCTTGCCGACTATACGGTCTTCGGTGACTACCATCGCCGCGAACGTACCAAATCCACTGGTAATGCCGAGCAGCGCCGCAAACAATCCAAACGCGAATAGAACGCGGGTACGAAGGCTATGTCGGAACATCGTCGTCCGACTCTGCCAGCCGATAACCAATGCGATGAACGGTGTGCAATAGCTGCCGGTCAAAGGGCCTGTCAATCGCCTGGCGCAACTTGTACAGATGGGAACGAAGCGCATCGCTATCGGGTGGCTCATCACCCCAAAGCAGGGTTTCCAGGCTGGCGCGCATCACGACAGCGGGTGAAGCTTCCATTAGCCGCTCCAGGATCTTCAGGCACGCAGGATTAAGACTCAGCTTTTGATTAGCTCGCCGGACTTCGAGGGTCTGCTTGTCCAGCGTCAAGTCCCCGACGCTCAGCAATTGCGTGGTCTTTGTCTGGCTGCGCCGGTAGAGGGCCACGAGGCGCGCATGGAACTCCTGAAGTGCGAACGGTTTCACCAGGTAGTCGTCG
>CAYRKH010000069.1:0-16833 GCA_964424805.1 uncultured Woeseiaceae bacterium
TGGACGACGCGGAGCGCCTGCGCGAGGACGCGATCGCCGAGGTCATGGAGCCCCTGCTGCGCCTGCAGCCTGGCAACCTTCGAATCGCGATCGCCTGCCGCCGCAACCCCGGTATAAGCCTGTCACAGTTCTCGGTCCGCGGGGAGCTGGTTACGCTGGTTCCCAACGATCTCCGCTTCAGCCGCGCGGAGATTGCAGCGTGGTTCGGCGAGCGCGCCGACGAGAAGCTGCTGGACGTGCTGCTCGAGCGCACGGACGGATGGCCCGTCGCGCTGCAGCTCCTGCGGCTCGGGAGTGCCGCGGCCGCGCCGGCCGAGGCCGACGCCTTCCGTTTCACGCCCACGAGCCGTGAGTCGGCGGCGTACATACGGGAACAGCTCCTCGCGCGCCTCGAGTCCGGCGATATGGACTGCCTCCGCGAGACCTCCGTGCTCGAGACGGTGCGGGCGGACGCCGCGGATCACGTTCGCGGGGTAGCGGACAGCCAGCGTGCCATCCAGCGCCTGCACGGCCGGCTCGAGGGCATTTTCTCGGCGCTCGAGGAAGAAGGCGCCTACCGCCTGCACCCCCTGATCCGGGAATACCTGCTCGAGGAGCAGAGGGAGCACTACCCGGACCGTTTCCGGGAGCTCCATCTGCGGGCGGCGGACTGGCTGGCGTCGCGCGGGCAGGGGCTCGCCGCGATGCGGCACGCGCTGCAGGGCGGTGCGCCCGAGCTGGCGGCAACCGTATTCGAGCAGATGGGCGGCGCCCGGCTCTGGCTGCGCGAGGGCATGGGCCGGCTCAATACCGCCCTCGCCCTGCTGGAGCCGTACGCGCTGGACGGGTTTCCGCGCGTCGCGATTGCCCGCAGCCTGTCGTTTGCGAAGAGCGGCGACATGCGACTCGCGCGTGAAGCCCTCACTCGTGCGCGGGACGCCTCCCGCGGCTTCACGCAGGACCGGTCGGGCGGCGACCCGCAGGCCGTGCTCATCGACGGGCATTACATCGACCTGCTGTTGACGGAGTACGGCTGCGCGCCGACGGCCGACGCCCTCGCCGACGAGACCTGGGAAACCGTGCTCGAGCACGTGCGGGGAGACCCGGTCCTGCACGCCTATATCATGACCTGGCGGTGCCTGATCAACGTCCAGTCCGGCCGCTTCGAGGAGGCGATTCGCTACGGCCGCAAGGCGCTGCACGACTTCGAGCGCAGCGGCTCGCGCTACGGCGTGCTCTTCATCCACCTCCATTTCGGCATGGTGGAGCTGGCGCGGGGCCGTACCGGGCGCGCGCTGGAGGAATACGCGCGCGCCGCCAGCATCCAGCGCCGCGACGTGCCGGGAGACAGCGGCGTCCGCACGATCTGCCACATCGCGATGGGCGAGGCCTACTGGGAGCGCGGCGACCTCGGCAATGCCCGCAAGTACCTGCGCCAGGTCGTCAAACAGGTCCGGCACTCGGAGGCCTGGTTCGATCTCTACATGGCCGCCTACGCCTGCGGGGTCGACTACCTGCGCCACGAGCTCGGGATCGCCGCGGCCCGGGCGTATCTCGACGCGGCGCGGGAGCATGCCGGGGTGCAGGGGCTCGAGCGGCTCGAGCACTTTCTCGACGCGCTGTACCTGCGCCTGCTGTACGACGACGGCCGCGGCCAGGACGCGCGCGCTTACCTCGGGCGGCATGCCCGGCTGCTCGATCCGGAACGGCTGCCGGACCCGCAGCTCACCTGGCGCGAGCTCGAGATGTTCACGCTGGCCCGTGCCCGGGCGGCCCTGCTCGACGGCCGCGACGACCTCGCGGAGCGCCAGGTCGAGGCGCTGGCGATGGCCGGGGAAGCTACCGGCAACGCGCGCCTGTGCCTGCAGGCCGGGATCGAACGGGCGCTGCTGGCGCTGGATCGTGACGACCGCGACGGCGCCCTGGCAACGCTATACCAGGCCCTGCGGGCGGCCTGCGGAGGCCGCTACCTGCGGCCCTTTCTCCAGGCGCGCGAGCGCCTGGCTTCGCTGGTTCCGGCCCTGTGCGCGCGGGTTGCCGCCGAGCGGGGTGACGACGAGGACCTCCGGAGCTTCGTGGACGAGCTGGCGCGGCGAATGCAGGGCGAGCAGCGGGAGCAGGCGCCCGAAGGCTTCAGCCCGCGCGAGCTCGAGATCATCGGCGAGCTGTCCCGGGGGCAGCCGGACAAGGTCATCGCCCGGGCCGTCGGCATCAGCGCACACGGCGTTCGCTACCACCTGAAGAAGATCTATTCGAAGCTCGGCGTACGCAACCGGACCCAGGCCGTGTCCCGCGCGCGCCAGAGGGGACTACTCCGGTAGGAGCGCGCACGGCGCGCGATGCCACGGCCGTTGGGTTTGCCAACCCGGCTCTTGCTTGCTGCACGCCGTGGCATCGCGCGCAGTGCGCGCTCCTACTACTCGTTTTGGTAGTCGTGCGGCTGGCGCCCGGAATCGTGGTGCTACCCGAAAACGCTCGCGGACTGCGCATTCGCAGCCTTTACCGCGCGGCGAGCCGGCTCTAGCGTTGGTCGCATGGGAAGCGGCATACGCATCGGGGTCGACGTCGGCGGCACGAACACCGACGCCGTGCTCATGGAGGGTGCGACGGTACGGGCGTCGTGCAAGTCGCCTACGTCGGCGAACGTCAGCGACGGCATCACGCATGCCATCCGCGGCGTGCTCGATGCGGCCGGCACCGCGCCCGGCGCCGTTCGCGCCGTGATGCTCGGCACCACGCACTTTACCAACGCTTTCGTGGAGCGCCGTAACCTGCTGGAAGTGGGCGTGCTCCGACTGGCGCTACCGGCCACCCGCGGCCTGCCGCCGATGGTGGACTGGCCGCAGGATCTCGCGGCCGTGGTCGGGCGCCATCACTTCCTCGTCGCGGGCGGAAACCAGTTCGACGGGCGACCTGTCGCGCCGCTGGACGAGGCGGCGGTGGCCGCGGCGGCACAAGACATGGCGGCCAGGAAGCTGCGGGCGGTTGCCGTCAGCGCCGTGTTCTCGCCGGTCTCGGCGTCGATGGAGGAAAGGGCGGCGGAGATCGTGCGCGAAACGCTGCCGGACGCGGACATCACGCTGTCCTCGCGGATCGGGCGGCTCGGCCTGCTGGAGCGCGAGAACGCCGCGATCATGAACGCGAGCCTCGCGCAGCTCGCCGTCCACGTCGTCGCCTCTTTTCGCCGGGCGCTCGAAGCGCTGGACATCGACGCGCCCTTCTACCTCAGCCAGAACGACGGCACCCTCATGAGCGCGGAGTACGCGGAGCAGTACCCGGTGCTGACCTTCGCCTGTGGACCGACGAACAGCATGCGCGGCGCCGCTTTTCTATCCGGCCTCGACAGCGGGCTGGTGGCGGATATCGGCGGCACGACGACCGACATCGGGATGCTGGTGAACGGGTTCCCGCGCGAATCCTCCGTGATGGTCGACGTCGGCGGCGTGCGCACCAACTTTCGCATGCCGGACGTGCTCTCGGTCGGGCTGGGCGGCGGCAGCCGGGTGCACGCGGGCCTGGAGACGCGCATCGGGCCCGGGTCGGTCGGCTACGAGCTGACGCGCTCGGCGCTGGTGTTCGGCGGCGACGTGCTGACCGCCACCGACCTGGCCGTGGCGGCCGGTTACGCGGACATCGGCGACACGGAGCGCGCGCGCCTGCTTCCCCGGTCGCTGGTACAGCGAGGGGTCGACGAGATGCACCGCCTCATCGCGGAGGGCGTCGATCGCATGAAGACCAGCGCGGAGCCGGTGCCCCTCATACTCGTGGGAGGCGGGTCCGTGCTGCTGCATCGCGAGATCGCCGGGACCTCCGAGGTGATCGTGCCGCCGCACGCGGGCGTGGCCAATGCCGTGGGCGCCTCGATCGCGCAGGTCGCGGGCGAAGTGGACCGGCTCTGGTCCTACGATGCCGTCGGCCGCGAAGCGGCCCTGGAGGAGGCGCGGAGCCTGGCCCGGGACGACGCCCGCGCGGCCGGCGCGCGCCCGGATTCGATGGAGGTCGTCGACCTGGAAGAGCTGCCGCTGTCCTACATGCCCGGCAACCAGGTGCGCATCCGCGTCAAGGTCGCGGGGGAGCTCGCGCTGTGAGCAAGCCGATGAACAGTCCGGGCGAAACGGTGCCGGCGCGCATCGGCACGGAGGACCTGGACGCGCTTGCCACGGGTGCCGCCTTCCTCGGCGCGGGCGGCGGCGGCGATCCCTACATCGGGCGCCTGCTGGCGAAGCACGCGGTCGAAACCTGCGGCATGCCCGAGATCGTGCGGCCCGAGGATCTGCCGGACGACGCGCAGGTCTTCACGTCCGCCATGATCGGGGCACCCACGGTGCTCATCGAGAAAGGCGCGTCCGGCGAGGACATCGATCGCAGCCTGGAGCGGCTTGCCGAGATCACCGGGCGCAAGCCCGACGCGATTTCGCCCATCGAGATCGGGGGCTTCAACTCCATGATCCCGATCGTCGCCGCGGCGCGCGCCGGCCTGCCGCTGGTGGACTGCGACGGCATGGGCCGCGCGTTTCCCGAGCTGCAGATGGTTACCTTCAACGTCCACGGCGTTCCGGCGAGCCCGGCGGTGCTGGTCAACGAGCACCTGGAAACGGTCGTCGTGGAGGCGCTGGACGCCAAGCGTACCGAGGACCTGGCCCGCGCAACGGCCATCGTCATGGGCTTGAGCGCGGCGATTTCGTGCTACCCGATGAGCGGCCGCGAGCTCAAGGCGCACTGCGTGCCGGGCACGCTGCGGATTGCCCTGGGGATAGGGAGGGCCCTGGAGGAAGGCCGTTCGCGCGGAGCGCCCGTCGAGTCCCTGCTCGCGTACCTCGAAACCACGGAGTACTACCGCTACAGCAAGGAGCTGTTCGACGGGAAGATCACGGATATCGAGCGGCGGACGGAACGCGGCTTCAACGTCGGTCACCTCAGGATCGCGCGCCTGGACGGCGGCGGTGACGAGATGACGGTGGAGTTCCAGAACGAGAACCTCGTTGCCCGGCTGAACGGCCGCACCGTCGCCATCGTTCCGGACCTGGTCAGCGTGATCGACCGCGAAACGGGCGTGCCGATCACGACCGAAGCGCTCAAGTACGGCCAGCGCGTGAAGATCATCGGCACGAGCGCCGCGCCGGTCATGCGGAGCGAGCAGGCGCTGGCGACGTTCGGGCCGCGGGCCTTCGGGATCGACGAGGATTTCCGGGCCATTGAGACCCTGCACCCGGAGCTGGGCTGAGAACCTTGACCCGCACCATGAGAAGGAGTCGGGAATGAACGCATCGAGACACCCGGCCGCCGCGACGGCGGTCTTCCTGGCGGCACTCGCAGGCGCCGTCACCGTACACGCCCAGGCGACGCAGCTCGAAGAGATCGTGGTGACCGCGCAGTACCGCGAGCAGCGGCTGCAGGACGTTCCGGTCTCGGTGACCGCGTTCGGCCCCCGCGAGATCGCCGAGGCGGGTATCGAAAGAACCAGGGACTTCATCAACCTGACGCCCAACGTGACCATGGACACGTCTTTCACCCTGGGCAACTCCTTCCTGCAGGTGCGCGGCGTCGCCCAGATCAACAACGCCGACTCCCCGATGGCGATCGTCGTCGACGGCGTGCCCCAGGTGAACCAGAAGCAGTTCAAGCAGGAGCTGTACGACGTCGAGCGCATCGAGGTCCTGAAAGGACCGCAGGGCGCGCTTTACGGGCGCAACGCCATAGGCGGTGCGATCAACATCGTGACCAGCGCGCCGGGCAACGAGATGGAGGGCCGCCTCGGCGTGGGCGCCGGTAACGGCGGCCTGGGGGAAGTGCAAGGCGTGCTGAGCGGCGCGCTCGTGCCGGACGTGCTGCTCTACCGGATCTCCGGGCAGTACCGGGAGTTCGACGGCGTCGTCGACAACGCTTTCCTGGGGCGGGAGGTCGATTTCGAAACGCACCGCAACCTGCGCGGCAACGTGATCTGGAACGTCAGCGAGCGGTTCTCGCTCGACTTCCGCATTGCATCGGGGGCGGGCGAAGGCGGCTGCTGCTACGACACGTTCATCCCGAACCCGGACTACGACCCGGTGGGCAGTACGAACCGGAACCGCGGCGTGTTCAACGCTCCGTACGAGAACGTGCTGGGCAGGACCACGGATCTCGACACGCTGGACACGTCGATCAAGGCGACCTGGGAATCCGACGCCGGGCAGCTCACCTACATCGCCAGCTACTCGGACCTGCTTGAAGCGTACTACGGCGACCTCGATTTCACGTCGGGGATCTCGACCAGCCTCTCCAGCGTGCTGGGAGTGGGGCTCGCGCAGAGCCAGCGGCTGGACGTCGAGATGCTGAGCCAGGAGCTGCGCTGGACGTCGCCCGACGACCGCCGGCTGCGCTGGATCGCCGGCCTGTATTACCTCGACACCGATCGCAACCTCGATACGACCGGGTATCTCGATGTCCCCGGCACACTGCCGGTGTATTCGCCGGAGGGTTTCGTGCCCTTCCTCGAGATCGCCGAGCGTAACGACAACCGTGCCTGGGCCGCCTTCGGCCAGCTCGCCTACGACCTGCAGGATGACCTTGAGCTGATCGTCGGCCTGCGCTACGACTCCGACAAGCGCGAGCACACTGCTTTGCTGCCGGCGCCGGCCAACCTTTCGGAGACTTTCAGCGACCTGCAGCCGCGGGTCGTGCTGAACAAGCGCTGGAACGAGGAGCTCATGACCTACGCGAGCTACAGCCGCGGGTTTCGCTCCGGCGGCTTCAACGCGCCGAGCGTGGGCAGCCGCAAGTTCGACGAGGAGACGCTGGATAACTTCGAGGTAGGCTTCAAGTCCACCTGGCTGGACCGGCGGTTGCAGGTCAACGGCGCGTTGTTCCGCTCGCTGAGCGACCAGTTCCAGTTCTTCTTCGTGGACGTCTCCGCCGCCGCCCAGGTCATCGACAACATCGACGAGGTCACGCTGCTGGGCGGCGAGCTGGAGGTCCAGGCGCTGCTCAGCGACCGCTGGAGCGTGTTCGGCGGCATCGGGTACACGGACGGCGAGATCGAGAAGTCGACCGAGCGACCCCAGGACGAGGGCAACCACACGCCGAAGAACCAGCCGCTGACCCTGAACGTGGGCACGCAGGTTACCTTGCCGGTGGGCGCCAGCGCCGAGCCCCGGCTGCGGCTCGACTACGAGCACCGCGGCAAGCGCTACTGGCACCCGGATAACCTGAACCCCATGGGCGCTTTCGGCCTGTTGAATGCCCGCCTGGCCTTCGAGTCCGACCGCTGGTCGCTAACGCTCTGGTCCCGCAACCTGCTGGACGAGCTGTACTGGGAAGACTACAACGCCGCGGCCTTCGCCGGCCTGCCCTTCGGCGACATCGGCCACTTGTCCCGGGGCCGGACCTACGGCGCGGATCTCAGGTACCAGTTCGGACTTTGAGCTGAGACCGGCGTCCACCCCGCCGCCCCTGATTTCTGAGACAATCTCCCGCAAATTCCTAACAGCCGCCGGGAGCCCGCCGCCGGGCTCCCGACCCCCAGGGGAGACGCTCTCGAGATGTGTGGAATCGTAGGCGCCGTAGCCGAAAGAAATGTCGTCCCGATCCTGCTGGAGGGCCTGAGGCGCCTCGAATACCGGGGCTATGACTCTGCCGGTATCGCCATCATGAACGGCGACGCGGTCGCCCGCGTGCGGCGTGTCGGTAAAGTCCAGGAACTGCAGAACGCTCTCGACGCCGACCCCCTGAAGGGAGTCACCGGCATCTCGCACACCCGCTGGGCAACCCACGGCGTGCCGAACGAGAGCAACGCGCACCCGCACATGTCGGATAACGACATTGCGCTCGTGCACAACGGCATCATCGAGAATTACGAGGAGCTGCGCGCAGACCTGCAGCAGAAGGGTTACGCGTTCGAATCCGAGACCGACACCGAAGTCGTCGCGCATCGGATACGCGAGCACCTGAAGTCGAGCGGCGACCTGGCCGCGGCGGTGCAGGCAACGGTCGCCGAGCTCGAAGGCGCGTACGCGCTGGCGGTGATGTGCGCGAGCGATCCCCACAAGCTCGTCCTCGCGCGTGCCGGCTGCCCGGTGGTCGTCGGCCTCGGGATAGGCGAAAACTTCGTCGCATCGGACGTCGCGGCGCTGCTGCCGGTCACCCGAAACTTCATGTTCCTCGACGAGGGCGACGTCGCCGTCGTCGAGCGCGGCCGCGTCACGGTATACGACCGCAACGGCGAGGAAGTCGAGCGGCCGGTGAAGGAAAGCGAGCTGACGGCCGACGCCGCCGAGCGCGGCAACTTCCGTCACTTCATGCAGAAGGAGATCCACGAGCAGGCGCGGGCCGTCGGACGTACGCTGGAGGAGCGCATCGCGAACGGCCGGGTGCTGGACGCCGCCTTCGGGCCGGGCGCGAACGCGGTGCTGAACCGGACGCGGGGCGTGCACATCGTCGCCTGCGGCACGAGCTACCACGCCGGTCTCGTCGCCCGGTACTGGATCGAGCAGCTTTGCCGGCTGCCGTGCACGGTCGAGATCGCGAGCGAGTACCGCTATCGCTCACCGGTGGTGCCGGAGAACACGCTGTTCGTCACGATCAGCCAGTCGGGTGAAACGGCAGACACCCTCGCCGCGCTGCGCGCCGCGAAGGAAATGGACTACGTGTCCACGCTGGCCATCTGCAACGTCCCGGAAAGCTCCATGGTGCGCGAGTCGTCCCTGGTGATGATGACGCGGGCCGGCCCCGAGATCGGCGTCGCATCGACCAAGGCCTTTACGACCCAGCTTGCCGCCCTGGCGCTGTTGACCATCGCGCTGGCGCGGCGCAACGGTCTCGAGGACAAGCAGGAACGTATCCTCGTCGCGCAGCTCGCGGAGCTGCCCGGGCTCATCGAGCAGGTGCTCACCCTCGACGGCGCCATCGAAACGCTGGCCGAACACTTCGTCGACAAGGCGCACGCGCTGTTCCTCGGTCGGGGGGTCCAGAACCCGGTCGCCATGGAAGGCGCGCTCAAGCTGAAGGAGATTTCCTACATCCATGCGGAGGCCTACGCGGCCGGCGAGCTGAAACACGGCCCGCTGGCGCTGGTGGATGAAAATATGCCGGTCGTGACGGTGGCGCCGGACGACGTGCTGCTGGAGAAGCTCAAAAGCAACCTGCAGGAAGTGCGGGCCCGCGGCGGCGAGCTGTTCGTGTTCGCCGATCCCCGCGTGCAGTTCGGCGACAGGGTCGGCATTCACACGATGCGCATGCCGGCGCTGATCGAGGATTTCCAGGCGCCGATCCTGTACACGATTCCGCTGCAGCTGCTGGCTTATCACGTCGCGGTGCTGAAGGGCACGGACGTGGACCAGCCGCGGAACCTGGCGAAGTCGGTTACGGTGGAATAGGCACGCTCGGTGGTAAAAGCCCCCTGTGTGCCGAAATTAAAGTGGTTTCCTCGCGAATAAAGTCGTTACCCGACATTGGTCGTTTACTCGGCTGCGGTCGCTGCCGTCAGTCTGCCTCGACGCCGGCTGCATCGGCCCACAGTCCGGCGAGATCCGGAAACTTCGCGTAGCCACGACAGGTTGCCGTGGCACGAGCGAGCATTTCGCGCGCCTTGTCCGTGTCGCCGCGTTGGAGATAGGTCTGCGCCATGCGGCGGAGCGCCGTCGCCGAGCTCAGTTCCGCGGCGATCGCATCGATCTCACTGCCAATGGCGTCCGCCACATCCCGCGATACTACGTCTGCATCGAGGCTCTCCAGCATCGTGTAGTAATAGGCGCGCGCCGCACGATCGGCTGTCGGCGCGGTACCACGGAGGTAGTCGCGCTCGGCAATTTCGGCGGCGCGCAGGTATGCCGCCACTGCTTCCGCGTTCTCACCGATCTGCCGGTAGGAATCGCCGAGATTGCCCCACATTTCGTGGATTTCCGGCTCACCGGCAGCCACTGCCCCTATGGCGCGCAGGCGCAGCGTCAGCGATCGATCGAAGTCGCCGAGAAAATAGTGCGCCATGCCGAGAAACTCATCGCCCACGTACGAGTCCGGATCGAGTTCCCGCGCGCGACTGTACGCATCCCGCGCTTCGTCGAGAGCACCGTCGCAAAGGTAGAAGGTACCAAGGTTCGCCAGCACGAACTCGTTCTCGTCGCGCTCGATCGCCGCTTCGCTTGCGATGATCGCTGCCCCGACGTCGCCGTCGAACCATTCCATCGTTGCCAGGGCAAACAGCGGCTTCCAGACGAGCGGGTCGACTTCCGCCGCCCGCCGCGCTGCTATTTTTGCGGCCTCGAGTTCTGCGCGTGCGCCTCCCTGTCGATAAGCTTGCAGCCGGCTCGATGCCAGACCGGCGAGCGCGGCGGCATCCTCGGGATGAGTCTCCACGACTTGTTCGTACACTGCTATTGCCTCGTCGTTGCGGCCGGTGCGACTCAGAAAATGTGCGTGTGCCGCGGCGACGACAGCGTCGCCCCGATCGAGCTGCAGCGCCCGGCTGCAGGTACGCGCGGCATCTCGCAACGCTTTCTCCTCATCGTCCATCCAGTGCGCTTCAAGGAGCGTCTGGCAAAGCCCGGCGTGCGCCCGTGCGTAGTTCGCGTCCTGGCGCAGCGCGGCTTCGAAATGGTTTTGCGCTCGCCGGATATTGAGTTCGTTGGACGGACGGTCGAGATAGCGCTCGCCGGCGAGGTAGTCGTCCTGGACCGGCGCCAGCGGAAAATGTCGCACGCTGCCTTCGGGTACCGGCATTCCGGCTGCCTGCCGCACCGCAATCGCGGCGCGTGACGCGATGCCGCTGTACCTGCGGCCAAGTGCCACAGTCGGCAGGCTCTCAGCCCAGACCTGTCGCCGAACGCCACTCGCGAAAAGATACAGACGCACGCCGCTGAGGCGGCCGACGGTGACGATTTCGCCGCTGATCACGGCGTCGGTGCGTAATCGTTCGGCAGCGGACGCAGGATCGAGCTCGCGCGTCAGCACCGCCGCAGTGGGCGTCGCCACCGTGAAGGAATCGCCCAGCGATGCGCGCAGTGCGTCCGTCAGCGCATCCTTCGTGTCGCCGCCGATGGCCAGAACGGACAGCGTCGGCGTGCCGAGGCCCAGTGGCCACAGGGCCTTCGTCTCCACAGGCTGTCCGCCGCTCGCCGGCGGTTCCCGGGTGAGCCACCACCCGGCAGCCGCCACGCACACCACCACGGCGGCGGCGAATGCCGGCCAGCGCGCGCCGCGGCCATGCGGCGCGCTCGCTGTGTCGTCGGACTCGACTGCCCGCGGCGCTTCCTCGTCCGCGGACTTGTACAGCGTATAGGCATCGACTTCCAGTGCGCGGGCAAGTCGCTCGAGCGTCTGGGGCTCCACCGGCAGTTCGCGAAAAACCCGGCTGACGACGTCCTTCGGCGCGGTGTGCAGCCCTTCGAGATCGGCGATACGGTCGGCGAGTGCCGCCTGCGTCCGCAGACCGGCTTCGGCCAGGGCATGCGTGAGCCTCGCCCGGGACGCGCGTACGCCTCGTTTCCGTTGGGTGTGTTTGCCTGTTGTCATTTTCGGCGGCCGTTGGCTTGTTGTGCTTTTGCGCCGGCGAACTTTTTATACCACAGCGCTCCCTGAGCGTCTGCGGACCAGTACCAACGGCGTTATCTGCCGCTAATCGCTTCTAAGTGCCGTTAGCCGTCGATGCATCGGTGGTTCTCCACGGCGTACCTTTTTCGTTGGGCATGCCCGGGGCCGGCGCTTCATATGAGACCGGATGCCCATGTAAGAATTGGCTGCGGTGGGCTGAGACGAACGGTTCTGCCAGCGCCATCAGCATGAAGCGAAGCGTCGAAAACCAACATGGAGAATGATCAATGAGAACAGCAACCTTGATCCTCGGCGTGCTGGGCGGACTCGTCGCCGGCGCCCTCGGCATGAAGTGGTTGAGCGACTTCGGGCAACTCAACGAGATGCAGCGTGCCATGGGAGGTGAGCAACTCCAGGGCATGGCGACGGCAGGCCTGCTGATGCTTGTCAGCCTGGTCGCCGGAATTGCAGGAGGGGTCTTCTCGTTCAAGCGCAAGTTTGCGCTCGGCGGGATGCTCATGCTGCTGGGCGGCATCATCCCGCTTTTCTATGCCAAGCAGGCAATCCTGTTCCTGTCGCTGCTCATTGCGGGCGGCATCGTCGCGATGCTTGCTCATTTCAAGGCGGCAAAGCCTGCTGAAGTAGCTGGTTCGGGGTGATTTCAAAGCCAGCCGCGGTATCGCTGTGACAACCCATGGAGCGAAAGAATGAAAAATGCCAATGCGTGTAACGTGCCATTCAACGCCGTTCTCGTTGTTCTCCTGAGCCTTGTCCAGGGGTGCGGCTCGTCTTCGGACGCGACGCTGGCCGGTCACTGGGAAATCGACCGCGAAGCCGTCACCAATGAGTTGACGGAACGCCTCGAGCAGTCCGATGACCCGATGGAGATCGGCATGGCCAGGATGGTTATCGGCATGGTGTCCGGCATGGACTGGAGGATTTCCATCAACGATGACGGCACGTTGTCGCTGACGATGGAGGAACCGGGAACCTCGCTGAGCGCCACGGGCCAATGGTCCCTGCAGGGCAGCGCGGTCACCATCGAATACGTTGACGAACGCGATCGAAAAGCGGTGATGACCGGCACGCTGGAAGGCGAGCGCATCCGGCTCGATCCCTTCGAGGAAGGCCAGCCTGGCCTGCTGTTGAAAAAGGTCTCGAGCGTGGACGCCGGCGAGGCCGCAGCGGCCAAAGCAACGCCGCCTGCGCCGCCAATGGGACCGCTGCGAGATGCCTGCCCACCCCGGTTGGCTGCTGCGCCGCGGTCCGAAGCCGCTCCCGTCGACGATATCGTCGGCTTGAGACCGGGAATGGCCTACGACGATATCCTGGCGCTGCTCGAATGCCGCGATGACGTCCGCAGTGTGCAATCGGCGCCGCTGTGGAGCGCTTCCCAGAACTACGGCATCCCCACCCGACAGCTATTGCGTGCATCCGACGGCATACCCTGCAGCGAAGCCGAGATCAGCGCGCGCCCGGCGGCTTGCGACTCCGGCGGCGGCCGTTTCGAGCCGCTTCGGGACATCACCCGGGAGTACGTCGTTTCATTCACGGGCATGCCGCAGCAGGAGGTTGCCCGCGCCATCTGGCGCCGCGTTCTGTACACGGAAGATGACACTCAGGCGGCTTCGGTGTTGACGCAATCCTTGAGCGAGAAGTACGGCGTACCGCAGTTACAGGCGACCAGCGATCATCTGCGCATCGACAAAGTACGTGCCGGCGCGACAAACCTGATCTGGCTCTACAGCCGCGAGGGCCAACCCACTCCGCCCCCCGCGGGGCAGATCACCAGCGCAGCGCTGAACTACGAAACGTGTATCAACGGCCCGCAACCGCAGTTCGCCGCCCGGCAAGGCTGGAACTCCGGCTGCAATCTGACGATCCGCGCGGAGATCCTTCCACAAGACAACAATCGGCTGCTGGCCCGCGAGCTGAACATGGTCGTCATGAATCAGAGGGACCTTTATTACGGCGGGCAGCAGTTCGAGCATGCATTGAGGATCGTCAGTGAAGAGCAGCTGCGAGAGCAGAGCGCAACGCCGGAGCTGTAGGGACGTCTTGGACAGCCGATGCGCGCGAATCAACCCATGGCAGCTCTGCTCGGCTGCGTCCTGCTCGCCGCCTCGGGTTGTAGCGGCGCTTTGACCGGAACGTACCAGGACGAAGCCGGCGAGACGAGCTACGAATTCCGGTCCGATGGCCGTGCCAGCATCTCGATGCTCGGCACTACGGTGGATGCCGAGTACAGGCTCGACGGCGACAAGGTGCTGGTCACGAGCCCGCAGGGCACGGTCGTCCTGACGCGCAGCGAGGACCGCCTCTACGGTCCGATGGGTCTTGAGCTCGTGCGACAACAAAGATGATGCGCAGCCCGAGACCGCGAATGCAGCGCGGCATCAACACTCACATCGGGAGCATGCACGGTCGTCAATGCACCCAAGCGTTTCAGATTCAACAACAGACACGGAGATTGATATGGGGATAAACATCGTTACCGGAACGGTCAGTAACCTCCGGGAAGCCACACATACCGAAGGCCGCATCGGCCAGCACGCCGTCGGCGGAACGATCACCGGCAAGGTCAGTTCGAAACAGGTCTACAGCTTCCGTGTCGATAGCAGGCCCGTGAGCTACGAATCGAAACAGATGCTCAGCATTTCCGACGGTGACTGCGTTACCTGCGCCGGGCCGGTCGGCGGCGGCGTCATCAAGGCGATGAAGGTCCGCAACGATTCTACCGGAATCGTCTACGGGCATTCGCCCATGCTCGTGCTGCTCGGCATGGTCGGCGTACTGTTTGCCTCATTGATGCTGATCGGCACGGGCGTTGGAGCGATTCTCGGCGTGCCTGTTTTCTGCATGGCCCTGTATGGCTTGTACAAGTCATGGCAGTTGTTTCAGTCGGCCAAAGCGGTGGAAGCGGCCCCGGTTCAGTACACCACGTAGGCCGGCGATCACATCGAGCGAACGGAGTTGCGCCGGAACAGTGGATATCCGCGTGGCCGGCAACGTACCCATGTGAAGTCGCCCATCCGCGCCAAGCGGCGCCCTGGTCATCGACGCTGCGTATCGATGAGGGCTTCGGAACACTCCCGACCAGCAACGAGAAGAAAGCAAGATGTGCATCAGGCCTTGCAAGTGGCTGCGTTAGCGACTGTTCGCCTTCGAGCGCGAGCGGACTCTCAATACCTGCGGTAGGTATGGTGAGCTAAGCTATTGAAAAGCTAAACGGGAAACGACTTTGTTATCGCGTTCCCTCATGAGCGATCGATGTCGCTATACCTCAGGTAACGACTTTTGATCTCGACAAGCCCGCAGAGATGGCCTTATGTCATTGATTCTCTGTACGGCCAGGAAACGACATTATTTTCACCGCACACCCCGAAGCGCCCCGTGAACCAGGAAGGTCCCAGCGCAGGCGGTGGCCATGAACGAAGATGAGTATCCCGGCGTGCGCATCATCGGCGAGCCGCGCCTGCGCGCCGCGGTCGGCATCGATGACGAGGCGCTAGGCGCGGTCGAGAATGCGTTCCGCTGGCTCGAGGAGGGCCGTGCGCGCATGCCGCCCATCATGCACATCGAGGTGCCGGGGCGCGGCGACGTGGACGTCAAGAGCGCCTCCGTCGAGGGCTTACCGTATTTCGCCATCAAGATCGCGTCGGGATTCTACGGAAACCCGGCGCGCGGCCTCCCGTCGGGCAGCGCGATGATGGTGCTGCTCTCCGCCGATACCGGTTTCTGCGAGGCGGTGTTGCTGGACAACGGCTACCTGACCGACCTGCGCACGGGGCTCGCCGGTGCCGTTGCGGCCCGCTACCTGGCGCCCGAATCGATCGAGACGGTCGGTGTGTTGGGCACCGGCACGCAGGCACGCTACCAGCCTCGCTGCCTGCGGCTCGTGCGCCGCTTCCGGCGCATCGTCGCCTGGGGGCGCTCGGACGAGCGGCTGCAGGCGTACGCAGAAGACATGCGCTCGAGCGGCGAATTCGATGTGCAGACCACCGACTCGATCGAAGAAGTCGTGCGCGCATCCGACCTGCTGATCACGGCCACCGCGAGCACCCAACCGCTGGTCAGATCCGAATGGGTGCACGCCGGCCAGCACA
Source organism: uncultured Woeseiaceae bacterium (assembly GCA_964424805.1). Classification (GTDB taxonomy): domain Bacteria; phylum Pseudomonadota; class Gammaproteobacteria; order Steroidobacterales; family Woeseiaceae; genus IDS-8. The sequence goes on from CAYRKH010000069.1 coordinate 15,588, forward strand.
TCACGGCCGTCGGCGCGGATTTTCCGGGCAAGCAGGAGCTCGCGGCGGACGTCCTCCTGAAAGCGGACCGCCTGGTCTGTGACCGGGTGTCGCAATGCCGGTCGAACGGCGAGCTGCAGCACCTCGTTCGCGACGGGCAGCTGCCGGCGCACCCGAGCGTGAGCGAAGTCGGCGAGCTCGTCACCGGCAAGCAGCAGGGCCGGCGCGCAGCCGACGAGATCACGTTGTGCGACCTGACCGGCACGGGTGTGCAGGACACGGCAATTGCCGACCTGGCATTCCGCAGGGCGCCGGCGAATGAAGGGAGGGATCGGGTTGGCATTCGAGGGTGACGAACCCCAAGCCGTCTGAGCCTCCTTGCGGCGTCGACGCCGGCCGGAGTTTCATTCCCCGGGAGCGTGCTTCCGCTGGAATGATCCGGCCAGGAAATCGACGAAGGCGGTGACCTTCGTGCTCACGAGCCGCCGGGACGCATGCAGCACCCAGACTTCCGAAGTACGGTGCGGCACGGTGCTCCAGATTGCAAGGCGGCCGTCCGCAGCGGCTCCCTCGACGACGGCGCTTGGCAGCAGGGCAACGCCGGCACCGGCGCAGACGGCATCGCGCACCATCAGCAGCGACGACAGGGTGATGCGTACGTTCGGCATGATCTCGAGTCGATCGGTGACCTTCCAGGGACCGCGATCGGCGAGATGGGTCATCACCACCGCGGGCACCTGCGGCGGTGTGCCGCCGCGAGCGGGCCTCGGCCGCGGCATGCCCGGCGGCGCGACGACGACGAGCGCATCGCCGCCGATGCGTCGGCCGACGAGCGTCGCGTCCGCGCGCGGATTCACGCGGATCGCGACGTCGTAACCTTCGTCCACGAGATCGACGTAGCGGTCTTCCGCGATGACCTCGAGCTCGACTTCCGGGTAGCGGCGGCTGAACTCCGCGGCGAGCTCCCCGAGCATCGCCTGGCCGATCAGGAGTGGCACGCTGACCCGCAGCTTGCCCCGCGGCTGGAAAGAGCCCTCGGTGAGGCACTGGCCGACCTCGAGAATCTCGGACACCAGCGCGCTCGTTCGCTCGTGCAGCGCACGCCCTTCCTCCGTGAGCTTGAGCGTCCGCGCGCCGCGCTCGAAAAGACGCAGGCCGAGACTCTCCTCGAGCGCCATCACGCGGCGAGACAACGTGGCTTTGGGACGTCCACTCACGCGGCTGGCTTTGCCGAAGCCGCCTTCGGAGGCGACCAGGTTGAAGTCGG
>CAYRKH010000070.1:0-16761 GCA_964424805.1 uncultured Woeseiaceae bacterium
GCACCATGTTGATGACGGTCTCGAGCTTGAACAGGCGGCTGGAGATGAAATCGGGCAGCTCGCTCTTGCGGGCCTCGTCGATCATCTTCTGGGCGGCGGTCTCGATCTCCGAGGGTTCCGAGCCGTCTTCCATCGCCATCTTGGCGCGGTCGACGATCTCCTGGAAATGTTCGAGATCTTCGTCGGTGAGGGTAAAGGTGACGTCGAGCGACATGGCGAATCCTGTGTGTCTTATTCTGTCGGGCGCATTTTATACGCAACGGGCGCGCTGGGCCATCGCCGTGCGGCGCGGCGGGAGCAGGAGGCGGCGTGTGTCAGCCGCCCTGTGAGGTCAGCTGCTGTTGTAGGGATCGAATCCGCCGCCGGCGTCCTTTTTCGGGGTGCCCGGCCGGGTGTCCGTTTTCAGCACCTTGCGCAGCACCTGGGTGCTGACCAGCGACAGCTCCTCGCCGGCGGCGGGCTCCAGGCTTCCGGCCTGCCGCCGGGCGTCCTGCGCCAGGGCCGCCTGCAGATCGCTGTCGCTGATGATTTCGAACAGCCCCGTTGCCGGGTTGCGTGCGAGCACGCCGTTGGCATTGCCGGTCACCACCTCCTCGATGGCGGTCCGGCTCGTCGGGTCGCTGGAATCCAGGATCTGCTGCAGCTCGGCCGTGGAGACGAGCTCGAGCTCCGCTTCCTCGATCTCACCCGCCCAGACCGTACGGCCGCGCTCGTCGGTGGTGACCCTGGCGGGGCGCCGGATGCGGACAGTCGTTGTGTGGTCGTTCGCCATGACATGCCCCTGTCGTGGTAAGGAACGCCAGGAACTCTAGCTTTTCTGCCGCTTTGCCGCCGAGAACTGCTTCAAAAGGCGGCGGGACCGGCCCCTTCGAGGACGAGCGATCGTCAGCGGTGGTATTCTCCGGCTCGTTCGGGCTGGTACAGGATCTCCTCGATGCGGACCTGCAGGGTGCCGCCGCCGGGCTTCGGCCATTCGATCTCGTCGCCCTGAGAGAGACCGAGGAGGGCGCTGCCGACCGGCGCGAGTACCGAGATCGTGCCGCCGCTCTCGTCGAGGTCCTTCGGGTAGACCAATGTCAGGGTGAACTCCTCGTTGGAGGAGGTCACCCGGAAGCGAATCTTGGAATTCATCGTGACGACGGTTGGCGGAATCTCCCGGGGATCGACGATATCGGCGCGGTCCAGCTCTCCCTCCAGCGCCGCTTTCCCCGGAAAAGAGTCGGACGGCATCTTCGCCAGCAGGGCCTCCAGTCGCTCGGCGTCTCTTTCGGATATCACGATGTTGGGTTTGGCGGTCACGAGTATTCCTCTGCAAATCAGCCCCGATTCGACCAGTATGGTCCAAATTCCCGGCAAAACAAGCGGGAAGGGGCGTTCCCATCGCTTTTTTGCCGGTGCGCCGGTCTATTGGATTGACACAACAGGGCGAGGATGACCATGAGAACGAGCGGCAGCGGACCGATCGCGAGAATCCTGGGTACGGCAACGCGCATCCAGCCGAACGAGCTCAAGGCCGTGCTGCTGTCGTTCCTGTTCGTGTTCCTGCTGATGGCAGCTTACTTCATCCTGCGCCCGGTGCGGAACGCGATGGCGAGCGACTGGACGGACGCCGAGCTCAGCCTCCTCTGGACCGGCACGTTCCTGTTCAGCCTGGTCGGCGTCGCCGCCTACGGCGCCGTCATCTCGCGTGTGAAATTCAGGTACGTCGTGCCCGGCGTGTACGTGTTCTTCACGCTCTCCTTCTTCGCTTTTTATGCCGCCGCCCTGCTGGTCGAGAATCGCGGCTGGTTGAACGCCGTCTTCTACATCTGGGTCAGTGTGTTCGCCCTGTTCCACGTGTCGGTGTTCTGGAGCTTTATGGCCGACATCTACAACCGCCAGCAGGCGCCGCGGCTTTTCGCTTTCATCGCCGCCGGCAGCAGCCTCGGTGCGATAGCGGGGCCGACGCTCACCATCGGGCTCGCGGAGGTGTTCGGCACCTACGAGCTGCTGCTGGTGGCCGCGGTAATGCTGCTCCTCCCCCTTCCCATAATCGCCGTGCTGAACCGCCTCAAGGTGACCGAACTCGGCAACGCGGAGCTGCAGGTGGACCTCTCGCGGCAGGAAGCGATCGGGCGAAATCCCTTCGCCGGGTTCACCCTGTTCTTCAGCAACTCGTTCCTGTTCGGTATCGGCCTCTTCATCTTCCTCTACGTCTCGATGGGTGCTTTCGTGTACTTCGGCCTGAAGAACCTGATGGAGCCCTACGACGACGCGGCGCGCCAGCAGATGTGGGCGCTCATCGACCTGGCCGTCAATGCGCTGTCCATCGTCACGGCACTGTTCGTGACCGGCCGGATTGCACCGCGCCTCGGCATGGCGAAAACGCTCGCGCTGGTGCCGGCGTGTCTCGTGGTGGGCTTCCTCACGGTCGCCGTCGCGCCGCTGCTTGCCGTGGTCATCGGGCTTGAAATCGTGCGACGCGCCGGCAACTATGCCATTACCCGTCCCGGCCGCGAGATGCTGTTCACGATCGTGACCCGGGAGATGCGCTTCAAAGCGAAACCCGTTATCGATATCGTGATCTATCGCGGTGGCGACGTGGTCTGGGCCTGGGCGTTTACCGCGCTCACGACGGTGCTGGGACTCGGCCTGGCCGGAGTAGCCGCGGCGGGCGGTGCGATTGCGCTTGCCTGGACCGCGGTCGCAGTGCTCCTGGGACGCCGGTACGACCAGGCTGCCGGCGAAGGTACGGCCGCCCTGACGGCCCGGGAAGAGGATCTTGCATGACACGAAGCTCTTGGATCTGTGACGCGATCAGGACGCCGATCGGGCGTTACGGCGGCGCCCTGTCTTCCGTCCGCGCCGATGACCTTGGCGCGATCCCGCTGCGCGAGCTGCTGCAGCGCAACCCCGGCCTGCCACCCGAGGCGATCGACGACGTGATCCTCGGCTGTGCCAACCAAGCCGGCGAGGACAACCGCAACGTGGCGCGCATGTCCTCGCTGCTGGCCGGCGTGCCGGCCTCGGTGCCTGCCGCCACGGTCAACCGGCTGTGCGGTTCGGGCATGAACGCGATCGGCAATGCCGCCCACGCCATCAACGCCGGGCAGGCGGCGGTGGTGCTCGCCGGCGGCGTCGAATCGATGTCGCGGGCACCGTTCGTGCTGGCGAAATCCACGAGCGCTTTCGACCGCAACGCCGAGATCTACGACACCACGCTCGGCTGGCGTTTCGTCAATCGCGAGTTGGAAAAGCAGTACGGCTCCGATTCGATGGCAGAGACCGCGGAGAACGTGGCCGACGAGTACGGGATTTCGCGCGAGGACCAGGATGCGTTCGCGCTGCGCAGCCAGCAGAAGGCGGCCGAGGCGGCAGCCGCCGGGCGGCTCGGCGAGGAAATCGTCGGCGTCAGCGTGCCGCAGCGGCGCGGTGAACCCGTGCTGGTGGTCGAAGACGAGCATCCGCGGCCGGATTCGAGCGTGGAGGGGCTGCAGAAGCTGCGGCCCATCGTGCGCGCGGACGGCACGGTCACGGCCGGAAATGCCTCCGGCATCAACGACGGCGCCTGCGCGCTGCTCATCGCCTCCGACGGGGCGCTGGATCGCTACGAGCTCACGCCGCTGGCGCGCATCGTCGCCTGGACGGCGGCAGGCGTGGAGCCGCGTGTGATGGGGATCGGTCCGATGCCGGCGTCGCGCAAAGCGCTGCGGCTTGCGGGACTGCAGATCGGCGACATGGACGTCATCGAGCTGAACGAGGCGTTCGCGGCGCAGGGGCTTGCCGTCCTGCGCGGCCTCGGGGTGCCGGACGATGCCGCGTACGTGAACCCCAACGGCGGCGCGATAGCGCTGGGGCACCCGCTCGGCATGTCAGGCGCGCGGCTCGTGATGACCGCGGCGTACGAGCTGCGGCGTCGCGGCGGCCGCTACGCGCTATGCACGATGTGCATCGGCGTCGGGCAAGGCATCGCAATGATTCTCGAGCGGGCGGCATGAGGGCAGTGGACGACAAGCGCCTGCGGGAAATCGCCGAGGGCATCCGCAACCGCCGCACCGTGAAGCTTTTCCTGCAGGAACCGGTGAGCCGGGAACTCGTGCGGGAAGCGATCGAGGTGGCGCGCTGGGCGCCGAACCATCACGTTACCGAGCCCTGGCACTTCTACGTGCTCGGCCCGGAGGCGATCCACGAGGCCGTCGAGCTCACGCGCGTCGTGACGACGGAGCGCAGGGGCGAGAAGATGGGCGACTTCAAGGCCGCTTCCGCCGCCGAGCGGCCGGGATGGCTGGTCGTCACGTGCCGGGTCTCCGACGACGAGCTCCTGCAGCGCGAGGATTACGCGAGCTGTGCCTGTGCGATCCAGAATTTCATGCTGTACCTGTCCGCGGCCGGCGTCGCGTCGAAATGGTCCACGGGCCCGATCACGCGCGACGAGCGCTTCCTGGCGCTGCTCGACATCGACCCGGAAGAGGAGTTCATCGTCGGCCTGATCTGGTACGGCTACGCGAAGGTCACGCCCGCCCAGCGCCGCAAGGACGTCGCCGAAATCCTCACAGAACGACCGTAACTGCTGTAGGAGCGCGCATCGCGCGCGATGCCACGATCGCCAACCGTGGCATCGCGCGCAATGCGCGCTCCTACGGCGCGAATTTCAGCGTGCGGGCTCCTACCGGGCGAGCAGCAGGATCAAACCCAGCAGCGAGGCCGCGTACACGACGCCGAGGACGATCACGCCCGGCTCGAGCTCGGTACGGGAGTTGTCATCGTCGGGCATGGCTCACCTCCACTCCGCTACCGCGGGTGGGGCCTGCCAGCCGCCGCCCAGGGCCTTGTACATTGCAACCACTGACGTGTTCAGCTCCGTCTGCGAGATGGCGACGGCGTCTTCTGCTTCGAGCACCGTGCGTTCGGCGTCCAGCAGGCGCAGGAAGTCGATTGCCCCTTCCCGGTAACGGATGCGCGCGAGTTCCGCGGCACGGCGCGACGCTGCGGCCTGGTCCAGCAGTGCGGCCAGGCGGTCCTGGTTCTGCGCGTAGGCGACGAAGGCGTTCTCGGTTTCCTCCAGCGCGCGCAGCACGGTTCGCTCGTAGAACGCCAGCGCGCCGTCGGCCCGCGCCTCGGCGGCGCGCAGGCGCGCCCGCACGCTGCCGAGATCGAAGGCCGCCCAGCTCAGGACGGGCGTGGCGGCCCAGGCTTCGGCAGCCGACTGGCCGAGCTCGCCGGCGTCGCCCGTGACGAACCCGACGAAGCCGCTGACCGTGAGGCGCGGAAACAGGTCCGCGGTCGCGACTCCGACCCGCGCCGTGGCCGCCGCGAGCTGCCGTTCCGCCATCCGGATGTCCGGCCGGCGCCGCAGCAGCGAGGCGGGCTCACCAATCGGCAGGGGGTTGTTCGTGAAGGATTCACTGATCGTTTCCGAGTCGGGGCCCGCCGCGAGCTCGAGCGTGCCCGGGGGCTGGCCCAGCAGCACCGCCAGGCGGTGCTGTGCGGCACGCCGCGCCGTTATCAGCGGTGGCAGGCTCGCCTCGATCGCGGCGAGCCGCGCTTCGGCGCTCGCGAGGTCCAGCTCGGTGCCGCGGCCGAGCTCGTAGCGGACCCGCGTGAGTCTCACTGTCTCCTGCTGGTTGTCCCGGTTGGCGACTGCCACCTCGTAGCGGCGCTCCGCGCCGCGCAGCTCGAGATAGTTGCGCGCGACTTCCGCGGCGACGCTCACCTGGGCGGCGTGCAGGTTTGCCTCTGCCGCTCCCGCGTCGGCGCGCGCCGCTTCGACGGCGTTTTGCACGCGGCCGAACAGGTCGATCTCCCAAAACGCATCGAAGCCCAGGTCGTAGGTTTCCGTAAGGATCGGCTGGTCGGTAAACCCGGGCTGCTGCGCTTTCCGCCGGTCGTACGCGCCCGCCGCCGTCACCGTCGGCAGGCGGTCGAGTGCCTGGTCATCGAAGATCGCTCGTGCCTCGCGCAGGCGTGCGGCGGCGAGCGCCAGGTCGAGGTCATGGGCGAGGGCGCGCGCGATGAGGTCGTCCAGCACGGGATCGCCAAACTCGTGCCACCATGCTTTCTCGATCGCGACGCGCGCGAAATGCGCCTCGGTGGCGTTGTGGAATTGCGGCGCCGCCGTGTCCGGAGCACGGTAGTCCGGACCGACGGCGCACGCGCCCAGCCCAAGCGTCGCTGAGAATAGGAGGACAATGTTTTTCATGAGGTTGCTCCTGCGCCGCGCAGCCGCAGCCAGGACAGCCGCCGGCGGGGGCGCCGCACGGCTTCCGGCTCGTCACCCGGCCGCACCGCCCCCGTAAGGCGCCGCACGACCCAGTAGAAGACCGGGGTGAATAGAAGACCGAAGAACGTCACGCCGAGCATCCCGGAAAAGACCGCTATGCCCATCGCGTGCCGCATTTCCGAGCCGGCGCCGCTCGCGAGCACCAGCGGCACGACGCCCATGATGAACGCCATCGACGTCATCAGGATCGGGCGCAGCCGCAGCCGGCAGGCTTCGATCACCGCACTCCAGGTGCTCGCGCCCGCCGCTTCGCGGTCCTTCGCGAACTCGACGATCAGGATCGCGTTCTTGCAGGCGAGCCCCACCAGCACGATCAGCCCGATCTGCGTGAAGATGTTGTTGTCACCGCCGGTGAGCCACACGCCGGCGATGGCCGAGAGCAGCACCATCGGCAGGATCAGGATCACGACCAGCGGCAGGCTCCAGCTTTCGTAAAGCGCCGCGAGCACGAGGAACGCCAGCAGCACGCACAGCGGGAAGATCCACACGGCCGTGTTGCCGGCGAGCTCTTGCTGGTAGGTGAGGTCCGTCCATTCGAAAGCCATGCCGTTCGGCAGCAGGCGTTTGGCAAGCGCTGCCATCGCGGCCTGTGCTTCCCCGGAGCTGTATCCGGGCGCCGGCGAACCGTTGATCTCGGCCGTGAGATAGCCGTTGTAGTGCGGCACGATGTCGGGGCCGGCCGCCTGCTCGAGCGTCACGAAGCTTCCGAGCGGCACCATGTGGCCGGTGTCGTTGCGCACCTTGAGGTTGACCACGTCGTCCGGCGTCAGGCGGAAGTCCATCGCGGCCTGCGCCTTTACCTGGTAGGTGCGGCCGAAGCGATTGAAGTCATTGACGTAGAGCGAGCCCAGGTACACCTGCATCGTCTCGAAGAGCTGCTGGAGATCGACGCCCTGTGCCTTCGCCTTCTCGCGGTTCACTTTCGCGTGCAGCTGCGGGGCGTTGACCTGGAAGCCGGAGAACAGGTTGGTGAGGGCGGACGTCTGCCAGCCGGCGCCGATCAGCTTCTGCGTCTCGGCAAACAGCGTCTCGAAGCCGGCCCCGTTGCGGTCCTCGATCTGCATGCGAAATCCGCCGACAGAGCCGAGCCCCATGATGGGCGGCGGCGGGAAGACCACGACGAACGCCTCCTGGATGGATGCGTACCGCTGGTTCAGCGCGCCGGCGACCGCGCCGGCCGAGAGCCCGGGATCGTCGCGCTCGTCGAAGTCCGACAGCGTGACGAAAACGATGCCGGCGTTCGGCGCGTTGACGAACCCGTTGATCGACAGTCCCGGAAAGGCGATCGCGTGCTCGACGCCCGGCTGCTCCAGGGCGATGGCGCCCATGCGCTCGATCACCGCGCTCGTGCGATCGAGCGTGGCCGCCTCCGGCAGCTGCGCGAAGGCCACGAGGTACTGCTTGTCCTGCTGCGGGATGAAGCCTCCCGGTACGTTCGCGAAGCCGAGCCAGGTCAGGCCTATCAGCCCGGCGAATACGGTCACCGCTATCCCCGAGCGCCGCAGCAACCGGCCGGTGACGCCCACGTAGCCGCGCGAGCCCCGGTCGAACAACCGGTTGAACGGCCGGAGCAGCCAGCCGAATGCGCGGTCGATGCCGCGCTGCAGCCGGTCGGGCCGCGCGCCGTGCTCTTTCAGGAGCAGGGCCGACAGGGCCGGGGAGAGGGTCAGCGAGTTGACGGCCGAGATCACCGTGCTGATTGCGATCGTGATCGCGAACTGGCGGTAGAACTGGCCGGTGAGGCTGCTGATGAACGCGGTCGGCACGAACACGGCGACGAGCACGAGCGCCGTCGCGACGATCGGTCCCGTGACCTCGCGCATGGCCTGCTTGGTCGCGGCGACCGGTTTGAGCCCTTCGCGGATATTGCGCTCCACGTTTTCGACCACCACGATCGCATCGTCCACGACGATGCCAATGGCGAGCACCAGCCCGAACAGGGACAGCGCGTTGAGCGAGAAGCCGAACAGGTGCATTACCGCGAGGGTACCGACGAGCGATACGGGCACGGCGGCGAGTGGAATGATCGACGCCCGCCACGTCTGGAGGAACAGCACGACGACGAGCACCACCAGCACCAGCGCTTCGAGCAGGGTGTGCACGACGGCACTGATCGATTCGCGCACGAAGGTGGTCGGGTCGTAGACGATCTGGTATTCGACGCCGTCCGGGAAGTCCGCCTCCAGCTCCGCCATGCGCTCGCGCACGGCCTCCGAGAGCTCGAGCGCGTTCGAGCCCGGCCGCTGGAAAATGCCGATGCCGGCGGCCGGCTGGTTGTCGAGGAGCGCGCGCAGGGCATACGTGCTCGCGCCGAGCTCGACGCGCGCGACGTCGTCCAGGCGCACGATCTGGCCGTGCGGCCCCGCCTTGACGACGATGTTCTCGAATTCCTCTGCCGTCGCGAGCCGGCCCTTGGTGTTGATCAGGAGCTGGAACTGCGCCGAGCTGGACGCCGGGGCCGAGCCGAGCTTGCCGGCCGCCACCTGGATGTTCTGCTCGCGGATCGCATTGACGACGTCGTTCGCCGTCAGGTTCAGCGCCGCGACTTTCTCCGGGTCCAGCCACACCCGCATCGCGTATTCGCCGGAACCGAACACCTGCGCGTCGCCCACGCCCTGGATGCGCGCGAGCTCGTCGCGGACGCGCAGCAAGGCGTAGTTCGACAGGTACAGCATGTCGTAGCGCTCGTCCGGCGAAACCAGGTGCACGACCATGGTGAGCGTGGGCGAGGACTTTTCGGTGACGACGCCGATCTGCTGCACCTCGGAGGGCAGTTTCGGCAGGGTCTGCTGCACGCGGTTCTGCACCTGCTGCTGGGCGCGGTCGAGATCCGCGCCGAGGGCGAAGGTGATGGTCAGCGTCATCACGCCGTCGGAGGTGGCCATCGAGGACATGTAGAGCATGTCCTCGACGCCGTTGATCGCCTGCTCCAGCGGGGAGGCAACCGTTTCCGCGATCACCTCCGGGTTCGCGCCGGGATAGGTGGCGCGCACCACCACGGTCGGCGGCACGACTTCCGGGTACTCGCTGATCGGCAGCTTGCCGAGCGCGAGCGCGCCGGAGATGAAGATGATGATGGAGAGCACCCCGGCGAAGATCGGCCGCTCGACGAAAAATTGAGAGAAATTCATGAATCGATCCTCAAAAGCGCGTTGTAGGAGCGCGCATCGCGCGCGATGCCCCGTTGGCGGCCGTGGCATCGCGCGCAATGCGCGCTCCTACAGGGCCATCTGGCGCGGGGCGGGGGTTCGTCACAATCCCGCGTCCGCGGCGAGCCGTTCCAGCTCGCGTGCGCCGCGGTCCATCGCCACCATGGTCGGCGCGACGGTGGCGCCGGGGCGCACCCGCTGCAGCCCATTCACGATGACGCGTTCGCCGCCTTCCAGGCCGCTCGTGATGACGCGCAGCTCGTCGACCAGCGGGCCGGTTTCCACGGCGCGGTACTGCGCGACGTTCTGCTCGTCGAGCACCAGCACGTATTTCTGGCTGAGATCGGTTCCGATGGCGCGTTCGTCGACGAGCGCCACGTCCTGGATGTCCGGGCTGACCAGCTTCAAGCGCACGAAGAGCCCCGGCGTGAAGCGCCCGTCGGCGTTGGGGAGCACGGCGCGGCCGCGAATGGTGCCGGACTCGGAGTCGACGCGGTTGTCGAGGAAGTCGAGCCGCCCTTCGTGCGGGTAGCCTTCCTCGTTGATCAGGCCGACGTAGACCTTGGCGTTGCGGGCTGCCGCCGGGTCCTGGCCTTCCATGAAGCGCAGGTAGCTGTGCTCGTCGGCATAGAAGTAGGCGTAGATCGGCGCGTCGGAAACCAGCGTCGTCAAGAGCGTCGAGCTGTCCACGAGGTTGCCGGCCGTGACCAGCGCGTTCGACGCCCGCCCGTCGATGGGCGCCTCGACGGTCGTGAACGCGAGGTCGAGACGTGCCGCTTCCAGCGCGGCTTCTACCGAGGCGAGCCCGGCCGCCGCGATCGCCTCGGCCGTCGAAAGGCTGTCGAATTCCTCGCGAGAGATGGCGTTTTCCTCGAGCAGGCGCACGGCGCGTTCACGGTTGGAGGTGGCGAGCGCGAGCTGGGCCGCGGCCCGTTCGTGCTCCGCGGTGAGTCGATCCACTTCGGCCTGGAAGGGGCGTGCGTCGATGCGGAACAGCACATCACCGGCCTCGACCCGGCTGCCCTCGTTGAAACCGACCGATTCCACGTAGCCGCTCACGCGCGGCCGCAGCTCGACGGATTCCACCGCCTGGAGCCTTCCCGTGAATTCCTGCCATTCGTGGATCGGCTCGACGGTGACGGCGGCAACCGAGACCTCGGGCGCGGGCGGCGGCCCTTGCCGGGGACCGGCGTTGCTGGCGTAGCAGCCAGCCAGCGCGGCGAAAAACGTGACGGAAAGCAGCAGGGAATAGCGCGAGGTCATACGATAACTCCTTGATTTTATTTTTCCGTTGACGGGCAGCTAACCTGGAATGCCCTTGAATCCGGGGCCGGCATTCCAACCGTGCATCGCCGGTAGGAAAGTGTTACGATACCGTTCGGTATCTGATGGACCGGACGATACAGACCGGTCTGTAACGTGTCAACAGGAAATTTGTCATGAGTGCAAATCCGGCGGAAAAACAGGCGAGCCGCAAGGGCAAGCGGCCGGCGCGCGACCGCATCTGCGAAACGGCGCGCGACCTCTTCTACCAGCGCGGCATCCGCGGCGTCGGAGTCGAGCTGATCGCGGCCGAGGCCGGCACCACCAAGATGAGCCTCTACCGCAACTTCGCGTCGAAGGACGAGCTGGTCGCGGAGTACCTGTCCGAGCAGGACCGCGAGTTCTGGAAGCAGTGGGACTTGCTGATGGAGCCCCTAAAGGGCCAGCCAAGGAAGCAGGTCGAAGCCCTGTTCAATGCGCTGTGCCACGCATGCAGTACGACAGAGACGCGCGGCTGCCACTTTGCGAACGCCGCCGTCGAGCTGCCGGACGCCGCGCATCCGGGCCGCCACATCATCCTGAGCCACAACGAGAAGCTTCGCGCGCGCCTGCGCGAAATGAGCGCCGAGATGCAGGCCCGAGAGCCGGAAGCCCTGGGCGACGCGCTGCTGCTCCTGCTCTCCGGCGCGCTGATGGCCCGCCTGATATACGACGAGGGAAACAGCGAAATCCTCGCCTCCATCAGCAAGACCGTCCAGGCGCTGCTCAACTCCGAGCTGGGCCCACCCCGCTAACGTAGGAGCGCGCATAGCGCGCGATGCCACGGCGCCCCGGCTCCTCCACACGCGTGCGAAGTACGCTCGTCGGTAAAAGGGGTCAGGTTTATTTTCGGTAAAAGGGGTCAGGTTTATTTTCCGCACTGCGAATAAATAAACCTGACCCCTTTTCCCCGGGGAACGGTGGCATCGCGCGCGATGCGCGCTCCTACAGGCGGCCTTCGATCAGCAGTTCGTGCAGTGGATTCAAGCCGAGCCAGTAGGAGAGCTCGCGCGGGTGTTCCACGTTCCATACCGCGATATCCGCGCGTTTCCCGACTTCCAGCGTTCCGCGGTCATCGAGGCCGAGGGCCCGTGCCGCGTCGCGCGTTGCGCCGGCCAGGCACTCTTCCGGCGTCAGCTTGAAGAGCGACGCGGCGAGCACCATTGCTGCCTGGAGCGAGCACAAGGGGGACGTTCCCGGGTTGCAGTCGCTGGCGATCGCCATCGGCACGCCGAGCTCCCGTAGCCGTTGCACCGGCGGGAGCTGCGTTTCGCCAAGCGTGAGGAATGCGCCCGGCAGCAGCACGGCCACGCAACCGGCTTCGGCCAGGGCGACGAGCCCGGCATCGGAGGCGTACTCGAGATGATCCGCCGACAGCGCGTTGAATTCGGACGCCAGCGCGGCGCCGCCGCTGTCGCTCAGCTGGTCGGCGTGCAGCTTTACCGGCAGCGCCATCGAGCGCGCCGCGGCGAACACCTGCGCGATCTGCTCCGGGGAAAACGCGATGCGCTCGCAATAGGCATCGACGGCGTCGACCAGGCCTTCCGCGTGCGCCGCCGGCAGCACCGTGCCGGTGAGGAAGGCGACGTATTCGTCCGCGCGTCCCTCGTACTCCACCGGCAGCGTGTGCGCGCCGAGGAAGCTGGTCCTCACCGTCACGCCGGACGCGCGGCCCAGTGCCCGGGCAACGCGCAGCATCTTGAGCTCGGTTTCCAGGTCGAGACCGTAGCCCGACTTGATTTCGACGGTCGCGACACCTTCGCGCCTTAGCGCTTCCAGCCGGGGTGCCGCGGCCGCCTGCAGCTCGTCCGCGCTGGCCTGCCGGGTGGCGGTGACCGTCGATACGATGCCGCCGCCGGCGCGCGCAATCTCCTCGTAGGTGGCGCCCCGGCGTCGCTGCTCGAACTCCGCCGCGCGGTTGCCGGCGAACACCAGGTGCGTGTGGCAGTCGACCAGCGCCGGGGTCAGCCAGCGGCCGGCGACGGAACGCGTCCGTTCCGCGCGGCCGGCCGGGCACTCGGCTGCTGGACCGAGCCAGGCAATCCTGCCGCCGGCTATGGCGACCGAGGCGCTCTCGATGACGCCGTAAGGTTCGCCGCCGGCCCCCATGGTGGCGACCCTGGCATCGGTCAGAAGAAGGTCCCAATCGGCCATCGCTGCACTCCCGAGAGATTGCAAAGCACGGTAGCATGCACTAGCCTGTATATACAACTCCTGTAGGAGCGCGCATTGCGCGCGATGCCACCCATGGCGCCGCGCCGGGCCATCGCGCGCAATGCGCGCTCCTACAGCAGCAGCAGCAGCAGGATACGTTCCATGCATTCGATTTTTGCCCGCAAGGTACTGCTCGCCGACGGCTGGGCCGGGAACGTCCGGCTGCGCGTGGCCGACGGCGTCGTCGCGGAGGTCGAAGCGGACACGCAGCCGGCCGCCGGCGACGTCGAAGCCGGCATCGTCATCCCGGGGCTGGTCAACGCGCACAGCCACGCGTTCCAGCGGGCGCTGGTCGGGCGGACCGAGCAGCGGTCGCCGGCCACGAAGGACAATTTCTGGACCTGGCGCAGCCGCATGTACGCGCTCGCAGAGCGCATCGACGCCGACGCGCTCACCGCGGTCGCCCGGCAGGCCTACTCCGAGATGCTGTCGGCCGGCTACACGAGCGTCGCCGAGTTCCATTACCTGCACCGGGAGAGCGCGGACTCGGAGCCGGCGAACACCATGCTGCAGGCCCTTGCGACCGCGGCCGGGGACAGCGGCATTCGTCTCACCTACGTGCCGGTGCTGTACGAGCGCGCCGGCTTCGACCGGCCGGAGCCGGCCCCGGAGCAGCGGCGTTTCGTCACCACGCTGGAGCAGTTCGAGGCGCACTACCGCGGCGCACGGGAAACGGCCGCGGGGCGTTACAGCGTTGCTGTCGGCGCGCACAGCCTGCGCGCGGTGTCCGCGGAGTCGCTGGCGCACGTGGCGGCGCTGGCCAAAGCCGACGGCGTGCCGATGCACCTGCACATCGCGGAGCAACAGCGCGAAGTCGACGAGTGCCTCGTCAACCTGGACGAACGCCCGGTGCGCTGGTTGATGCGGCACTTCGACCTCGACCCGCGCTGGTGCCTCGTACACGCCACGCACCTCGACGCCGAAGAGGTCGCGGCACTTGCCGCCTCCGGCGCGGTCGCCTGCCTGTGCCCCAGCACGGAGGCCAACCTCGGCGACGGCCTGTTCCCGCTGGAAAGCTACCTGGAGCAGGGCGGGCGCATCGCGATCGGCTCGGACAGCCACGTCTCGATCAACCCTTTCGAAGAGCTGCGCTGGCTGGAATACGGGCAACGTCTCGTGTCCCGGAGCCGTAACGTAACGCCGGGCCGCCACAGCCACACCGGCCGCAGCCTGTTCGACCTGGCCGCGGCCGGCGGCGCGCTTGCCTCGGGCCGCTCCGACGACGGCGAGCTCCGGCAGGGTGCCTGCGCCGACCTGGTCGTGCTCGACGACGACAGCCCGATGCTCGCGGGCCACGAGCCGGAGACGCTGCTCGACGCGCTGGTGTTCTCCGGCTTCACGCTGCCGATCGACCGCGTCATGGCGCGCGGCCGGTGGCAGGTCGTCGACGGGAGGCACGTCGACGCCGACAGGACCCGGCGCGCGTTTGCGCGCACCGTCCGGCGGCTGTTTCCGCGGGCGGCCCGCGCGTGAAGGCGCCGTCAAAACCGCGCTACCAGCAGCTCAAGGAGGAGATCATCGGGCGCATCTCGCGGGGCGAGCTACGCCCCGGCGACCGCGTGCCGTCCGAGAACGAGCTCGTCGAGGCGGCCGGCGTCTCGCGCATGACCGCCAACCGGGTGCTGCGCGAGCTCAACGACGAGGGCTACGTGGAACGCGTCGCAGGCAGGGGCACCTTCGTCGCCGACTTCAAGGCCGCGTCGCACGTCCTGGAGGTGCGCAACATCGCCGACGAGATCGCGCGCCGCGGCCATCGGCACTCGGCCGACGTGCTGCGCATCGCCGATGATCGCGCCGGCGACGAGGTGGCGGCCGCCCTCGGTATCCGCGCCCGCGAGCGCGTCTACCACATCCTGATCGTGCATCGCGAGAACGCCGCGCCGATCCAGCTCGAGGACCGATACGTGCTGCCGTCCTTCGCGCCGGACACCCTCGAGCAGGATTTTCGCACCATTACCCCGGGCGCCTGGCTCTCGGGTATCTCGCCGCTGCAGGAGGCCGAGCACACGGTGCGCGCCGTCACGCCCGCCGGGGCCGTGCGCAAGAGCCTGCGGATGAGCGCACGTGAACCCTGCCTGCTCGTGATTCGCCGCACTTTCGCACACGGCCGCGCCGTCAGCTTCGCGCGGCTTTACCACCCGGGCAACCGGTTCGAGCTGAAGGGACATTACACGCCGCCGGGCACGCGCCCGGCCGACACAGGAGTACCCGTCCAATGAACGATGCAACGCCGTGGCAAATGAAAGCACCGACCGGCCCGACCCTGTCCGCGAAGAGCTGGTTGACCGAAGCGCCGCTGCGCATGCTCTTGAACAACCTCGACCCGGAGGTGGCAGAACGCCCCGAAGACCTCGTCGTCTACGGCGGTATCGGCAAGGCGGCCCGCAACCGGGCGTGCTTCGAGGCCATCGTCGACACGCTGAAGCGGCTCGAGGGCGACCAGACGCTGCTGGTGCAGTCCGGCAAACCGGTGGGTGTGTTCCGCACGCATCCGGATGCGCCGCGCGTGCTGATCGCGAATTCCAACCTCGTTCCCGCGTGGGCCAACTGGGAGCACTTCCGTGAGCTCGACAGGAAAGGCCTCATGATGTTCGGCCAGATGACGGCCGGCTCCTGGATCTACATCGGCAGCCAGGGCATCGTGCAGGGCACCTACGAGACCTTCGTCGAGATGGGCCGCCAGCATTACGGCGGCGATCTCGCCGGCCGCTGGATCCTGACCGCCGGGCTCGGCGGCATGGGCGGCGCGCAGCCCCTGGCCGCCACCATGGCGGGCGCGTCGATGCTCGCCGTCGAGTGCCAGGCCGATCGCATCGAGAAGCGCCTGCAGACGGGATACCTCGACACGCGCGCGGACAGCCTCGATGACGCGCTGGCCCTGATCGAGCGCTCGACGGCGACGCGCGAGCCGCTGTCCGTCGGGCTGCTCGGCAACGCGGCCGACGTGCTGTCGGAGCTGCTGCGACGCGGCGTGAAACCGGACGCCGTCACCGACCAGACCTCGGCCCACGACCCGGCGAACGGCTACCTGCCGCAGGGCTGGACGGTGGAGAAGTGGATCGAGCAGCGCCGCAACGATCCCGACGCGGTAGTCGCCGCCGCGAGCCGCTCGATGGCCGTGCACGTCGAAGCGATGCTCGGCTTCCAGCGTGCGGGCGTGCCCGTCTTCGACTACGGCAACAACATCCGCCAGGTCGCCTTCGACCAGGGTGTCGAGAGGGCTTTCGATTTTCCCGGCTTCGTACCCGCTTACGTGCGGCCGCTCTTCTGCCGCGGCATAGGCCCGTTCCGCTGGGCGGCACTCTCCGGCGACCCGGAGGACATCTACCGGACCGATGCCAAGGTGAAGGAGCTGCTGCCGGACGACGCGCACCTGCATCGATGGCTCGACCAGGCGCGTGAGCGCATCCGGTTCCAGGGACTGCCGGCGCGCATCTGCTGGGTCGGGCTGGGGCAGCGCGATCGGCTGGGTCTCGCGTTCAACGAGATGGTGCGCAGCGGCGAGCTGAAGGCACCCGTGGTGATCGGGCGCGATCACCTCGACAGCGGGTCGGTGGCGAGCCCCAACCGGGAGACGGAGGCGATGAAGGACGGCTCCGACGCGGTGTCGGACTGGCCGCTCCTGAACGCACTGCTGAACACCGCGAGCGGCGCCACGTGGGTATCGTTCCATCACGGCGGCGGCGTCGGTATGGGTTACGCGCAGCACGCGGGCCTCGTGATCGTGTGCGACGGCAGCGAAGAGGCCGACCGTCGCATCGCGCGCGTGCTGTGGAACGACCCGGCGACCGGCGTGATGCGGCATGCAGACGCGGGGTACGAGGAGGCGGTGCGCTG
>CAYRKH010000071.1:0-16330 GCA_964424805.1 uncultured Woeseiaceae bacterium
ACCGAACGGAGAGATGGCTGAGTGGTCGAAAGCGGCGGTTTGCTAAACCGTTGTACGGGTTAATGCCTGTACCGAGGGTTCGAATCCCTCTCTCTCCGCCACAACCAGTTTTGAAAACAGCGCGCCCGTAGCTCAGCTGGATAGAGTACCTGGCTACGAACCAGGCGGTCGGGAGTTCGAATCTCTCCGGGCGCGCCACTTAATCAAAGGGTTAGCAACGGATCGCTTGCTAGCCCTTTTTCGACTTTCCGACACTTCTTCCGACATTGCGCCGCTTTCGCACCAGCATGAGCGTAGGCGTCTGTCCGATGCGTTCGTCGACGATACGTTCGGCTGCTTTCTGCAACTCTTCGATCTCTGCGGGCGAGTAATGCGTGGTCAGATCGCCATTTGAATGGCCGAGGAGTGCCTTTCGGGTCTCCAAAGGCACACCGGCACTTCGCAGTCGACGGCCAAAGGTGTACCGCAGATTGTGCACGCCTTTGCGGATGTCTCGTTCCACCGGCAGACCCGCGTTTCTCCAAGCCCGTTTCCAGGCGCTGCTGTGCAGGTTGCTCAGCCGTCTGCCGCGATAGCTGAACACATACTCCTCATGTTTATGCCGTCGCGAGTCGATGATACGCCGGGCGACGGAGTTCAGGACCACGACTCGTTCCGCGTTTACCTTGGTAATGGGTGCCGGCAGGACGAGGACCGACGTGTCCAATTCCGAAACCGGCAGCTCCCAGTCCCAGCGCAGCCGGCAGATCTCCTGCTCGCGACATCCGGTGTTGATGCCGAACAGGGCTGCATCTGCCAGGTGCCGGGGGAGCAGCTCGAGAAGGCGGTGCTGCTCGTCCCAGGACAGGGGGTAGGCCTTCGCCTGCGTGCCTTTGATCGGAAGCTGGGTAATCCTGGCCGGCGTCTGGGCTAGCCAAGGGCGCCCCAGCTCGTCTCGCCATACCTCGGACGCCTGCTTTAGCACTCTGGAAACAACGCCGAGCGCATTGTTGATGCTCTTCGGAGACAGGCCTCTCGCCAGCTCATGGTCGATGAATGGTCGCAGCGTGTCGTCATGCACCTGAGCCATCGGCAAGTGGCCAATGAACGGCAAAAGCTGGTCCAGATGCATGGCAATAGTGTCCGCCGATGGTTTGTCGGCAACGTCTTCTACATACCGCAAAGCGGCTTCTTCAAACAAGAAGATCGCATCGGCATGTCGTTTTTCCTCCTCGAAGATGTCTGCCAGTCGACGGATCAAGATCCGTTCGGCTTCAGCTCGTGAAGAAGTGCCAGTGCTGCACCGCAGCCAACCGCCCGCCAAGTGCTTGCAGCGCTTTTCGATGTGCCAGATGTTGCCCTTTCGCCGGAGTCCCGGCATGTTATTTCGCTTTCTTGACATACGTCGTCCTCCACAATTTGAGCCTTCAGACGACGTCCGTTGCGCAGCGTATCGTCGTCTACTGCGGGCGGGTGATTCAAGCCGGGGAGGTGCGTGTCACGGCTCTGAAGACTGGTGGGGGAAGTCTTCCTTAGGAGGAAAGCCGGCCGGTGCAAGGCGAACTCCGAGGCCCCGACTTGGCTGGGGACAAGCTACGTACTGCGGGTAGTGACGGCAACGCGCAAAGAGGGATTACGTTTGTCCCCCATTTCTGCACTTGGACGTCTGTTGAAGGGGACTGACCTCTGTCAAGGTGTGCGACTCCCGGTATTAACTGCCTGATCGGCTGCGGAGATCTGGATACCTATGAGTGATAGGAATTGCGGCCATGCGGGCCAGAAGCGGTGGAGGGTTCTTCAGCGCAATTGCTAGATTAATTTAGTAAAATCAGGTCTTTAACACAGCTTTCGGCACCAGCCGAAAGTGCCAATTATGTATTTGACACCATATGTTTAGAAAGGCATACTCCACATCGTGTCTTGGACGGTAAGGTTCGGCGACGAGTTCGAGCCGGAGTTCGATGAGCTCTCCGAGGCAGTACAAGACGAGTTGCTGGCTCGGGCGGCAGTGCTGGAGCAGTTTGGACCGGCACTTGGCAGACCTCAGGTCGATACGCTTCATGGATCGAAGCATGCCAATATGAAGGAGCTGCGGTTCGATGCCGACGACGGTGTCTGGCGCGTGGCTTTTGCCTTCGATCCGGACCGCCAGGCAATACTACTGGTCGCCGGCAATAAGGCTGGCGTCAAGGAACGCCGGTTTTACCGCCAGCTGATCACGATTGCCGATCGACGCTTTGACGAGCATCTCAAACGCATTCGTAGCCGTCGGAACTGAGGCGAGGAGGAAACCGATGGGACGTACTCTGAAGGAAAAGCTGGATTCACTGCCGCGTACGCGCCGGAGCAAAATCAGGCGGCGAGCGGCAGAACTTGTCGAGCAGGAACTGTCGCTACGCGATTTGCGTAAGGCGCTGCACCACACACAAGTTGACATCGCCAAGAAGATGAAGGTTGGACAGGATACCGTGTCACGCTATGAGCAACGTACCGACATGATGCTGTCCACATTGGAACGATATGTCAGTGCAATGGGTGGTACGCTGACCTTGGTGGCCGAATTTCCAGACAGAGAACCTGTGCGCGTACGTACCTTGGGCGAGCTGTCTGATGAGGGAGCCGAGGTGACACCTGGTATGCTCGCGAGGCGTAGACGACAGACGAGCAAGCGTGCTGCGCGGCGCTAGGTTGCTGGCATTCGTACCTGCTGGGGAGGCTCGACGCATTAATCACGGCAGATCATCCATTCAGGTGCTCGAAGGTGTCTTGCGGGATTGGCCGGGCCGATCCGCGCGACGTTACTTCAAGTCTGAATAGCGTCTCAAGCCACTGCTAAAGCTGGTAACATATTCATCGCCTCTCAAGATCCAACAACAGCGTCTCGACGACCGCCTCCTCATGTACAACGATTCCGCGCTGAGCCAGGGCGGGTGCGAGTTCATCATCCCAGTCCGCTTCCACGCGGCCGTCTTCAGACAACGACAGCACTACATCTGCGGTCGCGGCTCGGTAATCGTCCGCGCCGAACCGCCACGGCGCGGCACGAAACCGCCTCAGAACGAAGTTGCCGATCGTCAGTCCCGGCCAGTCAAAGTCGCCGTGATAATGTAGTTGCGCGCCACAGTCCTGAAGCTGTCCGAGCAGCGCCTGCTGAGCAGCGGCCGGCATGCCGTCGGTGCAGACAAGCGGCGCGCAATCGGCACCGAGGCGGTCCGCGGCGATCGCGACAACTGAGGCATTCTCACACACATACACGATGTCGACGTTCCAGGTCGGCGCGCAGCGCAACAGAGCGCGCAGGCTCAGATGCACAGGCTCGCCTTGCGTGGCTGCGATGGCTGTCAATTTGGCCACAGATGTCGTGTCGCGTGCCTGAAGATTCAGACACAGGACCGGCGCGGCGAGTTCGTTGACGCTGACCCCGACGCGCGCCCATTGATCGCGCCTGGAATCATTGTCGGTGAAGCTTGCATCGCCCGTGGCGCGGCCTGGCTCGTCGCCCCGGCAGGCGCGCAATACCAAGGCCGCAACCGGCTGCCCTGCGTCGAGCGCGTGCGAATCCCCGAGCGTTTCGGCGGCCAGCCGGGACAGTGGGATGCCGCGTGCGGGAATTCGGGCTAGCACAAGGCGCGCGCGCTCAAGCAGAGTATTGCCGCGCGCCGGGTCGCCGCCGGCGAGCCGCTTCAACAGTGCAACGCCCGGAGTGGCTGATACAAGCGAACGCAGGCGACGCTCGTCGACGCCGCCAAGCACGGTGCTCCATTCGCGCTCGAGTTCCATGCGACGCGCCTTGCGATCCGTCAGCGGCCCGTCGAGCGCCTCAAGGGCGGCACGCAGATCGGCCGCAACGCCGGCGCGGGCGATGACCGCATCGAGCTCCGAGCGTTTCAGGCGCATTGATGAGGCGGAGCGCGCAGACCTGCCAAGCAGGCTCTCGAGCGCGCGGCGCTCGCTGAGCGTGAGCCCGCTCAGTGTAAACACGTCGACGGTGTCGCCGCGCTCATAGCGTGCGCGCAGCCGCCGCCGTAGACCCTCGAGCTCGGAGCCGCCGAGGAGGCGCCGCAGGCGAGCGTCGGCCGATTCGGATATCACCGAGCTTACACTTCGCTGGTGGATGCGGACATTTTCGCCGCCAAGTCCGCCGCAGCTACATCGACGATCTCGTCGGGGAACCGTCGTATCGGCTCGTCACTGCGCCGGCGCGCCATGCCATCCCAGGTCCATCGCGAGATAAACACTGCGTCCACGCCTTCGCGTCGCACGAGCTGGCAGATTGACAACCCCGGTAAATCGGGATAACAGCCCCACTCGCGCTCGCTTGTCATCACGAAGTCGAGATCGAACTGGCGGATAAGTGCCATGCAGCTCGCGCGGGCTTCGTCGTCGATGCCGGCAAATGCCTCGTCGAGGAGAACCAGGCGGGGCGCGAGCGGATCGGCGCTCTCGTAGTGGCTGCTGCAGGCCGCGAACAGGGGCACAGTCAGGCCAAGTGCGCGCTCGCCGCTCGATGCCGGGCCGGTGAGCGGTCGCCACTGGCCATCCTGAAAGCGCTGTACGCGGAAGCGATGCCATTTTCGATAGTCGAGCGCGCGTGCCAAGTTGTCGAACAGGGTGCCGGAATCGTCGCTGTCGATCTCGGCGGCGATTCGCGCCTGCAAGAACTCGCCGACCTGCCGTCGATCATCAGCCGACCAGGCATCGGCGCTGGTCTTTAGCAGGCGTTTGCGCGCTTCGGCGAGGCCGGGCACGCCGTCCTGTGAATCTTCTGGTACCGGCTCCCAAACGAGCCGGTAGCGCACACCAGTCGACGTCGGCCGCTCGCCGAGCTCCTTGTTGATAGAAGCCACGCGACGTTCGGTCTCCTGAATCATGTGCTGAAGGTTCGCTGCAACTTCCTTTTCGAGATGTTCTTCGAGCACAGCGCGTTCACGTGCTGTCAGCAGCAGCTTGCGTTCAGTGAGCTCGGCATCGATCTGGCGCCTCAGGACGTCGGGCCGCACCGGCCGCTGCTGATGGACGATGCGCACGATCAGGCCATGGTCGCTCGGTTCAGCTGTCGCTGAGTGGCCGCGTGCCGACATGGCGTTTTGGAGCTCCGTAAGATCGTGGCCGATTTCGCTTTGCACACGCGCCCAGTCCGCGTCCTCGGCCGGAATGCTGCCGAGTGCCTGCTCGGCGCGGCGAGCAATCGTCAGCGCTGCATCAATCCCCCATGGCATTGCCGGCAGCTCCGGTTCCTCTGGCAGCGCGATCTCGAGCAGTTCCGTATCGGCCGTGAATGTCTGCAGCGCGGCGATCGCGGCCTTGCGCGTCTCGCCACGCTCGGCGAGGCGTGATTCCTTGGTCATGCGCTCGGCCTGGGCCGTGCCGCGATGGGCGCTTGCTGCATTCAGCTGGGCACGCGCATCCTTAAAGGCACGATCATCGCGGCTCAGCGCCGACTTCGTGGCTTCGATCTCGGCCAACAACTCGTCGACCTGCGTGCCGACCGTCTTCTGGAGGGTCGCTGCCTTTTCCTCGGCTTCACGATGGGCGGTGACTTTGCCAGCATAGTTCTCAGCGGCAGCCTCGACCTCCTCACCTGTTTGCCGTTCGCGGCGCTCCTGTCCGGTCAGCTCTATCAGGGCGTGCCGGTGATTGCGCACTGCATTCGAGAAGTCGTTGGCTGCGGTTCGATAGTCGATCAGCGCGCGCTCCACGCGCTCGATGCCATCGGCATCGCTCGGCAGGTGCAGATCACGAGCGTCTTGGGTGAGGCGTTCGCGCGCGCGCGTGTGCGCCTGCTCAGCAGCGGATAGCCGGTTATCGGCCTCGCCGAGTCGAATCTGCGCTGCGCGACGCTGCCGCTCGGCGGCGCTGCGGTCAGCGTCCGCGCTCATCAACGGGTCGTCGGACGGCGCCGCGTCAAGCTCATCATCTGCGGCTCGCCGTGTTGCCTCGCAAGCCGCACGATTAGTATCGCAGACGGAAAGTGCAGTCTCGAGCTCGGTCAGACGCGCGGTTATGGCCGCCAACCGGGCGAGGCGTGCCGCCTCCCGGGCGGTGTGACCGATGAACTCGGCCTTCGGCTTGAGCCATGCGCCGCGGGCTGCACCCACCCGGAATTGGCCGCGCGGTGAAACCCAAGTTTCGGCATCGATCGGCTCCTGCTCAGACAAGGCGATCGAACGCAATACTGCCGTTACTGCCGATGGTGTGAGATCCGGGGCGTCTTCGGGGATCGCAGGCACGAGTCGAGTCGCGAGCGAAGTTGCGCATTCGGTGCGCGGGACGAGCAGCACGTCGTGCGTGCGTGGGTCGACCAGCACACCTTGCGGCAGTAGCCAAGCGTCCAACAGGCCTGCGGCTTCGAGGGCGGCCTCGAGCCCTGCGCGCTCGGCATCGTCGACCTCCGTGGTGAAGTCGATAACTTTCCAGAGCGGCGCGCCGGCCCGTCCATCGCGGGCGTCGGCAGCGCGCACGTACGGTACCGGTGGTGGCTGGTCTACGCCACGTTCCAGCGCCGCCTGCTCGTCGCGCAACTGCTCAACCTCGGTATCGAGCTGCCGGTGCTCGGCGGCCAGTGCGGCCTCCTGCGCGGCGAGTTCCCGCTCGAGTGTGTCCCGTGCGGCCTGAAGTGCCACTGGCAGCGGGTTCTTCCCGTTCAGGGTGCCCAGCCAGACCTCGAGGTCGGACATCAACCCTTCAGTTTCACGCAGCGAGAGGGTACTGAGCGTCCTCGTATGTTCGCGCCAGGCTTCGCCTGCTTCGGCCGCCAGCTGACGGAAGGCTTCGGTGCAATCTTTGACTCTCTCTGCAGCCTCGTCGAAGGCGTCGGCGCAGTTGTCGCGTGCCGTGCGTGCGTGAGCGCGTTGCTGTTCGGCATCGTCCAGCTCGCGTCGCCGGCTGCGCACGACGTCGATCTGTTCCTGGCGACGATTCGCGATGTCCCTGACACGATGCCGCAGGGTTTCGGCGAATTCCGATGGAACAGCGGCGACGCCGTCCGGCCAGTCGACACCGTCTTCGAGTCCGGCGTGGTCGTTCGTGATCCCGGCGCTTTGCGCATGATCCGCGGCTTGATTTCGTGTCGCCATAAGCTCTGTGCGCGTCGCATCCGCATCGCGCTGACGCCCCTTCGTCGACTGCGATTCCTCCTTATACCGGACACGCAGAGCTTCAAGACGTGTCGCGGCTTCTTGCTCGGCCTCGCGGCATTTCGCGACCATTTCGCGCGCGTCCGCGATGCGCCCGGCGTCCCGCATAACCGGGTCAGACTGGAGCACTTCGAGCCGCGCTCTGCCTGCCGCCAACTGATCGTCGAGATAGTCCTGCTGCTCACGCCAGTGCCGGACCTTCTCCTCCGCACGCTCGAGTGCTCGCGTCGCCGCGTTGAGTTCCCGGCTCGCTTGGTCGTACTCTGTCTGCGCCTGTCGCAACACCCGGGCTTTGCGGCGCGTCGCAACCTGTGCATAGCGCTGGTAGCGATTACCAAAGGACGCAACGGCTGCACGCATTGCGTCGAGCTCCTCGAGCTCGCGGCGCGAATCTTCGAGCTGTCCCATGGCCTCGGCCACGCTTTCGAGTGCCGCACGATCGAGCGGTGCCAGCGCCTCCGTCAACGCGCCGGAGAGCCTCTGTTCGTTCGGCTGCTTGGAAAGTTGCGGCTGTCGAAGTTGAATCAACGTATCGACCAGTGCGGCGTATCGCTCGCTGCCGAGGCGAAAAAGCCGCTCGTCGACGGCACGCCGGTAGTCCTGGGCGGTCTTGAATACCTGGCCGCGTGTGCCGATTGCCTCCATCAACCGCTCGCGCGAGAGTACCGTGCGCTCAGGCGTTGTGAGCCAGAGGTCTTCACCGATCCGTTGATCGGTGACGAAGAACCAGGAATCGATGCCGGTCCGGCCGGACACGGCCCGCAGTCCACAACCGAACGTGAATACATGCGGCTGGCCGGCCGCATCACGGCGGCCGAATTCGATCCATGTGTACCCGGTACGGCGGTCGTAGCGGCCGCCCATTAACAGGTTCCATTCCATCCGCTTGTTGCGGTCACCGTCGGGTTCTACGCGTGCCGGTGTCAGGTAGGCATCGACCAGAAACGGCAAGGTCAGGGACAGCACCTTGGATTTGCCGGTGCCGTTGTTGCCGCGCAGGAGCAGGTGCCCGTCACGAAATCGAAATTCCTCGACGTCGTAGTGGTACAACTCGATCAACCCCAGTCGCATGGGTTGCCAGCGTTGCCGTCTGGGCTCGGGCAAGGTCACAGCAACGCCTCCTGCGATTGCAGTTCGGGCGCGTGCACGCGGTAGCGGAATAGCGCCGGTCGTGCTTCGACTGCCTCGCCGATACGGCGGACGAGCTTGAGTCGCTCGAGTCGGTCTACGGCCTGTACGGCAAGCTCCATTTCGGCACCCGGTTCCCGCGCAGCCTTGCGCCAATAGCGGCCGTATTGGTCGGCTGCATCGCGCAGGAACGCTGCCAGCTCGGCATACGAATGCAGCAGGCCGGAGCCGGCGGACTCTTCGGGCTCTCTCGGGTCCTGATCCGGCGGAATGAGCAATTCGTTACCGCTGTCTGAATCCTCCTCTGCGCGCGCCAGGTACTCAGCAATCAACAATGTGGCATGAGCTTCGGTGCCCACGGCGGGCAGGCGCTCGTCGGTGAGGTCGCCGTCCGGATCCACGAGTGCGATCCCTTCGGTGCGCAACTCACTTGCGAGCCCTGCGCCCTGGGCGAGGCGGGCCGACATCGGCCCGCGCTGCGTTACGAGGTAGTGACCCTCCTCATCGGTGAGTTCGTCATAGTATGTGACGGGATCGTCGAGTAGACGTCGCGCGAGGCGATAGCGTGCAGCCGCGCGCCGACCTTCGGCACTGTCTGGCACGTATTCCTCAATGAGCGCCGCGAGTCGTGCGTCGAACTCAGCCGGTGCGTCGGACGCTTCCATCGTAGCGGCGATAAAGCTCGCGCCACGCGTGCTCGCCGGCAGCGCAGCAAGCACGCGGCGGTTCACGTCGTACAATACGTCGCCAGACTTGTTGACGTAGGCCTCTTCGTCGCCGGCTACACGAGACAGCACGCCGTGGTCGAGCAGGAACCGGCATATGTGGACCAGCGCGCGACGCTCGCGTACGGGTTCCAGGGTGAACACGAAGCCCCGCTCCTCGAGCTCGGGATCTGAGACAGCTTCGAGGAGGCGGTCGCCAAGCGCGCGCAGCGTGATCTGCAGCTCGGCACGTTCCAGCACGGAACACGTGAGGCAAAGCAACACGTAGCGGTCCCGGTCGAAACCGGGGAGCCCGCGGGTTGCATCTGCGGCTACGGCAGGTCGCTTATAGAGCCGTGCGCAGCCGCGTTCGACCCGAAGCACCCAACCGGTCTCGCGCGCGAACCAGTCGCGGAGGTACTGGGAATGACGACGCACCAGCGGAAGGGTTGGATCGCCCTCGGCGAGCAGGGGTCGCATCAGTAGCACCCTCAGTGCGCGCTCGCGCTCCTCGTCACGTTGGTGATCGAGGACATCGGCCAAGCGTGTGGCGCGCTCGGTCACGGTGTCGACACCTGGTGGATCGTCAGGCGATGGTCCCGACCTGAGAAACGGCCGATCTCGGTCTCGATATCGGCGTGCGTATCGGGCGCAAGCGGCTCGAGTCGGACTCTCAGCGAGCCGTCCATCGTGAGTCGCTCGATCGACTGATCGGGATGCGACTGAGCCGCGAGCGTCTCTCCGAGGAGCGTGAGGAAGAAGCCGAATGCGTGGCGGTTCAGCTTGCCAAGTTCAGAGAGCTTGTTTTCATGGCCAGTCGCGAGTGTGCGTCGCGCCTGTTCGGTTTGCTCGGCTTCTTGCGCGACCCGCGCCGCAAGCTGTGCACGCTCCGCCGAGCGATCTCGGATCTTGGCGGGCGCGCCGCGCGTTGGTAGCGTCCCGTACGCGCGGAGTTGCGGATGCAGGTCAACAGGCGGAGATCCACGCCACGGAATACCCGTTCCACTATCCTCGCTGGTCGTGAGCGCGAGGTGGCGCGCCGGAGACAGTGCGAAGGCTGCGCGCCATAGCCGGTGGGCCTGAGCGTCTCCGTCCGTTTCGGCGAACCATAGTGCGAGCCGGCGAAAGTCGGCGGCCCGGTCGCTGCGTCCGCTGCGTCGCTCGTTCAACAGCGACACGGCCTGAAGCAGCCGCGGGATCGCGGCGAGCGCACTCCGCCGCAACAACTCCGCCTGCGAGCTGCCGTCGCCGGCCACGAACCAACGCTTCAGTCCCGACCAACGCTCGATCCAGGCATCAAGCCGTTCAGTGATCGCTTCCTGTCCGACATTTCCGTCGCCGGGCGCCGCGTCGCGTGCTTCGCGCTCTGCCGCCGTGCGCAGCAGCAATAGCTCGCGTGAGCCGAGTCCTTCGAGCGTTCGAGCGATCTGAGCGGAGCGCGTTACGAGATCGCCTACGAACCGCTGCAGGTAGTCGATGAGCCGAGACTTGAACGCGAGCACGGCATCGGCCTCGGCACGCTGCAGCTCGAGGGTCCGGGCGAGCCCGGCGATGAACGCCTCAGCGTTGCTTGCAAGGCTCTCGAACACGTGCACGAGGTCCCGAAGCTCCGCATGGATCTTGGCTGGATCGGGCGAAGTGTCGTCGCCCAGCCGTTCGAGCGCGGCGAGGCGTGCGAGGATGTCGTCGAGCGCTACCGACTGGAGTTCACCGCGACGACCGAGAGCCGCAACGAAGGCTTGCAGACCGACTTCTACCGCTTCACCGCCCGGGGACATTCGGTACAACAACCTCCGGCGATAGAAGTCATCGATCGTCGCTACGCGCGCGTTGTCAACCTGGGCCTGCAGATTGCCCCACTCCGTGAGCTGATCCAGCATCACTTGGAGGGCCTCGAGCGACGGCTGCTCGCCGGGCCAACGGGCCTCAGCGAGCACCTCGTCCGGACGCAGGTGCAGGCGGAACTGGCGTTTGGCGGCGGCGAACAAGTCCATGATTGCCCGGTAAATGGCGGCCTTCTCCGCGGTGACGTGGCCGAACAGCGATGCCGCGGAAGCCGCTAGCGAATGCTTCGTCATATTTGAATTCTCGCGGTTCACGGGTTCGATATTGATTTTGTCCTGCTCAGCTGACATCAGTCTCAGCCAGAGCGATCGTGCTGTCGCGTTGCAGGGGAATCCGTCTTGCGGGATTCAACTGTGCGCATTGTAAGACGTGTCGGTCACGCTGTCGCATGCGTGCACACAGGATGCGAAAGCGGCTCGGAACCAGCCTCAACGCGCAGGTCCGCGCGTCTGGGCGGCTACGAGCGTATCGTCAGAAATAGTCGACGGCTCCAGCATCATACTATCGTCCAGTGCCAGAACCCGCAGTGCGGTAAGTCGTACGCGACGATTATCGATGACGGAGAGATCAATTTCACTTGGCTCAAATTCGAACTCGAGTACAAATCTTGTGAGAAGAGCACTTCTTTCGCTGCGAACGACCTTGACCTTCCCTATGATCGGTCTACGTCGGTGACTGCGGCATCAAGCTCAACGCAGCTTGTCCCTAAAGCGCGCGCGTTTTTGGAAGCTGACTGATAGCCTGAGGCTACGTATGCGGTTCCACTGCTCATGGACTTCTCTTGTAGTTTTCCAGCTTCAGTGGTAAGAATAGACCACGATGCCCCATAATCAACCAGAATGCGGGCTTCACTTGGGGCGGATCTCGCAATCGTAGCGCGATGCCGTGAGCAAAAATGCGATACGGCTATTCGTTCAGACGAAGTAGATCGTTGAGCAAAGGCTGGTTAGCAGCACGAGAAGCGACGTGACAATAGTTGGCAACGATCCTCGGGGTTCCATATGGCGTAGGTGGGATTTACAGGTGCACACGCCAGAATCTCATCTATACAACGATTTCGGCAATGACTGGGATGCATACGTCAAGGCACTGTTCAGCGCCGCGATTGGCAGGGAGATTGCTGCGATCGGAATCACAGACTACTTTACGATTGACGGCTACAAAAAGCTCACCCAGGACTACTTGCAGAACGATGACAAACTGAGTTCCCTTTTCTCAGCGGCCGAAATCGCAGCGATTCGCGACATCCTCATCCTACCCAACATAGAGTTTCGCCTTCGACCTTTAGCCGGCCAGCGAGTTAACTTCCATGTGATTTTCTCCGACCAGGTGTCACCGAGCACGATCGAAGAACACTTCCTGCATGACCTGGAATTTACCTATGAAGGCGAGCCTCAGCAGACGGCTAAGACCAAGAAGCTCAAGTTGTCCAATATTGAGACCCTCGGTAAGAAGCTTCGCGGAGAGCACCAGCATTTCGCTCATGAAGGAGACGACATCTATATCGGCATGAAGAACGCTGTTGTGGACGAGCAGCAGATTGTGTCTGTGCTGGACAAGGAACGAGACAATTTCAGTGGCAAGTATCTTGTCGGCGTCGTAGCGGACGAGGATCTATCAAAGATCGACTGGAACAGCCAGGACCACCAAACCCGCAAAGTACTCATACAGATGTCGGACTTCTTGGTGGCATCGAATCCGAAGACATGTGCGTGGGCACTCGGACAGGAGTCAGTCTACAAGGAAGGACCAGATGAGTTTGTAAAGGAGTTCAAAACACTCAAGCCCTGCGTCCACGGATCTGACGCACATGCAGTATGGGAACTGTTCCATCCGTGCGCGAAGCGAGGCGAAGCGACGCATTCCTGCGAAGCGGACGCCAATGACTGTTTACTGCGATATTGCTGGATTAAGGCAGATCGTACGTTTGAGGGACTGAAACAGATAGTCTACGAATCGGGATCACGAGTTCGCCTCAGTCCCTCTAGCCCAGCGCCCGTAAAGAGTAGCTATTCTCTGGAGCGTTACGAGATAGCGGAAACGCCAGTCAATGAGGAGCTCAGCATCAGTGCTACAAGCATCTTAATGAATCCTGATCTCATCGCCGTGATCGGTGGCCGCGGAAGAGGGAAGACCGCTTTTGTCGACCTTCTATCGCATAACTACTCCGATCAAAGAGATACCGATAATGCGAACTCATTCGTCCAGCGTCTTCGGGATGACGCCAACGGATTGCAGACTAGGTTGAATTTCCTGAACGGCGACACGTTCTCAAAGACATTGGCCGATGGTAATCATTACGGTGATAGCGCGATCACGTATATAGCTCAAGGAGATCTGGAGCGGTATTTGGGAGACGACCTGGACAAGTACGTGCACGACCTTGTATTTGGTCGGGTCAGTGATACGGTCTTGGATTTCGAATTCTCGAACTTAGAGGATGACATTTCCTCCGTTGAGGAGAAACTCGAACAAGCAATGGTGGAGTCGGCGCGGCTTGTTAAAGCAACGAAACCGGAGAAGCACGCAAAGCTGCTCGGTGAGAAACGCGCCGCTGAAGGACGTCTCAAGGACCTCGGGTCGTTGATAACGGCATTTGAAGCGAAGAGGAGCAAGGAACAACTGGAGGCAGCTCGGCTAACACAGGAAAAGCTTGCGCGGTTAAAAGAGCGGCGCGATCTATTGAAGCAAGCATTGGACGTCGCGCGTACAGGCCAGCGTTTTCTTGAGGAAGATCTGCGATCCTTCAACTTGAGTATTGAGGCTCTTCGGAAGAATCTTGAGACGCTACACATCGAGCACTCGTTGCCTGACTTGCAGTATCGGGCCGCTGCCGCGCTGACTAAGATTGCCGAAACGTTACAGTCTCGCTTGAAGGATACGGTTGGGGAGATCGATCACGCTCAGAAGGCCATTCGTGTCGCCAAGGATGAGACTGCGAAGCATGCAAGACTCCTTGATGAACAGGCGAAGGAGCAGAAGACAATAGCGGACCTTGATGAACGCCTCGCTCAATTCTCGAAGGATCAAGAGCAGCTGGCGAGATTCTCAGAAACGCGTCGCGCGTTACTGGCGCGTCTAATTGGCAAGATTCTTGATCTAAGATGCAAATATGACGAGATCGTAGCCACATTTTCAGAAGACAAAGACGAAGTACTGACTGATATCAGCTTTGAAGCAGAGATTCGCTACGAGAGAGACAGAATGCTCGAATCCGCGGATGATCTACTCGATAGCCGAAGTGTCACGGTGTTACTCCATGAATCGAGACCGTCAGAGTTTGCCCAACTACTAACGTACGCGTCAGCTCTTGAGTTGTGGGAGTCGAGCAAGGATCCGGCAGAACTGGTCAACGCCTATGTAGGCGAAATCTCACGGCTCATCGACGAACTGGCACCCCGGTTGAGAAAGGCAGAAGGCATCGAACTTCTCGACTTCTATCGGGTTATGTACCGTCGCTACTTTTTGGTCACACCGAGAATTAAGTACCGCAATACGGATCTTCGTAATCTCTCTTTGGGCCAGAAAGCCACGGTGTTGATCAAGATTTATCTGGCGCAAGGAGAAGAACCGATCATCATCGACTCCCATGATGATCATCTGGATAACGAATTCATCATGGAGGAGTTGGTCCAAGCGGTCCGAAAAGCCAAGGAGTATCGGCAGGTAATCCTCGTCTCCAATAACGGGAACCTCGTAGTTAACAGTGACGCTGAGCAGTTGGTGATCGCGGAGCGGGATGCATCCGGCGGGATATCCTACCAATGTGGTGCACTCGAAAACTCGGCCATTAGAAGTCGGGCACTTGAGGTCTTGGAAGGAGGGCTGTCGGCCTTCCAGAAGCGGGAGCAGAAGTATCGTATGGGAGACCACTGGCCGCGATAGCTTCATCATCTGCCGCTGCCGGCTGTTGTCAGTTCATCCTGGCGGCGGATCGCCTTTCTGCGAAAGTATGAATATCTATCGATTAGACCAATCGGCTATGTGTTGACCAGCTGACCAGCTCTAAATTTACTTTCGTATGCCCGGGAGGACAGCTGTGACAATTCGATCACCATTCTGGTTGGTTATCGCAGCGATCGCTCTGTGTGCTTGCACGGCTTCGACAGCGACAAATGAGACCTTGAACCTGCAGAGCGAAGAACTGCTGAGAGCATTTACCGAACGCCTTGATGATGCGGATCTGTGGTACGAAATTACAAGCCCGAAATCTCTGGAGGTGAGGGCAGAAGATTACGATGCCGCTGTGCAGTTACTTCACCAAACAGCGCAAGAGTTTCTCCCTGGGGAAGCGCTTTCTTACGCCTCGAAAGAATGTCAAGAGTTGTTCAAAACCGAGCTTGAAAGGGCAGGTATATCCTACAAGACGCGTATGCACGACGGATCCGAGTGGGTGATCTGGCAGGAGCAGGATGCCGACCAAGTTGAGCCGATCTTGGAAGAGGCATCGTTGGGAACCTGCAACTGATTGTCAAACGGTATAGACCTGAATAGTGCGCCGGATGGGTGAGCGCGGGCTCGTTCGTTTGGGAGCGGTTTCGACGTACCTTGTAGGCGGACTTGGTCGACAACGCGCCTCTTGCTCCACAGGGAAAAGCAACTCAGGAACTAGCCCGGCACAGCTTCGGCTGCCGACATTTTGCCGACACTGGTCGTGCATTGTTATGCTTTGTAGTGCGCTCTATGCAACGGACGCCAACTTTCGAGCTTTTTAGATCAGTTACTTACGTCAGGTTTCGTGGCTACGAACCAGGCGGTCGGGAGTTCGAATCTCTCCGGGCGCGCCATTTTTCAATGGTCCATTCTTGGCACATGGTTTACACCCTATTCCGGACACATGGTTAACACTTTGTCCGGGACGAAGGGATTGGGAGCCGGCTCTACGCGGCCCTTTTCCGTGTCGAAGAATCC
Organism: uncultured Woeseiaceae bacterium; assembly: GCA_964424805.1. Classification (GTDB taxonomy): domain Bacteria; phylum Pseudomonadota; class Gammaproteobacteria; order Steroidobacterales; family Woeseiaceae; genus IDS-8. The sequence goes on from CAYRKH010000071.1 coordinate 15,704, forward strand.
TAAATCATAATCGAGGAAGCTGACCAGCCAGATCCGGTCCTCGACTTCGCGGATGCCCACGAACTGGCCGGCGAAGACGGTTGAGAGATTCACCTTCAGCTTTCCAAAGCAGATTCGGCCGCAGCGGGTCACACGCACGGTGCGATCGTGAAATGGGTACTCGGGATCTTCGGGTGGCCGGTAGACGCGGGCTAAGGGTGTATAGATGTCGGCGGGATAGGCTTATAGATTTTGTAGCCAGTGACCCGAGAAATGCCGAACTCGCGGCACAGGGGCGCCATTTTCTCGCCTTCGAGGAGGCGGGCGATAAAGCGGAGGCGTTCGTCCATCGGTTTACACTCTTTCCAGGGCATCTGGAGCTCCCCCGAAATGCCGAAATGTGTAAACGATGTGCCCGGAAAAATCTGGAAGCTATGTGTCGATTAGCTCAGGGTCGCAGCAGATGAGATAGCGGCTGGTGTAGTCGGTGATGGTCAGGGGATAGCAATAGCGTCGATCGGCGAGCATGGCGATGCCGAATTCGGCAGGTCGTCCACCCGATGCGAGCGCTCGACCTTGCCGTTTAGCCGTGGTTGTCAACGTCGGTTGAAAACTGACCCCCTTTTGACCGAAATCGTCGGAATAAAA
>CAYRKH010000072.1:0-16323 GCA_964424805.1 uncultured Woeseiaceae bacterium
AGGGGGTCAGTTTTACTCCGACGATGGGGGTCATTTTTACTGCGGCGTTAACAGCTTGGCCTTGTTCGGAGTCTTAGCTCGCAAGCTTTCTTCGACGACAGCAATGAGAACGACAGGTAAGCCGAGGGCGTTTACTTCATGAGGGACGCCATGCTCAAGCAGCCAGCGGCGTTGGGCAGAGGGTCTGGAACGCCCCGTCAGGCGCTCAACTTCTTCTTCGGACAGGAACATACCTTCACCATAAGGGCTAGGCTCTTCCTGTCCTCAACGTGGGACACGGTAGGGCGGGGTGCTGAATGCTCGACACGATCTAGCATCGGCTTGTAGCAAGGTCATTCAGCGAAATGGGACCATAAACACTACTTTCGGACAGGTGCATAAACCACTGTTCCAACTGTCCCTACTTCAGTGTCAAACCGCATCTGTAGACCACATTGCTGTGCATTTTCTCAAAGCCTCGACTGCTGAGTGATCTACCAAACAGGGTCTGTGATATGCACTTCTCGCCGTTTTGCTTAGCAAACGCTTTGAAGGCTTCATAAAGCAAAGTGGCTTGAATTCTATTTTCACCACTCAGTTCGCAGTGCGCGTCGATAAATTGTCCAATCACGTCCGACTCGCGACGGTACTGTTTCACCGCCTCTGTGACCACCTTGGGCGGGTTCAGGCCATTGCCCATCCAGTCGGACGCCCCTCGCACGGCCCACGCAAGAATACCGGGGAGCTCGCTTTTGAGCTTTTCGCAAAGCTGTCGATCCATTTCGGCCACGGGTATCTGCACGTCAAAGGGGATGACATGGAAACGCCGCCAAACACCGTCGTCGTTACCTTTGACCAAGGGCTGATGGTTGCCACGAAACCATAGCTTGAATGCAGGCTTAAAGTCGAAATACTCCTTAAACAGAAACCGAGCGGTCACTGTATCAGAGCCAGTCAAGTCTTTTAGTAGAGGCTCATCGAACGTCTGATCCTGCCCTGTCTCATTGAGCGTAACGATTCGTGATCCGTTCAGCCTTGCCACGTCATTTGGTATGCCCCCAGATTTCTTCATTACTGTGCGCGTCGGTGTGTTTAGCCCATATCCCCCGGCGACTGCAATCAGGGTCTCAAGAAACACGGATTTGCCGTTCCTGCCGTTTCCCAGACAAAAAAACAGGCATTGCTCATCCGTTCGACCGGTCAGGCTATAGCCAACGGCCCGTTGAACGTATGATCGAAGAGCCTCGTCTGGCAGAATTTCAGCTAGAAAGCTGTGCCATAACGGTGCAACTGCCTTGTCATTAAAATCCAACGAGATGAACTTTGTGATCAGGCGTGTCGCGCAATGTGGCAATAACTTGCCGGTCCGTAGATCGACAATGCCGTTATAGCAGTTCAGAAGCCACGGATCGGAGTCGAACTGCGTCCCATCGATCGTTAGCTCAGGCTGGGCCAACGCCACCATCGCGCGAAGGCGCGCCAGGGATTGAGCCTTCTTCCGCCAGTCCGGCTCGCTGATATGCTTCACTGTCTGCTTTGCCAATGACAATACCTGATTGTTCTTATCGGAATTCCACCTCTTTCCGTCAAACAGCACCCATCCGCGATCTGTTGCGTATCTAGCATATGCACTGTGCAACATCACAAATAAAGCTGCGTTCCCCATATCGGTGGCCTCGGAAGAATGGCCGGGAAAAGGAACGACTGTGGGACTCACAGCAACTGCTCCGGGCTGGTTGGGACGGTTACCGGATGCTCATCCCCTGTGCGACCATCCAGTAGACCGCCGATCCTTTTCCTGTCGTTCCGTAATAGTCGGGGTTCCATCGCTTTATTCCGACAAGACGGCAAATTGCCGCTACCCAAGCTATATAACAGCATAGGGAGAGCCAGAAAAAACGGGGAAAAGGAACTGGCTAAGAGACTTATTTCGGCTCGGGGGAGAAATCGAATGGAGCTACTTTCCGAACAGCCCCTTCGAAACTCCGCGCGTTGTTTTTGCTTGCTCGGGAAACGCGGTACAGACTGCCTCCAGAGCCCTCCTATTGGCAGAACGACAGGCCGCCTTGTATGTCATGCCGTCACTCAAATAGCTGTCAAGCGCCTTCGCATATTCTTCTTCGTAGACGCACCACCAGTGGTGGTGTCGCTTAGCAGACTCGCCGTCGCGCATCCAGCTTCCGAGTTCCGCATAGCGACGGCGGTCCGAGTCGGCGCCGACACCTGATTTCAGCTTGCGACCCAGCCAGGCAAATAAATGCCCCAATTCGGTAGTCCGAACTAGGTAGAACAGCGGCTTCTTAGTCACACTGCTCTCCGAGCTTTTGTCAGATTTGGAACGGATCTGGACTCTCAATGCTTTTCAGAAAGCATCGAAATTGTTCTTCGTCGTTTTCTTTAATCTTCTGCAGAACAAACCTCGCTAGTTTCGCTATCTCCGCATGATCCACTGGCTGTACACAACGTTCTAGGGCACTACCAAGATGAGAAAATTCGTGGGTTATCCGATTCACCAGTGCGTCGGTGCTAACATCACTGCGGAAAAATAGCCTGATCCGGCGGTCATAATCGGCCTTGTCGCTTATAGCGAACGGAAACTTAAAAAAGAGAAAAGCCTCAAGAAATTTCCGCAAATTATTGCCAAAATTATAGAAGCAATGATGCTGTTCCGCTGCGTTCATCGGGTCGGCGCACGTGTAGATTTCACCAAATAAGTAGTTGAGCTCTGTTATGTACATCCGCAAATATGCTGGCATCAACTGAAGAGTGCTGCCCTGATCGCTGGAAATTACCAAAAAGTGTTCGTGATCATTCTTCGGCTGCGACAGTTTGTTGAGGTATTTTAGAAATTCCAAGCTATGGGTAGAGATGAAAAGCTGTTCGTAGCGATAAACAGGCCGACCAGACGCATCCGTAATTCTGTTGCCGTCAGCGTCCTCTTCCGGTTTGGCGATGAGGCTCTGAATCAGGCTAAATACGAAAAATATATGGTTGCTGTCTAAGCTTGAGACAGGATCATCGATAAAAATGACCAATTTCTTGTTCTGTGACTCTGCATCCTGCAACTTTGCGATAAAATAGCAGAAAGCAACAAGGCTACATTCCCCTTCACTCAGGTTATAGGCCGGCGTCGATCCCCGCAAAATCTGAAACTTGAATGCGGAAGTCTCGGTATCTTCCATCGCTTCAAGGTGAAGGCCACCATGCCCAAAATAGTGGTTGAGGTATTCATTGATTTTTTCTGCACCTTTCCTCTCATCCGTCAGCTGAGTCGTCAGTTCTGCTATCTCCTGTTCTTTTGAGGCAATTTGCTGCCGAATGAGTTGAATATCGCCGTTCAGCTGTTGAACCTCAGCGGCCAGGCCTTTGAGAGCTTTCTCGTCCGCTGATAAGTCTATTTCAGCTATGAACTTCGCGATCTCGCTCAAGCGAAGCTCGCGCCGGGCAGTTGCTTGATCGTCGGATAATGATTCCGTCTGTTGGTTGTTTTGATCAATTAGGGCATTGATCGTTGCTAGGTGTTGGGCGATGACAAGTGAGTTATCCGAGAGGTCGGGGAGGGTGATGGCTGAGAAGACATTGCTTTGACGCGTACGTATGGCCGCAAGTAGCTGATCGAGTAAGTTCGTATACCGGTGAAGTTCACGATCCAAACTCTCCTTCGCGTCGCAAAAGCGCGGCTGCAAGGTGGAGTAAAAAGCCGATTCGGTGACAGAAAAGAGTCCAGCAATACTCTCCCTTTCTCGTTCGACTTGCCCCGCTTGACGTTCTAAGGCAGATTCGAGTTCCGCAGACTGCTGATTAAAATGCTCGCTCAGCCTATGCCAGATGTCCTGTGGGAGAGGCTGACTACAGAATGCGCAGGTGGTTCTGACGTCCTTGTGAAGATGAATGCCCTGTTTGACCCAAGTTTGTAATAAGGAGTTGTTCAATAGGTCGCGAATAGGTCGAGTCGGCTCAATGCTTTTAGAAACAAGCGTCTGCGTTGATTTGTACAGAGAATCAAACTGTGAGGTAAAGCGGAGCCGTAGTTTAATTCCCGGCAATGCCACTTCACTGAGCATTGCTTCCTTACTCTTTCGGAGCGGCTCATCCAATTCCTGTATAGATTTAGCCCGTACCTCGTCAATATCGCGTTGGAGCTTTGGGGTGTTGTAGTTGGGGTCCTTGTAAAGCGGGTTGTGCTTAATACCATTCGGAGCTTGAGTTGCCTTATTCGTCAACTTGCGTTTTAGGTTGCTCTCCGCTTTTTGGGCGGCACGATTTTTTTCGTCAAACTCTTGTTGCTTAACCGCTAGATGGCTTCTAAGTCCCGACTTGTCATCGCCGAGCTCGTCCTCTTTTGCCTGGATTGAGGTCTCTATGGCCTGATTTTCGGCCCCGACGATTGCGAACGGAAGAATCTCACCGTTGTCATCCGTGAGAAAGCTCAAGTGCTCCGCGACAAAATCTCGGTTGTACACGCGAATTTCCTGGTCATGTATGGGAATACCGGTCTGGGTCACTTTGCCGGAGGTTGTCTCAATCGAAAACGCGGGGCTTTCATACTTGGCTGGTAAGCGGCCCGTCTGCAAACTTCGAAAAATCCGAGAGATTGTCGTTTTTCCAGAATAGTTCCGACCGTAGAAAATGTTTAGCCTCTTAAACTGGGCGACATTGTTCCCCTTGTCGCGCATTGCAGTGCGCCAAACAAAGTTCTTAAAGCTTCCAAAATTCGGAATGTCCATGTTTAAAATCATGGTGCTTTCCTCGATTGGCAGGTATGTGACGTGGAGAAGATCCTTGTCACGAAATTGCTGGCAGGCCAGTTGAGCCGTGCCGCCCCCTTGTTCTGGTTCTTGTAAGGCGATTGTCCGCCCCCGAAGCTGATTATGGAACCCTGCGGAGTCTCTTAGGAGCTGAGTCCGGACACTTAAGGCTATGCATTCGTTCTCAGAGTATCCCAACCAAGGCGAGCTATCGCATCCTCCACGCCATCCTTGATCCCCGTCCATGGAAGCAATTCCCACTTCCTCAATGCTTTTGTCAGGGTCATTGAATTACAGCGAGCCGGTACATCGATACTGGCGATAATCAGAAATCGCCACTGACCGGGGTCCACCTGATCAACAGTATCTGGATCATCATTTTGATGTACACCGATGACGAACACATCGCAGAACCAACCTTCGAGCTCGATCTCTTCGCCGGGATTGTCTCTGGAAAAATACGACGGTGCATTCTTGCTCCAACCAAACCTAATGGATGGACGCTTGGTTGCTCCCCATAACTGCAGTGCAGCACATTGCTTAACTTGGATTCTGACGCGGCTGGAGCCAGCACCGCGTTGGAGGTCCCACGGGTGCCAACCGAGTCCGACAAACCTCCACTCCGGCCCTAACGCAGCCAGCACCATCATTTCGACAACATCGCCCCGATGGGAGTTATTCAGAATGCCGGGCGTGAACATGTTTTCGGCAACCATCTGAATGATCCGGTCGCGAATCGGATAGTCCACTTGATTCCACCCTTTCTTCTAATTCTGATTCCGGAGATTTTCGACCATCAAAGCGGCAAATGAAACCGCAAAGGGATTTCAACGACGATTTTCGACGGCTAACGACTTAGCACAGCTGCCCGAATCATTTTGCATTTAGAGGCTGCGGCGGGCTCAGTCCCAGATGCTATCCAACGCCCGGCCCGCCAGATCGACGTAGATGACCGTGCTCAGAATGCTCTTATGACCGAGGTATTGTTGAATCCGTCGAACCTCAACGTTCCTATCTGCTAGCTGGAATCCGCAACTGTGGCGCAACCGGTGCGGTGTGACCCGGACCGGAATGTCAGCGGCCTTGGTCGCCTCCCGCAGAATGCGGTTCACATTCGTGCGTTGCATCTTCGTGCCACGGTTGGATGTGAAGACGTAGCGGGAGCTTTCGTTAGCCTGCTTGAGGGCTTCTAGGGCGGAAAGTTCCCGGTCGGAGAGGGTATGGGTCCCACTCCTTCCGTTCTTCAATCTATGGATGAATACGCGGCCCCGCGCGAAGTCGATGGATGACCACTCGAGTGCGACCAGCTCCGAGACCCTGAGACCGTGCCGGAAAGCCATCAAGATCATGAGGCAATCCCGCTCCCGGTGTCGGCCCCGGTTCGTCGCGTCCAATAGCCGCTCGATCTCCGGCTCGGTCAAATACTTGCGTTCTGCCGCCTTGTCGTGCTGGGCCATCGTGGCTACTCCGGTTAGCGAACGTTTATCTTGTTTTGTTCATTAACCTTACGTTCCTGGTGCCGTGGCGTTTGTCAAAGGATTTTGCAATTAATTGCACGCCGTCAGCGGGGCTTGCTACGGAGGTCACCGGGGTAGTACACATCATCGTCCAAGCTCAACTCCCATTTCGCTAGTACGGGGAGCAGGAGGTTGCGGACAGCCTGCCCCAAGCGCTTGTCGGCTTTCGCTAGCGCCAGCAGATAGGCTTCTGACAGATCATTGACATGCTCGGCCTTCTGCTTGGCTCGTCGCTCTCGATGGGCAAGGGTGTCGGTCCCAGGATCAAGGACCGAAATCGCTGCTCTCTCAAGCTCCCGGCATCGGCGGTTGAACTCAGCTTTTCGGCCTGCGGCCATTCTTTCTCATCCTGTACTGTGACTAATCGAGGTGCCGATCTACGGCGGGAACGTGCTTCGCCATCCCCAAGTTCTTCGTTCGTGTCGGCCTCATTTTGTGATTCAAAGCGTCTGTCCTTCACGAATGCGGGGTCTACGGGCTGAAATCCAGCGTTTCTACGGGTTCCAGTCTAATCGTGGTTTGTCCTTGCCCCGCCAAAAAGCACCTTTGTTTGTCCTTGCAGTTAGTTGCACCCTTGTCAAAACGTCGGCCCAGCACCCACCCAGCCGACCGAGGAGTGAGTGAGCGCTGGGCAACGATTCAGCCGACCCGCGTGTGAGGTGGACACGACGGTTGGCCGAACTCAGGCGGGGACAACGGCTGAGACCCAATTCATCGGTACTTGCGCTGAACTCCGATTCCGCTGTCATATGCGGAATCGAGCACACGATCACCGTCAGCTTTTTCGATCCCGCCAACATTCCGCGATGGAGCAAGAGACTCGTCCAACCGATTCAAGCGGGCATCAGCCATCAAAGCGGCGTTTCGATTTACCATCTCTTCGCCTTGGCGCTCCAACCAGTCGAGATCGCCGCCTCGGAAGGCGTTGCTGAGCCGGAACATCAGCCCCTGCTCGGCCTTCTGCAAGCGAGCCTGAGCAACCTCCAGCTTCTGCAATTCGGAAGCCAGTCGCTCGCTGGTCAGGGCTTGTCCGATCTGCTCCAACAGCCTGCGGATTTCATCGAGGCGACGGTAAATCGAACCGTTCTCGCCAGCCGTCCGGCTAGCATCCGAGTTGGCTTGGAGTGGATCGCCGGAGTACCGGCCCGCTTGCGCGTCCATCTCGCTTGTGTCTTTTGCGAACACGGCAGCAACGCCGATGTCGCTGGCTCGTTGCGCTGCCTTCGCAATTTCTACATGCGTGCTCCGTTGTACTCGCGGGTTACGGCGATCAGCAAGAAGTTGTTCCCTTCTCGCGTTTCTCATCTCAACTTCCTCAGTTTCAGCCTTTAGAATTCGGAACGGCACCCGGGTTGCCGCATGTTTCACCAACGAAATGTACTCGATTGACGAATCAAGCAACTCGTTTGCAACAATTTTCACCTTCATCAGTGGTCCTCCCGGTTCTTACGGACTCGACGGGTTGCGTCAACCAGCATTCCATCGATGCTATTCGCATCGACCACCGTGACTTTCACCTCTGGGTCAACAACCCGTATGAATCTCTTGCGGAACGGCATGGGCGCTTGGGCCTGCTTCTTCACTTCACCCTGAGCCACCAACCGGTGGAGTTGTGAGATCAGTTTTTGCAATGCAGCAACGAGTTTCTGCTCTTGCACGCCGAAACGCTCGATAACGGGCTGAGCCATTACAGCGATCTGCTCGATCTGGTCTGCGGCACCAGCTCGTTCGTAATCGGCAATCGGCACGGCACCCTCTGCGGTCCTAGGACGTGGACCGGGGCCGATGCATCGTGCGTGCGGATTCGCCCGTCCGGTCTCTTTCTGATAGCGGAGGAATGCTTCGGCTAGTTTCTTCGTCGTGCTACTCATGCTTGTTCCTCGGTGTTGGCTCGAACCCAACGTTCCAAATCGACGTATCTAAACTTTGGCCGTCCGCCGACGACAACCGATTGCGGGCCTCGGCTGACGACCCGCCAATTCCGCAGCGTGCCGTAGGAGACGCCGAGAAATTCGGCAGCTTCCCGTAGCGAGTAGCAGGGCGTGTACATCGCCAGCCGGGTTGCTACTTCAATCTGTTCCGTTGCCATTCCATCGCCCAAAAAAAATGCGCCCAGAGCCGCGCGGCTCCTTAAGCGCATTACCATTTCAATATTGAGACGTTCAATCGATCATGTCCAGTCATTCCCGGTCATTCTTCCCATCGTTGCCAAATTTCTTGGATCACCGCATGACGTTCAGCGATCTGAGCACCGTTAGCACAGTGATCGTTTCTCGTAGCAAGTTTCCGTATCAACTCGGACTGGTTTCTGGTGAAGTACCGCGTTCGTTCTGTCGCCAGCGTAATCGCAGGCGGTATAGCTCCCGCTTTCGTCCAGTCGGTTAGACGCGTGGGGCCGACTCGGCATGCTCGTCCCAGATCGGGACCGTGATACAACTCAATCACCTTGTCGTACCGGGCAACCGTTATGGTGCGAACAGCCGAACCGTCAACGATGGCTTCGCCTTCATCTAGAATACGAAGCTCTTTCCATCGTCTAGCCTTCCGCTTAACGATAGCGGCCTCGGTCCATTCTCGCTTCCAGCGTTTGTTTCCTGACATGTCACTGAACCTCCATGATGGAGACTTGCTGCCCATCGAGAGGCGTTATCCGAAAGTGATGGGGCACATGAGCATTTTCGAGTGATCCATCAGCGATGCCGTCTGAAATAACCATCAGTACGTTATGGACCTGACTTGCTGTGGAGTCCGGGCAGTAGTGGCTTACGTGCGCTGGCAATTCCGGGAACCCGGTCGAGAGGGCGAAGAACTCACCCAGCGCCCGTGGGACAGCTTCTGGCTTGCCGTCCTTGGCCATGCCCTTGGCAAAACGATCCAGCGGTCGTATGAGCTTCAGGAAATGGCCAGTGCCGATCAGAGGAGCAATCTCCGGATGCAATTCCTTCGTCAATTCACACAGCAAACCCCAGCGGGCTTCGTAATCGGTCCCGGCGGTGGGGAACTTCCCGGCAACGGTATCCGCTTTCTCCGCTCGTGCAATTAATTGCAAAGCTGTGATTCCGCCGCCGCTCTTTTCTTTCTTCTGTTCTTGGGGAAGAAATTCCTGTTTCTTATGCGGTGCTTCAGCGCCGCTGGTTAAGGTACCTTCTAGATGCTCCCCCTTCACTGATACCCCTTCATCGGAAGTATCTTCCGATGGGGTCGGAAAAATTTTCTCATGGCCGTCGGAAAGATTTTCCGATGGGGATTGCTGGGCGCGTTCCAATTTGCCACATGGGATTTCCGCTGGCGGAACCTTTCTGAGACTGTATTCGTGGGACTCTCGGTAGCCGTCCTTGTGGCGGATGCTCCTTGCGATGTATCCGAGACGTTCAAGACGCTTCAACGAGGTGAATACAGTTCGAGAGGTTGTGCCCGCTCGTTTCGCGATTGCATCCTTTCCGGGCCAGACCAAAAAGGTGCCGTCAGCCCGCTCACTCTTGATGCCCACATAGCTGGCCAGTGCATTCATTACGGCCTTGTCGGTGGGAGAAACGTCAGCTTCGGAGACCCACTTGATAAAGCGATCACCGCGTGACAATCGGCGGGTTTTCTGTTGCCCAGCATTAGGGCTGTTGCTATCATTCGTGCGCACGTTGTATCTCCTCGAAGCCAGTGCATAGGTTTGGTCGCCAGCACTGGCTTCGTCATTTCTGGGTTAAGCAGCGGCTTTCGCCTCCGGGGTTACAGTGATTCGCTTGTAGCCTCGTCCACCTTGCACCGTGGAATAGCGCTTGATCTTCAAAGCTCCGCGTAGCTCCAGTCGCCGGATCAACCTATAGGCATAGGCCGGGGTCGTGTCCAAGCTGGCGGCCAGGTGACGGGCATTGGTAGATGCATTCGGGTCGCCGAAATAGACAATGCATCGCCGTTCTGTTTCGGTAAACATTCCTTTTCTCCAATCCAAAAAAAAGAGCAGCCCCGCAATTGCGGGCGGCTGCTCCTTAAACGCCGTGACGGATTTGTTTTCCCTCAGTTATTAAACCTACACCCTTCCAATGACCCGTCCAAGTGGAATTCAGAAATAGTTCAATCACCAACAATGCGGCGGCGAGCGGAATTCAGGCTGGCGCGATTCTCTCGTACAATTAATTGCAAAGCGATTCCCTGCTGTACAGTTAACCCATAGGTTCTGAAATCCTGCTGGACGGACTTATCGTATAGCTGGGATCGTCCCGCCCAAGTCACCTCGCGGTCCAAATGGGCACTCTCCACCAGGAATACGACGATACCGAGCGACTTCACTGGATCGAGTCCGGGATTTTGGCTAACGAACTCACGAACGGGCCGACATGCCTTGGCGAAGTAGGCCAGCGATCTGATTCCCGGAGCGCAATGCTTGTCGAGTGCCGATGCTGGCAGTCCGGCGATCAACTCATTACCGTAGGGGTCCGGCTCGTTCGTTATAACGGTTACGTCGGCGGGCATCATCTTAATCAGCTTGGGGACCTGGGCACCTAAGCCAGCACAGGTCAGTCCGTATCGGGCTAGGTAGATATCGACAAACGACAGCTTCAAGCTGTCAACGTGCTGGTACCAGACCCTAGCCGGTGGTGTCGGGCCATCCGAAATCACCAACAAGTCGGTCAGGCTCCTGTCCTTCACAGCAGAGCAGAGGGCATGGACTAGGTAATGAAGAACCTGCCTTTCACCGATGCGGCGGCGGAATACCGACGATTTGCTCGCTTCAATCACGAGGGCGCACAGCACCCTGTCACCGTACGCAATGTCCTCCAATGCGATTGTCGGCAGTCGCCGCCAAAAATACGCCGGATCAACTGCGAGCAAGGTTTCGGCGGCTATGGCGGCGAGTTCCGGACAGCCTCGTCGGATGCATTTTTGCAACGCGGACGCGAGCAGCCATTTCTCGTTCGGCTCTGGACCCCGACACACCGGAATCACATTTCTGAACCGCTGGGATCGCTGGTACAAAAGCTGTCGGAGGTCAGCGGACGACGATATGGCGGGACTAGGAATCATCATTTATCGTGACTGTTAGCGGCAGCGAAGCAAGTTGGGAAAAGTTGTACCGCCTTCTTATGGCTTCGTGAAACCCTCTAGGCGGGATTTTGCGGGGAGTGGGTAGGGGATGGGTGCCCGTGTGCCGGGCACCCAATTGGCGGCTTTAGATCAAGCCCCGGCTGGCCATGCTTGTGACCGATTGACCGACCACGAGATGATCAAGCAGTCTAATGTCCACCAGTTCGAGGGCCGCCTTCAGTCTGCGGGTGATTCTCTCGTCAGCCTGACTCGGCTCCGCGACGCCGGACGGGTGGTTATGCGCCAAGATCACGGCGGCTGCATTGACCGCCAGCGCCTGCTTGACCACTTCTCGCGGGTAGACGCTGGTCCCGTCAATCGTGCCACGGAACAGCTCCTCGAACGCGATGATCCGGTGCCGGTTGTCGAGATAGATGCAGCAGAACAACTCGTATTCGAGGCCAGCGAGCGCGATTTGCAGGTAGTCTTCGGTGTCAGCGGGGCTGCGGATCGCGATGCCGGACTTGAACTGCGTTAGCACCGCCTGCTTCGCTCCGGAGAGCAGGGCATCTACCGGTACCGACCGATAGACGCCCTGGCTGTCGCGGATGCGGATGCTCTCGGAGTCCGCCTTCCGTGAGGCTGCCATCTAAGCAGCCTCGTCCTGCTTCAATTTCTTCGACTTGCGGCGGGACTCCAGCCACTTTTTCTCGCTGGTAAGCAGGCCGTCTTTGGGCAAGGTCCTGGCCAGCGACGCCTTGAATTTCGGCGTAACCAACGACTGGAAATCGACGGATTCGAATCCACGCTCGCCAGCGGTCAAGGTCAGGGCAGTGCCTTTGCGTTTGCCGAGGATTCTGCCGACGACAACCGTAGCTTTGCCGTCTTTTGGCAGGCTCTTCAAGATTGTGCAGCCGCTAGCGGCTAGCACATCGGCTACATACTTCTTCGAGACAAACTGGCCATCGACGTACATCGAGCCAGTCAAAACGAGGTTCTTGTTCATTTCACGCTGCTCCTTAAAGGCATTGAACGAGGACGTATCGTTCTTCGCCGAGCGGCGTGGTCAATGGACCGGCATAATTTTTCTCGTCCAGTCGGAAGCGTCCAAAATTGCAGGATATGGGTTAGGAAAAATGAGGGGTTACAGAACGTAAGTCCGATTTTTATTAGACAGTCGGCAAGCTGAATAGCTTTTATGGTGAGGCTGTTACATCATCCCGATCATGAGCCTTCGAACCAGGTGGTCGGGAGTTCGAATCTCTCCGGGCGCGCATTTCTTGCCCGGTCTTGCCCGGGGAGCTGGGTGCATTCCGACACATGGTTAGAACGTTCATGAGCTTCGGGGCAGCACGCCATACTGTTGAGCCGCGTGGTCGCCACCGATCTCGTGCACGACGACTTCGATGCAGGCTTCGCCTCACGCCCTGAGGCGCCCACGGCCTGGCACGGAAGTCAGGCCCTGGCGGACATCGTTCAGGTGCCGGGCCCGGGTAAGTGGGCCCGGCACGCGCCTGGCGCCATCAACGAAACTTCACGGCCGGGAAATCCAGCGGCACCGCGAATACCACGTTGACGTAGTTCGTGAACAGGTTGAGTGCCACGTGGGCCAGGATTTCCATGAGCTCCTCGTCGCCGAAGCCGGCCTCGCGCAGGGCCTGCACATCGCCGTCTTCGACCTGGCCGCGGCCGTCCACCACCTTGAGGGCGAAGGCGAGTGCAGCGGCGGTGCGGACGTCGCCCGAACGGCCAGACTGCGCCTCGGTCATCTCGTCGCCGCTCGCGCCGGCCTTGCGGCCCAGTGCGGTATGCGCCGCGAGGCAATAGCTGCAGGCGTTGCGATTGGCGATGGCGACGGCGATCTGCTCGCCGAGCTTTGCCGGGATGGCACCCTTGCCCAATGCGCCGAACAGTCCCCACATGCCTTGCAGCGCTGCGGGGGAATTGGCGACTGCCCTGAACATGTTCGGCGTGGCGCCGAACGCGGCGTTGATGTCGGCAAGGACGGCCCTGCGATCGGGGGTGGTGTCGTTCGGGTTTACGAGCGGGATACGGGACATGAGGGTCTCCTTGGTTGGATGGTGATGCGCCCTTCAAGCGCTCGATGCATCCTACGGAGTAATGTCGTACCGAATGGCTCGTTTAGTCCTAGTTTAATATCAAATCGTACATCCGGGTGGTTGCCGGTGCCCGGGATGCCGCCCGGCGACGACCTGCCGGTTACCGGTGACCCAAGGCCGCGCCCTGATACCCTCAGGCGGAGGTGGCCCCTGCCAGCCACGCCCGCGGCGACACGCCGACTTTCGCCTTGAAGGCGCGCGACAGCGCCGAAGGGTTGGCATAGCCGAGCTGCTCCGCCAGCAGCTTCATCGGCTGCCCGGCCCGCAGCCGCCTCTGTGCCAGCGCAATGCGCCAGTCGCTGAGGTAGTCGGCCGGTGTCTGGCCCACGCGCTCGCGGAAGAGATTGACGTAGGCGGTCCGCGACATCCCGGCCACCTGCGCCATGCGTTCCAGAGTCCATGACTCGCCCGGCGCCTCGTGCATCGCGACCATCGCGCGCGCCAGGCGCGGGTCGGACAGGCTGGTAATCAGGCCCGGGCGCACCCCGGCCTCGGACGGGTGATCGAGCAGCCAGCGCAGCAGCTGGATCAGCACGACCTCGAACAGCCGGTCGGCCAGCAGGCGGTGGCCGCAGCGCGCCTGGCCGGTTTCCGCGAGCAGCAGCTCGAGCGCGGCGCCCAGCCCGGGCACCCGCGCCACCGGCAGCGCGATCAGCGGCGGCAGCGCACGGGCGAGGGGGTTTGCGGCCCCGCCTTCGAAGCACAGGCGTGCGCAGGTGAATTCCGGCCCTTCCACCGGCGGGTTGTGGAAGTGGTGGGTCAGCGGGCGCGGATAGAACAGGAGGGTCGGCTCGTCGAAATGCATCGAACGCGGCACGTCCCGCGCGCGCGGGTGGCGGACGCGCAGCCGCCCGCGGCGCAGGACGTGCAGGTAGCCGTATCCATCGCTGGCGTCGAAGTGGCTGATGCCGCACAGCTCGCCGCTGTGGTGGAGCTCGGCCCGCACCCGGAACTGGTCCAGCAGGCCCGACAGCCGGTCGATCGCGGCCGGGGGCGGCGGTCTGGACGTATTGGTATCTATAGCGCCTGCCACGTGGCGGATAGTACACGCCGGCGGCGCTGATCGCTCCTTTTATCGATAAATCGATACATCGCCGGTTGGTAGACTTGGCGCATGATCGCTCGAGGGTTGACCCGCTTGTCCCGGCTGCTCCCGCTGCTGGCCGTGTGCCTTGCCGCCGGTTGTGCCTCGCTTCCGGACGAGCATCGGTGGGGAGAAGACGCCACCTACCGTCCCGGCTGGGAGCGAGTCCGGCTCTCCGCAATCGATGCCGTTCGGGACCCGCGGGTGTGGATTCCCGTCGTCGGCGCCGGGGTGCTGCAGATCGGCGACATGGACGAGGAGATCGCCGAGTGGGCCGTCGAGCACACGCCGGTGTTCGGCTCGCCCCGGAGCGCCGACGACTGGAGCGACGGCCTGCGCGTGGCGTCGGCCCTTGCCTACCACGCGAGCGTGCTCGCGGCGCCGAGCGGCGCGGACCGGGCACGCCGGTTCGAGAACAAGGCGAAGGGATACCTGGTCGGCATGACCGCCGTGGCCGCAACCACATTCACTACGCAGCAGCTGAAGACGGGCGTCGGGCGGGAGCGCCCGAACGGCAGGGACGACGAAAGCTTCCCGTCGGGGCACGCCTCGACCACCGCGGCGTTCGCACGGCTGGCCTCACGGAACCTGCGCTACATCGGGACCGGCGACCGAACGCGGCACGCCCTCGATCTCGGGCTGGGCGGCATCACGGTCGCCACGGCGTGGGCGCGCGTGGAGTCGGGAGAACACTTCCCGTCGGACACGCTGTTCGGCATCGCGCTGGGGAACTTCCTCGCGGCTTTCGTTAACGATGCGTTCCTGGGGACGGAGCGTTCGGGAACCGGCGTGCACCTCGCCACGGTCCCGGACGGGGCACTCCTGGCTTGGCGAGTCCGCTTCTGATTTCGACGGCGCGCCGGCGGCCCGGCCGGCACTGGAGCGAGAGGTGCCTTGCCGCGCGAGCGGCCTCGCTCGATGGCCGGTGAGCTGCCTTACGCCGCTTCGGCGCCCGTACTCACGGGAACGCTGCCGGGCGCCACCGTCGCCTGGCGATCCCGCTGTCGGCGGCTCCCACGATGCGCCTCGAATCCCGCCGGTACTTCGAAACCGACGAGGCGCGCCGCCCGTTCCACCGGGTGCTCCCGGGGAGCCAGCCGGAGCAGCCGGCGCCCCGTGCGATACAGGGTGCGCAGCAACGTCAGGGTGAGCAGGGCTTCGGCGAACGTCAGCACGAAGGCGACGGCGGGATTGGCCAGCGCGGCGCGCGCACGCGCTTTCAGCACGGCGCGTTCGCGCGCGATCTCGATGCTGTCGTAGAAACTCGGGATGACGAGCAGGGTAAGCAGGGTCGAGGTGAACACCCCGCCGATGATGGCCACGGCCATCGGCCGGTAGAACTCACCGCCTTCGCCCACGCCGATCGCAACCGGCGTCATGCCCGCGATGAGGGCGAACGTCGTCATGAGGATGGGCCGGAAACGCACCCGGCCTGCATGCATCAATGCCTCTTCGCGTTCGACGCCCTGCGCTTCCTCCTTGCGCGCGCAGTCGAGCAGCAGGATGGCGTTCTTCGCGACCAGCCCCATGAGCATGATGACGCCGATGAAGCTCATCAGGTTGAGCGTGCCGCCCGTTGCGAGCAGTGCCAGCACGACGCCGATCAGCGACAGGGGCAGCGACAACATGACCGACACCGGCGCCGTGAACGAGTTGAATTGCATCACCAGCACCAGGTACATGACGCCCACCCCCAGGAAGAGGGCGGTGAACATCTCGCCGAACACTTCCTCCTGGTCGCGCGAGGCGCCGCCCAGGGACAAGCCGTAACCTTCCGGGAACGGGATCGCTCTCGCCAGCTTCATGGCGTCGGCCGTGACCTCTCCCGGCGACCGCCCTTCGACGTTTGCAGAGAC
>CAYRKH010000073.1:0-16163 GCA_964424805.1 uncultured Woeseiaceae bacterium
ACAACGCGAAGAAGTACATCGAGGACGGCAACGTCGGCGGCAAGGGCTCCGAGGCTCACAAGGCCGCGGTGACCGGCGATACCGTCGGCGACCCCTACAAGGACACGGCCGGCCCGGCGATCAACCCGCTGATCAAGATCATCAACATCGTCGCGCTGCTCATGGTGCCGCTGCTGGCCTGAGCCGGCGATCCCCCATGCGGGACGGATCCCGATCCGTCCCGCATCTATCGCGCGATGCCACGGCTCCCGTTTGCTTGTAGGAGCGCGCATTGCGCGCGATGCCACGCCCCACGAATCGTAGCATCGCGCGCACTGCGCGCTCCCACATCACATCAGATTACATCAGATTGATCGTGCGGTAGGCGCCGCTCGTGCCGGTGCCCAGGGCCACCGGCGGGTCGATGAAATTGCCCTGCATGAAATCGATGCCCTGGTCGCGCAGCCAGTCGAAATCCTCCTGCTGCTCGACCTGCTCCGCGATCACCCGGAACTCGAGCGTGCGGGCCAGCTTGATCATGGCCGCGACCATCTCCTGGTTTACCTGGTCCGAGGCCAGGTTACGGGTGTAGATGCCATCGATCTTCAGGTAATCCACCGGCAGGAACTTCAGGCTCGAAAAGGAGCCGAGCCCGTTGCCGAAGTCGTCGAGCGCGAACTCGCAGCCGATGCCGTGCAGCACCTCGATGAAACGCTGCGCCTGCTGCAGGTTCGTGGAGATTGTCGATTCCGTGACCTCGAAACAGATGCTCGAGGGAGGGACTCCGCTGCGGTCGAGGGCGTCCACCACGAAAGACAGGAACCCCTCGTCCCCGAGCGTCTGCCCCGAGATGTTGATGGAGCAGCTCCGCTTGCCCGGCAGCCTGATCTCGCCCGAGTTGATGGCCGCCAGGGTCGCGTTCACGACCCAGCGGTCGATCTGCGGCATCATCTGGTAGCGCTCGGCCGGCCGCAGGAACTCCGCTGAGTTGGCGAAACGGCCGCGCTCGTCCGGCATGCGGAGCAGAACCTCGACGGCAGGTCCCGATTCGTCCGCGGCCCCGGTAGCAATAATCGGCTGCACGGCGAGCTCGAACCGGTTCTCGTGCAACGCCGCCTGGATCTGGCGCAGCCACTTGACGTCGCCGCGCTCGCGCGCGATCGCCTCGTCACGCGCGGAGTACACGTGCACCTGCCCGCGCCCGCGCTGCTTGGCAACGTAGCAGGCGGAATCCGCGGCGCTCATCAGGTCGGCGAGCGACCCGGCGGCATGGCCGATCTCCACGACCCCGATGGAGATACCGATGTTGAATATCTTGTCCTTCCACACGAAGCGGTAGTCGGCGACGGCGTTGCAGATATCGGAGGCGATCTGGCGCGCCTTGTCGATCGGGCAGCCGACCAGGAGCGTCCCGAACTCGTCCCCGCCCAGCCGGCCGACGAAATCGGAATCCCGCACCTGTTCCTTGATGAGCCCCGCGACCTCGCGCAGCATGTTGTCCCCCGCCAGGTGGCCGCAGCTGTCGTTCACCGCCTTGAAACGGTCGAGGTCCATATAGAAGAGAATGTGCACGGCGTCTTCCGTGCGCGCGGAGTCCATCGCCTCCTCCACGCGGCGTTCGAATTCCCGCCGGTTGATGAGCCCGGTGAGCGCGTCGTGCGTCGCCTGGTAGCTCATCTGCCGGGTCAGGCCGCGAATCTCGGTCACGTCGTGCAGCACTACCACGGTGCCGGAGATACTGTTGCCCGGCCCGCGAATGGGCGACGCCGTCAGCTCCACGGAATGCTCCTGCTCGCCGTCGCGGCTGACGAGCAGCGCCCGCCGCCCCATGTTGACCCGGCGCCGCATGGACAGGCAGCGCTCCACCGGGTCGCCAAGCGGCCGCCGGTCCGCCTCGTCGATCAGCGAGAACAGCTCGCCGATCCGGCGGCCGGCGGAGGCATCCCGCTCGGCACGCGTCATGACCTCGGCGGCGCGGTTCATGTAGTCGATACGACCTTCGTTGTCGGTGGTGATGACGCCTTCCGCGATCGATTCCAGCGTGTACTGCGCCTGCCGTTTGCTGCGGCTCAGGGAAACTTCAAGGCTCTTTCGATAGCTGACGTCGCGGGCAATGGTCAGGATGGCCTGGCTTCCGCGGTACTCGACCGGGGAACTCTGCGCCTCGACCCAGAGTCCCTGCTCCTGACCGTTGATGAGCTGGATCTCGAGCCGCTCGGGGACGTTCTCACCGGCCAGCCGCTTGGCGACGGTCTTGCGCAGGAGCGCGCGATAGGCCGGCTTGGCGAGATCGGCAACCTCGCGGCCTTTGAGCTGTTCCGGCGTGAGGCCCATGAGCGCCGCCGCACTGTCGTTCGCCAGCAGGATGCGCTCGTCGTGCAGCAGGACGATCTCGGGCAGCGTGCGCGCGAAGTCGGCGAACAGCCGGTCGCGGTCATGGAGTGCTTCTTCACGCTCTCCCAGCGCGTCGAACAGGCGATTGATGGTTTTCGCCAGCGCGCCGATGTTGCCGTCTCCGGGCGAGCGGGGCACCGAGAGCCGGCGGCCGACTGAGGCATCGCCCGCCACGCTGACGAGCTCCAGGTTCAGCTCGCCCAGGCGGCGAAGCAGGCGCCGCTTCCCCAGCCAAAGGAAGAGCACACCGGCTGCTGCCAGCAAGAGCAGCGCCGCGAGAATCAGCGCGATTATGAAGGACGACATGCGTAGCGCGGCGGCGCGCCGGTTTTCGGCTCGCGTACGGCCAGTCCTCCATCGTCAGCTGATTCGAGTGAGTGTAAGGCGTCGATTGTCCCTCTCCGGCCTGCGTGCGTGGATGCGCAAATGATGCCGGGAAACGATCATTTGTTATTATTGCCGCTCCGGGTAAGGTCTCCGTCTCCGGAGATCCGAGGTGCCTCAGAGCGGTACGCATGTGCACGTGCTTTAGCATACCCCGGCAGCATCGAGGTGCTGCCGCGATTAACCATAATTCACCCGCCGACCGTTCCCCCGTGGCCGCCCATCGAGGCGCCGCGCGGAAGCGTCCGGGCGACGAGTTTGCAGTGAAACCGTAAGGAAATCGCTTTCGAACATGGACACAATCGAGTTTGCCCGCAGCCAAATGGTCATGCAACAAATCCGGGCATGGGACGTTTTCGACTCCGAAGTCCTCGAGGTATTGGGCGACGTTCCGCGGGAGCGCTTCGTGCCCCCGGAATTCGCCTCCCTCGCATTCGCCGAAACGCAGATTCCGCTCGGCCACGGCCAGTTCATGATGCCGCCGACGGTCGAAGGCCGGCTGCTGCAGGCGTTGAAGCTGCTGCCGATGGAAGACGTGCTGGAAATCGGCACCGGCTCGGGCTTTCTCGCCGCCTGCCTGTCGCGGCTCGCCCGCTCGGTGACGACCATCGACATCTTCCCGGATTTCACGAGCACCGCGGCGGAAACGCTGGCGCGCGAGGGCATCGGGAACGTGACGGTCGAGACCATGGACGCCGCCAGGGAGCTGCCGGAGGGACCGTTCGATGCGATCGCGATCACGGCATCACTCCCGATGGTCGACCCGCGCTTCCTGGAGCCGCTCAGGCCCGGCGGACGCCTGTTCGTCATCGTCGGCCAGCCGCCGGTGATGGAGGCGCGGCTCGTGGTACGCGGCGCCGACGGCCGCACGAGCGCCACGGCGCTGTTCGAGACCAACGTGCCGCCCCTGCTGAATGCGCTGCAGCCGCCGGCCTTCCGGTTCTAGTTGCTGATGCCGATCCGGGTGCAACCGATGCCGATTCCCCGGCATCTCTGTTACTGTGACGGTCCTTTGGACCCGGCGCCGTGATCGAGCATCTGACCCCGGCCGAGTTCCTCAGGCGCCGGGCGTCCGGCGAACTTTGGCAGCTGCTCGACGTCCGAGAACCGTGGGAAATCGGGATCGCCCGGCTCGAAGGAACAATCGACATTCCGCTGGGCGAGCTGCCGTCGCGGCTGGAGGAGCTCGATTCCTCGCAGCCCGTCGCCGTCATCTGCCACGTGGGAGGACGCAGCGCGCGTGCCGCGGGGTTTTTGGCACAGCGAGGCTACGTGGCCGCCAACATCGCCGGGGGCATCGAGGCCTGGTCCACCGACGTGGACCCTTCGGTACCGCGCTATTGAGCCGCGGTCCGCTTGACTGATTTAGTGATATATCTGACCATAACACCTTGCGCACCGCGACCCGGGGAAATCCGACAACATGAAGAAGACGACTTTCGCCAGAAGCCTCGCCGTTGCCCTCGCCATCCTGGCGGCGCCGGCTGCCAGCCACGCCGCGTCCCTGCTCGAGGTCTACCAGCAGGCCCTGCAGAGCGATCCCCTGATCCACGAGGCGGAAGCCCTGCGGCTGGCGGCGCATGAGGCCGAG
Organism: uncultured Woeseiaceae bacterium; assembly: GCA_964424805.1. Lineage (GTDB taxonomy): Bacteria > Pseudomonadota > Gammaproteobacteria > Steroidobacterales > Woeseiaceae > IDS-8. The sequence continues at coordinate 4,349 of CAYRKH010000073.1, forward strand.
CCGCAGGCACGCGGGTTCCTGCTGCCGCAGCTGAATGCCGGCGGATCCTGGACCACTTCCTCCCAGGACGGGTCGCAGCTCCAGTTCGACTCGAACGCCAATGCCCTGGTGACGCTCGGTTTCGAATCGGAGCGCGACACGCTGGAGTGGAGCCTGAACCTGACCCAGACACTCTTCAGGTGGGACCAGTTCGTCAACATGAAGATCGCGAACAAGATCGTCGCGCGCTCCGAGGTCGTATACGAGGCGGCACAGCAGGACTTGATGATCCGGGTCGTGCAGCGTTACTTCGGCGTGCTCGCGGCAGAGGACCGGCTGGCGTCGATCCAGGCCGACCGCGAGGCGATCGCGCGGCAGCTCGAGCAGGCCAGGCAGCGCTTCGAGGTCGGACTGATCGCGATCACCGACGTGCAGGAATCGCAGGCCGCGTACGACCAGTCGGTCGCGGCCGAGATCGCCGCCAAGCGCGATCTCGCGACCGCGCGCGAGTTCCTGCGGGAAATCACCGGTGAGTACGTGCCGGAGCTTTCCGCCCCGGAAGAGGCGTTTCCCCTCACGGCGCCGAATCCGGCGGACATCGAGGCCTGGGTCGAGCTGGCGATGGAGCAGAACCTGAACCTGCTCGCCAGCCGCTTCGACGAACGTATCGCGCGCGACGAGATTTCACTCAGGCGTAGCGGCCACTTTCCGGATGTCCAGCTCGTCGCCGGGCGCAACCAGACGGACGTCACGGGAGAGACTCGCATCGCCGCGGGCGGCCTTACCCCGACGGACAGCCTCGTGGACGGTGACTTCATCGGCGTGGAAGTGAACGTTCCACTCTTTTCCGGCGGCCGCACCTCGTCCTTGGTGCGTGAAGCGGTCTACCTGCACCGCGCCTCCATGGAACGGCTGCAGCTCGTCGCCCGGGAAACCGAACGCGCGACGCGCGACGCCTACCTCGGGGTCCTGTCGGAAATCAGTCGCGTGCAGGCGCTGGAGCAGGCGGTGAAGTCCAGCCGCACGGCGCTTGAAGCGACCCGGGCCGGGTTCGACGTCGGCACGCGCACGATCGTTGACGTGCTCGATTCACAGCGGGCGCTTTACCAGGCGATTACGAATTATTACCAGAGCCGCTACGACTACGTCGTCAACGTGCTGCAGCTGAAGCAGGCCGCGGGCACCCTGAAGGTACAGGACCTGGAGCAGATCGATCGCTGGCTGAGCCAGCGCGACAAGCCGGACAACCCCGGGGCGCAGCAGGGCCGGCCGGGCGGCGGCGACAGCACCGGCGGCGGCACCACCCCGGGACTCGACCCGGATATCACCGATTCGGCGGCGTATCCGGGCTAGCACGCTCGACCAGGGGCTCCACGACCTCGAGCAGCCGGGCGAGCGCCCCGCGGTTGCCCAGCACGAGCTGGCGCCCGGCCTCCCCCAGCCGGTGCGCGTCGGCCTCGTGCGCGAAAAGGCGCGTCACCGCGCGCGCCAGCTCCTGCTCGTCGTGCACCACGGTCAGGGCACCCACGCGGTTGAACAGGTTGGCGATCTCCTGGGTGTTGAAGAGGTGCGGGCCGGCAACGACCGGCAAACCCAGGGCCGCCGGCTCGAGCAGGTTATGGCCGCCGACCGGTACCAGGGTGCCGCCTACGAAGGCCACGTCGGAGGCCGAGTAAAACAGCGGCACCTCGCCCATCGTATCCCCGAGGAACACGCCGATCTCCGGCGGCACCGCCGCGGCGCCGGTCCTCGACACGTAACCCTGCTCTTCCCGCTCCAGCAGCGCCCGCACGGCGTCAAAACGCTCCGGGTGCCTCGGCACCAGCAGCAACAACGCCTCCGGACACGTGGCGCGCACCCGCCGGTGGGCCTCCAGTACCAGTTCCTCCTCGCGGTTGTGCGTGCTGGCCGCGATCCAGACCGGCCGCTCGCCGAAGGTATCGCGACGCAACGCCAGCCCGCGCTCGCTCAACCCCGGATCGATCTCGATGTCGAACTTGATGTTGCCGGTCACGCGGGTGCGCTCCGGCCGCGCCCCCAGCGAGCGGAAGCGCTGGGCGTCAGCCTCGCTCTGCGCGGCGATGACGATGCCGTGCGACAGCGTCTCGCGGAACAGCGGCAGGAACTTCCGGTAGTTATTCAACGATTTGGGGGAGATCCTGGCGCTCACCAGCACCAGCGGAATGCGGCGCGCGCCGCAGGCGTGATAGAGGTTCGGCCAGATCTCCGTCTCCATGACCAGGGCCACCGAGGGCCGGGTCGCATCGAAGAAACTGTTGACGGCGGCCGGCGTTTCGAACGGGATGTAACAGTGTTTCACGGTATCGCCGAAGAGCGCGGCGACGCGCGCGGCGCCGGTAGGCGTCACGGTCGTCATCAGCCGCTGCCGCCCGGGAAAGCGCCGGCCGAGCGCCCGCACCAGGGGCGCGGCCGCCTGCACCTCACCGACGGACACGGCGTGTATCCAGATGCTGCCGCCCTCGAGCTGCGGAAAGCCCAGCCCGAAGCGCTGCCCTACCCGGTCCCAGTAGGCTCGATTGACAATGCCGCGGCAGAACCAGTACAGGGCGTAGACCGGCAGCAGGATGTACGTCAGGATTGCGTACAGGAAGCGGATCAACGGGCGGGCGTACGGCTTAGGGTTTCGAAACGGCGCTCACGGCGCCAGCTTTTCGATGATCCGGCTGGAGGAATGGCCCTCGCGGTAGGCGAGGACCCGCACCTGCCCTCCATTGGCCAGCACCGCTTCGCCTCCCGCGATATCGGCCGGGCGGTAGTCGCCGCCCTTCACCAGGACGTCCGGCAGGACCGCCCCGATCAGCCTCGCCGGGGTGTCCTCTGAAAAGGGCACTACCCAGTCTACGGCGGCCAGGCCGCCGAGCACCGCCATCCGGTCCGCCAGCGTATTGATCGGCCGGTTCTCCCCCTTCAGGCGGCGCACCGAGTCGTCGTCGTTGATCGCGACCACCAGCCGGTCGCCGAGAGCCTTAGCTTCCTCGAGGTAGGCGACGTGGCCCGCGTGCAGCACGTCGAAGCAGCCGTTGGTCATCACGATTGTCTCACGCTGCTCCCGCGCCTCGCCCACCGCCGACAGCAGCTCCGTTTCGGTCACCAGGCCCCGGCCGCCTACGCCGCGCTGGTGCAGGGCCACCTGGAGCTCCCAGGGCGTGACGGTGGCGACACCGATCTTGCGCACCACGAGCCCCGCGGCAAGGTTGGCGAGAGCCGCCGCCGGTTCCATTGCCAGCCCGCTCGCCAGCGCCGCCGCCAGCGTGGCCATCACGGTATCGCCCGCGCCGGTGACGTCGAAGACCTCGCGGGCGTGTGTCGACAGGAACACGGGTTCATCGTCGGCGGTGACCAGCAGCATGCCCTTTTCACTGCGCGTGACCAGCAGCGCATCCAGCTCCAGCCGGAGGAGCATCCGGCCCGCGCGCTCCACCAGCTCGGCGTCGGAACGGCAGGTCCCCACCACGGCTTCGAACTCCGCCTGGTTGGGCTTGATTACCGACGCCCCCCGGTAGCGATCGAAGTCGGTCCCCTTCGGATCGACCAGTATTCTCGCGCCGGCTTCCCGGCAGGCCGCAATGACGACCGGGACGTCGGCCAGCGCGCCTTTGCCGTAATCGGACAGCACGACGACGTCGCTGTCCCGGAGGTCCGACTCGAACAGGCGGGAGAGCGACAGGTCAGGTCCCGGCAGGTACGCCTCTTCCCGATCCAGGCGGATGAGCTGCTGGCCGCGGCTCTGCACCCGCGTCTTGGTGATCGTCGGGCGGTCGCTGGCCTGCAGGAAGCGGCAGTCCACCCCGTGCCGCTCGAGAATGGCCTTCAGCAGGTCTGCTTCGGCGTCGCGGCCGACGATCCCGAGCAGGCTCACGCGCACGCCCAGCGCCGCGAGGTTCACCGCCACGTTGGCGGCGCCGCCGGCACGGTCGTCGCTGCTGCGCACGTGCACGACCGGTACCGGCGCCTCGGGTGAAATCCGGCTGGTGCCGCCGAACAGGTACCGGTCCAGCATCACGTCGCCGGCGACCAGCACGCGGGCGGCTGAAAAATCAGGAATTGTACGAGCCACGCGGGGATACTACCTGTCCCTCACCGGCCGGGAAAGCGCGCCGCGGGCCGCTACCGTTCGCCCGCAGGCGACCGCCCGGGGGTCGGATCGCGTAAAGTACCGGCGACTGGAGCCGGTCCGGCCGCAAGGCCGGCAGGCCTGCCGTGGGAGCGACGAACATCATGCTGCACATCCTGTTACCGGTACTGGATCTCGGCGGCACGTTCGTCTTCGCCATCAGCGGCGCGATGGCCGCCATCAGGTACCGGCTGGACGTGTTCGGCATCCTGGTGCTGTCGTTCTCGGCGGGAAACGCGGGCGGCATCACCCGCGACCTGCTCATCGGCGCGGTGCCGCCGGCGGCGATTTCCGACTGGAGGTACCTCGGCGTTTCCATGGTCGCCGGCCTCCTCACGTTCTTCTGGTACCCGGTCACCGACCGGTTCCGCAACGACGTGCTGTGGTTCGATGCCATAGGCCTGGCGTTCTTCGCCGTCGCCGGGGCCGAAAAAGCCCTGCTTTACGGGCTCCACCCGGTGATGGCGGCGTTGCTCGGGATGGTCACTGGAATCGGCGGCGGGATGCTGCGCGACATCCTCGTGAACCGGGTGCCGGTCGTATTGCGCGCCGATCTCTACGCGCTGGCCGCGCTGGCCGGCGCTTCCGTGGTCGTGGCCGGCCGCGCACTGGATGCCCCGTACATTGCAACCGCGGTCGTTGGGGGCACCCTCTGCTTCACGCTGCGGTTCCTGGCGATCCGCTACGACTGGCACCTCCCGAGGACCTGGTCCCCGCGAACGCGCGCGCCGGCATCCGACGCGCCGAAACGACCGCAGGACCGCCGATGAGCTCCTCGCAGTAATCGACGGGCCTGGAGACCGGGACCGGCCGGCCAGGTCACCCGGTGCCCGCGCGCGCCTCCATTGCCGCTTCCGCCTGCAGGCTCTCGACGGGACGCGCAAGGGTGGCCACCGCCGCTACACGATCGCCGATCATGAAGCGGCCAGCGAAATCCCGTCGCGACAGGTCGCCGTCGGTGTCGATGCGATCGAAACGGGCCGCGTGGCCAACGTAATGAATGGCGGCATCGTAGTGCCGGCTCCAGAAGAACGGCGCGTCCGAGTACCGCTCGTTGGCACCCAGGATGTTGCGGGCCGCCGCCTGGCCCTGCCGCTGCGCGACTACCCAGTGCTCGACCCGGATGCGGTCGCCGCTCGCGGCATCCGGCCAGCGTGCGATGTCGCCGGCGGCAAAGACGTTCGGCGCGCTGGTTTCGAGGTACTCGTTCACCACCACGCCACCGTCGACGGCCAGGCCGGCCGCCTCTGCCAGCGCGGTCCGCGGGCGCACGCCGATGCCGGCGACCACCAGGTCCGCTGCCAGCCGTTTGCCGTCTTGCAGGATGGCCCCGCCGGCATCGAAGCTCGAGGCGGTCTGCCCGAGGTGGAACACGACGCCGTTGGCTTCGTGCAGCTCCCGGATGAAGTCGCCCAGCTCAGCCCCCATGACCCGCTCCAGCGGGCGGCCACCGGGCGCCACCACGTGTACCTCGAGGCCGCGCTTGCGCAGGGAAGCGGCAACCTCCAGGCCGATAAAACTGGCGCCGAGGACGACGGCACGTCGCGCGCCCCCTTCCACCGCGCGGATGATGGCCTCGCAGTCCGCCTGCGTTCGGAGGTAATGCACCGGCAGGGTATCGGCGCCTGGCGTATCCAGGCGCCTCGGCTCGGCACCGGTCGCCAGCAGCAGCGCGCCGTACGGCAGGACGGCGCCGTCGGCGAGGCGAACCTCGGCGGCCGCGGGATCGAACGACGCAACCTCGGTGTTCAGGCGCAAGTCGATGCGCTGGTCACGGTAAAACTCAGGGCTCCTGAGGGGTATCCAGGACGGTTGCGCGCTGCCGGCGAGGTAATCCTTGGACAGGTTCGGCCGGTCGCACGGTGGCGCGGCATCGTCGCTCAGGATCGTCACCGGTCCGTCGTAGCCTTCGCGGCGCAGCATCTCGGCCGCCGCCTCGCCGGCGGCGCCGCCCCCGACGATCAGGACGGACGACGGCGAGCGCGCCGGCCGCCGGCCCGCCGGGGGCCGGGCGCTGCGCTCGCGCACGTATAGCCTGTCGTTCTCGAGGTCGACGCGCCAGCACGGGACCGGATCGAGCGCCGGTGCCCCGACGGCCTCGCCCGTCGCGAGCTCGAAGCGGGCATGGTGCCAGGGGCAGCGCACCGTGCCGCCGGCTACCAGGCCGCGGTCGAGCGGGCCGCCATAATGCGTGCACCTCGCCCCCACGGCGAACAGCTTGCCGTCGCACCTGGCAACGAGCACGTTCTCATCGCCCACGTGTCCGCCGAGCATGCCCCCCTCCGGCACGTCGGCAAGGGCGACGCCCTGTGCCAGGTCGGGCCCGACCGGTTCTCGTTTGCCTGCCATCGCCTTCCTCCGTTAACCCACCTCGCACGCCTACCGGGACAGGCGCAGGATCGGCTTGACCACCTCGCCGGATTTCGAGTCGGCGAGCGCCTGCTCGATATCGCCGAGCTCGTAGTAGCGCACCAGCTTGTCGAACGGGAAGCGCCCCTGCTCGTAGAGCTCCACCAGCGCCGGGATGAGCTGTCCGGAGCGCCCGCCGCCGCCCAGCACGCCGATTACCCGCTTGCCCCACAGCGTCCGCAGGTGATCGAGCGAGAAGCGGGCATTGGCGGGCGCGCCGCCGACGAGTACGAGCGTGCCGAGCATGCCGACCGTCTCCGCGGCCTGCTCGATCACCGGGATTACGCCCGTGCAGTCGATGGCAAAATCCACGGTCGAACCGGTGATCTCCCGGACGGACTCGACGAGGTCGGTCGAGCCGGAGTTGAACACGTGCGTCGCGCCGAATTCCTGCGCCATATCCAGGCGGTTGTCGTGGAGATCCGCCGCGATGATCTTCGTGACGCCGGAGTTGCGGGCCGCCATGATCGCCGCCAGCCCGACGGCCCCGACGCCGACGATGAGCACCGAGTCGCCGAGCCGCGGGCGTGCCTCGTTCAGCACCGCGCCGGCGCCGGTCGCCAGGCCGCAGGCAAGAGGGCCAAGGAGTTCCAGCGGCGCCTCGCCCGGTACCTTCACGAGCGCATCCGCCGTCGTGATGGAGTAGCTGGCGAAGGACGACTGCCCGAAGAAGTGGCCGTTGACGGGCTCACCGTTCCGCGAGTACGCGGTGGTGCCCGCGCGCTCGCCCTTGAACCGCCGGCCCGAGACGAGCGCCTCGCCCGTGCGCAGGCAATAGCGCGGCTGCCCGTCGAGGCAGTTGCGGCATTTGCCGCACCACGGCCACCCGAGGATCACCTTGTCGCCGGGAGCGACTTCCGTCACGCCGTCGCCAACCTCCTCCACGATGCCGGCGCCTTCGTGCCCGAGCACGGCAGGAAAGGGCATCGCCATGTCCCCGCGACGGGTGATCTCGTCCGTGTGGCACACGCCGGCGGCGACGATACGCACCAGCGCTTCCCCGCGCGCGGGGCCCTCGAGCTGCAGCTCCTGTTCCACGAAGGGTGCATCCTTCTCTTCCACTACCAGCGCACGAATGGGCCTGGTCATCGTCTCATCCTCTGCTCAGCGATATCTCGAACATCGTCCACGCGACCATAGCGGCTACTTTCGGTCATCGTCAGCCGCGCGAGGTCGAGTTGTTGTTGATACGCTCAGTATAGCGATCGATTCATAGCCCAGTTGATGCATGCTCAATCGATGGGCTTCAGGTCGGCGAGGATCTGCTCCCTGTGCGGCTCCAGGAACGGCGGTAACACCACCTTCTCACCGAGCGTCGCCGGATCCTCGTCCACGGCAAAGCCGGGACCGTCCGTCGCGATCTCGAACAGCACGCCGTTCGGCTCTCGGACGTACAGGCTGCGGAACCAGTATCGATCCACTTTGCCGCTGTTCGGTACGTCGAACTCGTCCAGCCGCTCCGCCCAGGCGTCGTAATCGGCATCCGGCGTCCGGAAGGCAACGTGATGCACGCCACCGGCACCCTGGCGGGCGACCGGCAAGTCGGGCTGCACGGCCACGTGCAGTTCGGCATGCGGCCCTCCGGCGCCCATCTCGAACACGTGCACGTTCGATCCCGGATTCGTTGGATGCGCACAGTCGCGGACGCGGCGCATGTTGAAGACGCGCGTCAGCAGCGCCTCCGTCGGGCTCAGGGTCGGGATGCTGATCACGATGGGGCCGAGGCCGCGTACCTGGAACTCCGGCGGAACCGGGCTGCGGTCCCAGGTCACGGGCGGCTCGCCGGCACCGCCATGTCGACCAGCGCAAGCCGCTGGCCTTCCGGGTCTTCGAAGCGCTGGGTCAGGCGTCCGTCGCGCTCGACTATCGGGCCGTGCTGCACCTGCATCGCGTCGAAGCGTTCCCGCCACCATTCAAGTGCCGCTTCCCCGTTTACCCTGAGGCAGGTGAGGACGATGCTGCGCGTGCCGCGGCGTTCGCGCGGCGCCGGCCAGTCGAAAAACGTCAGGTCCGTCCCCGGTGTACCCTTCGCGTCCGCGTAGAACAGGTGGTAGGCGCTCGGGTCGTCCTGGTTGACCGAGCGCTTCACCAGGCGCAGGCCGAGCGTCTGCGTGTAGAAGCGGTGGTTGTCGCTGATCGCCGCCGAGATCGCCGTCAGGTGATGGATCCCGGTGAGCCGCATGATCGCCTCTTCAGTACCTGGCATAGCTTTCATCGACGTAGCAATAGAGCCAGCGCTCGCCCTGCTCCGCCGAGGCGATCACCGGATGACTGCTGCTATCGGCGTGCTTGCTCGCGTGCCGGTTGGGGGACGAATCGCAGCAGCGCGTGACGCCGCAGGTCTGGCACGTCCGAAGGTGCACCCACTTTGAGCCGGTTTTCACGCACTCGTCGCACTCGCGGGCCTCGGGTCGCTTGACCGTCGTCACCGCCTCGAGGTGCTCACACTTGACTTGGGAACTCATCGAAGGCTCTCCTGCCGTGGCCGGCTATCCCTCCGTTCTCACAAGCAGTCTAGCGGAGAATCCCTGGCCCCGCATTGCAGCTCCCAGGAGGATCGGTCAAGCGGATGCGGCAATTCCCGTGCCGTGCTCTGGCACGCACCCGTGTGACGTTGCGCCGGGGCGGAGCGCCGAACATGGCTCTACAACTCGCCGAGCTCCGGATCGCCGACAGGCTTCAGGATACTGCTGCGGAGGGGGTCATCCGGATTGACGCTGCACAGCAGCGCCGCACGGTTGTACATGTTGACCCGTGCGCGCTCGACGTTCGGCATCAGCTCGAAGATGTCGGGCGCCGACGTGCGGGCCTTGTGCAGGCACGTCGCTTGGCAGGGGGAGCGCCATGGCCGCCCCTTGAGGCCGGCCGCTCGCGGTGCGGTGGCCGGGATCTCGATTATCGCGAGCTTGCTGCTGGCAAAGCTCGGGCTCGTTGCACTGGTGGCGAAGGGCTATGGATCGGTGGCCTGGGTGTCGCTGGGAATCTACGTCGTGCCGCTGCTCGCGGTCGGGTCGTGGAGGGTCCTTGCGCGGCCGTTGCTCTCCTCCTCCGTCGACGCGAGGGAGCACTGACAGCAGATTCCCCGGCCACCTGGTCAGCGAACGCTGAGCATCCTGACCGCTCGATCAAAATTCCCGTCACGCTCGGCCCACCGGAGGAAACTGACGCGCTCCACCAAAACCTCGCGCGGTGTGGGCTCCCGCAGGAACAGCGCCATCGCCTCGTCGATGAAGTCATCCAGGGGCATATAGCCTGCTCGGCTCGACTGCCCGGGCGTAAGCTCGGTCTGTACCGCAGGTGGAACCAGCTCGATGACCTCGACCCTGCCCCTGAGCTGTTCGCGCAGGGATACGGTGTAGGAATGAAGCGCCGCCTTGGTGGCGGAGTACGTCGGCGAGCCGCTCAGCGGCACGAAGCCAAGGCCGGACGATACGTTTACGACGGCCGCGTCCGGCTGGACGGCCAAGTGGTCCATCAGCGCATTCGTGAGCCGGATCGGCCCGAGGAGGTTGGTCACGACCGTCTGCTCCGCATCGCGCAGGTCGCGCGTCCTGGTGAGATCCTCGCTGCGCATGATGCCCGCATTGTTGACCAGGACGTTGAGTCCGGGGTGCTCCGCAACCACACGGCCGGCAAACGCGGTTATGGCGTCCGGATCCTCGACGTCGATGACGCCGGCGTGCATATCGCGCCGGCCGCCAACGGTTTCCTCCAGCCGCCCCTCGTGTCTCCCTGCAACGATTACCGTGTTGCCGAGATCGTTGAAGCGCCGGGCAAGCTCCCGGCCGATGCCGGAGCCGCCCCCGGTGATGAGAATCGTGTTTCCTGTCGTGTTCATTGCAAACTCCATGCGTTCAGGTTCTGCGTTCGCAGCATGGACACGGAAGAGATGAACCGTGTTGTCCCTTCATGGAAGGTGCACCGTGAGCGCCGGGAAGCGGTAGACCAGTATTCCGGGAGGATTGATCGATCCTCCTGAGCCTGGAGGATCGGTCAAGCAGGCGCGGCGATTCCCGTGCCGTTTGCTTCAGCACGCAGCCGTGTGACGTCGCGTTGGGGCGGAGCGCCGAAAAGGCGCGAATATTCCCGGCTGAACTGCTGCGAGCTCGAATAGCCGACGGCAAAGGCCGCGGCGGCGGCATCGCCGCCGTCCGACACCATGAGGCGCCGCGCCTCCTGGAGTCGAAGCTGCTTCTGGTATTGCAGGGGGCTCAGTGCCGTGACGGCTTTGAAGTGGTAGTGAAAGGCGGAGGTGCTCATGCCTGCCACCGCCGCGGCGTCCTCGATGCTGATCGGCTCACGGAAGCGCGCCGCGATCCAGCGGATCGCCCTGGTGATTTGCGCGGTGCGTCCTTCGGCGAGCGCCATCTGGCGCAGGCGATGGCCTTGCGCGCCGTGCAACAGGAAATAGCACAGCTCGCGTTCATAGAGCGGCGCCAGGACCGGTATGGCGCCTGGCCGGTCCAGCAGGCTGACCAGGCGAATCGTCGCGTCCAGGACATCCTCCGAGGCCGCGCTGACCGCCAGTCCGAAGCCCGGATCTCCGTTGCGGCAATCCGGCGCCCCGCTCTGAAGCATCAGGTCGCTCAACAGCGCGGGGCTCAGCTCCAGCTTGACGCAGAGATAGGGCTCCTCGGGAGAGGCCGCCGTCACCTCACCGATCACCGGCAAATCGACCGATATGGTCAGGTAGTCGCCCGGCGCATAGGCCAGGATCGCGTCTCCCGCAATGGAGCGCTTCGCCCCTTGCGCGACGATACAGACCGCTGGGCGATAGATCGTATGCATGCGGTCGGTCGGATGCTCGGAACGGATGAGGGCAACGCGCGGGATGACGCTTTCGTGCGTGCCGTATCCCAGCTTCGCCGAGTGACGATCAAGAATATGAGCGAGGTCTCGTATCCGGCTCATGACGGAAGTTTTCCACGTTCTGTCCCGAGGATCGATACCTGGCGCCGAAAACGCAAGACCGAACCGTCATTTCCCGGAGAATCGGGCCATCAATCAGCAGCATCCATCAATGCGCGAACTGATCCCACGGCGCCGGATTTTGAAAGATCTCCTGCAAGAAGGCGACGAAGGCTTTCACATTCGGGTTGCCCCGGCGACTTTCCGACCAAAGCGCGGTAATGCTATGCCGATCCGCCCAATACGGCGCGAGAACCGGCACCAGTTCCCCTCGAGCAACATGTGACGCGGCGACATAGGTCGGAGAAAGACCGATACCTGCACCGCCAGCGACAGCGGCAGTCACGGCATCGGAATTGTCAACGACGACGCCGGCAGCGGGCA
>CAYRKH010000074.1:0-1631 GCA_964424805.1 uncultured Woeseiaceae bacterium
ATCCTCTTCCTACGCCGGTATTACCCGGGTCAGGTTCTAAGGGTTCCCGTATCGTCCCGCACGATGCGGCACGCGGATCTCAGGCCGTAAGGCCACCCCTGTGACACCCGTGAGTATACCGGATTCCGGCACGGCCCGCGACGCCGGTCGCCGGCGGCGCGGGATGCCGCACCGATTGCGGGGGGTGCTGGCCGGATGCGTGCGGATAGCTACTGTGGGAGCGCGCATTGCGCGCGATGCCACCGTTCGCTGAGAGTGGCATCGCGCGCGATGCGCGCTCCTACAATCGCCGGATCAGGCTCGAGGTGTCCCAGCGGCGGCCGCCCATCGCTTCGATCTCCGCGTAGAACCGGTCCACCAGCGCGGTCACCTCCAGGGTCGCGCCGTTGCGCGCCGCCTCTTCCAGCGCGATCTTCAGGTCCTTGCGCATCCACTCCACCGCGAAGCCGAACTCGAATTCGTCGTTCACCATCGTCTGCCAGCGGTTCTCCATCTGCCAGGACTGCGCGGCGCCCTTCGATATCGCGCCGATGACGGCCTCGACGTCGAGGCCTGCGCGCATCGCGAAGTGCAGCCCTTCCGACAGCCCCTGCACGATGCCCGCAATGCAGATCTGGTTTACCGCCTTCGCGAGCTGGCCCGTGCCCACCCCGCCGATTCGCGTACAGGCTTTCCCGTAGCTGTCGAGGACGGGCAGGACGCGCGCAAAGACCGCCTCGTCGCCGCCGGCCATGATCGTGAGCTGGCCGTTCTCGGCGCCGGCCTGGCCGCCCGACACCGGTGCATCGAGGAAATCGACGCCCTTGCTCCTCGCCGCTTCGGCCACCTCGCGCGCGACAACCGCCGATGCCGTCGTATGGTCGACGATCACGGAGCCCGGCGCGGCGCCCTGCAGAACACCGCCCTCCCCCAGGATCACGGCCCGCACGTCATCGTCATTGCCGACGCAGCAGAACGTGATGTCGGCGCCCGCCGCCGCCTCCGCGGGCGATGCCGCGCGCGCGCCGCGGTGTTGCGCGCACCAGGCCTGCACTTTGGCGGCGGTGCGGTTGTAGACCGTGACGTCGTGCCCCGAGCGGGCCAGGTGGCCGGCCATCGGGAACCCCATCACGCCGAGCCCGACGAATGAAACGCGCATAGCATCCTCGACTGTTTACGATCGCGACGTAAGAATAGCATTGGGCAGGCGGCTTCCGCGCACTGTAGGAGCGCGCACTGCGCGCGATGCCACGTTGGGCGACGGTGGCATCGCGCGCAGTGCGCGCTCCTACAATCAGGCCGCGTGGGGTTCCGCGCCGGAGGCTTTCCGGCGCGGGTCGAGGCCGATCGACCTCGCGATGATCTCGCGCATCACCTCCGAGCTGCCGGCGTAGATGCGCGATACGCGCGCGTTCAGGTACAGGCGGCAGATCGGGTACTCGTCCATGTACCCCGCGCCGCCGTGGAGCTGCACGCACTCGTCCATGACGCGACCCTCCAGCTCGCTCGTGAAGAGCTTCGCTTTCGCCGCGTTGTCGGCCGCCAGCTTGCCGTCGTTGTGCTCCAGCACGCACTGGTCGATGAAGGCCTGGGCGACGTCGATCTCCGTGCGCATGTCGGCCATCTTGAAGCGCGAGTTCTGGAAGTCGGCG
>CAYRKH010000074.1:1641-16014 GCA_964424805.1 uncultured Woeseiaceae bacterium
GGCGATCGGCTGGCCGAAGGCCTTGCGCTCCCTGATGTAGTCCATGGTGATGTCGAATGCCACGTCGGCGGCCGCCAGATAGCCGACCGAGCCCAGCAGCCGCTCCTCGGCCAGGAAATGCATCAGGTGGTAGAAGCCGCGGTTTACCTCGCCCAGCAAGTTCTCCTTCGGCAGCTTCACGTTGTTGAAGAAGAGCTCGGCGGTATCCTGGCTCTTGAGCCCCATCTTCTTCAGGTTCCGGCCGCGCTCGAAGCCTTCCATGCCGCGCTCGACGACGAACAGGCTCAAGCCCCGCGACCGCCCCGGCGCGGTACGCGCGACGACCACCACGAGATCGGCGTTGATGCCGTTCGAGGTGTAGATCTTCGAGCCGTTCAGCAGCCAGTGATCGCCCTTGTCCTCGGCCCGTGAACGGATGCCGGCAACGTCGCTGCCGGCGCCGGGCTCGGTAATGGCGACCGCCAGGATGTGCTCGCCGGTTATGCACTTCGGCAGCCAGCGCGCCTTCTGCTCCTCCGTGCCGAGCTCACCGATGTAGGGGCCGACCAGCCGGTTGTGCAGCGTCATGAAAAAACCGGCATCGCCGTAGCGGGCGTTCTCTTCGATCAGGATCTGCTCGTAGCGGAAATCGGGCACGCCCGCGCCGCCGTATTTCTCGTCGGCCCACATGAGCAGGAGGCCCTGCTCGCCCGCCTTCAGGAACGCCTCGCGATCGACGATGCCCTGCTCGTGCCAGCGGTCGGTATGCGGCTGGATCTCCTTCTTCATGAAGGCGCGCACGGCGTCGCGGAAGATGTCATGGTCTTCGGTGAAGATCTTGCGGCTCATATTACCGTCCCCTGAATTCGGGCTTGCGCTTCTCGAAGAAGGCCTTGACGCCTTCGGCACAGTCCTCGCTTTCCCGTAGCTGTTGCTGCAGCGGCGCCTCCACGTCGAAAGTGCCGGACCAGTCGTGCGCGGCGGCGTATCGCATCGCCTTCTTGGTAGCCGCCAGCGACAGGGGTGCACGCCCGGCAAGCGAGTGGGCCCAGGCGAGCGTCTCGTCCATCAGCTTGTCCGCCGGCACGGCGCGGTTGGCGAGCCCGAGCTCCACGCATCGCTTCGCGCCGATACGCTCGGCCTCGATCGCGAGCTGGTAGGCGCGCCGGTAGCCGAGCTGCCGCACCAGGAACCAGTTGAGCCCGCCGTCGGGCACGAGCGAGATATTCGAGAACGCCGACATGAGGAACGCGTTGTCCGCGATCACCAGCAGGTCGCAGGCGAGCGCGAAGGTCATGCCGATGCCGGCGGCCGAACCGCCCACGGCCGCGATCACCGGCTGCCGCAGGGTGGCGATACACTCCAGCACCGGCCGGTACTCCTGCTGCAGGATCTCGTTGACGGGCTTTGCGCTTTCGATCTCCTTCAGGTCCGCGCCCGCGCTGAACGAGCGGCCTTCGCCCGTCAGCACGACCACGCGCACGGCCTCGTCGGCGCCCGCGCGCTGGAAAGCCGCCAGGAGGTCGCGCCGCAGCGCGCTATTGAACGAGTTCATCGCCTCGGGGCGATGGATCGTGATGACCGCAACGGCATCGTCGCGGCGGTACAGGACGGTTTCGAGCTCGCTCATGGTTTCGGTTCCTCGTCGTCAGGCCGCCGCGGCTTTGCCGTAGAAGGTCCGGCCTTCGGCCGCCATGTTCCTCAAGGAGCCAGGGACGGCAAAGCGTGGGCCGTACGCTTCGGCCAGCCGATCCGCTTCCGCCACGAACGCCGGCAGGCCCACGGTCTCGATGAACGAGATCGTGCCGCCGGTGTAAGGCGGGAAACCCCAGCCGAAGACAGAGCCGATGTCGGCGTCGGCGGCGTGCGTGACCACGCCCTCGTCGAGGCAGCGCACGGTCTCCAGGGCCTGCGAGTACAGCAGGCGCTTCCGGATCTCTTCCGGCTCCGGCTGGCTTGCCGCGCGCGGGAAGTGCTCCCGCAGGGCGGGCCACAGTCGTTTCTCGCCGCCTTCCCCGTAGTCGTAGAAGCCGGCGCCGGCACGCCGGCCCTTGCGGTCGAGTTCTTCCACGAACAGCCGGATGACGTCATCGGCCGGCGAGGCGCGGTACGCGTCGCCGAGATCGGCCATCGTTTGCCGCGTGATGTGCCACGACAGCTCCAGCGACACCTCGTCGGTCACCGCCAGCGGCCCGACCGGCATGCCCGCCTGTTTCGCGACGTTTTCGATCAGCGCCGGGTTCACGCCTTCCGCCAGCATGATGATGCCTTCACGGCTGAACACGCTGAACACGCGGCTCGTGTAAAAGCCGCGGCTGTCGTTGACGACGATCGGCGTCTTGCGGATTTGCTGCACGTAGTCGAGCGCGCGCGCGATCGCCGCCTCGTCCGTGCGTTCACCGACGATTACCTCGACCAGCGGCATCTTGTCGACGGGCGAGAAGAAATGGATACCGATGAACTGCCCGGGGCGTGTCGACGCTTCAGCCAGGCCCGTGATCGGCAGGGTCGACGTATTGGACGCGAACACGGCGGTGTCCGGGAGCTGTGCCTCTGCCTTTGCCGACACGTCGGCCTTGATCTTGCGATCCTCGAACACGGCTTCGATCACGAGCTCGCAGCCCTGCAGGTCCTCGTAGGCGCTGGTGGTCGCAATGCGGTCCAGCACGGAATCCGCATCCTCCGACGTGGTCTTCTTCCGCTCGATCGCTTTTTCCAGCAGCTTGCGCGAATAGTCCTTGCCCGCCTCCGCTTTCTCCTTCGAGACGTCGAGCAGCACCGTGGCGATACCGGCCCTGGCCGAGACATAGGCGATACCGGCGCCCATCATGCCGGCGCCCAGGATGCCGAGCTTTTTCACCGGCTGCTTCTCCGGCCCTTTCGGCCGGCGCACCAGCTTGTCGGCGGCGTTCTTGTTGACGAACAGCGTGCGCATCATGTTGCGCGACACGGGGTCGAGCAGCAGCGACACGAAATATTGCGATTCGATCTCGAGCGCGCGATCCATCGGCAGCACGGTGCCTTCGTACACGGCCGAGAGGATCGAGATCGGGGCCGGGTAATTGTGGTTGGTCTGCTTCTGCACCAGCGCGCTGCCAACGGTGAGCGTCTGCACCACGCCGGGGTGCATGAGGCCGGCGCCGCCCGGCACATTGAAGCCCTTGCGGTCCCAGGGCTGCGTCGCGCCCTCGTTTGCAAGCACCCATTGCCTCGCCGTTGCCACCACTTCACCGGCGGGTACGACCTGGTCGACGAAGCCGAGGTCCCGCGCTTCGGCCGGCTTCACGTGTTTGCCCTGCGTAATGAGCTGCAGCGCAGGCTCGATTCCGATGAGTCTTGGCAAGCGCTGCGTGCCGCCGCCACCCGGGAGCAGGCCGACCTGCACCTCGGGCAGGCCAAGCACGACGTCCTGTCGATCGGCCACTACCCGATGATGGCAGGCGAGGCACACCTCGAGACCGCCGCCGAGCGCGGTGCCGTTGATCGCCGCCGCGACGGGCTTGCCGCTGGTCTCGAGGCGCCGCAGCGTCTGCTGCAGGCCACGCGTTATCGCGAGGAGGTCGTCGGCGCTGCGTTCGCCGAAGGTCTCGACCAGCTCGAGCAGGTCGGCGCCGGCCATGAAGCTGTCCTTGCCGGAGGTGATGACCGCGCCCTTGATCGTGCCGTCGGCGGCGACGCGCTCGACCGCCGTCGCGAGATCGGCAAGGAATCCCGGCGTCATGACGTTCATCGGCCGGTCTCCCAGATCGATGGTCAGCACGGCGACCCCGTCATCGCCGATGTCAATGTCGATCGTGCTCACGTTCATACCCGTTCGATGATGGTCGCGGTGCCCATGCCGCCGCCGACGCAGAGGTTCACGAGCGCCGTCGAGAGGTCGCGCCGTTCCAGCTCGTCCAGGACGGTGCCGAGGATCATCGCGCCCGTAGCGCCCAGCGGGTGGCCGAGCGCGATCGCGCCGCCGTTCACGTTCAGTATCTCCGGGTCGATGTCGAGCTTCCGCCGGTAGAGCAGCACGACCGACGCGAACGCCTCGTTCAGCTCGAACAGGTCGATGTCCCTGGTGCTCATACCGCAGCGCTTCAGCACTTTTTCGGCGGAGGGTGCCGGACCGGTGAGCATGATCGTCGGATCGGTGCCGATGGATGCGAAGCCGCGTATGCGGGCGCGCGGCGCGAGGCCCAGCTCCTTCCCGGCCTGCAGGCTGCCGACCAGCACGGCCGCGGCGCCGTCCACGATGCCGCTGGAGTTGCCGCCGGTGTGCACGTGGTCGATGCGCTCAACCTCCGGGTATTTCTGCAGCGCGACCGCGTCGAAGCCCGCCTGCTCGCCGGGAACCCTGAACGCGGGCTTCAGGCCGGCAAGCGCTTCCAGCGTCGTGCCGGGACGCAGGTGCTCGTCCCGGTCGAGCACCGTGCCGCCGAGGCGATCCCGGACCGGCACGATCGATTTCGCAAACCAGCCGTTCTCCCGGGCGCGGGCCGCGCGCCGCTGGCTTTCCACGGCGTAGCGATCGACGTCTTCGCGCGTAAAACCCGCGCGGGTTGCAATCAGGTCGGCGCCGATGCCCTGGGGCACGAAGTAGGTCTTGTACGCGACCGCGGGGTCGGCGTGCATCGCGCCGGAATCCGCGCCCATCGGCACCCGTGACATGCATTCGATGCCGCCGCCGATCGCAAGCTCCGACTGCCCGGCCATGACCTGCGCCGCCGCGGTGTTCACGGCTTCGAGTCCCGAGGCGCAAAAGCGATTGAGCTGCTTGCCCGGCACGCACTCGTCGTACTCGGCGCAAAGCACGGCGGTGCGCGCGATGCAGCTTCCCTGCTCGCCCACCGGCGACACGCAGCCGAAGACGACGTCGTCGAGGCGGCTGGTGTCGAGGTCGTTGCGGTCGCGCAAGGCGGCGAGCACCTGGGTGGCGAGATCGATGGGCGTAACCGCGTGTAGCCCGCCGTCCGGCTTGCCGCGTCCGCGCGGCGTGCGTACGTGGTCGAAGATATAAGCGTCTGTCATATCCTTACCTTCGTGAATCCGGGGCAAGCGTGATGCGAAGCTGCCGCTTCATATCCTCGTGTGCCCTGGCAAAATCGATGGAATCCGGGTCTATCACCCAGAGATAGGTCATGCCGCCGATGTAGGCAATGTAGTGCGCGGCTACGGTCGCCGGATCGGCGTCGGCGCGAATCGTGCCGTTCGCAATGCCGGCGCGCACCCAGCGGATCACGTCTTCCTGCTGCCGCCGGTGGATGTTGACGGACGTCTGCCGGTACTCCGACAGCGGGCTCGCCGCGCCGCAGTACAGTATCTGCAGCACGCGCGCGTCACGCGGCGCCTCGGCGACGAACGCGACGAAGGCGTCCAGCGCCGCGCACATCGCGTCGATACCGGTTTTCCCGCCAACGCCCTGCTTCAGGTATTCGAGCCAGCGCCGGGAGATCGCCTTGCAGACGGCATCGAAGAGACCTGCCTTGGACCCGAAACGATACGTCGCCAACCCGCGGCTGTAGCCCGCCCTCTCGCCGATGGCCTGCAGCGTGGTTTTGTCGGTGCCGCGCTCCAGGATCAGGTCCACGGCGGCTTCGAGCATCGCCTTGTCGGAGATGGCGGTCCGCTCGGCCTGGGTGAGCGGCTGGTTTTCGGTCGCCTGGGCGTCGCGCGTGGACATGCGGCTGCATCCGTGGAATGACTTGTTGACAACAAGCAAGTGAAGCATACCCGGCGCCGGGATGAGCTGCAAGCCGTCGTCTCCGGCCGCGCGGGCCGGCACCGGAATGCGCGGGAAGACCGGCCGTTCAGGCGTCGAACATCGCGCAGGCCATCACTACGGCGACTCGCTTGGATTGGATCGGCGAGCGGAAATAGCCATCCCGCGCGGCCGCCTCGAGCGCCCGCTCTGCCCGCTCGACATAGGTTTTGCCGAGAAACTCGGTTGCGAAGCCCGCCTTCGCCCCGCTGAAGTCCTCGCGCAGGCAGTCGATCGCGCCGGGAGTTCCTTTCCGTTTCCGCAGTGCTTCCGGAAACGCGCGCGGGTCACCCGTGAAGCAGTTCCCGGGCACGCCCGGGGGCGCCGATACCGATGTGAGGCGCCGTCGCACACCGCGTCCGGCCCGTTTCGAGCGGGCATCGAACGGGATGTCCAGCAGCTCGGGCACGAGACTGTGGAGAATGTCGTAGTGAACCTGTGCGTTACGGAACCGCCCCGGCCCGGCCGCGCCCGTGACGTGGTCCAGCAGCTGCGACGCCAGCGGCTGAAAGCTGACGGCGTATTGCGGCTCACGCCCGGCATGGAAGCGGTTACGGAAGTGGCGGTAATGGCAGGCAAGAGCATCCAGGTGTTCCGGAGCGCCATCCATGATCCGCTCGAAAGCTTCCCGAAGGGCGGTCTCGAATTGCGCTCGCGCAGAACGTAAGCCGATGTTCCGCGCCCGTCGCGAGACAAAGGCGTCTGCGGCCGGCGCACCGATGAACCGACTGTAGAAAGGGCGGTGATTTTCGCCGCCGCCTCCGCCCAGATGGATGAAATTTCCCGTCGGAAAAGCACCGGGGAAATAGATCGGGTGATAGGCGCCGAGGCAGAGATCCTTCCACAGGGCATAGGACGTCTCCCCGTTCATCCAGGTCTGCCGGCGCCCTGCCCGGCCATTCAACGGGAGATCAAACGTCCTGCAGATCGCGGCGGCGACGGCGCGATCACGCCGCGCCCCGGATGCGGTGCTCGAGCGGATCTGGAGGCGCTTACCGATGCCGGGATTGCTGCTGCGCAGCGCGCCGAGCAGCAAGGCAAACACCACCCTGGAATCGAGTCCGCCGGTCAGGTCGGCAGAGATCCGGATGGTGGGTTCTCTCATCAACGTAGCCAACCGCCCGATCCAGGTACCGATGAAATGCTCGAGCCGGGTCGAGTAGCCCTGGTCCCCATGACGGTGGCCGACTTTTTCCGTCCGGACGCCGGACGGTCCGATCAGGAGCGCGCTATCGGCCGGAACCAGCCGAACACCGCTGATGACGGTGTCGAAACAGGTCAGCTGGGAAAAGAACGATCCGCGGCCGGAAGGATAGAACGTGCCCTCCGCCGCCATGGCCGCCAACTGGGCATTGTCGGGAACCACCGGGTAGCCATGCCGCCGAAGATGCACCGCAATCCTGTAAAGGGAATTCGAGACGACCCAGGATCCGCTGTCCCAGAAATAGAAAAGCTTCTTGAAACCGCTGTAGTCGGCGGAGAACCGGTAATCCCCGCCCTGCTGCCGCTCGGCTACGACGTAACAGCCGTCTTCCCGTTCAGGCCGTGTCGCTCCCCGGGCTCGACGAAAGGCGTCGAAGCCTCGCTCTGTGAATACGTAGTCCGACTCGTGGAAGAAATAGCCCTGGAAGAATCGATCGGGGTTCGCTGCCTCGTTCGAGAAAAGAAAGACGAGCTCCGAACGTACGCTGGACAGGTTTCCCGTCCCACTGCCGGTCACGAAGTCCTCACGTGACTCATGCAACGCCCCCCTTTTGAACGTCTCCTACCCGGACTGTCCAGGCTTCCGTCGTTGCGGTTTGTAGGTGCCCGTCGCGGTGGCGCAGAGCCGGTTCGTCTCGGGGTCGAAGAGCTTCGACTGCGCGAAGAACAAGGATCTGGTCGTGCGGATCAGCTCGCCTTCCGCGATCACCTGGCCGGCCTTGTGCGGCGCGATGAAGTTGCAGTTGAGGTTGATCGTCACCGAGACATAGTCCTCCGCGATGCCGTAGCTGCCCGACACGGCGCCGGCGATGTCGAGCAGCGAGGCGATCACGCCGCCGTGCAGGTAGCCCACCGTGTTGCGGTGTTCCGAGCGGACCGGCATTTCGAGCCGCACGAAGCCCTCCTTCCAGGTCGTCAGGCGGAAGCCGAGGAATTCGAGGTAGGTGCCTTCGTACGGGGTGGCCTGGTGCAGGACGTTTTGTACCGAGTTGTCGTTCACGCGCGGGAGGCTCCGGTTTCGCTGTGGGAGCGCGCATTGCGCGCGATGCTCGTATCGTCGATCTCAGCATCGCGCGCAATGCGCGCTCCTACATGTTTCTGCGGTATTCGCCGCCGACTTCGTACAGGGCGGCCGATATCTGGCCGAGCGAGTTCGATTTCACGGTGTTCATCAGCTCGGCGAAGATATTCTCGCGTGCGCGCGCGATGCTCTGCAAGCGGGCCAGCGCCGCCCCGCTCTCGTCCGCGTGCGCCTGCCGGAACGCGCGCACGTGCTCAATCTGGTCGTCTTTTTCCTGGTTGGACGATCGGATCAGCTCCGGGTGTTGCACTTCGTCCTCGCGGCCTTCCTTCGGCAGGAAGGTGTTGACACCGACGATCGGGTATGACCCGTCGTGCTTGCGGCTTTCGTAGTAGAGGCTCTCGTCCTGGATCTTGCCGCGCTGGTACATCGTGTCCATCGCACCCAGCACGCCGCCTCGCTCAGAGATGCGCTCGAACTCCGCGTACACGGCCTCTTCCACGAGGTCGGTAAGCTGCTCGATGATGAACGAGCCCTGCCACGGGTTCTCGCAGTAGTTCAGCCCCAGCTCCTTCGAGATGATCAGCTGGATCGCGACGGCGCGGCGCACCGACTGCTCGGTAGGCGTCGTGATCGCTTCGTCGAAGGCGTTGGTGTGCAGGCTGTTGCAATTGTCGAAGAGGGCGTACAGCGCCTGCAGCGTCGTGCGGATATCGTTGAAGCTGATTTCCTGCGCATGCAGGCTGCGGCCCGACGTCTGCACGTGATACTTCAGCATCTGGCTGCGCGCGCTGGCAGCGTAGCGCTCGCGCATGGCGCGCGCCCAGATGCGCCGTGCGACGCGGCCGATGACCGCGTACTCCGGGTCCATGCCGTTCGAGAAAAAGAAGCTCAGGTTGGGCGCGAACGCGTCGATCTCCATGCCGCGCGCCAGGTAGTACTCGACGATCGTGAAGCCGTTCGACAGCGTGAACGCGAGCTGGCTGATCGGGTTCGCACCGGCTTCCGCGATGTGGTAGCCGCTGATCGACACGCTGTAGTAGTTGCGCACGTTATTGGCGATGAAGAACTCCTGCACGTCCCCCATCATCTTCATCGCGAACTCGGTGGAGAAAATGCACGTATTCTGCGCCTGGTCCTCTTTCAGGATGTCCGCCTGCACCGTGCCGCGTACCGTCGAGAGGGTGTGTGCGCGGATTTTCCCGTAGGTTTCGGCATCGACCAGCTTGTCGCCGGAAATCCCGAGCAGCCCCAGGCCCAGCCCGTCGTTCCCGGGCGGGAGCTCGCCGGTGTAGACCGGCCGCTCGCGCCCTTTGAAGTACTCGTCGATCTTCTTCTGTGCGGCCTCCCATTCTCCGGATGCCTTCAGGTGCTTCTCCACCTGCTGGTCGATTGCCGTGTTCATGAAAAAGGCGAGGATCATCGGCGCCGGACCGTTGATCGTCATGGAGACGGAGGTCGTCGGCGCGCACAGGTCGAAGCCCGAGTACAGCTTCTTCATGTCGTCGACGGTGGCGATCGAGACGCCGGAGTTGCCGACCTTGCCGTAGATGTCCGGGCGCTCATGGGGATCCTCGCCGTAGAGCGTCACGGAGTCGAAGGCCGTTGACAGCCGCGCCGCGTCCTGGCCGCGCGACAGGTAATGGAAACGCCGGTTCGTGCGCTCGGGCGTGCCCTCGCCCGCGAACATGCGGGTCGGGTCCTCGTTGATGCGGCGGTAGGGATACACGCCGCCGGTGTAAGGATAGCTGCCCGGCAGGTTCTCACGCATGAGGAAGGCGAGCTGCTCACCCCAGTCGCGGTACGCCGGCGGCGCAATCTTCGGAATCCTCTGCTTCGACAGGCTCTCGCGGTAGTTCGAGCCGGTGATCTCGCGGCCGCGGACCGTGTAGCTGTACGTCTCGCTCTCGACGCTGTCGCGGCGCGCCGGCCAGCCGCGCAGCAGTTCGACGGCTTCGTCCGACAGCGATTTCAGCGTCTCCTGGTAGCGCTGGCGCAGCACGGTGAACGGCGCGTCCGCGTCGCTGCCGGCCAACGCCTCCTCCGCGTACGGCGAGAGCTCTGCCGGCAGGGCGGGGTCGTCCAGCGCCTTCAGCGACTCGTAGTAATGCTGCAGGCGGCTTGCTGCTTCCGACTGCTCCGCGATCGAGCGGTTGATCTCGCGGCCCTGCTCCGCGATTTCGGCAAGGTAGCGGATGCGGTTCCCCGGGATCATCGCCATGACGCGAGGCTCTTTCGTCGCGACGTCGATATGCGGCGTCCAGCTATCGCGGTCGAGGTCGAGCTTCTCGGCAAGGCGCCGGCAGAGCTCCGCGAACATCCAGCTCACCCCGGGGTCGTTGAACTGGCTCGCAATCGTCGGATAGACGGGAACGTCCTCGTCGGCCGTCTTGAACGCGAGGTGGTTGCGCTTCCACTGCTTGCGCACGTCGCGCAGCGCATCTTCCGCGCCGCGCCTGTCGTACTTGTTCAGCACGATGAGGTCCGCGAAATCCAGCATCTCGATCTTCTCGAGCTGGCTCGCCGCGCCGTAGTCGCTCGTCATCACGTAGATCGAGAAATCGACCAGGTCGACGATCTCGCTGTCGCTCTGGCCGATGCCGGCCGTCTCCACGATGATGAGATCGAAGCCCCGCGACTTGAGAAACTGGACCTGGTCACCGAGCATCTCGCTGGTCGCGCGATGGCGCCGGCGCGTGGCGAACGAGCGCATGTAGATGCGCTCCGAGCGCAGGGAATTCATGCGGATGCGATCGCCGAGCAGCGCGCCGCCGGTGCGCCGGCGCGTCGGGTCCACCGCGAGCACCGCGATGCGCATCCCGGGGAACGTGGCGAGAAAGCGATTCAGCAGCTCGTCGGTTACGCTGCTCTTGCCGGCACCGCCGGTACCGGTTATGCCGATGACGGGCACGCGCTTCGACTGCACTTGCCAGGCTTTGCGCAGGCGCGCGAGCTCGCTCTCGTCGAACGCTCCATCCTCGATCGCGGAGAGCATCGCCGCTATGTCGACGGTCGATTCCAGCGCTCGCGTGTCGGGCTTCGCGCGTTCCCGCCGGCCTTTCAGCGTGCGGGCGACGAGATCGTCGATCATGTCGTCGAGCCCCATGGCCATGCCGTCGTGCGGGTGGTAGATGCGCTCGACGCCGTAGGCCATCAGGTCTTCGATCTCCCGGGGCGTGATCGTGCCGCCGCCGCCGCCAAATACCTTGATGTGCGCGGCATCGAGCTCACGCAGGCGGTCGATCATGTAACGGAAGAACTCGTTATGGCCGCCCTGGTAGGAACTCACGGCAATGCCGTCCGCGTCCTCCTGGATGGCGGCGCGGACGATGTCGTCGACGCTGCGGTTATGCCCCAGGTGCACGACCTCGACACCGCGCGACTGGATCAGCCGCCGCATGATGTTGATGGCGGCGTCGTGACCGTCGAACAGCGAGGCGGCTGTGACGAAGCGAAGCGGCGAGGCGTCGGATTTGCCGACGGCGGCCGGCAGGTCCCTGGCGGCGGTGCTCATAGCGCAAAAGCCCGTTGTGCGAAAATTCTAATCGGGATTAAAATAGTGCAGCACCGCCCGCAACGCAAGGGAAAAGAGCTTAGCCCATGGCCATCACCGCCGAAGAATCGCGCTTCGAGCTGCAGCGGCACCGGGTGCTCAAGGCCGCGGCGGCCTGCTTCAATCACAAGGGTTACAGCGGCACCTCGCTCAAGGACGTCGCCGACCACCTCGGTCTCACGGACGCCGCGCTCTATTACTATGTAAAAAACAAGGAAGAGCTGGTCTACCACTGCTACCTGCGCGCCGCCGAGCTCGGCCGGGAGGCCATGGACCGTGCCATCAGCGAAGGACAAAACGGCTTCGAGCGCGCGTTCCTGTACGTGCGCCATCACGTCGAGCTGATGGTGAGTGAGCACGGGCCGGTTGCCATCATGAGCGAGATCCCGTCGCTCCGGCCCGATCACCGGGAGCAGGTCCTGGAGGTGTCACGGCAGCACAGCGCGGCTTTCGAGGACATCCTGCGTGCCGGCATCGGAGACGGCAGCATCAGGAACTGCGATGTACGCATGACCGGCAACGCCATCATGGGCGCGATCAACTGGATCCCGAAGTGGTTCCACGGGGATACCGTTACCGCGGAAAAGCTCATCGAGGAATTCCCGAAGATCCTGACCGGCGGCCTCGCGGCGGCCACCGGCAAGGCGGACGCGTGACGACGCGGACCTCCTGTGTACTGCTGCTGTGGGCGCTCTGCCCCGCCCCCGGCGCCGCAGCCGCCGGGCCGGATGGACCCGCCGGCGACTACGGCGTCGTGAGCGACGAGAGCGAGCTCCGGGTCCTCATCTTCAGCGCCGGTGCGCTGGGCGGGCTGGGCCACGATCACGTCATCACCTCCAACGCGGTCGAAGGCCGCGTGCGGGTCGGCGCATCGCCGGCCGACAGCACCGTCGAGCTGTCCCTGCCCGTCGAGAGCCTGGTCGTGGACGCTCCAAAAGCGCGCGCCGCGGCCGGGCCCGGCTTCGAAGGTGACGTCCCGGGGGACGACCGGCTGGGCACGCGCGAGAATATGCTCGGCGACAAGCTGCTCGAGGCCAAGCGCTATCCGGAGGTGCGGATCGCAGCGGAATCGATTTCCGGCGAGTTTTCACGAATGACCGTGCAGGCCCGGATCGAGATCAAGGGCTCGCCGCACGAGGTCGAGCTGCCGGTCAGCGTCGCCTTCCACGGCAGCCGGCTCGTGGCGATCGGGCGGACGGCGATCTCGCACCCGGAGCTCGGCCTCGAGCCCTTCAGCGCCGCGCTCGGCACGCTGCGCGTTGCCGAAGACATGATTTTTCGCTATCGCATCGTCGCCGAAAAGGAGCGCCCGTAAGGCGCGCCTACAGCAGCGTGCAGCGGCCGTGCGTCAGCACCACGGAATTGCGCGCCTTCACGCTGCAGCGGAAGGTGACGATGTTCCGGTCCTGCCACATGTCGGTGGTCAGCGTCTCGCCCGGGTAGACCGGCGCCGCGAACTGCGCGGCAAACCCGGTGATGAGCGTGTAGTCGTATTCGCAGATCGTTTCCAGGATGGCGCGGCAGGCGATGCCGGCGCCCAGGCGACTCTGCAGCACCGGCCGCTCGAAGCCCGCCGCGTGCGCGGCTCGCGGCTCTACGTGCAGCGGGCTGCGTCCCCCCGACAGCCGGAAGAGCAGGGCCTGGTCCGGGCGCGTGTCGATGTCGCAGCTCAGGTCCGGGTCGCGCGGCGGCAGCACCTGCGGAATCGGTTGCTCGCCCGGCGGGGTCCCGCCGAAGCCGCCCTCCGCCGGCGCGAGCAGCGTGCTCGCCAGGCTGAACAGCGCCGCCTCGCTCCTGGCGAGGCGCGCGTCCGACTGCAGGATGATGCGCGCACCGCGGGGAGCGCCGAGGTCGTGCACGGCCAGCACCCGGCGGTTCACCAGCAGCTCGGCCGCGGCGGGCAGCGGGCGGTACAGGTCGAGCTTGAGCGCAACGTGGAAGAGCTGCCGGTCGTCGAATCCGCAGCCCGCCAGCAGGTCGTCCGGCAGCAGCACGGTGGCGAGCGTGGGCACCGTCTTCAGCAACGGCGCTTCGTAGACGTACGGCAGTTCCCGCCGGTCGGCGGGGTCGGCGCCCAACCCGATACCGAGCGCGTACAGCATCGCGGCGCCATCGTCGTAGCTGATCGGCTGGTCTTCTACGGTGACCGCCAGCAGCTTTTCCTGGTTGATCGGCATCTGTAAAGGTATCCGGCGGCGACTACTACAGCCGCTGCCGTTTAATCGGTCATTCTAGCCCGGATATCCCGCCGATTGTGCGGTTTCGCGCGCCCACCTTGTCCTGCCGTCCCGGTGGCTGGCGAAGCCGGGAGGGCTGGCCTACGATTAGTCACGCTTACCCTTCCCCGGAATTTGCCATGAAAGCTGAAAGCCGCCTGCGGTTTCGAGCCGCACACCGCTCCGAGGCGACCGCCATAGCGGACATGTCACGCCTGCACATCGAGCACGGCCTCCGCTGGCGCTGGACGCCGGCGCGCGTGCGCAAGCAGATCGACGACCCGGAGACGATGGTGCTGGTAGCGTCGCTCGACGGGGAACTCGCCGGCTTCGCGGTCATGCGCTTTGGCGACATCGATGCGCACCTGTTCCTGCTCGCCGTCGCGCCGCACCTGCGCCGTACCGGTATCGGTGGCGCGCTGCTCGACTGGCTGGAGAAATCGTGCCGCACCGCCGGCATCTGCAACGTCCGGCTCGAAGTGCGCTGGGGCAACCGGGAGGCGCGCTGCTTCTACCTTGATCGCGGCTACCGCATCCTCGGCCAGGTCGCGGGCTATTACGACCGCCGCGAAGCCGCCCTCCTCATGGGCAAGTCGCTGGTCAGCGGCTGACGCCCCCTGTAGGAGCGCGCATCGCGCGCGATGCCCATTCCGCCGAC
>CAYRKH010000075.1:0-15738 GCA_964424805.1 uncultured Woeseiaceae bacterium
CACCGGGAGTATGCTGCACCGCCGTGGCATCGCGCGCGGTGCGCGCTCCTACAGGAGGAAGGCGGCGCCGAGGCCCAGGAAGGTCATGTAGCCGACCACGTCGGTGATCGTGGTGACGACCACGCCGCCCGCGATGGCCGGGTCGATCCCTATGCGCCTGAGCGTGAGGGGGATGGCGAAGCCCGCGGCGGCAGCCATCACGAAATTGGCCATCATCGCGCCCGCGATGACGGCGCCGATGCGCCAGTCCTTGAACCAGAGGTAGGTGAACAGCGCAACCAGCGACGCCCATACCAGGCCGTTCAGAACGCCGACCAAAAGCTCCTTGCGCAGGATCTGGCCGGCGTTCGCCCGGTCGACCTGGCCGAGCGCAATCGCCCGGATGGTGACGGTCAGCGACTGCGATCCGGCCGCGCCGCCCATGCTCGGCACGATCGGCATGAGCACGGCGAGCAGCACGATACGGTCGAGCACGGTCTGGAACAGGTCCACGACGTTGGCGACGAGGAACGCCGTGCACACGTTGATCCCGAGCCACACGGCGCGGCGGCGCGCGCTCTTGACCACCGGCGCGAACATGTCGCTTTCCTCGTCCAAACCCGCCGCGCTCATCAGCGAGTGCTCGGCCTCCTCGCGAATGACGTCGACGATGTCGTCCACGGTAATGCGGCCGACGAGGCGGTAGTTCTCGTCGACGACCGGTGCGGACAGCAGGTCGCGATGCTCGAACTCCCACACCACCTCGGGAGCCCGGGTATGCGCGGGGATCGGCATGACGTCGGACGACATCACCTGCGAGACGGTCTGCCGCGGGTCGTTTACGAGCACCCGTGAGAGGTAAAGCGACCCGAGGTATTCGTTGTTGCGGTTGACGACGTACATCGTGTCGGTACCGTCGGGAATGTTGCCGCGGGCCCTGAGGTAGCGGAGCACGACGTCCAGCGTGACGTCCGGGCGGACCGTCACGACGTCGATGTTCATGAGTCCGCCCGCCGTGTCCTCGTCGTACGAGAGCACCTGGTTCAGCCGATCGCGCTCCTGCGCGTTCATCGAGCGCAGCACCTGCTGGGCAACGGCCTGCGGGAGGTCCGCGAGCAGGTCGGCCAGGTCGTCGAGCTGCATGCCTTCGGTGGCGGCGATGAGGCGCTCGGTTTCCATGCCGCGAATCAGGCTGTCGCGCACCTCCTCGACCAACTCGACCAGCACGTCGCCTTCGCGCTCCGGTTCCACCATTTCCCAGATCAGCGCGCGTTCGGGCGGCGGCAGCGACTCGAGGAGCAGGGCGAGCTCGGAAGGGGTGAGACTGGAGATCAGCCGGCGCGCCGAACGCAGCCGGCCGCTGCCGAGCTTGTCGCGCAGCAGTTCGAGCGTCGTCTGCGTTGGTTCCCTGGAATCCATCCCGCGGTCCGGCCACAAAAGTTTGCGCAGTTTACCGCGTCAGCGGCCGGGCCGTCGGAGCGTGTGGCGCCCAGCGTGGCGGCTACGCGGAATCAGTTACCCGCCTCGCGCGTGACGGCACGTGGTCGGGCGAGCGCTACAGGTGCGAATCGGCGGCCTTTGGCGATCGTGCGCGGTGCGCGCCCCTACGACGGAGCAGGGTGGTGCGCGATTTCGTTGTGGCGGGTGAGCACCGGGTCGTGGTGCTCCTTCAGGACCTTTGCCAGCTTCTCGGCCATGTACACGGAGCGGTGCTGGCCGCCGGTGCAGCCGATCGCAATGGTGAGGTAGCTGCGGTCGAAGCTGACGTACTTCGGTATCCAGCGCAGCAGGAAGGCGAGGATGTCCTCGAACATCTGCATGAACGCGGGCTCCGCGTCGAGGAACCGGCTGACCGGTTCGTCGTGACCGGTCAGCGCGCGCAGCTCCTGCTGCCAGTAAGGATTCGGGAGGCAGCGCAGGTCGAACACGAAATCCGCGTCCGCCGGGATGCCGTGCTTGTAGCCGAACGACTCGATCAGCACTGACAGCATACTGCGTTCGCGCGGCTCCACCCGCTGGCGGATCGCGTCGCCGAGGTCGTAGACGCTGGTGCGGGACGTGTCGATCACGAGGTCGGCGGTGTTGATTACCTGTCCCAGGAGCTCCCGTTCCTCCCGGATCGCCGCCCGGAGCTCCAGGCCCTCCCGGTCCAGCGGGTGCCGGCGCCGCGTCTCGCTGTACCGCTTCAGCAGGATGTCGTCGCTGGCCTGCAGGAACAGGACGTCGGTCTGCACGTTGTCACGGCGGAGCTCGTCGATGAGCGTGGGCAGCGATTCGAGGTCCTGCTGGCGGTTGCGCGCGTCCACCCCGACCGCGACCCGCACCGGGGAGCGCTCGTCGATACGGCGAACCTCGTCCAGCAGCGATTTCAAAAGCGCCGCCGGCATATTGTCGATGCAGTAGAACCCCAGGTCCTCCAGCACGTGCAGCGCCACGCTCTTGCCGGAACCGGACAGGCCGCTGATGATGATCAGCCGCATGTGCTCCGGCGCGGCACCAGCCTTCGTATTCTCTGTCTCAGCCATGCTGTACCTTCTTCCGGCCGGTTCCGCCCTCCCACGGGACATCCTGCAATCGCCGGTACAGCTCGTCACGATCGCGTGACGCGCGCAGGCGTGCGCACCATTCCCGGTCGGAGAGCAGCTCCGTAACCTCCTCTATCGCCGCGTGATGGCCGGCATCCACAACCTCCGGGACCATCAGCCCGAACACCAGGTCGACCATCGCGGCGTCCGCGGCGTCGAACTCGACGGGCGACGCCAGCTTGACCACCGCGGCACGCGCCGCCTCGATGCCGCTTACCCGGCAGTGCGGGAACGCGATCCCGTGGGCCAGGCAGGTGCTGCCCAGCCGCTCTCGTTCGACAAGGCTCGCAAAGACCTGTTCGCCCGGAATCTCCTGCCCGGCGCCGGCGAGCAGGTCACCCAGTATCTCCAGGCAGTGCTTCTTGCTGCGCGCCTCGACGTTGCAGGCGACGCCGTCGGGTGTGATGAGTTCTCGGAAGCTCAATGGCATAGGCGAGCCGGCCGCGCGGCGGGCATCCGCCGGCCGCACGGCCGCTGGTCCCGGTCAGCCGAATCGTCGCTTGTCGTTGTGACGGGCGTGGTGGTCGCCGAGCTTTTCCTTGTATTTCCTCACGCGCCGGTCCAGTTTGTCGACGAGGGTGTCGATGGCGGCGTACATGTCTTCCTCTGTGGAATCCGCGTAAATCCGGCCGCCGTTGACGTTTACCGTGGCTTCGGCTTTGTGCCGCAGTTTTTCAACGGTGAGTATACAGTGTACGTCTGAAACGAGGTCGAAACGCCGTTCGATTTTTTCGATTTTACTCTCGACATAGTTTCTCAGGGCAGCGGTTATGTCCACATGATGGCCTGTAACACTCAGTTGCATAATCTTCTCCCGACTCGTGCTCGTCTACGATCAATCCACGTATCCCCCGCTCCAGGATTGACTGATGAAAAAATTACCGACTTCGTTTCACCTCCTTTGCTGCCTACCCAACCTGGCTGACCCTTAACCTCCTTTACCGCGGCCCACGTACTTTGCGTTCGCTCGACGAGGCGATTTTCATCGCCTCGCGATACTTCGCCACCGTCCGGCGGGCAACGGAAATGCCCTCGTCGGCGAGCAGCTTGGCAATCTTGCTGTCGCTCAGGGGTTTTGCCGGATTCTCGCTGCCGATCAGCTTCCTGATCTTGGCGCGCACGGAGATCGACGACTGGTCCTCTCCGGCGGCGGTCGTCAGGTGGCTGGAAAAGAAATACTTGAATTCGAACACGCCACGCGGCGTGTGCATGTACTTGTTCGTCGTCACGCGGGAAATCGTGGACTCGTGCATGCCGATCTCTTCCGCGACGTCGCGCAGGACCAGCGGTTTCATGGCTTCGTCGCCGCGATCCAGGAATTCATGCTGCCGGGACACGATGCAGGTGGCAACCTTCAACAGGGTCTCGTTGCGGATTTCCAGGCTTCTCACGAGCCAGCGCGCTTCCTGGAGCTGCGTGCGCAGCGCCGCATGATCGCTGCTGCCGCGCAGGAGCTGGGCGTAGCGCTGGTTGACGGACAGCCGCGGGATACCCGAAGAGCTGATTTCGACGGTCCAGCGGTCGTCGACCTTGCGGACGAAGACGTCGGGGACGACGTATTCCGCGGCCGCGGAGCTCACCGCCTGTCCGGGCTTGGGATTGCAGGAGCGGATGAGCGCCAGTGCGTCGTGCAGCTCTTCTTCGGACACGCGGAAGGTGCGGCGCAGCTCCGCGTACTCCTGGTTCGCGATGGCGTCCAGGTGGTCGCGGGCCAGGTCCAGTGCGAGGCTCAGCCCGGGCGTCGAAGGTTCGAGCTGCCTGAGCTGCAAATTGAGGCATTCCGACAGTGAGCGCGCCCCGACGCCGATCGGGTCCAGGCGCTGCACCTTTTCCAGCACCTGCACGACCTCGTCGACACTGACGGCAGAGTCGTCGCCGATGAATTCGATCACGTCGGCGACGTCGGTCGTGAGGTAGCCGTCGTCGTTGATCGAGTCGATGATCGCCTCGCCGATCACGCTCTCGCGCGGCGTGAAGTCCTCGAGCTCCAGCTGCCAGAGCAGGTGCTCCCGCAGCGACTGGCCGCTCTGGTCGGCGTATTCGTTGATGGGGCGCCCTTCGCCGTTCCAGCTGGACTCCTGCACGCGCTCCATCGGGTTCGTCTGCCAGGTGTCCTCGGGCTTGATGGCCTCGACTTCCGCGGTCGTCTCAGTGGTGGTTTTCGGAACGTCCGGGAGATCTTCCATCTCCAGCATGATGTTCTCTTCCAGGGCATCCTGGATTTGCGCGGAGAGGTCCAGCACGGGGAGCTGCAGCAGCCGGATCGCCTGCTGCAGTTGCGGAGTCATCGTCAGCGACTGGCCGAGCTTGAGCTGCAGGGAAGGCTTCAACATGCGATCACTGGCACTCCGCGCCGGTTAACGGCTCCACTGTCATTTGCAAAGGTCAAATATTGGATCAGAGCTTGAACTCCTGTCCGAGATACACCTCTCGGACGTGCTGGTTGGCCAGGATATCCTCGGGCGGACCCGAGGCGATAAGGCTGCCTTCATTCAGTATATAGGCTCTACCGCAAATTCCGAGGGTTTCCCGGACATTGTGGTCTGTAATGAGTATACCGATCCCGCGGTCGCTCAAGTGCCTGATTATCCGTTGGATGTCCAGCACCGAAATCGGATCCACGCCGGCGAACGGTTCGTCCAGCAGCACGAAGCGCGGGTTCGCGGCCAGGGCGCGGGCGATCTCCACGCGCCGCCGCTCGCCGCCCGAGAGGCTGATGCCGATCCCGGTGCGCACGTGCCCCACGTGCAGCTCGTCCAGCAGTTGGTCGAGCTCCTGCTCGCGCCCGGCGCGGTCGAGATCCTTGCGGTTTTCGAGAATCGCGAGGATGTTCTGCTCGACCGTCAGTTTCCGGAAAATGGACGCTTCCTGGGGCAGGTAGCCCAGGCCCATTGCCGCGCGTTTGTGCATCGGCAGGGCCGTGAGGTCGTGACCGTCCAGCAGTATTCGGCCCCGGTCGCAGGGGATGAGGCCGACGATCATGTAAAAAGCGGTCGTTTTGCCGGCGCCGTTCGGGCCCAGCAGGCCGACGACCTCACCGCTCCGGATTTCCAGCGAAAGTCCCTTGACGACTTCCCGGAACTTATAGCGTTTCGAGATATCCTCGACGCTCAGGATGCTCATCGACCGCCTGCTTCGCCCGGTTCATCCTGGTCTTCTTCCTGCGGTTGCTCCGCGGCATCGTCTTCGGGCGGCGCTGCGGCCGGGTTGTCCGGCGTGTAGGTAATCTTGACCCTGGAATCGCCCGCGCTCCCGGATTGTGCCTGGATGCGCTGTTCCTCGATGTTGTAGACCAGGTACTCGCTGGAGATCCGGTTGCCTCCCTCCGTTATGGAGGCGTTCTCCGAGAACTCCACCACGCCCTTCGGGAAATCGTATACGAGCCTGCCGGCTTCGGCGTACGTGGCTGCGCCGCTGCCGGGACGCTGCAGGCGAAAGGTCGCCGGTGTGCCGGTGATGACCGCGGTCTGCAGCCGGTGATCGCCGAACGTCAGGTCGGCCGTTTCGCTTTCGAGATGGCCCTGGAGCGTGTCGATGACGACGTTGCCGGCGAGGTGCCAGACGCTGTCCTCGGGCTCCAGGCTGCTGGCGCGGCCGCGGTCCGCCTGGATCGCGATGTTGCCCTGCGTCAGCCGCAGCCCGCGATACACCAGCATCGAGGTCTTGCCGTCGATGTCGACGTAATCCGCATCGACCGTGATCGGGAGCTGCAGGTCCGGCTCCTGCGCCGGGGCGGCGCCGGCCGCGATCGCGGCCGCGGCAAGCAGCCCCGCGAGCGGCCTGCGCGGTCGCCGGCTCGACGTACGCTGGCGAGCGGAGACATTCACGGGACAAACCTTCCGCTGACGTTGGATTTCAGGTGCAAACGATCTTCCTCCAGCAATGCTAGCATGCCGGTTGCCGTCAGGCTGCGCGAGCCCACCCGGATCTGCACGCGGGCATCGGTCTCCGCGCGAAACGCTTCCGGCGCCAGTTCCAGGTACGGGGTGCGAATCTCCGTCACCTCCCCTGAAAAGCCCTCGTCGCTGACCGCGCGAACGTGGCCGCTGAGTATGACCTGGTCCTGCGCCGCCCCGATGACGGCCTGGTCCGCGTGCAGCGTCCAGGGGACCGCGGCGCGCGGCGAATAGTTGATCCGCACGTCCCGGAATACGATCTCCTGGCCGGTTTTCTGCTCGGCGTACTGCGCGCGGATCTCGTACAGCAGGTTGCCGTCCTCGCCCATGCCGAGGATACGCGCCGAGCGGAGATAAAAGCCGCTGCTGAAAGTCCTGCGCGCATCATCGCCGGCGTCGGGCTGGCCGAGCCTCAAGGAGAGGTACCAGCTGGCGGCCGCCGCGAGCACCAGGATCGTGAACCCGGCGGCACCCCGCGCGGTCATGCGCGCCGCGCGCCGAGGATGAGCTCACAGACTTCGCGCACGGCGCCCGAGCCGCCGGGCGTGCGCGTGACGTAATCGGCGGCCGCCTTCACGTCGTCGACCGCGTTGGCCACGGCGACGGCGAAACCGGCGGCGCGCAGCAACGGCAGGTCGGGTACGTCGTCGCCGGTATAGACACATTGCGCCGGCCCGAGTTGCAGCGCCTGCAGGAGCGACTGGAAAGCCTCGAGCTTGTCGGCCACGCCCTGGAACACGTGGACCACGCCGAGCTCGGCCATGCGCAGGCGGACGGCTTCCGAGCGCCGTGCGCTGATCACCGCGACCGCGACACCTGCGCGCATCAGCTCCTTGACGCCGTGGCCGTCCTGGGTGTGGAAGGCTTTCGATTCGACGCCGTCGTTCGACAGGTAGAAGCGGCCGTCCGTGAACACGCCGTCCACGTCGAACGCTGCCAGCCGTATACCGGCGGGTAGGGGGCGGGCGCCGCGGCTCGTCACACGATACCCGCCCGGAACAGGTCATGGACGTTGAGCGCGCCGACCAGGCGGTTCTCCGGGTCGGCGACCAGCAGCCCCGTGATCTTGTGCTCCTCCAGCAGGTGCATCGCTTCGGCGGCGAGCATGCCGGGCATGACCGTCTTGGAACCGCGATGCATCACCGCGTGCATCTCCGTCGTGTGCACGTCGACGCCGGCATCGAGCGCGCGCCGCAGGTCGCCGTCCGTGAAGATGCCGAGGATGCGATTGGCGTCGTCGACAACGGCGGTCATCCCGAGGCCCTTGCGCGACATCTCGACGAGGCCCTCGCTGAGCCGGACGTGCTCGCGCACGGCGGGGATGCCCTCGCCCGTGTGCATCACGTCGGACACGCGCAGCAGGAGGCGCCGCCCGAGGCTCCCGCTCGGGTGCGACCGCGCGAAGTCCTCCGCGGTGAAGCCGCGGCTTTCGAGCAGTGCCACCGCCAGGGCGTCGCCCATGGCCAGCGTCGCCGTCGTGCTGGCGGTCGGCGCGAGGTTGAGCGGGCAGGCTTCCTCGTCGACGCCCACGTCCAGGTGCACGTCGGCCGCCCTGGCGAGCGTCGACCCGGGCTTGCCGGTCATGGACAGGAGTTTCGCGCCCATCCGCTTGACCAGCGGCAGGATGGTGACCACTTCCTGCGTCTCGCCCGAATACGACACGGCGAGCAGCAGGTCCTGCGCCGTGATCATGCCGAGATCGCCGTGGCTGGCCTCGGCCGGGTGCATGAAGAACGCCGGCGTGCCGGTGCTCGCCAGCGTCGCCGCGATCTTGCGGCCGATGTGCCCGGATTTGCCCATGCCGGTGACGACGACGCGCCCGCTGGTCCGGAGGCACAGCTCGCACGCCGCCGCGAAAGTGCCGTCGAGGCGTTCCTTCAGGCGCTGCACGGCGCGGGATTCGATGTCGAGGACGCGGACGGCGAGCGCCAGCAGTTCGTCGGATGACAGTTCGGCAGTCATAAGGGCCTGTTGATCATTGTCATGCGTCCTGCCCCGGCTCCGGCCCCTGGCCTGCAACGGGGAAGCGACAGCCCACCAGGCGACAGTTTATACGTTTTGGGCTCTGATACACTTTACCGATGGATTCGCCAGCAATAGAGAAACTCATCAGGGACGGGCTGCCCGGCGCGACCGTGCGCGTGTCGAGCCCCGATAACACGCATTTCCAGGCAATCGTCGTCTCCGACGCGTTTGCCGGCCTGCGGGCAACCGCGCGCCACCAGCTCGTCTACCGGTGCCTGGGGGACCTCATGGGCAACGAGATCCACGCGCTGTCCATCCGCGCGCTCACCCCGGACGAATCGAAGGACCAGCAGGGCGCCTGAGCTGGACAAGCTGCTGATCAAGGGGGGCGCGCGGCTGGAGGGCGAAATCGCGATCTCCGGCGCGAAGAACGCCGCGCTGCCGATCCTCGCCGGCACGCTGCTGGCGTCCGAGCCCGTGACGATCAGCAATGTCCCGCACCTCAAGGACGTCTCGACCACCATCACCCTGCTGCAGAGCATCGGCGCCAGGGTCACCTTCGACGACAAGCTGAACGTCGAGGTCGACGTGAGCGGGGCGACGGAGCACCGCGCCCCCTACGAGCTGGTGAAGACCATGCGCGCCTCGATCCTGGTGCTCGGGCCGCTCCTGAGCCGTTTCGGGCAGGCCGACGTCTCGCTGCCGGGCGGCTGCGCGATCGGCGCCCGGCCGGTGAACCTGCACGTACTGGGCCTGCGGGCCATGGGCGCCGACGTGACCGTGCAAAACGGTTACATCAGGGCGCGGGCGCGGCGCCTGCGCGGCGCACGCATCGTCTTCGACACCGTGACCGTGACCGGCACCGAGAACCTGCTCATGGCTGCCGTGCTCGCGGACGGCGAAACGGTGCTCGAGAATGCCGCCTGCGAGCCCGAGGTCCTGGATCTCGCGCGTTTCCTGAACGCGCTCGGCGCCGACATCGAGGGGGCCGGCAGCAGCACCGTGCGGGTGCGGGGAGTGGAGTCGCTGCACGGCGGCGCCTGGTCGGTCATGCCGGACCGTATCGAAACCGGCACCTACCTTGCGGCCGCCGCCATGACCGGCGGGCACGTGCGCCTGAAGCGCACCGACCCCGACGTCCTGGAAGCCGTGCTGCTGAAGCTGCAGGAAGCGGGAGCGGCCGTCGCCACCGGCGACGACTGGATCGAGCTCGACATGCGCGGCCAACGGCCGCGTGCCGTCAACATCCGGACCATGCCGTACCCGGGTTTCCCGACGGACATGCAGGCGCAGTTCTGTGCGCTGAATGCCGTCGGCCGCGGCGTCGGCACGGTCACGGAGACCGTGTTCGAGAACCGTTTCCAGCACGTCCTGGAGCTGCAGCGCATGGGTGCCGACATCCGCATCGAGGGCAACACCGCGGTTTGCAGCGGCGTCGATCGCCTGACCGCCGCGCCGGTTATGGCGACGGACCTGCGCGCGTCGGCCGGCCTGGTGCTCGCGGGGCTTGCGGCAGAGGGCGAGACGCTGGTCGACCGCATCTATCACGTCGACCGCGGCTACGAGCGAATCGAGGAAAAGCTGCGGCAGCTCGGTGCCGACATCCGCCGCACGCCGGGGTAGGAGCGCGCATCGCGCGCGATGCCACGATATTCGAAATCGGCGCTGCCGGCGCGTTTTCGCAGCGCCGTGGAATCGCGCGATGCCACGATATTCGAAATCGGCACCGACGGCGCTTGCTCGCACGCCGTGGCATCGCGCGCGATGCGCGCTCCTACAGTGGGCGTTCGGCGGCCGTGAGGGTGGCCGTGAAGCGCTGGCCGTTGCGCCAGCCGTCGAGGCTGATCTGGTCGCCGGGTTCCAGGGCGGCAACCAGGAGGCGGGCCTGCTGCGCATTGTGGATCGGCTCGCCGTTGATCGACAGGATGACGTCGCCCGGCCGCAAGCCGGCGATCTCGGCGGGCCCGCCGTCGATAATGCGGGTCAGGAGCAGCCCGATGTTCGGGTCGAGCCCGAGCGCTTCGGACTGCGCGCTCGACAGCTCGTCGGTTTCGAGGCCCACCCAGCCGCGGATTACGCGCCCGTGCTGCTTGATCTCGTCGACCACGCCGCGCACCAGGTCGACGGGAATGGCAAAGCTGATGCCTTCGGTGTCGGCGTCTTCGGCGAGCACGGCGGTGTTGATGCCGACGAGCTCGCCCAGCGAGTTCACCAGCGCGCCGCCGGAATTGCCGTCGTTGATCGCGGCATCAGTCTGGATGAAGTTCTCGTACGTCGTGAGCTCGAGCTGCGCGCGGCCGGTAGCGCTCACGATGCCCTGGGTCACGGTTTTCGCGAGCCCGTACGGATTGCCGATGGCCAGCACCACGTCCCCGATCCGCAGGTCCCTCGAGCTCCCGAGCGGGATGGGCGGCAGGGGGCCGAGGTCCACCTTGAGCAAGGCCAGGTCCGTCTCCGCATCGACGCCGACGAGCTCGGGACCCGCAATCCGGCCATCCGCGAGCTGGACCCAGATCTCCTCGGCGTCCGCGACCACGTGATAATTGGTAACGAGATAACCTGCCGGGTCGATCACGACCGCGGAACCGAGGCTGATATTCAGGCGATAGCGCTCGCTTTCGCCCACCGCCGGCCCGGCATGCACCAGGCGGCGCGTGTAGACGTTGGCGACTGCCGGTGCGCTGATCTCGACGGCGTCCGCGTAGCTGGCGGGCTGGCGCGGCGCACTGCTCGAACCGGCGTCGAACGTCGGCAGCAGGCGCGGCTGGAGCACGACGATGAGGAACGCAACCGCCAGGCCGACGACGACCGACTGGACGAGGAAAACGATTATCGATTTGAGACGCGCCACAATCGATTCCAGCAGAGGTGCCGACCCGCGCCGGGCGCGGCGGCCGTCCGGTGCCGCCTAGCCAATTTCCGGAACCGGCGTGTATAATGCCGCACTGGTTCCGCACCCAGCCCCAGACGCCATCCTGACGGCAAATTGGGTCGGCTGCAATCCATTGCGGACCGATTTGGTTTCGAATTAAAGCAAGAATTGCCCGGAAGTGGGGCAGTGCGAAAATCAGAGTGAGGAAAGCTTGAGCAAGGCGCCGTCTGCGGGAATTACACAACATGCTTTGCGTACCGGCTCCTTGAATCGGGTTTTGAGCATCCAGCATTCCCTTCCCACCACTCATCCCGAAGGGCCGGCCGCGGCATTACCCAACCGGTTTCTTCCTGCTGATCCGTTTCGATACTGCAACTGACCCGGTGTAAGGGAGCGCCTGATGACCGACGACGACGTTGACCGCAACAGACGTCACTTTCTAACCGTGGCCACCGCCGTTGCCGGCGGCGTGGGCGTTGCCCTCGCAGCCGTCCCCTTCCTGGCCTCGCTCAGGCCGAGTGCCCGGGCGCTGGCGCTGGGTGCACCGGTCGAGGTGCCGGTCGGCTCCCTGAACGTCGGGGAGATGGTGCGTGTCATCTGGCGGGGCAAGCTGATCTACGTCGTACGGCGCTCGCAGGCGATGATCGACCGCCTGTCGGAGGTGGTGCCGTTCCTGCGCGACCCGGATTCGGAAGACGCCGAGCAGCAGCCGCAGTACGCCGTCAATCCCTACAGGTCACGTAACCCGGAATATCTCGTGGTCGAAGGCCGGTGCACGCATCTCGGCTGCGCGCCGTTGCCCGAGTTCCAGGTCGGCCCGTCGCCCGACTGGTACGGCGGCTTTTTCTGTCCCTGCCATGGCTCCCGGTTCGACATGGCGGGGCGCGTTTACACGGGCGTGCCCGCGCCGTCCAACCTGGTCGTGCCGCCGTATCGTTTCATCCAGCCCGACGTCATCATGATCGGCGCCGAGAACGGAGCGGCATAATGGGACGTATAGAATCGGAAATCAGCAAGCCGCGCAGCGGCCTCATCAAGTGGATCGACGACCGGTTTCCGCTGCTGGATACGATCCGCTACCACGCGACCGAGTACTACGCGGCCAAGAACTTCAACTTCTGGTACGTGTTCGGCGTGCTGGCGCTCGTCGTGCTGGTCATCCAGCTCGTGACCGGCATCTTCCTCACGATGAACTACAAGCCGTCGGCGGAAGAGGCGTTCGCCTCGGTCGAGTACATCATGCGCGACGTCGATTTCGGCTGGCTCATCCGCTACATACATTCGACCGGCGCGTCTTTCTTCTTCATCGTCGTGTACCTGCACATGTTCAGGGCGATGCTCTACGGCTCTTACAAGAAGCCACGGGAGCTCATCTGGATCATCGGCATGCTGATCTTCTTCGTGCTGATGGCGGAAGCGTTCGCAGGCTACCTGCTGCCGTGGGGCAACATGTCCTACTGGGGCGCGCAGGTCATCATTTCGCTGTTCGGCGCGATACCGCTCGTCGGGGACACGCTGGTCGAGTTCATCCGGGGCGACTACTCCATCTCCGACATCACCCTGAACCGGTTCTTCGCCCTGCACGTCGTGGCGCTGCCGCTGGCGCTGATCGGCCTCGTGTTCGTGCACATCGTCGCGCTGCACGAGGTCGGCTCGAACAACCCGGACGGTATCGAGATCAAGGAGCACAAGGGTCCGGACGGAACACCGCTCGACGGCGTCGCTTTTCATCCGTACCACACGAGCAAGGACCTGGTGGCGATCATCATCTTCCTGATGATCTTTTTCGCCGTGGTGTTCTTCGCGCCGGACATGGGCGGGTATTTCCTCGAGCACGCCAACTTCGAGCCGGCGAACACGAAGGCCACGCCCGAGCACATCGCGCCTGTGTGGTACTTCACACCTTATTACGCGATCCTGCGGGCGGTGCCCGACAAGCTTTGGGGCGCTATCCTCATGGCGGCCGCGGTCCTGCTGCCGTTGTTCCTGCCATGGCTCGACCGCAGCCGTGTCAGGTCGATACGCTACCGCGGCTGGATCTACCGGTCCGCGCTGATGCTGTTCGCCGTCAGCTTCCTGGCGCTCGGCTGGCTGGGGCTGCAGCCGGCTACCGGCGTCTACGTCACGCTGGCGCGGATCTTCTCCGTGATCTATTTCGCGTTCTTTTTGCTGATGCCTTACTACACGGCCATCGACAAGACCCGGCCGGTACCGGACAGGGTGGTCTACAATGGTTGAGTTGCGCAAAGGCTGCGTGAAGCTGGCCGCAATAGTCCTGGGTCTCTCCACGACGGGATTTGCCGGGGCGGCACCGCAAATGGAGCTCGAGCCCGCCGGCAACCAGATCGGCAATGTGGCGTCCCTGCAACGCGGCGCGCGCAACTTCGTGAACTACTGTTCCGGTTGCCATTCGGCGCAATACGTCCGCTACAACACGATCGCGAAAGACCTGATGCTCAACGAGAACCAGGTCATCGAGAACCTGATGTTCAACGCCGAGCAGACTTTCGAGACCATGCAGGCGACGATGCCCGCCGACAGCGCGGCGAAATGGTTCGGGCAGCCCCCGCCCGATATGTCCCTGATAGCGAGGGCCAGGGGAACGGACTATATTTACAACTTCCTGAAAGCGTTCTACGTGGACCCTGACAGCCCCACGGGCGTGGACAACATGGTTCTCGCGGGAACGAGCATGCCGCACGTCCTGTGGCGCCTGCAGGGCTACCAGGAAGCGGTGTTCGATGAGGTGGAAATGCCGAACGGCGGGGTCGAAATGGTGTTCAGCCACTTCGAGAACGTCACGACCGGTACCCTGTCGCCGGAGGACTACGATGCGTTCGTGCGCGATACGGTCAATTTCCTCGAGTACATCAGCGAACCGGTGCGCGGGACCCGGCGGGTCCTCGGCGTCTGGGTGCTGATCTTCCTCGCCGTGTTCCTGATTATTGCCAACATGCTCAAGAACCAGATCTGGAAGGACGTGTCGTAGTGTCCTGTCTTCGTGCCACGCCAAAGCCCGCGACCGGAGTAGCCGGCGATTAACGGGACAGGACACCAGCCTTCCGGGACCCTGAACGTGTCACAACGTGTATTCTTGAGCAAACCACCATGGCAGTAATTGCCAACCGACGTTCCGTGATGACGCTGTTTTCGAAGCCGACCTGCATACACAGCCACCGCACGCGGCTCGTGCTGGCCGAGAAGAATATCAATATCGACATTGCCAACGTCGAAGGCCCCGACCTGCCCGAGGACCTGATGGACCTGAACCCCTACCACACGGTGCCGACGCTGGTAGACCGGGACCTGGTTCTCTACGACTCCCGCGTCATCATGGAGTACCTCGACGAGCGCTTTCCGCATCCGCCGCTCATGCCGGTGGATCCGGTGACCCGGGCCCATTTCCGGCTGGCGCTGTTCCGGATCGAGCACGACTGGTATCCGCTGGCGGAGCAGCTCGACGACGACAGCGAGCGCAAGCACGCGGGCAAGTCGCGCAAGATGCTGCGAGAAAGCATCCTCGCGAGCGCGGACCTGTTCAGCGCCAAGCAGTTCTTCCTGAGCGACGAGTTCTCGCTGGTCGACTGCAGCATCGCGCCGGTGCTCTGGCGGCTGCCGGCCTACGGCATCGATCTTGGCAGCCGCGCGGAGCCGATCGAAGCCTATATGCGGCGCGTCTTCGAACGGCGCTCCTTCCAGCAGAGCCTGACCGAGCTCGAGCAGGAGATGCGGCTCTAGGTTGAAAAACTTGCCGGTGCGCGGTTTCCCGCGTGCCATTCTCCCGGCTGACCCAGCCGCGGAAAATGCGGGTCGAGGGGGTGACCGGCGCGAGCGCGGTGTTATCCTTCTGCTCATGAACCGACCAGGAAACAGGTGAGCCGTGGCCGCCCCCAGCCGCTCAAAACGGCCGTACCTCGTTCGTGCGATGCACGAATGGATGGGCGACAACGGCCACACGCCGCACATCGTCGTCGACGCCGGGGTCGACGGCGTCACGGTTCCGCGTGAGCACGTGAAGGACGGCAAGATCATCCTCAATATCAGCCACTCCGCCGCCCATAACCTGAAGCTCGGCAACGACGCCGTCAGCTTCCGGGCGCGGTTCAGCGGCGTCCCATTCGACGTGTGGGTGCCGATCGCGTCAGTGCTCGGCATCTACGCCAAGGAAACCGGCCAGGGAATGATCTTTTCCCACGGCGCCGACCAGCCGGATCCGCCCGATCCGCAAGAAAAGGAAACCGCCCGGGGCGACCGCCCGCACCTCAAGATCGTCAAGTAGGAGCGCGCACCGCGCGCGACCGGCTATCCGCCGGTGGGGCGCCTTTGTTTTGTGTTTGCGCGGGGCCTGCCGCGGCATCCGGGCGCCACCGGGGGGCCTTTGGCGAAATGGCTCCCTCGGGGCCCTGCGGGCCCTGTCGGTCCGCTTTATTTCCGCCAAAGG
>CAYRKH010000076.1:0-15687 GCA_964424805.1 uncultured Woeseiaceae bacterium
AGCTGCCCAACCTCGCCGATCGCGGGCTCGACAGCGGCGGGCAGGCCGCGGTCGGTACAGATTAGAGGCTTGCCAGGGTACTAGCATGACGCAGTCCGACCAGGACCTGGAGAACGCCGGATTCGACGATTCCGTCGACGATGCTTCCGGTCCCCTGATGAACGACCTGCCGAGCCTGTCCATCCGGCGCCCGGTGCTGGTGCTGGTCGTGAACCTGCTCATCCTGCTGGCCGGCATCGCGGCGCTGCTTGCCGTCGAGATTCGTGAGCTGCCGGACGTCGACCGCCCGATTGTCAGCGTGCGCGCGGAATACCCCGGCGCGTCGCCCGAGACGATGGACTCGGAAGTGATCAGCATCCTGGAAGGCGCGGTGGCCCGCGTTTCCGGCATCTACAACATCCGCTCCTCTTCCGAAGAGAACGAGGGGCGCATGCGCATCGAATTCTCGCCAAACGTCGATCTCGACAGCGCCGCCTCGGACGTGCGCGAGGCGGTGAGCCGGGTGATGCGCCAGCTACCCGATCGTATCGAGCAGGTCGTGATCCTGAAGGCGGACAACGACTCGGACTCCATCGTCAACCTGGCGGTCCTGAGCGACACGCTGATGGACGACGAGATCACGCGGGTCATCGAGAAGGACATCGTGCCCGAGCTGATCTCGCTCGAAGGCGTGGCGGACGTGCGGCTGTTCGGTGCCCGCCAGCGCATGCTGCGCGTCGTGATCGATCCGCTGCGGCTGACGAGCTATGGCCTGTCCGTCACCGACGTGGCGGCAGCGCTGCGGCAGGCGCCGTTCGACGTGCCCGCCGGCAGCTTCCGGTCGGCCGACCAGGAGCTGATCGTGCGTGCCGACGCCTCGGTGGTCACGGCGTCGCAGGCCGCGGACATCATCATTCGGGGCACGGTGCGGATCGGCGACGTCGCCAACGTGTACTTCGCCCCCGAGGACGCCACGGCGTTCACGCGGCTGGACGGTCGTCCCGTGGTCGGCCTCGGCATCATCCGCCAGGCGGAGTCGAATACGATCGAGATCTCGGACGGCGTGCACCGGGCCGTGGAGCGGCTCAACGAGCGTTTCGATAACCTTGAGCTCGTGATCACGAACGACAGCGCGGAGTTCATCCGCAGCTCGGTCGAGGAAGTCCTGTTCACACTGTGTTTCACGATCGTCATCGTGATCGCCTCGATCTGGCTGTTCATGGGCTCGCTGCGCGCCACGCTGGTACCGAGCATGGCAATCCCGATCTCGCTCATCGGCACGGTGGCCGCCATCTGGCTGTTCGGGTTCTCGGTCAATATCCTGACGCTGCTTGCCCTGGTGCTTGCCACCGGGCTCGTCGTCGACGACGCCATCGTGGTGCTGGAGAACATCCAGCGCCGCCGGAC
This sequence comes from uncultured Woeseiaceae bacterium, assembly GCA_964424805.1. Lineage (GTDB taxonomy): Bacteria > Pseudomonadota > Gammaproteobacteria > Steroidobacterales > Woeseiaceae > IDS-8. The sequence goes on from CAYRKH010000076.1 coordinate 1,387, forward strand.
GCAGGGGCTCGGCGCGCGCGCGGCCGCGGTGCTCGGCACGCGCCAGGTCTTCTTTGCGGTCATCACGACAACGGCGGTGCTGGTGTCCGTGTTCGTACCGATCGCCTTCCTGCCGAGCACGGCCGGGCGGCTGTTTCGCGAGTTTGGCGCGGTGATGGCCGTGGCCGTGACCATCTCGGCCTTCGTATCGCTGTCGCTCGTGCCGGCCGCGGCGTCGCGCCTCCCCGAAGAAGGTCGCGAGCAGCGCCTGCGCCAGGCGATCGTCCGCTTCGGCGACCGCCTGAAAGAGTTCTACCGGCGCTCGCTTGCGTTTTCACTGGATCACCCGGTCATCCCGCTAGCGGTCGCGGTGATCTTTGCCGTGGGGGCGTTCAGCCTGTTCCGAACGCTCGACAAGGAGCTCATCCCACCCGAGGATCGCGGCCTCATCAACGTCACCGCCGTGGGTCCGGACGGCGTTGGCCTCGGGTACATGGACCGGCAGGCGGAGAAGATGGAGGCCGTCCTGCAGCCGCTGGTCGACAGCGGCGTCGGCAGGTCGCTGTACACGGTGATCGGGGGGTGGGATCCCAACCGTGCCCGCGTCACGATGCCGCTGGTCGACTGGGACGAACGGAACGTCAGCCAGCAGGACATCGTGGCCTCGATCGAGGGAGAGCTGGCGCAGATTCCCGGCGCTCGCGTGACGGTTTTCTCTACCAACAGTTTGGACCTCCGCCGGGCCGGGGGAGATCTCGAGGTGGCGCTGATCGGCAACGACTACGACGTCATTTTCGAGGCGACGCAGGCATTCGTGCAAGAGATCGAGAACCGGCTGGTAAATATCCGGCAGCCGGAGATTTCCTATGACCCGACGCAGCCGCAGCTTTCGGTCGAAATCGACCGGCGCCGCGCGGCAGACCTCGGGATCGACCTCGACAACCTTGCCGCCACCCTGCGGGCGATGATCAACGGCGACGAGCTGGTCGACCTCAACATCGAGGACGAGGCGGTACCGATCCTGCTCGAATCCTCCAGCGGCGACATCAACGACCCCACCGACCTCGTCAACCTGTACGTGAGCACGAACAGCGGGGGCTTGCTGCCGCTCTCGAGCGTGGTCACGCTGAAGGAGAAGGGCGTCGCGGCGCAGCTCGACCGCCAGGCGCAGCGGCGGGCGATCCAGGTCAACATGGAGCTCACGGGCAAGTACCCGCTGCAGTCGGCGGTGGACGACCTGCGCGCCCTGGCCGATGAAACGCTGCCCGCCAATATTTCCATGGTGCTGCTCGGCGAGGCGGCGACGCTCGAGGAAACCTCACGCGAGGTGGCGATTACCTACGCGATTGCGCTCGCGGTCGTGTTCCTCGTGCTCTGTGCGCAGTTCGAAGGCTTCACGAGCGCGGTGGTAGTGACGCTGATCGTACCCTTCGGCGTTGCCGCGGCGGTGCTTGCGCTGTTCCTTACCGGCACCTCGGTCAACATCTACTCGCAGATCGGGCTCGTCTTGCTGATAGGGCTGATGGCGAAGAACAGCGTGCTGCTGGTCGAATTCGCGGACCAGCTCCGCGACCGCGGCATGGGTATCCGCGAGGCCGTGGAAGCCGGCTCCGCGGTCCGTCTGCGCCCGGTCACCATGACCATGATCGCGACCGTGCTCGGCGGGCTGCCGCTGATTCTCTCCGGCGGCGCCGGCTCGGAAGCGCGCTCGTCGATCGGCTGGGTGGTCTTCGGCGGCCTCGGTCTCGCGGCCATCTTTACCCTTTACCTCACGCCTGCACTCTACCTGATGCTGGCCCGCTTCTCCTCGGCCCGCGCCGAAGAATCCAAACGCCTCGCCAGGGAACTCAGGCACGCCGAAACCGTCGCGGACACGCACTGACGGCTCGCGTGAGTCGATTTCTTCGCCAGTTTGGCAATCGTCGCACCGTGTAGGAGCGCGCACTGCGCGCGATGCCAAACTGGTCGATCTTCCCCCTGGTCGCCAATCGTGGCATCGCGCGCAATGCGCGCTCCTACATGCTCAGTCGGAGTACTTCGCGGTGGCGTAGGCCGGCGTTCGCTCGGATTCCTCCCGGTTCTTGGCGGCCTCGAACTGTGCCCGTTCGGTGCGGGGCGCGCACTCGAAGAATTCCCGGTAGCAGCGCGCGAAATGTGAGGCGGACGCGAAGCCGGAGGCGACGGCCACCTGCAGGATCGGCATCGTCGTCTGCCGCAGCAGCAGCCGGGCCCGCTGCAGCCGGAGTTCAAGGTAGTAGCGCGTCGGCGTCTTGTCGAGGTGCTGGCGGAACAGGCGCTCGAGCTGCCGCACGGACAGGCTCACCGACCTTGCCAGCTCGGCGAGTGTCACCGGCGACTCCAGGTATGCCTCCATGTGCGCGATCACCGCGAGCAGTTTCGGGTTGCTGATTCCGGTGCGGTACTGGATCGACATGCGCTGCGCGTCGTGCGGCTGCCGAACGAAGCTGTGCAACATCTGCTCCGCGACTCCGATCGCGAGCTTGTCGCTGAAGTCGCGGGCGATCGAGTAGATCATCATGTCGAGCGGCGCGGTGCCCCCGGAGCAGGTGTAGCGGTCACGGTCGATCTCGAACAGCGTTGCGGTGATCTTCAGCTTCGGGAAATCCTCGACGAAGCCTTCCATGTTTTCCCAGTGGATCGTGCAGCGATAGCCGTCCAGCAGGCCCGCCCGGGCCAGGGCGAGCGAACCGGTGCAAACGCCGCCGAGTGCCATGCCCCGGCGCGCCAGCTCGCGTAAGCGCCCGAACACCGCTTTGTCATCGAAGCGTTCGGCACGTATCCCGGCACAGACGAAGAGCGTCTTCGCATCCAGTTCGTCGTGGATCGAGCCGTCCGGCACGATCACGACGTCGTTGCTGGCCTGCACGGCTTGCCCGTCGATGCTCAGGGTTCGCCACGAGTAGAGCGACCTGCCGCTCAGCCGGTTCGCCGCGCGCAGCGGCTCCACCGAGGAGGTGAACGCCATCATTGAGAAATGCGGGATCAGCAGGAACGCGATGCGCTGGGGTAACTGCTCCGCTGCTTGATCAAACATGGCCGGCTCCCGCAGCACCTGCCGCGCGAGCCGCATCGCGCACGGTCTGCGGCGGCGCGCCGAAGGTCGTGCGCACGTGGCGGGAGAAATGCGAGGCGTCGGCGAAGCCGCACTCGTGGGCGATGTCGGTAATCGAGTGGTCGGTGCGGGTCAGCAGCAGGTGCCCCTGCCGCAGGCGTCGTCCCAGCGCGTACTTCCAGGGCGACATGCCGAACTCCTCGCGGAACAGGCGCTCGAGCTGCCGGCGTGAGAGGCCGACGCGTCCCGCGACTGCTTCGATGCGTGGCGGCTCGGCCAGGTTCTGCTCGATGAACTCCACGGCTTCCTCCAGCCTGGAATCGCGTGCCTGCCGGTCGATCACGACGTGCGGCTGCGGCGCGTTCGCCGGGCGTGCACCTTCGGCGAGCAGGATGTGCAGCGCCTTGTCCGCTACGGCACGCCCGAGGTGGCGCGCGACGAGCCACGCTGCGAGGTCCACGGCGCCGGTGCCACCGGCGCAGGTAATGCGCTGGCCGTCGACCACGAACAGGTGATCGGCGATCGGCGTCACGTCCGGGAACGTCTTCTTGAGGTCCCAGTAGTGGTACCAGGAGACGCAGCACTGCCGCCCGGCCATGAGCCCGAGCCGGATGAGCGTGAACACGGCCGTGCACAGCCCGATCAGCGGTACACCGGCCTCCGCGGCGCGCAGCAGGTAACGATCGGTGGCGGCGTCAGCCTGCGGTGCTTCGTGCAGCAGGCCGCCGACCACGACGAGGTAGTCGAATTCCCGGGGGTCGCGAAAGCGCGTGTCGACGCGGACCTCGGTGCCGCAGCTCGCCCGCACCGCCCGGCCTTCGCTGCTCATCACAACCCAGCGGCAGGCGCGCTGCCGGCTGAGATCGCCATCGTCGGTTGCGAGCCTGAGCACGTCGATGAAACCGGCGAAGGGCAGCAACGTGAAGTTGCGCAGCATGAGAACCCCGACGCTGAGCCGAGGCACGGCATCGGGCGCTGGCGCTCCGTCGATGTCCATTGCGCGAGTCTGCAGAGCCCTCCGGCGCATGTCAACGGAGGTGCCGCGTGTCGCATTCCTACTCCCGGGCCTGTCGGCCGCGTTCTATCCCGTTCACCGCTGAGACGTTAAAAAGCGTAGGAGCGCGCATCGCGCGCGATGCTTCCGATCGCAACCGCAGCAACGCGCGCAGTACGCGCTCCTACACATGAACAAGTTTTCTGCCTGGACTCTCGCCCGCAACGCTATCACCGGCCACGGCCATTGGCCGCGCCAATGGCGCAGCCCCGATCCGAAGCGGGCCTACGACGTAGTCATCATCGGCGGCGGCGGTCACGGTCTCGCGACGGCGTACTACCTCGCAAAGAACCACGGCGTCACCAACGTCGCCGTGCTGGAGAAGGGCTGGCTAGGCGGCGGTAACACCGGCCGCAACACGACTATCGTTCGCTCGAATTACCTGTGGGACGAGAGCGCGGCGCTCTACGAGCATTCGCTGAAGCTCTGGGAGAGGCTGTCGCGCGAGCTGAACTACAACGTCATGTTCAGCCGGCGCGGCGTGCTGAACCTGGCCCACAACCTGGGCGACGTGCGCGCCGGACGCCGCCGCGCGGAGGCGAACCGGCTGAACGGCGTCGATTCGCTATGGCTGTCGCATGAGCAGGTGAAGGACGCCTGCCCGATCCTGAACACCTCGCCCGGGCTGCGCTACCCGGTGCTCGGTGCCACCTTCCAGCCGCGCGGCGGCACGGCCCGGCACGATGCCGTCGCGTGGGGCTTCGCGCGCGCGGCGGACGCCCGCGGCGTGGACATCCTGCAGAACTGCGAGGTGACCGGCATCCGGCGGGAGAACGGGCGCGTCACCGGCGTCGACACGACCCGCGGCTTCATCGCCGCGGGCAAGGTCGGGATAGTGACGGCCGGGCACAGCTCGGTGCTGGCCGAAATGGCAGGGTTCCGCCTGCCGATACAAAGTCATCCCCTGCAGGCGCTCGTGTCCGAGCCGATCAAGCCGGTGCTCGATACCGTGGTGATGTCCGGCACGATCCACGTCTATGTCAGCCAGTCCGACAAGGGTGAGCTGGTGATCGGTGCCGGCATCGACAGCTACAACTCCTATGCGCAGCGCGGCAGCTTCCACGTTGTCGAGGGGCAGATGGCGGCGCTGGTCGAGCTGTTCCCGGTGTTCTCGCGGCTGCGTATGCTGCGGAGCTGGGGCGGCACCGTCGACGTATCGCCGGATGCCTCCCCGATCATCGGCAGGACGCCGGTGGCTGGGCTCTACATCAACTGTGGCTGGGGCACCGGCGGGTTCAAGGCGACGCCCGGGTCGGGCTGGGTGTTCGCACACACGATCGCAAATGACGCGCCGCACCCGATCAACGCGCCGTTCGCGCTGGAGCGGTTCACGAGTGGCGCGCTGATCGACGAGCACGGCGCGGCGGCGGTGGCCCACTGATGCTGCGCATCCCCTGTCCCTGGTGCGGTGTTCGCGACGAGACCGAGTTCCATTACGGCGGGCAGGCTCACATCGCGCGGCCGGAACGTCCGGAGGAATTGACGGATGAGGAATGGGCGGACTACCTTTTCATGCGCGACAACCCGAAGGGCGTATTCGCCGAGCGCTGGTTGCACGCGGCCGGCTGCCGCCGCTGGTTCAACGTAAAGCGGCACACCGTGACGCACGAGATCCTGGCGGCCTGGCGCATCGGGAAGCCCTCGCCATGAGCCAACCGATGCGGCTGCGTCAGGGCGGCGCGATCGATCGTTCGCGCACGCTCTCGTTTTCCTTCAACGGGCGGCGCTACGAGGGACATCCGGGCGACACGCTGGCCTCGGCGCTGCTCGCGAACGGCGTGCTTTTGGTGGCGCGCAGCTTCAAGTATCACCGGCCGCGCGGCATCATGACCGCGGGCGCGGAGGAGCCGAACGCGATAGTGCAGGTGGGGCGCGGCGGGCGCTCGACGCCGAACGCGAAGGCGACCGGGATAGCGCTGTACGACGGGCTGGAGGCACGCAGCGTCAACGTGTTTCCGTCGCTCGCCTTCGACGTGGGCGCCGTCGCCGGCACGCTGTCGCGTTTCATGCCTGCCGGCTTCTATTACAAGACGTTCTTCGGTTCCCTTCGGCTCTGGGAACGCGTCTTCGAGCCGCTCATCCGACGCGCCGGCGGCTGGGGCCGCGCCCCGGCCGAACCCGACCCGGATTCCTACGACCGCTGCTACCACCACTGCGACGTCCTGGTCGTCGGCACCGGCCCCGCCGGCAGGATGGCCGCCCGCACCGCCGCCACCGCCGGCGCCCGCACCGTCCTTGTAGGAGCGCGCACCGCGTGCGATGCCACAGATCCTGAACCCTGCCAAACCGGCACGACCTGCCCCCACCTCACCGCCGCCGAAAACCTCCTCCACCTCCCCAACACCACCGTCTTCGGCAACTACGACAACAACTGCCTCGCCGCCCTCCAACGCCTCATCGAACCGGGCGACGCCCCTCTGCCAGGCACGCCCCGCGAACGCCTATGGCACTTTCGCGCCCGCCGCGTGATCTTTGCCACCGGTGCCCACGAACGCCCGCTCGTCTTCGCCAACAACGACCGTCCCGGCATCATGCTGGCCGGCGCGGTGCGGCGCTATTTGGAACGCTGGGCGGTGCTCCCCGGCCGCCGTGTCTGCCTGTTTACGAACAATGACAGCGTGTACCGGCTGGTGCCGGACCTCCTCGAGGCAGGCGTGAAGATGGTGGCAATCGTCGATTCGCGCCCACACCCGTCCGGCCCGCTGGTTGACGCCGCGCGCGAACAAGGGGTGGATATCAGGACAGGTCATGTCGTCGTCGACACGCGTGGGCGCTCGCGTATCGCCGGCGTGACCGTCGCAGCCCTTTCCGCGTCCGGCGAGAGCGTCGGCCCTGCCGAGCTCATGGACTGCGACCTGCTCGCGGTGTCCGGCGGCTGGAGTCCCGTCGTGCACCTGCACAGCCAGGTCGGCGGCCCGCTCGCCTACGACGAGACGCTGGCGTGCTTTCGGCCGGCCCAGGGCTGGGCGGCGCAGGTCTCCGTCGGTGCGTGCAACGGCACGTTCGGGCTCCACGACGCGCTGGCGGAAGCGGCCGCTGCCGGCCTTGATGCCGCGCGAGCCTGCGGCTTCGAAGCAGCGACAGCGGTCGACCGACCGTCGATGGATGACATCCCCGCCACACCGCCGTCGCCGCTGTGGCTGGTACCCGACGCCCGCGCCGGCCGCAACGCCGGCTCGAAGCACTTCGTCGATTTGCAGAACGATACGAGCGCCGCCGACATTCGCATCGCGGTGCAGGAGGGCTTCGAATCGGTCGAGCACATGAAGCGGTACACGCTGGCGGGCTTCGGCACGGACCAGGGCAAGACCTCGAACATCAACGCGCTTGCGATTCTTGCTCAAACGACCGGTGAACCGATTCCGCAAGTCGGCACGACGACCTTCCGCCCGCCGTATACACCGGTGACGTTCGCCGCGATGGGCGCGCGCGATCGCGGTGCATTGTTCGATCCGGCGCGGCTCACGTCGATCCACGACCGGCACGTCGCGCTGGGCGCCGAGTTCGAGGACGTCGGCCAGTGGAAGCGGCCGTGGTATTTCCCGCGCGACGGCGAGGACCTGCACGCGGCGGTCGCGCGGGAATGCGCGACCGTGCGGGAGCGGGTTGGCGCCATGGATGCGTCGACACTCGGCAAGATCGATATCCAGGGACCGGATGCCGCTGAGTTCCTGGATCGTGTCTATACGAACAACTGGCTGAAGCTGGCGGTCGGCAGGGTGCGCTACGGCATCATGTGCCGCGAGGACGGCATGGTGTTCGACGACGGCACGACAGCCCGCATCGGGGAGCATCGCTACCTGATGACCACCACTACGGGAAATGCCGCACCGGTACTCGATCACCTGGAGGAGTACCTGCAGACGGAGTGGCCGGATCTGCGCGTGCGGCTCACGTCCGTGACGGAGGAGTGGGCGACGGTTGGCGTCGCTGGCCCGCTTAGCGGAGCGGTGCTGGCGAAGCTCGCGCCGCAGAGGGATTTCTCGCGGGAAGCGTTCCCGTTCCTCACCTGGCGGGACGCGGTGATCGGCGGAATCGAGGCGCGCATCTTCCGTGTCAGCTTTACCGGCGAGCTGCATTACGAGATCAACGTGCCGTGGCACTACGGCGCATCGCTGTGGGATGCGGTGATAGAGGCGGGCGGGGAGTTCGGCATCGCGCCCTACGGTACGGAAACGATGCACGTGCTGCGGGCGGAGAAGGGTTTCATCATCGTGGGGCAGGAGACGGACGGAACGCAGACACCGTACGACCTCGGGCTCGATTGGGCCGTGTCGGACAGCAAGGACTTCATCGGGCGCCGATCCCTCGCGCGCCCGGATAGCCGGCGTCCGGACCGCAAGCAGCTCGTCGGCTTGTGGCCGGAGGATCGCGGCGCCGATATCCCCGAAGGCACGCAGCTCGTGGCGGCCGGCCGAAGCGGCGATCCGCCCCCGGTGCCGATGGAAGGCTTCGTCACGTCCAGCTACACCAGCCCGGCGATGGGCGGCCGCTTCTGCCTGGCGCTGGTCAAGGGCGGGAAGCAGCGGCACGGGGAGGTGATTGAAGCCGCCGTCGCGGATCGCCCGGTGCCGGTGCGTATCTGCGACCCGGTGTTCTACGACCGGAAAGGAGTGAGGCGGGATGGCGGCTGACCTTCAGCTCGTTTGGAGAGATGCGCTGGGCGAGCTCGCAGGCGCGCTTGCGGCGGCGAGCATCGATGCGGTCCGGCTCGAACTCGTGCCGCCCCGCACCGTGCTGAATATACGTGGAGTGGCGACGGAGCTGTTCGCAGGGGCTGTCGAGAGAGCGTTCGGTGTCGCGCCCCCGCTCGAGCCGAACCGCTGGGCCGGGACGCGCGAGCGCGCGGCTCTCTGGCTCGGTCCCGACGAATGGCTCCTGTTCGCGTCAGATGGCTCGAGCCGGGCCATTGAACAAAGGCTGCGCGAGGTATGCGCTGAAGAGCCGTGGCTCGCCGTCACGGACGTATCGCAGAACTACACTACGCTGTGCCTGTACGGTCCCTGCGGCCGCGAACTGCTCGCCAAAGGCTGCGCCCTCGACCTGCACCCAACGGTATTCCAGGCCGGCGCCTGCGCACAAACCTTGCTGGCCAGGACGCGTGTAACCTTGCGCGCCATGGACGATGCGATCGAGCTCTGGATACGCAACTCGTTTGCCTCCTATACGGCACAGTGGCTGCTGGATGCGGCGTCAGAGTATCGCCAGGAGTAGGCTGGTCGGCAGTGCCGAAATCAGTCCACGGGGCTCTTCACGCCGCCCGCGCCTTTCCTCATTACATGCGTGTAGATCTGGGTAGTGCGGACGTCGGCATGAGCCATCAGCTCCTGACCGTACGGATATCGTAGCCACGCTCCAGCAAGTAAGTCGCGAAGCAATGCCTCAAGGTATGCGGTCCGACGGGCTTGGCGATTGAGGCCGCACGCGCGGCGCGGCGGATGGCACGTGCACACTTGTTTCGTGAAGATGGTGGCGGCGTACGGTGTTGCTCCGTGGATCACGTGAGAGCCGTGCCGCAGGAAAGACGTACTGCCATCCCCATTCGATGTGCGCCTTGGGGTATTTGCGCGCCAAAGCGAACGGGAGCTCGACTCCTGCGTATCCACGCCGTACGGCAGTTTCGTGCTGCTGCCGCACCAGCCGAAGGTGGAGTTTGAGCGGCCTTATAACGGACTCGGGCAAAACCGTCACCCGGTCCTTCTTGCCTTTACCGTCACGCACTACGATCTGCGCGTATGTAAAATCGATGTCCTTTACCCGGAGCCGCACGGTCTCCATCAGTCGTAACCCGCTGCCGTACATGAGCTGGCCAATGATCCTGTAGGTGCCGTCAAGATGATCCAACAGGGCTGCCGTTTCCTTTGGAGAGAGAACGACCGGGATCCTGGAGGCACGCCTGGCATGAACGACGTTCTCCAGCCAGGGAAGCTCGACTGCCAGTACTTGCCGATACAGGAAGAGAATCGCTGATAAAGCCTGGTTCTGCGTGGGCGCGGAGACTTGTCGGTCAGTGGCCAGGTGGGAAAGAAACTGCTCGACTTCCCGCCGGACATTTCCCGCGGGTGCCGCTTTCCATTATGCAAAATGAAGCGGCGTATCCAGCTGAGGTACTGCTGCTCAGTCCTGTAGCTGTAATGCTTCAACCGGATCTTGTCGCGAATCTGCTCCAGCAACCTGGGCTTAGCATCCATGCGGTATAACCCCACTGCGCCATTTGACGCATAACGCCGTCTATGGTCTATTTACATCAAAAGCTTGCGGGGGAATCAATCATGATATCCAGCCCATTGCCGCAGTTTAAACACGGCGTTTCGCTGCCTACTTGTTGTTAGACGGCGAGAGAGTCAGTGCAAATCGTTGACCTCATCACCGCGATCGGAGCGATTGCCACTCCGTTGCTCTTGGCAGCACTTTCATTCGTGGGCTGGCAACTGCGAAGGAAAATTGATCGGCGTATCGAGTTGGAAAACCAGCTTAGATCGGATCGCATCGCGATATACAATGAAATAATAGAACCGTTTATCATCTTCCTAATGTCCGATGCTGCGTGGGAACATGACAAGCGAAATAAGGGCAAGGACAAGTTTGCCGTAGCCACAGCCAAGTTACTAAGCTTGGACTATCGCCGCCGCGGCTTTCAGTTGTCTCTCATGGGCTCTGACTCTGTGGTTCGGGCCTACAATGAGCTTTTTCAGCTTTTCTATAAGCAAGGCGCAGATGATGAGGCCCTATCAAATGACCGGCTCGTTGAGATGCTTGAGCGTTTGGGTGACTTTCTGCTGGAGATCCGTAGAAGCATGGGCAATGAGGCAACAACATTGGAACGATGGGACATGATTGACTGGTGGTTGAAGGATGCACGCCAGCTACGTGGCGGTGCCGTCTAACAAGGCGCTTCAGTCGGACACGACAAGCTGTCACGCCTCTTGCATACGCAAGAGCCGCGACCGCCATAGGTCGCTCATGCATGCACGGTCGGAGGCGCCCAACCCGATGGCGTTCGCGCAAATGACGTATAACAAAACGCTGCAGACGGACAAAGTCAACCAGTCACGCCTTTTGTATTCGCAAAAGCCGCGCCAGCTTGCTTTTGCCGCTGAGCTTGGTCGTTAGGCGGCGCCTTGAGCGTTTCGATCAACCGGATGAATTGGTAACGGAGAATGAGCGAACTGCTAGATTGGCAAGCAGCGGCACAGTTTCTGAACTCCAATTTTGTATCCGGGTTGATCGGTGCTCTGGCAGGGGCGTTCGCAGGTGCAATGGCTGCTCAGCGCATCGCCGATCGCGGCAAAGAGCGGGAAGCACTGCGCGCGGAGATTCGTCATGCAAACGCTGCGATTACCGTTGCCGCGAGTATCTGTGTCGGTGCACTCAACCTGAAGGATCAGGTTACGCGTGACGCTTACAACGCCTACGTTAGATGTAGATCTGATTTCGAAGAGCACCTTCAACGAGTACGTGAAGGAGGGGATCCACCGATCTTTGAGTTTCGAGCGGATTTCCGATCTTTCCCGATGCCATTACTTCCAATCGATATATTGAGGAAACTGGTACACGAGAAAATCTCGGCGACTGGCCGGCCCTTGGCGCTGGTTGCAGCCCTCGCTGGATCAATTTCTTCGCTTTCGGAGATGATCGAGAACCGCCGGCATCTAATAGAGAGATTCAGACAGCTGCCGGATGACCACCGATCAGTTCTGCCCGCGCTCTATTTTGGATTGCCATATAGAGGCGGTGACGTTAGCGAGGAATTTCGGAATACGATCGAGGGTATCCATCGTATGAATGATGATGTTATCTTCTTCAGCAATCTGCTTTGTGCGGATCTGAAGAAGCATGGTGATTCTGTTCTACAGGGGTATCGCAAGTTCGCAAAGCTCAAGTCAGAATCAATAAACAAAGTAGACTTTAATGATGCCGAGGCGCGGGGACTTTTGCCTGATCCGGGTAATTACAGCGATTGGTTTTCAGGTTTCGTTGCATCCGCGGGGCAGAAACGCTAGAGGGGTGGAGATGCCTCTAGATATCTCCTCAGTAGCTCCGGCACACGCGCCGCCTAACAAGGCGCTGCAGACGGACAAAGGCAAACTGTCATGCCTTTTGCATTCGCAAAAGCCACGCCGGCTTGCCTTTGCCGCTGAGCTTGGTCGTTATGTGACTATCCTGCCATCTCGTGCGGATTTGGACGTTGACGGCCCACTTGCGGAGGTTTAGGGTGCTGCCATGACGTCCACAGCTGCCAGCCTTGAAAAGCAAGCGCGCGAACTGTCGCCTGCAGAGCGTGCCCGGCTCGCTCTAAACCTTATCGCAAGCTTGGACCCCGGTGAAGATGAGGATGCGGAGGAATTGTGGCTCAGTGAAGCAGAGCGACGGCTGAGGGAGTACGACACCGGCAGCACCGTGGCAAGGCCAGCTCACGACGTCATCTCGGAGGTTCGGCGCAAACTGAAATGAGCGTTGTTCACCTTCTTTTCGAAGCTGAACAAGAACTTGAAGTTGCCGCGCTACACTACGAATCGCAGCAAGCGGGCCTCGGCGCGGCTTTGCTGACCGAAGTGGAGAAGACTTTCGGCCGTATCTCGGAACTTCCACTTGCGGCGCGAGCCGTTCGGGGTGATCTGAGGAGAAGGTTCGTTCACCGGTTTCCCTACTACGTTCTTTATCGCGTTCGCGGTCACGACATCCTCGTCGTTGCTGTTGCCCACCGCCGTCGCAGGCCCGGGTACTGGCGTGATAGGCAGTAGTCACATAACAAGCCGCTGCACTGGCCAACTGGCGCCTGTCACGGCTCTTGCAAGCCGGCAACAGCCGCGCCAGGCGCCAGTTGCCAGTGAGCTTAATCGTTAGACCGCGCTGGAGCCGTTGGCCAAGTACCTACCGTTGGACAACACCTGCGTTCGTTGCGAAGCGAGGTCCAAGAAACGCTGTCTTTTCGCGACATCGATCCGTCAAAATTCCTTGTTGCTTTTGCCACTAAAGGAGACGCACTGGGGAAGGCTGAGCCGTTGCTCCAAGAGAGCTGGGTACCGGAGGAACTGGCCATAGGCAGGGAGGCAGCGTATCTATTGTGTCCCCGCGGCATCCTCGACTCCAAGCTCCTCAAAGACTTCTTCCGCGTCACGGTCAACGCACCCACGACGCGAAACTGGGGCACAGTTCTCAAGTTGCAGGCCGCTACTGGTGGGGGGCAAAATGCCGCCTAACAAGGCGCGGCAGTCAGGCAAAGTCAAGGTGTCACGCCTCTTGCCTTCGCAAGAGCCGCGCCATATTGTCTTTGCCGCTGAGCTTGGTCGTTAGACGGCATCTCCGGAGGATGTGAGCTCTTGGCTCAAAGCCGCGCCGGCCAGTTCGTCCTGAGCTGGTGACGTGATGAGCGACCGAAATCAAGCGTTGATCTTCATTGTGTCGGTGCTTGCAATAAGTTGGGGCTTTGAAGCCTTCATCATCGTCAACGGCGGTGTGAGGAACTTCGGCCCGCTCTGGATCGTTGTCCTGATGTGCATCCCGGGCGTCCTTTCCCTTGCGCTGAGACTCACCCTGAAGTCGGGTTCGGAGACGTCGGCTTTCGAGTCGGAAAGGGACCCTACTACGTCTACGCCATAGCAGCGCCGCTATTGGTGGCATCGCTCGCGGCGCTCCTATCCGCAGCCTTCGATATACGAAGATTCTCGCTGGTCTCCCCGGAACAATTCATCCTGATCACTCCTGTCCTCCTATCCGTTCTTGGGCTTGGTCTCATTGGCGCGGTCGGGGAGGAGATCGGGTGGCGCGGATTCCTGCTGCCTAAAATGATGAGCGGCGGCTTCAAGAGTCCCTACTTTGCTTGCGGGCTCGTATGGGCGTTCTGGCATCTTCCGCTCATTGCCTCCGGGGATTTCTACCAGACGGACAACGCGTTGCTCATGGCGTTGATCTATGGCCTTGGCATTATCGCCATGAGCTTCGTCTTCAGCGAGCTCAGAGTGCGCTCCGGATCAGTCTGGGTTGCCGCGATCGCCCACGCTGCCCACAACTTCTTCCTCCAGTTCGCGTTTCCCGTACTGCTTCTAACGGTACCGGGCTCGCATTCGGAACTATGGGATATGGTGGCCGGTGACACGGGCTTATGCATCGCGGTACTCTACATTGCCACGTATATCGTCTTTTGCTATATCCTTCGAAGGCGACTATGCGCGCTATCGGGAGATCGGGACAA
>CAYRKH010000077.1:0-6464 GCA_964424805.1 uncultured Woeseiaceae bacterium
ATTCCCCAAACACCCCCCCACCGGCCCTGCCAACCGCGAAACCACAGCCAAGTTTGATGAATAATGCACCCCCCCACCCAGGAGACAGCAAATGCCGTTCGACACCCTAGATGACTGGCTGCAGTGGCTCGAGACCCTCTCCCCGCGCGAGATCGATCTCGGCCTGGATCGCGTGCTGGACGTCATGGGCAGGCTCGGCCTCGCGCGCCCGGCGCGCGTCGTCCACGTCGCGGGGACGAACGGGAAGGGGTCCTGCGCGGCGATGCTCGAGTCGCTGTTCCGGGAGCTGGGCGGCACCGTTGGCTGTTACACGTCGCCGCACATCGTCGATTACAACGAGCGGATTCGCGTGAACGGCGTCCCGGTGGAGGATGCGGAGATCGTCCTGGCGTTCGAGCGCGTGGAGGCCGTGCGCCAGGGAGTGCCGCTGACGTATTTCGAGTACGGCACGCTGGCGGCGCTGGCGGTGTTCGAGCAGGCGGGCGCCGAGTCGCTGGTGCTGGAGATCGGGATGGGCGGACGGCTGGATGCCGTCAACGCCGTGGAGCCGGATGCGGGCATCATCACCAACGTGACGCTGGATCACTGTGACTGGCTCGGAACCGACGTGGAGACCATCGCACGCGAGAAGGCGGGCATCATGCGCGCCGGGAAGCCGCTGGTGTTCGGGTCGGAGGTCGTGCCGCAGGCGATCGTTGCGGAAGCCGGGCGTGTGGGCGCCGACCTGCGGCTCGCCGGGCGCGATTTCGGCTATGAACGCGGCGCCGGCGGCTCGTGGCGATGGCGCGGACGCGCCGCGTCGCTCGACGATCTCGCGATGCCGTCGCTCTTCGGCGCCGTGCAACTGAAGAACGCTTCCGCCGTGCTGGCCGCCTGCGAAGCGCTGCAGCTCGATCGGGTGCTGGTGCCTGGCGTCGTCAACCGCGCCCTGGGTCGCCTCCAGGTGCCCGGTCGTTTCCAGCGGTTGCAGGCCGGTCGTCCCTGGTTGCTCGACGTCGCGCACAATCCCGACGCGGCGAGGGCGCTCGGCGACTCGCTGGCGCAGGCCGCGCATCCGGGCCCGGTCACCGCGATCATCGGCGTGCTGGCGGACAAGGATGCGGCGGGTATCGTCGACGCCCTGCGGCCGCAGGTCGACCGCTGGGTCGCGGTGACCCCGGACAGCGCCCGCGCCATTGCCTCCCGCGAGCTCGCGTCGCTCATCGCGAACCGCTGTAACAAGCCCTGCCTCGTCATGGACGCGCCGGTGGATGCGCTGCGCCACGTCGATGCGCACGCGAGCGGCGATACGCTCGTCGTGGTGACGGGCTCCTTTTATACCGTCGGGCCCGCCCTTGCGTGGTTGAGGGCGTGACGCATGCGATATACTCGCGCGGCATGGACCGCGCGCTGAAGGAACGTATAGTCGGGGCCGTTGTGCTGGTGATTATCGCCGTGCTCGTCGTGCCCGTGTTCCTCGACGGCCCGAAGCCCGGGTCCGAAACGATCAGCGAGCCGGTTACGCTGCCGGGCCAGGACGGCGCGGGCGACCGGCGCACGATCGTGCTGCAGCTCGACCGGGACCAGCCGCTGCCGGCGTCGGGCCCGGAACGTGAACCGCGCCCCGTCTCCACCGGCCCTGCCGGCGGGACCCCGACGCCCGCCGCCGCGCAAACCGAGCCGCCGGTGGCGGTCGCACGGGAGGAACCCGCGCCCCGGCCGGAACCCGAGCCGGAGCGGGATTCGTCGCCCGAACCGGCTGCGGCCAAAGCGGATCCGCCGCCTGCCGATGATCCGCCACCTGCCGATGCTCCTGCCGCGGGCCCGCCCGCCGAGTCGGCTACCGGCATGTGGGCCGTGCAGATCGGAAGCTTTTCGAACAAGGCGAACGCGGACCGGCTCGCCGCCGGGCTGCGCGAGAAGGGGTATGCTGCTTTCCTGAGCCAGGTGAAGGCCGGCAGCGGCGACCTGCACCGCGTGCGCATCGGGCCGCAGAAGGACCGCGCCAGCGCGGAAGCCGTCGCGTCGAAGCTCAAGGCCGATAACGTGGATGGCCAGGTCGTGCCGCACCCCTGATGCCGATCATCGACATCGTCATTGCCGTTGCTATCGTGATTTCCATCGCCGTCGGATTGTTCCGCGGCTTCGTCAAGGAAGCCATCTCGATCGTCACCCTGCTGGTGGCGATCTGGGCCTCGCTGAATTTCGGCGCGAGCGCGGGCCGGCTCGGCGAGGACTGGCTCGGCTCGGACGGACTGGAACTCTGGTTCGGCCGCGCACTCGTATTCGTCGCCGTCCTGATCGTTGGCGGCCTGCTGGGATGGATCCTGTCGAAAGCGATGCGGGTATCCGTCCTCAACGGGACCGACCGGGCGCTGGGCGGGATGTTCGGTTTCTGCCGCGGCGTGCTGCTCGTCGGTGTATTCGTGATCGGCGGGCAGTTCGCGGATTTCGACAACGACGGCTGGTGGCGCGAGTCGCGGCTGATTCCCTACGGCAACACGGTTGCCGACTGGATTCGCGTGATGGCGCCGAAAGGCGTCGACATGCTGAAGGCGAATCCCGTCGCAACGGTCGAATCGGAGTAAGGACAGGCAACGATGTGCGGCGTAGTAGGCATAGTCGGGAAGGGCGCGGTGAACCAGGCGATCTACGACGCCCTGACCGTGCTGCAGCATCGCGGCCAGGATGCCGCTGGCATCGTGACCTGGGGCGAGGACGGGCTGCAATCGCGCAAGAGCAACGGCCTGGTGCGCGACGTCTTTCACCAGCGTCACATGCTGCGGCTCACGGGCAACGTCGGGCTCGGTCACGTGCGCTATCCGACGGCGGGCGGCTCGCAGCCCGCCGAGGCGCAGCCGTTCTACGTGAATTCGCCTTTCGGCATCTGCCTTGCGCACAACGGCAACCTTACGAACTTCGAGGAGCTCAAGGATTTGCTCGTGCACGAGGACCGGCGTCACCTCAATACCGGCTCCGACTCCGAGGTGCTGCTGAACGTGTTCGCGCACGAGCTGCAGGGCCGCACCAACGGCCGCGCGACGCCGGACCAGGTCTTCGATGCCGTGGAGGCGGTGCACCGGCGCTGCTCCGGCGGCTATGCCGTTGCCGCGCTGGTCGTGGGTCACGGCATCGTCGCGTTCCGGGATCCCAACGGCATCCGGCCGCTGGTGCTCGGGCAGCGCGATACCGACGACGGGCCGGAGTACATGGTGGCCTCCGAAAGCGTGGCGCTCGACATCCTGCGGTTCAGGAAGATAAGGGACCTGAAACCGGGCGAAGCCGTCTACATCGAGAACGAAGGCATCCTGCACAGCCGCGACTACCCGGGCGAGGTGCGCCACACGCCCTGTGTTTTCGAGTTCGTCTATCTCGCCCGGCCCGACTCCATCATGGACCAGCTTTCGGTGTACAAGGCGCGCCTGCGCATGGGAGAGGAGCTCGCCGGCCAGATCGTGCGCGAGTGGCCGGATCACGATATCGACGTCATCATTCCGATACCCGACACCAGCCGGACGTCGGCCGTGCAGGCGGCCTACCATCTCGGCGTGAAGTATCGCGAAGGGTTCATCAAGAACCGCTACATCGGCCGCACCTTCATCATGCCGGGACAGGCGGAGCGCGCCCAGTCCGTGCGCCGCAAGCTGAACGCCATCGATCTCGAGTTCCGCGGCAAGAACGTGCTGCTGGTCGACGATTCGATCGTGCGCGGGACGACCTCCAGGCAGATCATCCGCATGGCCCGCGACGCCGGTGCGCGCAAGGTGTATTTCGCCTCGGCGGCGCCGCCCGTGCGTTATCCGAACGTCTACGGCATCGACATGCCGGCGGCATCCGAGCTGATTGCGAACGGGCGCTCGATCGAGGAAGTCCGCGAGCTCATTGGCGCGGACCGGCTCATTTACCTCGACCTGCACGGCCTGATCCGCTCGGTGCGCCACGACAATTCCGAGATCAAGGAGTTCGACACGTCCTGCTTTTCCGGCGAGTACGTGACGGGCGACGTGACGCCGGAATACCTGCGGCGGCTCGAGGACGTCCGCAGCGATCGCGCCAAGGAGCGCGAACGGAAGTTGCGGGCACCGGACGGGGACGCGGCCGGTCCGGGCGGGGAAGACCGGACCGACACCGCCGTCGGCATGTGACACCCGGAGTATCGCGGCGCTCCCGCCGCTGGTTGCCATGAGTCCCAGGATCATGATCATCGACCGGCAGCGCGAGTTTCGCGCGCTGCTGATGCATCACGTGACCACGCACTGGCCCGAGGCCGCGATTACGTTCTACGATCCCGGCGCCTCAGGGCACCTGCCCGAGGAATTCAGCGGCGCGGGCAACGACCTCGTCCTGCTCGGCGACTACCAGGGCGACCGCAGCGGCCTGCAGACGCTGCGTACGTTCCTCCGCAACCCGGCGTTTCCGCCGGTCGCCTACTTCTGCAGCAGCAGCGATACGCGGCGGCTCGCGACGGAAAACGGCGCCGCCGCCGTATTTTCCCGCAGCGGGTTCAGCCACCAGGAGCTGGTCGTGCGCCTGGGGGACGTGCTGCGTGCCCGGCGCCGTGGATCGTCGACCGCATCGCTGTTCGTCGGCGACCTGCGCACGGGCATCAGCCCGCTGGTCAAGGGCTACCGTTTCGTCGAGAAGCTGTCGTCCAGCTCGCATTCTGCGGTTTACCTCGCGGAGCGGGAACAGGACGGCGAACGCGTCGTGCTGAAAGTTTTGGGCCAGGTGCCGGATCTTTCCGAAGGCATCGGCGCCTTCGACCGCTTCCTGCAGGAATACGAGATGATCGCGGACCTGCACCACCCGAACATCGTGCGCATACACGACCTCGGTGTCAGCGACGAGCACGCGCACATCGCGATGGAATACCTGCCGGGCGGCGACCTCAAGCAGAAGATCCAGGAGGGCATCGGCGAGCTGGACGCGGTGAGCTACACGCGGCAGATCGCGGGCGCGCTTGCCAAGGTGCACGCCGTCGGCATCCTGCACCGCGACCTGAAGCCGGCGAACATCATGCTGCGCGCGGACGGCAGCCTGGCGCTGATCGATTTCGGGTTGGCCAAGCGGATGCGGCTGCAGCAGGAAATCACCGGCAGCGGTGAAATTTTCGGCACGCCTTATTACATGAGTCCTGAGCAGGGGCACGCGGACGATGTCGATGCGCGCAGCGACATCTACAGCCTTGGCGTCATTTTCTACGAGATGCTGACCGGCATGAAGCCGTTCCGGGCGTCGAACGCCATGGGCATCATCTACAAGCACGGCCACGCGCCCGTGCCGCGGCTGCCGGAGCCGCTCGCGCGGCACCAGGCGCTGCTGGACAAGCTGCTCGCAAAGCGCCCGGACGATCGGCTGCAGACCGCAGACGAGGTCGCGGCGTGGCTGTGAACGCGGAAGTGCCCGCCGGGGTTGCCGGGTTTCTCGCGGAGAGGACGCCCGAGCGCTGGCTGGACGAGGCCTGCGGCCGGCTGCCGGAACTCTTGCTCGATCACGCCAACTGCGAGCTGAAAGCCGCCTCCACGGCGCTCGCGCTCATTTACCGTTACCCCGGGCGCCGCGCGCTCGCCGACCGGATGTCCCGGCTGGCGCGCGAGGAGCTCCGGCATTTCGAGCAGGTGCTGCGCATGCTGGACGCCTTCGCGGTGCCGTTCGAGAAGGTCACGGCGTCGCGCTATGCCGCAAAGCTGAACGAGGCCGTGCGGGTGCATGAGCCCGGGCGCCTGCTCGACAAGCTGCTCGTCGGCGCGCTCATCGAGGCGCGCTCCTGCGAGCGCTTCGCGGCGCTCGCACCAAGGCTGCCGCCGCCGCTCGCCGACTTCTACCGCGGCCTCCTAGCCTCGGAGGCCCGCCACTTCGAGCACTACCTCGCCTTCGCGCGCGCGGAGACGGGCACAGACCCCACCGCCTTCGAGCACCGCCTGTCCGAACTCAAATCCATCGAAGCCGCCCTGGTCCTCACCCCCGACCCCGAGTTCCGCTTCCACAGCGGCCTCCCGCTTTAAGGTGTCCTTTAAGGTGTCAGGTTTATTTTTCCACTTTAAGGTGTCAGGTTTATTTTTCTGTAAAAGGGGTCAGGTTTATTTTTGCAAGGATTACTTTGCAAAAGGTGTCAGGTTTATTTTTGCAAAGTAATCTGCGCAAAAAATAAACCTGACACCTTTTGGGACACCTTTTGGTGATTACACGATCTCGAGCAGCTTGCGGCGGCCGGAGTGGCCGCTTTTGATCGATACGCGGCTCTTCGGCACGCCAAAGTGTTTCGCGACGAGCTGCACCAGCTCCGCGTTTGCCTTGCCTTCCGCCGGAGGCGACTTGAGCCGCGCCCGCCAACTGCCATCGCTCGTCTGCTCGAGGTCGCTCACCCTGGCATTCGGCTTTACTTCGACGAGGATCTTCATAGGAAGGGCTAAAAAAGTGTCATAAAAAGGTGTCAGGTTTATTTTCTATTTTCTATTCAAGAGAAATAAACCTGACACCTTTTT
>CAYRKH010000077.1:6564-15278 GCA_964424805.1 uncultured Woeseiaceae bacterium
GACACCTTATTGGTTCAGTTGGAGGAGGGCCAGGAGTCCGCGTAGTAGCTGCTCCGGGGTGGGGGGGGAGCCGGGGATGTGCAGGTCGACGGGTAGCACTCGTGAGACGCCGCCGACTACCGCGTAGCTGCCGGCGAAGATGCCGCCGTCCCGGGCGCTGTCGCCGACCGCGATCACCCACTTGGGGGAGGGCATGGCCGCGTACGTGCGTTCGAGCGCCTCGCGCATGTTCTTTGTCACGGGTCCGGTCACGAGGAGCACGTCGGCATGCCGGGGCGAGGCCACGAAGTGCAGGCCGAAGCGCTCGAGGTCGTAGAACGCGTTGCCGAGCGCGTGCAGCTCCAGTTCGCAGGCATTGCTGGAACCGGCATCAACCGCGCGCAGCGCGAGGCTGCGGCCCAGCCGCTGCCGTGCCGAGCGCTCGAGCGCGGCGCCGAGCTCGGCCAGCGCCTCGTCGTCCCGCAGCGGGGCCGCTTCCGTGAGCGGGCCTTGCACCAGGCTGTTGAAGAGCAGTTTACGCATGCCTGCCGGGTCTCAAAGGTCGTGCCCCGAATAGGAACAGTTGAACGATTTGTTGCACAGCGGGAAGTCCGCGACGATGTTGCCTTCGATCGCGGCTTCCAGCAGCGGCCACTGGAACCAGGACGGGTCGCGCGGGTGGCAGCGCGCGACGTGGCCGTCGGGCGTGAGCGCCAGCCACACCAGCACGTCGCCGCGGAAACCCTCGACGAGCGCGACGCCTTCGCCGCCGCCGCGCGGCAGGCTGAAGCGCCGCTCGCCGGCCGGTAGCCGCCGCAGTATCTTCTTTACCAGTGACAGGCTCTGCTGCACTTCCAGCATCCGAATGCGCACGCGCGCATCGACGTCACCTTCCTCGAGCACCGGTACCTCGAAATCCAGCTGGTCGTACGGCGGATACGGCGCGAACTTCCGCGCATCGAACTCCCGCCCCGAGGCCCGCCCGACGTAACCGCCGGCGGCGAACTGCCGGGCGAGACCCGGCTCGAGCCGGCCGGTGCCGACGGTGCGGTCCTGCAGCGATGCGGTGTTCTCGTAGAGCTTGCAGAGCGCGGGGAAGCGCTTCCCGATCTCCTCGACCAGCTCGAGGATGCGCGCCCGGCCGTCCTCGTCCAGGTCGCAGGCGACGCCGCCCGGTACAACACGATCGCGCATCAGCCGGTGCCCGAAGCACGCCTCCGCCGTCCGCAGCACGCGCTCGCGCAGCACGCCGCAGTGCGCATGCAGGAGCGCGAACGCCGCGTCGTTGCAGACAGCGCCGATGTCGCCCAGGTGATTCGCAAGCCGTTCGAGCTCCGCCATCAGGGCGCGCAGCCAGTGCGCGCGCGCCGGGGCATCGACCCCGAGCGCGGCTTCCGCGGCGCGGGCGAACGCCAGCGCGTAAGCCACCGTGCTGTCGCCGGAACAGCGCCCGGCAAGCTGCGCGGCGCGCGCGAGGTCCGCGCCCGCCATCAGCCCTTCGATCCCCTTGTGCGTGTAGCCGAGCCGCGCCTCCAGCCGGACGATGGTCTCGCCGTTCACGGTAAAGCGGAAATGCCCCGGCTCGATGATGCCGGCGTGCACCGGACCGACCGCCACCTGGTGCAGGCTTTCACCTTCGACCGGCAGGAAAGGATAGTCCGACCCCGGGGCCGGCACTTCCGCGCGCTGCCCCAGCGGGTACATTACGCCCCAGCGATCGTGATCCAGCCACGGCCGCGTGTCCGTGAGGCCCGCGGGCTCGTAGCCGTACAGGTCGCGAATGGCGCGCTCCAGCCGCGCCGCCGGCGGATGGTAGGGCGTCAGCGAATCGAAGCGGCCGTCCGGGCACTCGAGGCTGGCGACCACGGCGGAACGATCGTCGGCGAGCGCCGCGTGCACCGCCGTCGCGTCCGCCCACAGGCCCAGGAGGCTCCAGCGGCCGGCGGCCAGCTTCCCGGCGATGTGATGCCACGCCGCGGGCTCGACGCGCACGCGCGGCCACGGTCCGTGGCCCTCTACCGGTCCATACGCCGCGGCGAGTTCGGCCGGCGTGCGCGAGTCGGGCGACACCGGGGTCATCCCAGCAGCCCCGCGACGTGTTCGAACCAGGCGACCAGCGGCGGCGGCAGGTAGATGCCGGCAGCCAGCACCAGCGCCAGGTGCGCGTACATCGGCAGGAAGGAGACCTGCGCCGGGGCGGTGCTGCCCTTGGGCTCGCCGAAGGCAAGCCCGTTCAGGCGCAGCAGGAGCGCACCGAACGCGACGAGGATGCCGACGACGAGCAGCACGGCGAGCAGCGGCTCGCGCGCAAACGTCGACGTCACGAGCAAAAACTCGCTCATGAAGATGCCGAGCGGCGGCAGTCCCGCGATCGCGACCACGCCGATCACGAGCCCCCAGCCGAGCCACGGATGGGTCACCGTCAGGCCGCCGATATCGCCGATCTTCTGCGACTGCTTCACCTGCGCCACGTAACCGACGGCAAAGAAGATGGCGGACTTCGCCAGACTATGCGTCACCATGTGCAGCAGGCCCGCGAAGTTCGCAATCGGCCCGCCCATGCCGAACGCGAACGCGATGATGCCCATGTGCTCGATGGACGAATAGGCGAACAGGCGCTTCACGTCCAGCCGCCGATACAGCATGAAGGCCGCGAAGATCAACGATGCGAGCCCCATCGTCATGAGCAGCGGGCCTGCCGCCATCGCGCCGTCGTTGCCGGCCAGCAGCATCTTGAAACGCAGCAGCGCGTACAGGGCGACGTTCAGCAGCAGCCCCGAGAGCACGGCGGAGATCGGCGTCGGGCCTTCCGCGTGCGCGTCGGGAAGCCACGCGTGCAGCGGCACGAGCCCGACTTTCGTCCCGTAGCCGAGCAGCAGGAACACGAACGCGACGTTCAGCAGCGCCGGGTCGAAACCGGCGACGTGCTGCATCAGCACCGTCCACACCATCGCTTGCGTGCCTTCACCGACCACCGGCTGCGCGGCCAGGTAGACGAGGATCGTGCCGAACAGCGCGAGTGCGATCCCGACGCTGCCGAGAATGAAATACTTCCAGGCCGCCTCCAGCGCCTCGTGCGTGCGATAGATGCCGACCATCAGCACCGTCGTCAGCGTGGCCACCTCGATCGCCACCCACATCAGCCCGATGTTGTTCGCGACCAGCGAAAGGTTCATCGAGAACATCAGGAGCTGGTACATCGCGTGGTAGAAGCGGACGTAAACCGGCGTCAGCCTGCCGTTCGCGACCTCGAAGCCGATGTAGCTCGCGCTGAACACGCTGGTCGTGAAGCCGACGAAGGTGCTCACCGCGATGAACACGATGTTGAGCTCGTCGACGAGCAAGTAGGCGCCCGGCGCGCGCGGCTCGACGACGAACAGGGCGAGCGCTGCAGTCAGCGTCAGCAAGGACGCCAGGATGCTCAGGCGCGACGTCAGCCGGTAGCCCGGCAGCACCGCGAGCACCGCCGCCGAGACCATCGGGATCAGCAGTACCAGGACGACCGGATCGATCCTCATTGCCGTTCACCCCGATGCCGTTCGAGGGCCCGCACGTCGACCGTGTCGAAGCGCTCCCGGATGCGCGACAGGAAGATCCCGATGACGATCAGCGCGATCAGGACCGAAAACGCCACGCTGATCTCCACCACCAGCGGCATACCCTGTGCACCGGATGCCGCGAGCATGAGCCCGTTCTCGAGCGACATGAAGCCGACCACCTGGCTCACGGCGTTGCGCCGCGTCACCATGAGCAGGAGCCCCAGCAGCACGACGGCCAGCGCGAACGCGAGGTCCTGGCGCGCGAGCGGGTCGGCGCCGACTGTGACCTGCAGCATCACGACCATTGCCAGCGCGACGAGGGCGATGCCGGCGAGCATGGTCAGGCCGATGCCCCCCACCGTCTCGATCTCGCGATGGATGCCGAGGCGCACGATGATCCGGTGCAGCACGACCGGGATCACGATCGCCTTGAACACCAGCGCGATCGCGGCGGTGACGTAGAGGTGCGGCGCGTCCTGGATATACGCCTGCCACGCCACCGAGGCCGCGAGCGCCAGCGCATGCAGCGCAAAAGTGTTGAGCAGCGCGAACAGCCGATCCTGGTAGAGCTGCACCAGGCTGAGCAGGACGAGACTGGCCGCCAGCAGGTGCGCCACATCGAACGCAAGCGACCCCACTAAAATCCCCCTGTAGGAGCGCGCATTGCGCGCGACCCCCCGGCCCCAATGTCTTTCACCGCACCGAACCCCTGGCCAACACCCCGTTTACCCGCCGCAGCGCCCATTCAAAGACTCCGCGTCAGGAATAAAAGCAGCGTGCCGAGCAGCCCGAGCATGAGCGCCGCGCCCAGGTACTCACGCACGCGAAACACCCGCATCTTGGCAACCGCCGTTTCCCCGGCGGCGAGCAGCGCTCCCGCCGCCATGAGCTTGGCGGCATAGGTCGCAAAGCCCACCCCCATCGCTTCGATGCCGGCGCCCGGAGCCGCGAGTCCCCACGGCACGAACAGGCAGGCAAGGAGCGACGCGTACAGCAGCAGCTTGACCGACGCGGCAAGCTCGATCAGCGCCAGGTGGCGGCCGGAGTACTCGAGCACCATGGCCTCGTGCACCATGGTCAGCTCGAGATGCGTGGCGGGATTGTCGACGGGAATGCGCGCGTTTTCCGCTATCGCCACCATCACGAATGCGACCAGCGCCAGTCCTATCGTGACGCGCAAGCCCGCTTCCGGGGAGGCCATGAACTCGGCCACGGTCGAGAGCTGCGTCGAGCCCGCGATGAGTGCGAGCGGGAACACGATCAGCAGCATTGCGGGCTCCGCGAGCGAGGCGATCATCACTTCGCGGCTCGAGCCGATGCCGCCGAAGCTCGTGCCGGCGTCGAGGCCCGCGAGCGCGAGGAAGAAGCGCGCGCTCCCGAGCAGTGCCACGAGCGCGATGAGGTCGGCCGTGCCGCTGAACACCAGCCCGGTCGCAAACGTCGGCACGAGGCTTGCCGCCACCCAGGTCGCGGCAAAGATCACGTAGGGCGCGGCGCGGAACAGCCACGAGGTGCTGTCGGCAACGATCGCTTCCTTTCGCAGCAGGCGGAGCAGGTCGCGGTACACCTGCAGCACCGACGGTCCGCGCCGCCGCTGCAGGCGCGCCCGCACCTTGCGCACGAAGCCCGTGAAGAGCGGCGCGGCGGCAACCACCAGCACCATCTGCAGGCCCTGTACCGCGAACCCGGTGAGCAGTTCCGTCACAGCACGGTCACCAGCAGGAGACCGACCAGTGCCAGGAACACCAGGCTGAGGTAACGGCGGATGGTCAGGAACTGGAACCGGTTGACGCGGGTCGCGACGTCGCCGACGGCCGCCGCGAGCGGCGCATACAGCCAGTCCCAGGCCAGGTCGCGCAGGTCGACGCGGAACCTCGCCGGCCGCCGGTCGCCGGGTGCGGGCATTTCGACGTGCTCGCGCGCGCGAAACACCAGCGTGCCGAACACCCGCCGTATCGGCTGCGCGAAGCCGCCGGCCGTGTATTGCGTACGCGGGTCCGCGACGGGAAAGCCGCAGTCCCAGGCCGGTGCGCGGCGCAGCGTGCGCGATGCGAAGCGGCGCATGAGCAGTGCGGCGAGGGCAATCGATGCCGCGATGAACGCGAACACGAGCAGGCCGCTGTACGAGCTTCGCGCATCGGCAATTGGCGCGATGGAAAGCCACGGCCGGTTCGACTGCACGGGCATGCTCGAGCCGAGCAGGTACTGCGACAGCGGCGCGAGGGCATCGATGATGAGGCCGGGCAGGATGCCGACCAGCACGCACAGCCCCGCCAGCACGAACATCGCCGCCAGTGACACCCGGTCGGTCTCCGCGGCGTTCGCGGCCGCGGGCGTTCGCGGGCGCGCGAGGAACACGATGCCGAACGCCTTCACGAAGCAGGCCGCCGCCAGCGCGGCGGCGAGCGCCAGCAGCCCGCCGACCGCGGGGACCGCGAACCTGAGGCCCCACTGCGGCAGCTCGGGGCTCTGCAGGACGGCCTGGAACGTGAGCCACTCCGACACGAACCCGTTCAGCGGCGGCAGCGCCGAGATCGCCACGCAGCCGACGAGGAACGCCGCGCTCGTCCAGGGCATGCGATGGATCAGCCCGCCGAGGCGCTCCATGTCGCGCTGCCCCGTTGCCGTCAACACGGCGCCGGCGCCGAAGAACAGCAGGCTCTTGAACAGCGAATGATTGACGACATGGAACAGCGCGGCGGTGAGCGCGAGCGCCGCGGCGAGCTCCATGCCGTTCGACGCGAACGCAAGCGCGAGTCCCAGGCCTATGAAGATGATGCCGACGTTCTCGACCGTGCTGTACGCGAGCAGCCGCTTCAGGTCGCGCTGCATCAGCGCGTAGAGGATACCCAGCGCCGCGGTGACGCCCCCGAGGCAGAGCGCCAGCATCCCGAGCCACCAGCTCGTGTCGCCGAGCAGGTCGAACGCGACGCGCACGAACGCATACACGGCGACCTTGGTCATCACGCCGCTCATGAGCGCCGACACGTGCGTAGGCGCGGCCGGGTGTGCAAGCGGCAGCCAGACGTGCAGCGGCACGAGGCCGGCTTTCGAGCCGGCGCCGAGGAGCACCAGAAGGAAGGCGAGGGCGGTTATCCCCGGCGTCTCCGTCCCGGAGCGCATCGCCGCAAACGTGTATTCGCCGTCGGCGCCGGCGAGCAGGCCGAACCCGAGGAGCAGCGCCAGCGTGCCGAAGGTCGCCATCACGAGGTACACGTAGCCGGCGTACCGGTTGCCGGAATCGGTGTGGTGCGCCATGACCAGCGCCCACGACAGGAGCGACATGAGCTCCCAGCTCAGCAGGAAGGTGAACGCGTCGTCCGCGAGCACGACGAGATTCATGCCGGCGAGGAACGCGGCATAGAATGGCAGCACGCGCCCGGGTGCCGCTTCGTGGCGGCCGTAGCCCAGCGCGTACAGGCTGGTGACGGTTCCACCGAGGTTCACCACGAGCAGGAAGAACGCCGAAAGCGCATCCAGCCGGAAATGCGCGCCGATCCAGGGCACCCCCAGCGGCAGCCTGGTCTCGGCGGGTGCCGCCCCGGAGAGCAGGTGCAGCGAGGCTGCCACGAGCGCCACCGCGCAGACGGCAAGGCTGGCGGCGTACACCAGCGACGAGACTTCGCGGCGCGTTCGCAGGACCACGGCGATCACGGCGATGCCCGGCAGGAGGCCGGCGCAAGTCAGCAGTACCGTCACCGGGGAGTTCGCCGACAGTGCACTAGGCGGATCGCTGCAGGAGGCGCACGCCCCGGCCGCCGTCCTTGCTCTCGTCACCCTCGTCGATGAGCTCGACGCCGAGGGCATTGAGGCCGGCAATCACCTTCATGAGCGACTCGACGGTGCCCCGCACCGTGCCGCCGCTCGCCTCCATGCGCTGGATCGTCGGCACCGACAGGCCCGAGGCTTCGGCAAGACGTCGCTGGTCGATGCCGAGCAATGCGCGTGCCGCCCGCACCTGTGCGGATGTGATCATAAGTGGCCTTCCTGTCCCCCGGCATTCAACGCGATCGCGCGCGATGCCCCGCTATCAACGCGCATCGCGCGCGATGCCACGGTGTATTAGTTAACGTACATCCTAATAGATGCCCCAAACATGAATCAAGAGGTCCCAGCCAGCCCTCCGACCGCCGCCCCCGCACCCTACCGCGCCAGCGCGCACAACCGCGGCCCGGCCTCATCCCAGCGCACGACGCTGCCCTGCTCGTACCAATCCCCCAGCACGATCCGCGTAGCCGGCTCGCCGTCGAGCTGGAACTCGTGCACCGCCGGCCGGTGGGTGTGCCCGTGCAGCAGCGTGCGCACGCCCTCGCGGCGCAGCATCGCCTCCACCGCCTCCTGGGTGACGTCCGAAATCGCCAGATCGATCGAGCCGCCGTGGGCCATGCTGTCCAGGCGTGCCTGCCGGGCAATGGCGCGCCGCTCCTCGACCGATCTGGCCAGCATGGCCGCCTGCCACGCCGGGCTGCGGGTCACCCTCCGCACCTCCTGGTACTTCACGTCGCCCGTGCACAGCGCATCACCGTGGCTCAGCAGCACCGGCATACCGTAGAGGTTCACGGTGGTCGGATCGGGCAGCAGGCGCACGCCGGTCTCGGCGGCGAAGCTCTCCCCGATCATGAAATCCCGGTTGCCGTGCATGAAATACACCGGCACGCCGCGGCCCGTCAGGCCGGCAAGCGCCTCCTTCATCGTGGAGTAATAAGGGTCCGGATCGTCGTCACCGATCCAGTACTCGAACAGGTCCCCCAGGATATAGAGGGAATCGGCGCCGGCCGCCTCGGTGTCCAGGAACGCGAGGAATTGCTCGCCGATCTCGGGCCGGTCGGCTTCCAGGTGCAGATCGGAGATGAAGAGCGTGGTCACGGTTGACGGTCCTCTACCCGTTTCGGGTAAGCCGCCGACGAACATAGCAAAGCCGGCCCGCGGTCGAAAGCGCCGGTAACGCCGGCGCGGCGGCAGTTTCCCGAAATTGACGCGTTCTACGCCCCTCCGTATGATCGTGCCCCCGCTGGCCGCGGCAGGGCGGCCCCTTGGGGGGGGGCTTGGGGGAAATAAAGCGGCCCGAAGGGCCCCGAGGGAGCCATTCCCCCAAGCCCCCCCCCCCAGGGGCCCCCCGGCCGCGGCCCGCCCCCAGGGGGAACGGCGAACGGACGGGGCATGGCGCAGCCGGGGGGCGCATCTGCGTTGGGAGCG
>CAYRKH010000078.1:0-15199 GCA_964424805.1 uncultured Woeseiaceae bacterium
GCCGGCCCCGACGTCGACGCGGAGCTCATCATGATGTGCGCGCGGATGTGGGAAGCCCTCGGGCTGT
Source organism: uncultured Woeseiaceae bacterium (assembly GCA_964424805.1). GTDB lineage: Bacteria > Pseudomonadota > Gammaproteobacteria > Steroidobacterales > Woeseiaceae > IDS-8. The sequence goes on from CAYRKH010000078.1 coordinate 68, forward strand.
CGCGCCTCTCCCTGGACCTCAATTCGCTGGGGGACGCCGACACGCGCACGGCGTACCGGGCCGCGCTGGTCGAGTACTTCTCGGCGTCCCGCGACGAGCTGGACGCCGATTCCCGGCGCCGGCTCGAGCACAATCCGCTCAGGATCTTGGACAGCAAGAACCCGGAAATGCAGGCACTCATCGAGGGGGCGCCGGTAATGTCCGAGTACCTGGACCCCGCGTCGGCGGAGCACTTCGCCGGGGTCAAAAGCCTGCTGGACGCGGCCGGGATACCCTACCGCGTGAATCCGCGCCTCGTGCGCGGCCTCGACTACTACAATCGCACGGTCTTCGAATGGCACACCGACGCCCTCGGCTCGCAGGGTGCGGTATGCTCCGGCGGCCGCTACGACGGCCTGGTCGAGATACTCGGCGGGCGCCCGACCCCGGCCATCGGCTGGGCCATGGGCGTGGAGCGGCTGGTCGCGCTGTTCGAGGCCTGCGGCGGCGAAGTGCCGGCGGGGCGGCCGGCGGTGTACGTCGTGGCCGTCGGGGAGGCTGCCGAGCAGCAGGCCCCGCGGCTCGCCGAAGGCCTGCGGGACGCCCTGCCCGCGCTCATCGTCGAGTCGAATCTCGACGGCGGCGGCTTCAAGGCCCAGCTCAAGCGGGCGGACAGGAGCGGCGCGGCGCTGGCGCTGATCCTCGGGGAGGAAGAGGTGCGCGAGGGCCGCGTCGGGCTGAAGTCGCTGCGCCGTTTTGACGCGCAGGTCACGGTCCCGCTCGAGCGCCTGCACGGGGAGGTCGCCGCGCGGCTCGGGCTGGAGACGGGCTCGAACGACCGGGGCTGACGGGGTCAAACCCTACAAACTTGACACAGGGGCGAGGTCCCCGCAGACGCAAAGGCAGGACTGGTGGACGGATTACTGACGGAAAAGGAGCAGATGGAGGCCCTGCGCGGCTGGTGGCGGGAGAACGGCCGCTGGATCCTGGCGGGCGTTGCGCTCGGCGCGGCGCTCCTGGTCGGCTGGAACTACTGGAAAAGCCACCAGCGGCAGGCCGCGGCGGAAGCCTCCGTCCTTTATGAATCGCTGCTGGGCGACGTGGACGCCGGCAACGTGGCGGCGGCGGAGCCCAAGGCCGCGGACCTGTACGAGGACTACGGTTCGACTGCCTATGCGGGGCAGGCACGCCTCGCGATGGCGCGGCTGTACATGAGCGTCAGCCGCGACCAGGATGCCGCCGATGCCCTGGCCGGCATGCTCGAGGACGGCGACGGCGAGCTGCAGATGGTCGGCCGGCTGCGCCTCGCCAAGATTCTCCTGTACCAGGAAAAACCCGCGGAAGTTCTGGAGCTGCTGCAAGGCTACGGCGACACCGCCTTCGCGGCGCGCTACGCCGAAGCGCTCGGGGACGCCTACGCGCAGCTCGAGCGCTACCGGGAAGCCCGGGGCGCCTACCAGGCGGCGCTCGCCGACGACCCGCAGGCGCCGACGATCGACCGCAACCTCGTGCTGATGAAGCTCAACGACTTGCCGGCCGAGGCGCCGCCGCCGCCCGCGGCCGCGCGCGGGGAGGGGGCGTGAAGCCGCTGACGGCCAGGCTTTTCGGCGTCAGCCTGGCCCTGCTGCTCGGCGGCTGCGGCATCTTCGGCGGTGACAAAGACGAGGCGCTGGAGCCGAAGCCGCTGGTGAAGATCAACCAGGTCCTGCCGGTGGAGCGCGCCTGGGCGGCGAAGCTCGGCGGCGGCTCGGAGTTCCTCAGGGTGGCGCTGGCGCCCGCCGGCAGCCCCGAGCGGGTGTTCGCGGCGAGCCGCGACGGCCGCGTCAGCGCGTTCGACCCGGAAACGGGCAAGCGGGTATGGGGAACGAGGCTTGACGCGCCGCTGTCGGCGGGACCCGGCGCGGGGCGCGACCGCGTGGTGGTCGCCGGCAGCAACGGCTGGCTCTATGCGCTGCGCGCCGACGACGGTACCGAGGTCTGGCGAACGTTCATGGGCGGTGAATCCCTGGCGAGCCCGGTGGTGGCCGAGGATTCCGTCATCGCGTACACGATCGACGGCACGCTTCGCGTGTACTCGGTCTTCAACGGGAAGGAGCGCTGGACGCTCGACCAGAACCTGCCGCCGCTGACGCTGCGCGGCGCCTCGCAGCCGGTCGTGGTCGGCCCGATGGTGATCGCGGGCTTCGACAACGGGCGCATCGTCGCCACGACCCTGGTCGGCGGCGAGACGAGCTGGGAGGTCGTGCTGTCGCCGCCGACCGGCCGCTCCGACCTCGAACGCCTCGCGGACATCGACGGCGCGATGGCGGTGATCGGGCAGGATCTCTACGCCGCCGGTTACCAGGGGCAGATGGCCGCCCTTGCAGCCGAGTCCGGCCAGGTGCTGTGGTCGCGGGAGATCTCCACCCACGCCGGGCTGGGAGCGGACCAGCAGAACGTCTACGTCGCCGACGACGGCGGCGAGATCATTGCCCTGAACCGGCAGAACGGGACGGAAATCTGGCGGCAGGATTCGCTGCTCCGGCGCCGGCCGACCGCGCCCGTGCCGTTCGAGGACACGGTCGTCGTGGGCGATCTGGAAGGGTACGTTCACTTCTTCGCGAAGCGGGACGGCAGCGCCGTCGCGCGCGTGCGCGTCGGCGACCGGATGCTCTCGGGTGCGCCCGTCGTGATCGGCGACAAGCTTTACGTGCAGAGCGAGACGGGCCGGCTGGCCGTATTCCGGGTCGAGCGGCCGGACGCGCGGACCGCCGACTCCACCTGAGGCCGGCGCCGGCCCGGGACCTGGTGGCCATGCTTCCCGTCATTGCACTCGCAGGCCGTCCCAACGTCGGCAAGTCGACGCTTTTCAACCGCCTGACCCGCTCCCGCGATGCCCTCGTCGCGGACTATCCCGGCCTCACGCGCGACCGCCAGTACGGCTTCGGCAGGGTCGGCCCGGTGCCCTACGTCGTGATCGACACCGGCGGGCTCGCCGGCGGAGAGACCGGGATCAGCGAGCGGATGGCCGAGCAGGCGCTGCGGGCGATCCAGGAGGCCGACGTGACCCTGGTGCTGGTGGACGGGCGCACGGGCCTGACGGCGGCCGACGAGCACGTCGCGCAGCTCGCGCGGCTGCAGGCGAAGCGCGTGTGGCTGGTCGTGAACAAGGCCGAAGGCGTCGAGCCGGACATGGCCGCCGCGGAGTTCCACGCGCTCGGGCTCGGCGAGCCCGTCGCCATCTCGGCGGCGCACGGGGATCGCGTCACGGCATTGATGGACGAGGTGCTGGCGCCTTTCCTGCAGGCCGAGCAGCGCCCGGCCCTGGAGGCGGCGCCCGATGACGAAGCGGCCCTCCGCGTCGCGGTGATCGGCCGGCCCAACGTCGGCAAGTCCACGCTGGTCAACCGCCTCATCGGCGAGGAGCGCCTGCTCGTGTTCGACGAGCCCGGCACGACGCGCGACAGCGTTGCGGTCCCGTTCGAGCGCGACGGTCAGCCGTACGTGCTGGTGGACACCGCCGGCGTCAGGCGCAAGGCCAGGGTGCATGAGGCGATCGAGAAGTTCAGCATCGTCAAATCGCTGCAGGCGATGGAGAGCGCCGACGTGGTGATTGCGCTGCTCGACGCGCGCGAGGGTGTCACCGAGCAGGACGTCAGCCTGATGGGCCTCATCGTCGAGCGCGGCCGCGCGCTGGTCGTTGCCGCGAACAAGTGGGACGGGCTTTCCGACGACCAGCGCCGGCAGGTGCGGGAGGACCTGGACCGCCGCCTGCCGTTCCTCGATTTCGCCGAGCGCCTGTTCATCTCCGCGCTGCACGGCACCGCCGTCGGCGATCTCCTGCCCGCCGCCGTGCGCGCTTTTGCGGCCGCCACCCGCGAGCTGCCGACCGCCGAGCTGACCCGCGAGCTGGAGGACGCCGTCAGCGCCCACGAGCCGCCGCTCGTCCGCGGCCGCCGCATCAAGCTGCGGTACGCGCACCAGGGGGGGCGCAACCCGCCCGTCATCGTCGTGCACGGCAAGCAGACCGAGCGGCTGCCGGACGCCTACCGGCGCTACCTCGTGAACCGCTTCCGGAAGGCGTTCAAGCTGGAAGGGACGCCGGTGCGGCTGGCGTTCAAGACCGGAGAGAACCCGTACAAGGGCCGGCGCAACAAGCTGACCCCCCGCCAGGAGCGCAAACGCCAGCGCCTGCTGCGCCACGCAAAGCGCCCGTAGGAGCGCGCATTGCGCGCGATGCAGCATCGGCGCGCGAGTTCGCATGTAGGAGCGCGCATTGCGCGCGATGCGCATCACGGGCGGGTAGCACCGGCGCGCGAGTTCGCATGTAGGAGCGCGCATTGCGCGCGATGCCCATCACCGCGGCCGTAGCATCGCGCGCAATGCGCGCTCCTACAGCGGGGCTGCGTTAGAATCCGCGCATGATTCCAAGCAGCACGATACAGGTCCGGGGGCGTTTTGCCATGCATCGGGGCGGTTTTCTCGAGTCGCCGACGATAGCCTACGAAACCTGGGGGGAACTGCAGGGCCGGGGGGACAACGCGATCCTGCTCTTCACCGGCCTGTCGCCGTCGGCGCACGCGGCGTCGTCGCCGGCCAACCCGGCCGCCGGGTGGTGGGAGGACATGATCGGGCCGGGACTGCCGCTGGATACCAACGAGTACTTCGTCATCTGCGTGAATTCGCTCGGGAGCTGTTTCGGCTCTACCGGGCCGGCCTCCATCGATCCCGCGACCGGGGAACGTTACCGGCTCCGCTTCCCGGTGCTCTCGCTGGAAGACGTCGCGAACGGCGGCTTCGAGGTCGTGAAGGCGCTCGGCATCGAGCGGCTGCACACCACCATCGGCTGCTCGATGGGCGGGATGAGCGCGCTCGCGTTCTGCGTGCGTTACCCGGAAATGAGCGAGGGCTTCATCTCCATTTCCTCGGCGGCGCGCGCGCTGCCGTTCGCCATTGCCGTGCGTTCGCTGCAGCGGGAAATGATCCTGCAGGACCCGAAGTGGCAGGGCGGGAATTACGATCCCGCGGATCCGCCCATCACCGGCCAGCGGCTCGCACGCAAGCTCGGCATGATCACCTACCGGTCGCCGATCGAATGGGAGCAGCGCTTCGGCCGCGAGCGGGTGACGACGCCCGATCCCACCGGTCACCCGTTCCGCCTCGATTTCGAGGTCGAGTCCTATCTCGAAGCGCAGGCGCTGAAGTTCACCGGGCAGTTCGACTCGAACTGCTACCTGTACCTTTCGCGCGCCTCCGACCTGTTCGACCTGGCGGAGCACGGCGGTTCGCTCGCCGCCGGCTTCGGCCGGCTGAGGCTGAAACGGGCGCTCGTCGTCGGCGTGACGTCCGACATCCTGTTCCCGCTGCACCAGCAGCAGGAGCTCGCCGACGGCCTGTCGCGCGTGGTCGAGGACGTCGACTTCGTACCGCTGGCCAGCATCAAGGGGCACGACTCCTTCCTGGCCGATATGGACGCCTTTCGGCCGGTCATCTGCCGCTATTTCGAGAGCTGCGGCGCGCCGACCCGCCGCGCGAGCTCGGCCCTGTGATGTCCCGGTATGTCGCGTACAATGTCGGTATGACTCACAGTACCCCGACAAGCGACGCGGTCACCGGCATCGGCGAGCTGATTGCGCTGGTCGATGCCGCGGTGGACAAGCAGGACGTGACCACAACCGTCGAAACGATCAAGGCGGAGCTGTGCCGGCTCCTGCGTTCCGGCCGCATCGACCTGCCGCCCGCCTTGACGCGCGAGGTCGACGGGCACTACGCGCGCCGGCTCCTGCACCGCGACGAGGAGCGGGGCTATTCCATCGTCGTCATGACCTGGGGTCCCGGCCAGCGCACGCCCATCCACGACCATTCCGGCATGTGGTGCGTCGAAGGCGTCTGGGGCGGCAGCATCGACGTGCAGCAATATGAAAAAGTGAACACCCCCGGCGAAGCCGTGCGCTTCGAGCCCCGGAATTCCTACGAAGCCGGCATCGGCAGCGCCGGCTGCCTGATCCCGCCGTACGAGTACCACAGCATCAGTAACGCCTGCGCTGACACGAACGCCGTGTCCCTGCACATCTACGGCGGCGAGATGGCGAGCTGCAACGTCTTCTACGCCCAGGCCGACGGCACCTATCGTCGCGAGAGCCATCCGCTCGGCTACGACGACTGAAAAGGTAGTCGCTAGTCCTCGTCCGGCTCGGTGCTGTTCACCGTCGCGTGTATCCTGCCGCGGGCCAGGCGGGCCGTGACGGCCGCGCCCGCGGTTACGCGACCCGCGTCCCGCAGCACCCCCCCGGTCGCCGGGTCCGTTACGATCGCGTAGCCGCGGTCGAGGGTCGCAAGCGGACTGACGGACCGCAGCGCGCGCTCCGCCTGGCGCAGGCGGGCACCTCCGCGTTCGACGGACACGCGGGCCGCGCGCTCGAGCCTCGGTTCGAGGCTCGCCAGGCGCTGGGCGGCCCGTTCGAGCCGGGTGACCGGCGAGCAGGCAAGGAACCGGGCGCCGAGACGGTCCAGCCGCCGGCCCCGGCGGGTGAAATCGTGGCTCATGGCGCCGGCGAGCGCGCGCACGAGGTGATCGAGCCGCGCGTGCTGCTGGCGCAGGCGCCGGGACGGGCTCGCCTGCTTCAGCCGCCGCCCGAGCCAGTCCAGCGCCTGCGCATTGTTGTCGAGGTAGCGCCTGATCTGCAGCGTCAGGCGCGAGCTGCAGGCCGCGCAGCTGCGCAGCCATTCCGCCTGGTCGGGCGCCACCAGCTCCGCCGCGCCCGAGGGCGTCGGCGCGCGGACGTCCGCCACGAAATCCGCGATGGTGAAGTCGATCTCGTGGCCGACCGCGCTGACGACCGGGATCGGCGAGGCGGCGATGGCCCGCGCCACGGCTTCCTCGTTGAACGCCCACAGGTCCTCGAGCGAACCGCCGCCGCGGCCGACGATCAGGACGTCGCATTCCCCGCGCCTGGCGGCCGCCCGGAGCGCCGCCGCGATCTCGCCGATCGCCGCGCTGCCCTGCACGGCGGCGGGGTAGATGACCACCGGAATGGACGGGAACCGGCGGCGGCACACCGTCAGGATGTCGCGAATAGCCGCGCCGCTCGGCGAGGTGACGACGCCGATCCGCTGCGGCACGACGGGCAGCGGCCTTTTGCGCTCCTGGTCGAACAGGCCCTCGGCGGCGAGCTTTTTCTTCAGGATTTCGAAGCGCCGCCGGAGCTCGCCTTCGCCGGACGGTTCGACCTGCTCGACGATGAGCTGGTAGTCGCCGCGCGGCTCGTAGAGGCTGACGCGGGCGAGCACGAGCATCTTGTCGCCGTTGTGCAGCGCGACCCGCGACCCGCGCTGGCGCTGCCGGAACCACGCACAGCGGACCTGCGCGCCCTCGTCCTTCAGCGTGAAGTACAGGTGCCCGGACGCCGGCCGGGCGAGGTTGGAAATCTCACCCTCGACGCGAAGGCGGGCGAAGTTCTGCTCGAGCAGGCTGCGAGCCTTCCGGTTCAGCTCAGAGACCGTGATGGCCGCCTGCGCCGCTGATTCCTGTAGCATCGTGCTCATGCCGGCGAGTATACGGGCAGGAGCGCGCATTGCGCGCGATGCCGACGATCCTGGCCGTGGCATCGCGCGCAATGTGCGCTCCCACCGCCGCGGAGTTTACCGGGATTTGGCCGGGGCGTAGAATTGACCGTTTAACCACTGGCAAAAAAATGCGCATAGCCCGCGAAGCCCTGACGTTCGACGACGTGCTCCTGCAGCCGAGCTATTCAGACGTGCTGCCGCGCGAAGTCGACCTGACCACCCGACTGACCCGCTCGATCCGTCTCAACATCCCGCTGCTGTCGGCCGCCATGGATACGGTGACCGAGTCAAGGCTGGCGATCTCGCTGGCGCAGGAAGGCGGCATCGGCATCATCCACAAGAACATGCCGGCCGAAGAGCAGGCGCGGCAGGTGCAGACCGTCAAGAAATTCGAAAGCGGTATCGTGCGCGCGCCCATTACCGTGCCGCCCGAAACGACCATCCGCGAAGTCCTCGAGCTAACGCGCGCGCTGAACATCTCCGGCGTGCCGGTGGTGGAGAACGGGCGGCCGCTCGGCATCGTCACGCACCGCGACTTGCGTTTCGAAACCAACCTCGACGCACCGGTCTCGACGGCGATGACGCCGCGGGAGCGGCTGGTGACGGTGCGGGAAGGCGCCGACGACGAGGAGGTGTTGCTGCTGTTGCACCGGCACCGCATCGAGAAGGTGCTCGTCGTCTCGGAGGATTTCGAGCTGCGCGGCATGATCACCGCGAAGGACTTCCAGAAGGCCAGCGATTTCCCCCGCGCCTGCCGCGACGAGCACGGGGCGCTCAGGGTCGGCGCGGCCGTCGGCACGGGCCACGGCACCGACGAGCGCGTGCAGGCGCTGGTGGACGCCGGCGTCGACGTGCTCGTGGTCGATACCTCGCACGGCTGGTCGAAGGGGGTGCTGGAGCGCATCCGGCGCATCAAGAAGGAGTATCCCGAGGTGCAGGTCATTGCCGGCAACGTCGTGACCGGGGACGCGGCGCTGGCGCTGGTCGAGGCGGGCGTGGACGGCGTCAAGGTGGGCATCGGCCCGGGCTCCATCTGCACGACGCGCGTCATCGCCGGGGTCGGCGTGCCGCAGATCTCGGCGGTGGCGGACGTCGCCGCGGCGCTGGCGACAAAAGACGTTCCCCTGATTTCCGACGGCGGCATCCGCTACTCGGGCGATATTGCCAAGGCGCTGGTCGCGGGTGCGCACTCCGTGATGATCGGCAGCCTCTTTGCCGGCACCGAGGAATCGCCGGGCGAGGTGGAGCTGTACCAGGGCCGCTCCTACAAGACCTACCGCGGCATGGGCTCGGTCGGCGCCATGAGCCAGGCGCACGGGTCCAAGGACCGCTATTTCCAGGACGCGACGGAAGAGCTCGAGAAGCTGGTGCCGGAAGGCATCGAAGGGCGGGTCGCGTACAAGGGCAGCGTCGTTGCCATCGTGCACCAGCTCATGGGCGGCGTCCGCGCCGCGATGGGCTACACGGGCAGCCACACGATCGAGGAAATGCGCACACGGCCGCAGTTCGTGAAGATCACGAGCGCGGGCATGAAGGAGAGCCACGTGCACGACGTGACGATCACGAAAGAAGCGCCGAATTACCGCAGCAGCAGCTGAGTGTCCTGTCCCTTGCCAGGCACAATAACCCGCGACCGAGATGGCGCATCCAGTTAACGGGACAGGACACCGGCCAGTGCACGACATCCACGCGCACCGCATCCTCATCCTCGACTTCGGCAGCCAGTACACGCAGCTCATCGCGCGCCGCGTGCGCGAATGCGGCGTGTACTCGGAGATTCAGCCCTGGGACATGGATGAAGCCGCGCTGCGCCGCTGGCGGCCGGCCGGCCTGATCCTGTCCGGCGGGCCGGAATCGGTCAACGTCGACAATCCGCCGCGCGTGTCACAGGCGGTGTTCGATCTCGGCGTGCCGGTGCTCGGCATCTGCTACGGCATGCAGGCCATGGCGGCGGGACTCGGCGGCAAAGTCGAGACCTCGCGCGAGCGCGAGTTCGGTTACGCCGAGGTCGAGCCCCGCGACTCGACGCTTTTGGACGGCCTCGACGACGGACCGGGCAGCGGTGCGGCGGTGCTCAAGGTGTGGATGAGCCACGGCGATCGCGTCGAGGCGGCGCCGCCCGGCTTCCGCGTCACCGGCGCCAGCGCGAACTCGCCGCTCGCGGCCATCGAAGACCCGGAACGGCGCTACTACGGCCTGCAGTTCCATCCCGAGGTTACGCACACGCCGCAGGGGGCGGCCATCCTGTGCCGTTTCGTGCGCGACGTCTGCGGCTGCCCGGGGGACTGGACGCCCGGCCACATCGTCGAGGACGCAATCGCGGACGTGCGGCGCACCGTGGGCGACGGCCGCGTATTGCTCGCGCTGTCGGGCGGGGTCGATTCATCGGTGGTCGCGGCGCTGCTGCACCGGGCCATCGGCGACCAGCTCGTGTGCGTGTTCGTCGATCACGGGCTGCTTCGCTACGGTGAAGGTGAGCAGGTGATGGCGACGTTTGCCGAGCATCTCGGCGTGAACGTCATCCGCGTGGACGCGGCGCCGCGCTACTTCGCCGCGCTCGAAGGCGTCAGCGACCCCGAGGAGAAGCGCAAGATCATCGGGCGCCTCTTCATCGAGATCTTCGACGAGGAAGCGCAGAAGCTCGAGCACATCGAGTGGCTCGCGCAGGGAACCATCTATCCCGACGTGATCGAATCCGCGGGCGCCAGCACGGGCAAGGCGCACGTGATCAAGTCGCACCACAACGTCGGCGGTTTGCCGGAGCAGATGCGCATGAAGCTCGTCGAGCCGCTGCGCGAGCTGTTCAAGGACGAGGTGAGAAAGATTGGGCTGGAGCTCGGCCTGCCGCATGAGATCGTCGGGCGCCACCCGTTCCCTGGACCGGGACTCGGCGTGCGCGTGCTGGGCGAGGTGAAGCCGGAGTACGTCGAGCTGCTGCAGGTCGCCGATCGCATTTTCATCGACGAGCTGAGGGCCTGGGGGCTGTACGACAAGACGAGCCAGGCGTTCGCCGTGTTCCTGCCGGTCCGCTCGGTGGGCGTGATGGGCGACGGCCGACGCTACGATTACGTCGTCGCGCTGCGTGCCGTCGAAACGGTCGATTTCATGACCGCCCGCTGGGCCCATTTGCCCTACGATTTCCTCGAGCACGTCTCCCTGCGCATCATCAACGAGGTCGACGGCATCTCGCGCGTCACGTACGACATTTCCGGCAAGCCTCCGGCGACCATCGAGTGGGAATGAGCGGAGGCTGGTCCGAAACCGACGTCGGTTACATGCGCGCCGCACTCGAGCTTGCGGCCGAGGCGCAGCGCCTCGAGGAGGTTCCGGTCGGTGCCGTGATCGTGGCGGAGCAGCGCGTCGTCGGCCGCGGCCACAACCGCACGCTGCTCGACAGCGACCCGACCGCGCACGCGGAGATCGTCGCGCTGCGCGCGGCCGCCGCGGAGCTCGGCAACCACCGGCTGAGCGATGCGACGCTGTACGTGACGCTGGAGCCCTGCGTGATGTGCGTCGGCGCCATACTGCACGCACGCGTCGCGCGGCTGGTGTTCGGCGCCTATGACGAGAAGGCGGGCGCCGCGGGGAGCGTCGTCGACCTGTGCGGCGGCCGGCAGTTCAATCACCGGCCGGAAGTCAACGGCGGCTTGTTGCGGGAGGAGAGCGCGGCGCTGCTGGCCGCGTTTTTCAAGGACAGGCGCTGAGGTATCAGGAGCCGCCCAACGGCGGTCCCTGCTGCTCGGTGTTCGACACCTCCATCGTCTGCACGTCTTCGGCCTCGTTCAACGTCAGCCAGCGAATGATGTTGTAGTAGTTGCGGATGTTGTTGACGTACAGCACCGGCTCCCAGCCGCGCGCATAGCCGTAGTCGAGGCGGGAGTACCAGCGTTCGCGGGCAAGCAGGGGCAGTGCCTCGCTGAGATCGACCCAGGCGTCGGGATCGCCTCCCTGCCATTCAACGACCCGCCGCGCATCGACGAGGTGGTTGTAACCGACGTTGTAGGCGGCCAGCGCCATCCAGGTCCGGTCCGGTTCGCCGACGCTCTCGGGAAGGCGTTCGACCTGGCGCGCATAGAATTCGGCGCCCCCGAAAATGCTGCTCTGCGGGTCGACGCGGTCTTCGATATCGAGGAAATCCGCCGTGGCCCGCGTGAGCATCATGATGCCGCGGACGCCCGTGGGTGAGACCGCCTGCGGCCGCCAGTGGGATTCCTGGTAACCGATTGCCGCCAGCAGCCGCCAGTCCACGCCATACAACTCGCCTGCTTCCTGGAACAGCGGCCGGTATTGCGGCAGCCGGCTTTTGAAGTGGCGGATGAAAGCGCGCGTGCCAACGTAATCGAAATCCTCGGTGTGCCCGTAATAGCGGTCGTGGACCTGTGCCAAGAGTCCCTGGCGCCGCGCCTCGATCAGGTACTGGTCGGCCCGGGCCAGCAGGCTGTCGCTCTCCTGCCTGAACGCCCAGGCAACGGGGTCGTTTACCGCCAGCTCGAGGGCGACGCGGAGCTCGGGATGGAAGTGCCGCTGGATGTTGTAGTTGGTGCTGTCCGAGATGGTGTAGTCGATCTCGCCGCTCGCCACCTTCTCGAGGAGGTCGACGACCTCGACGTCGGGATTTTCGGTCCACTCGAGCTCGGGAACCTGCTGCTTCAGGTCCTGCAGCATGTCCGCATGGCTGCTGCCGGCGACGACTTCTATGCGGCTGCCGACGAGTTGCTCGACCGATCGCGGCCGGCCGGTGCCGAGCTTGTAGATCAGGTGCATGTCGACGAAGTCGTACGGGTGGCCGAAATCGACGTTTTCCCGGCGCACGTCGGTTATCGAGAGCCCGGCGGCAGCCAGGTCCACCTCGCCGGACCGGAGGCGCGGCAGGACCTCGGAAACGGCACCGACCGTTTCGATGACGAGCGTGACGCCCAGCGAGTCGGCAAAGCCCTGCACCAGGTCGAACTCGGGACCGCGGGGGCCGTCCGGTCCGACGTAGTAGGTCGTGGGTGTGTTGCGGGTAACGACGCGAAGCTCGCCGCGCTCGAGAACCTGGTCGAGCAGTGGCGGCGTCACGGAGCAGGTATTGAGCAGCGCTGCGAGCGATACCAAGATCAACAGCCGCAAATCAAGTCTCCTCAATTCGATTTAGCACCGCCACAGCGCAGCGTTTCTCGTCGTTCGAACGCTGGCGTAGCGAATGTGCCGGCACGGCCTGTTCGTCTTCGATTCATGCCTGGCCATCATCCTGGCGTCGCCGACATTCCTGTCGTGTGTATAGGCTAACCCAGCCGGCGGGAGAAATCAGTGATTCCGCACATGGACCGTACCGGTACTGTGCACGGCCTCGTCGCTGAAACCCGCATGGTTACAGCGATTTGACAGAATACGCCGCACCGGCGAACGCTGCCGCGCAAGGTCGGTGCCAAATATGTAAACTACGCCGCTCGCGAGTTGGAGAGGTGCCGGAGTGGTCGAACGGGCCTGACTCGAAATCAGGTGTACGGGTGACCGTACCGTGGGTTCGAATCCCACCCTCTCCGCCAGTTCAAATTAGCGGCAATTCCGGGATCAACGTACTCCCCCAAGAGATTGGGGTGCCGGTTTGCGGCAGGTTCCAGTCTATAGTCCAGACAGGGATGCGTCCTTCGGCAGGGTAAACGGCCCTGGTGGACGCGATGCCGCGGACTGGTTGCAAGGCGTCGAAGATACCGATCCGGCGAAATCAGAGCAGTACGCTCGATGGCGCTCCATGGTCGACGAGGAGGCGCGCGCTCCAAAGCCCTTGTCGGCGGTTCCAACGTCGTCATCCGCGACGTCCTCCGGTCGATAGCCACAAGCCGGTACCACCCGTCCGTCTGCCAGCCGGAAGAACCACTGGCTCCGGTAATCCTTCTCTATTGTAAAGCCACCCTCGTGCAGCAGCATGTGGTGCCGGCTGCAGAGCAGCATCAGGTTCTCGAGGCTGGTTTCGCCGCCTGCCGACCAGTGCACCACGTGATGTGCCTCCACGTAGCGCGTCCGACCGCAGCCGGGAAACCGGCAGCCCTTGTCGCGCGCCCACAAGGCCCGCTCGAGCGCCTTCGGGATTACGCGGGTCTTGCGCCCGACGTTCAGCGGATTCCCTTCGCCGTCCTCGACCAGGACGATCAAATCACTGTCACAGGCGATCCGCCGGACCGTTTCGATGGGCAGCCCTGAACGGGCGCCCGCGCTTCCGCGGAGGGCCGCTTCTTCCACGTGCACCGTGACCTGGTAGTGATCCGGCGTACCACCGGCGGCTTCCCGGCCTCCTGAAAGATAGTCCTTCGCTACCGCCACCAGCGCATCCGCCCGCTGTGCCCGCCAGCTGTCCTCCTTGAACTCCGGACCTGACGGCGCTTCCGCCTCCATCGCCTTCTCCAGCGCCTTGTCCACCAGCTCACCGGTCTCGATCGGCAGCTCCACGGTAATGGTGATCATTCCGCGCGCTTCATCGCGGCACAGCCGCAGCTCGCGCCGGGCATGCGCGCGTATCGCATCATCCGTCGACGCTACCGTCCCGCAGCGCAGCTCCCGGCACCGCTCCTCCACCCGCGCAGCCGTCGTCTTCAGGGCAAACGTCAGCAACTCGTCTTCGTTCTCCCGCGTCGCCACCCGCGTCAGCGCCCGCACCTTCGAATAGGACAGCCTGCCTTCCGCAAAAGCCACGGCGATCGCCGGCAGGGCCTTGATCGCGTGCGCCACGCGGACCTTCTCGCGGGCGGCGCTCTTCGAGATATCGCAGCGGTAGTGCAGCCAGTCGACGCAGGAGTCGCAGCTCCACTTGAGCCAGCCGGCGCGCTCGTCGAAGCGTCGCACCAGCACCAGGAAGTCGTGCGTAATCCTGTTCATCTGCACGGCGAGGCTGACAATCGAGCGGTCGAGCTCGTCGATGGAGGCGTGACGGTCGGTGAAGGCACGGGCGTTGCTATCTTCGTTCATCGCGGGGTTACCTGATGAAGTGAACAGACTGTAAGTCTATCCAGACAACGTCCAGGTACAAACCGCAATTGTCGGAGTTTTCTCCAGATATATGGCTTTCCCCGCGCCACCGCGGTGCAACCTGCTAACCTTGTAAAGCGCCCGCCACCCGGAGAATCCCGCAATGGCCAATCTCGACTGGAAATGGATCGGCTTCGGCGTGCTGATCATGCTCGCCCTGAACGTCATCGCCGGGATCATTCTCGGGCTGTTCCTCGCGCCGCAGCTCGAAGGCATCACCGACCCGGCCCAGATCCAGCTCAGCGGCGGACAGATGGCGCTGGTCGCCATCGTCAACTTCCTCGCGTTCGCGATCGGCGGGCTCATCGTCGGCCTGAAGTCGAGCGGCCGGACCATCCTCGAGCCGGGCATTTCCGCGGCGGTGGCCGTGCTCATTGCGCTCCTGATCTCGGGCAACTTCTCGCTCGGCGGCCTGATCGCCGGCGGGTTGGTGCCGTTCCTCGCCGGTGTCCTCGGCGGATGGATCGGCGAGCGTCGGCAGGAGGCAGCCGCCGGCCCGCGCCCGCCCATGTAGGAGCGCGCACCGCGCGCGATGCCAAGGCGGTCAGCGTTGCCCCACCGGGCTTACCACGCTGCGCGCCGTGGCATCGCGCGCGGTGC
>CAYRKH010000079.1:0-14962 GCA_964424805.1 uncultured Woeseiaceae bacterium
GCCATCGAGCAGGCGACGCCGACTTCGCCCTGGCAGCCCATCTCGGCGCCGGAGATCGACGCGTTGATCTTGTAGAGGATGCCGATCGCACCGGCGGTCAGGAGGAAGCGCCGGACGCCCTCCTCGTCCGACCCGGGGACGAGCTCGGCGTAATAGTGCAGCACGGCCGGAATGACGCCGGCAGCACCGTTCGTCGGTGACGTGACCACGCGCCCGCCGGCGGCGTTTTCCTCGTTCACGGCAATCGCGTACGCGTTGACCCAGTCCATCGTATCGAGGCCGTCACGCTTCCCGCGCGCTTTGAGCATGCGGTAGAGCCTGGGCGCGCGGCGTACCACCGACATGCGCCCCGGCAGCACGCCTTCGGTCTCCAGCCCGCGCTGCACACAGGCCCGCATGGTCGCCCAGATGGTATCCAGCCTGCCGCGTACCTCATCTTCGGAGCGCCAGTGCGTTTCGTTGCGGTGCATGAGCCCGGCGAGCGTGAGCCCTTCGCTGTTCGCCATCTGCAGGAGCTCGAACGCATTGGTGAACGGGAAAGGCGGCTCGCCTTCCTGCGTGCGCGGCTCGGGCTCGTCGCCGCGCACGACGAAGCCGCCGCCGATCGAGTAATGGTCCTCGGACAGCAGCTCGTTGCCGTCGCCGTCAAAGGCGGTGAACCGCATACCGTTGGTGTGCCGCGGCAGCTCCTCCTCCAGGTCGAACACCAGGTCGGTTTCCGGAGCAAAGGGGATGTCGCCCACGCCCGGCACTCCCAGCACGCGTTCGGCGTGGATGCGGCGCAGCATGGACGTCGCCGCGTCGGGATCCAGCGTCTCGGGACGCTCGCCGGAGAGCCCGAGGAGCACCGCGGAGTCGGTGCCATGGCCCTTGCCGGTGTAGGCGAGCGAACCGTACAGGCGCACCGTGATGCGGGCCGCCGGCGTCGGCACGCCGGCCAGGCTGTCGATGAAAGCGCGCGCGGCTTTCATCGGACCGACCGTGTGCGAGCTGGAAGGCCCCACGCCAATCTTGAAGATGTCGAAGGTGCTGATCGCGGGCATGGGCCTATTGTACGCATCCTGCGGAAACGCGCATTGAATACCCCGACGCCATGGCATCGCGCACGTTGGTCGCGCTCATCCGGGCGCGACCCGTACCGTAGGAGCGCGCATTGCGCGCGATGCCACGGTTCACGAGCGGAGGCATCGCGCGCGATGCGCGCTCCTACGCGCTTATGGCACATTTGCGCGCGATGCCACGGTTCACAATCGGAGGCATCGCGCGCAATGCGCGCTCCTACGCGTTTACGGGCGATGCCACGGTTCGCGGGCGGAGGCATCGCGCGCAATGCGCGCTCCTACTCGCCGAGGGAGAGCAGGCTGGCGTTGCCGCCGACGGCGGTGATGTTGTTGCTGACCGAGTATTCGCTGCCGAAGCGCGCCAGGTAGTGCGGTCCGCCGGCCTTCGGCCCGGTGCCGGACAAGCCGCGGCCGCCGAACGGCTGCACGCCGACGACGGCGCCGATCATGTTGCGGTTGATGTAGTTGTTGCCGGCGCCGGACAGCCGGACGAACGCGCGCGCGCGGCTGTCGATGCGGCTGTGCAGGCCCATGGTCAGCCCGTACCCCGTGGCGTTCACCGCCTGCACCGTCTGCTCGAAGCGATTGGCCGGGTAGCGCAAAACGTGCAGCACCGGCCCGAACACCTCCCGCTCCAGGCGGTCGATGCGATCGATTTCCAGCACCGCCGGCGCGACGAACGTTCCGGCAGAGGCCGACTCCGGCAGGCGGCACCGGTGCAGGACCCGATCGCGCAGGCGCTCGACGTGCTGCAACAGCGACGCCTGCGCTTCCTCGTCGATCACCGGCCCCACGTCCGTCGCGAGCTCTGCCGGATCGCCGATTTCCAGTTCCTCCATCGCGCCGCGCAAAAGCTCCAGCACGCGCGGCGCGATATCGTTCTGCAGGCAAAGCACGCGCAGCGCGGAGCAGCGCTGGCCGGCGCTGTTGAACGCCGAGTACAGCGCGTCGGTCACGACCTGCTCCGGCAGCGCCGAGCTGTCGACGAACAGCGCGTTCTGGCCGCCGGTTTCGGCAATGAACAGCGCAATCGGCCCGTCCCGCGCGGCCAGGGTGCGGTTGATCACGCGCGCCGTCTCGCTCGACCCGGTAAACGCCACGCCGGCGATGCGCGGGTCGGCGACGGCGCGCGCACCGATCGTTTCTCCCTCCCCCGGCAGGAAATGCAGCGCATCCGCGGGCACGCCCGCTTCGAGCAGCAGCTCCACCGCGCGACAGGCGATCAGCGGCGTCTGCTCTGCCGGCTTCGCAATCACCGCATTCCCGGCGGCAAGGGCCGCGCTCACCTGCCCGGTGAAGATGGCCAGCGGGAAGTTCCACGGGCTGATGCAGACGAACACGCCGCGCCCGCGCAGGCCCAGGCTGTTTCGCTCGCCCGTCGGCCCGGGCAACAGCACGGGCTCGCCGAACTGCTGCTCCGCGCGCGCGGCGTAGTAGCGCAGGAAATCCACCGCCTCGCGCACCTCGGCGATGGCATCGGGAATCGTCTTGCCGGCTTCGCGGATGCAAAGCGCCATCAGGTCCGGCGCGTGCGCCTCGAACAGGTCGGAGGCGCGGCGCAGGACGGCCGCGCGCTCTGACGCCGGCGTCCGGTCCCACCCGGGCTGCGCCGCCGCCGCCCGGGCGATCGCGTCGTCGACCATGGCGGCGTCGGCCTGCACGCACACGCCCACGACCTGCCTCCTGTCGGCAGGATTGACCGACGGCCGTTCCTCCCCCGCGAGCGACTTGCCGCCGACGAGCGGCGCCGCGCGCCGTTCCCCGCCCGAGGCCTCGGACATGGATGCCAGCAGGCGGCTGCGCAGCGCGCGGTCCGGCAGGTTGTAGCCGCGCGAATTCCGCCGCTCGGGCTGGTACAGGTCGAGCGGCGGCGGGATGCGCGGATGCGGCTTGCAGCCCGTCTTGCGCGCAACCGCCACGGGGTCGGCGACGATGTCGCGGATGTCGACGTCCTCGTCGACGATGCGATTCACGAACGACGTGTTCGCGCCGTTCTCGAGCAGCCGGCGCACGAGGTACGGCAGCAGGTCCTCGTGGTTGCCGACCGGCGCGTACACGCGGCAGGAGCGCCCGAACTTCTCGGGGTCGATGACGTGCCGGTAGAGGTCCTCGCCCATGCCGTGCAGGCGCTGGAACTCGAAGTCCTGCCGCGCGCCGGCCAGGTGAATCACGCTCGCGATGGTGTGCGCATTGTGGGTCGCGAACTGCGGGTAAAGACGCTCGCCGGCGGCCAGCAGCAGGCGCACGCAGGCGAGGTATGCAACGTCCGTGTGCGCCTTGCGGGTAAACACGGGATAGCTTTCCAGCCCCTGCTCCTGCGCGCGCTTGATCTCGGTATCCCAGTAGGCGCCCTTCACGAGGCGCACCGGGATACGGCGGCCGGCGTCGCCGGCAAGACCCTGCACGAAATCGATGACGTCGGCCGCCCGCCGCTGGTAGGCCTGCACGGCGAGACCGAATCCCTCGTAACCGCGAAGGCGCTCGTCGCGGTACACGCGAGAGAAGACGTCCAGCGACAGCTCCAGCCGGTCCGCTTCCTCCGCGTCCACCGTGAGGGCGATGCCGGCCCTGCGGGCTTCCAGCGCCAGGTCCGCGAGGCGCGGCACCAGCTCCGCCAGCACACGCCGCTCCTGCAGGTACGTGTAACGGGGATGCAGGGCCGACAGCTTGACGGAAATACCGGGAGCGGCAAACACCGACTCGCCCTCGCCTGCCGCTTCACCGATGCGGGCGATGGCGGCCGCATAGGCGTCGAAATAGCGCGCCGCGTCGGCCGCGGTGATGGCCGCCTCGCCCAGCATGTCGTAGGAATACCGGTAACGCCGGCCGTTCTTCTTGCGCGCGCGCGCCAGCGCCTCCTCGATGGTGCGCCCCATGACGAACTGGTGCCCCATGATCCGCATGGCCTGCCGCATGGCGGTGCGCACGACCGGCTCGCCGGCGCGGCTCGCGAGCTTCCTGAGCACCTGCGCCGGGTTACGCTTGACCACCTCGTCGAGCTTCAGCAGCCGGCCGGTCAGCATCAGGCCCCAGGTCGACGCGTTGACGAACAGGGACTCGCTCGCGCCGAGGTGATCCTGCCAGCGGGCCGAGGTGATCTTGTCGGCAATCAGCTCGTCCGCGGTATCGTCGTCGGGGATGCGCAGAAGCGCCTCGGCTATGCACATCAGCAGCACACCTTCTTCGGAGGACAGGTCGTACTGCTGGAGGAATGCGTCGATACCGCCGTCCCGGGTGGATACCTGCCGCACCGCCTCGACCAGGCGCTCCGCCGTGGCCGCGATCTTGTTGCCGAGCGCCTCGTCCACCTCCGCGGCGCTCGCGAGCTCGCCTACAAGCCGCTCCTCGTCGGCAAGGTAGCGTTCGCTGATCGAGTCGAGCGGCTCGAGCCGGAAATGAAACTGGTCGGTAAACTGCATGGCGCGGCGATTATACAACTGTAGGAGCGCGCATCGCGCGCGATGCCCGGGCTTTCGATCTCAGCATCACACGCCACGGTTTCCCCGCTCAGGCAGTCTCGCGGCAGTGCGCGCTCCCACACGGGCCGGGGCAGCGGCTCCCTGATATAATTTGCCCTTTGACCGGAGAGCACCATGCCGCAGGGATTTCTCGACTCGCTGGCGGCGCAGACGGAAGCGCTGAAAGAACAGGGGCTCTACAAGCAGGAGCGCTTCATCGCGGGGCCACAGCAGGCGGCCATCGAAGTACGCGAGAACGGCGGCACGCGCGAGGTGCTGAACCTCTGCGCCAACAACTACCTGGGTCTCGCCAACCACCCGGCGGTCCTCGAGGCGGCGCACGCGGCGCTGGACGCGTTCGGCTACGGCATGGCGTCCGTGCGCTTCATCTGCGGCACGCAGACGCTGCACAAGGAACTCGAGGAGCGGATCAGTCGGTTTCTCGGCACCGAAGACACGATCCTGTACCCGTCCTGTTTCGACGCTAACGGCGGCCTGTTCGAAACACTGCTGACCGACGAGGACGCCGTCCTCAGCGACTCACTCAACCACGCCAGCATCATCGACGGTATCCGATTGTCGAAGGCGCAGCGCTTCCGCTTCCGCAACGACGACATGGATGACCTCGAGGCGAAACTGAAGCAGGCCGCACAATGCCGTACGCGGCTGATAGTGACTGACGGCGTGTTCTCCATGGACGGCACCATCGCGGACCTCGGCGCGATCACGGAGCTCGCCGAGCGCTACGGTGCGCTGACGATGATCGACGATTGCCACGCGACCGGTTTCCTCGGCGAGACCGGCCGCGGCACGCACGAGTACCGGAACGTGATGGGCAAGATCGACATCATCACCGGCACCCTGGGCAAGGCGCTCGGCGGCGCCACGGGCGGCTTCACCTCCGGACGCCGCGAGATCGTCGGCTGGCTGCGGCAGCGTTCGCGGCCCTACCTGTTTTCCAACTCCATCGCGCCGCCCGTCGCCGCAGCATCGATCAAGGTGCTGGACCTCGTCGAGCAGGATCCCTCCCTGCGGCAGAGGCTGCGCGACAACGCCGCCTGGTTCCGGGGCGCCATGGAAAAACTCGGCTTCGACCTGCGGCCCGGCGAGCACCCGATCATCCCGGTCATGCTCGGCGACGCGAGGCTCGCGACTGACATGGCGAACCGGCTGCTGGATCATGGCGTGTACGTGATCGGGTTCGCCTACCCGGTCGTGCCGGAGGGACAGGCGCGGATCCGGACGCAGATGTCCGCCGGAATCACGCGTGAGCAGCTCGAGCGGGCGGTGCAGGCGTTTGAAGCAGTCGGGCGTGAGCTGCGGGTGATCCATTGATGGTTGCGCGTTGTTTTGATAGCGCACCGCCCCGTCGGAGCGCGCACTGCGCGCTATGCATTTGGTCTATCGGAGTGGCATCGCGCGCGATGCGCGCTCCTACAGGGGGACTGCGGGGAGGATGAGAGCGCTGGTCAAGGCGAGGACCGAACCGGGGATCTGGCTCGAGGACGTCGACGAACCCAGGCCCGGCCCCAACGACGTGCTGATCAAGGTGCGGCGCGCCGCCATCTGCGGTACCGACATCCACATCTACCAGTGGGACGAGTGGGCGCGAAAAACGATCCCGGTGCCGCTGGCGATCGGCCACGAATTCAGCGGCGAGATCGTGGAATGCGGCAGCGAGGTGCGGGGACTTTCCGTCGGCGACCGCGTTTCCGCGGAAGGACACATCACCTGCGGTTTCTGCCGCAACTGCCGCGCCGGAAGGCGGCACCTTTGTCGCAACGCGGTCGGCATCGGCGTGAGCCGGCCGGGCGCCTTCGCTGATTACATCGTCGTGCCCGCGTTCAACGTGTTCAAGCTGCCGGACACGATCACGGACGAGATGGCCGCCATCCTCGACCCGCTCGGCAACGCGACCCATACGGCGCTCTCGTTCGACCTCGTCGGCGAGGACGTGCTGATTACGGGCGCGGGCCCGATCGGCATCATGGCCGTCGCCGTCGCGCGGTATGCGGGCGCACGGCACATCGTCGTCACCGACGTCAACGAGTACCGGCTCGACCTCGCCCGCAAGATGGGCGCGTCGGTCGCGGTAAACGTGCAGAACGATTCGCTCGAGCGGACGATGAAGGACCTGAAGATGGAGGAAGGCTTCGACGTCGGCATGGAGATGTCCGGCAACCCGTCCGCGTTCCGCGACCTCCTGCGCACGATGCACCATGGCGGCAAGGTCGCGATTCTCGGCATCCCGCCCGGCGATACCGCCATCGACTGGAACGAGGTGATCTTCAAGGGATTGATCCTGAAAGGGATTTACGGGCGCGAGATGTTCGAGACCTGGTACAAGATGGCGAGCATGCTGCAGAGCGGGCTCGACATGACGCCGCTCATCACGCACCGGTTCCCGCTGGAGAACTACCGCGAGGCGTTCGAGCTGATGGCCTCGGGACAATCCGGAAAAGTCCTGCTGGACTGGAACCCCGTGTAGGAGCGCGCATCGCGCGCGATGCCCCGGTTTGCGATCGGTGGCATCGCGTTTGCGATCGGTGGCATCGCGTTCGCGATCGGTGGCATCGCGTCCGCGATCGGTGGCATCGCGCGTTTGCGATCGGTGGCATCGCGCGCAGTGCGCGCTCCTACAGGGCGCAGAGGCAGTGGGCGTAGACGCCGTTCGGGTCGTTGAAGCGCAGCACCGGCGGCAGTGCGCCTGACAGCGCGTCGGCAAGGCGCTCGATGGACGTCTGCGGCCGGTCGAACAGCCCCGCCGCGTCGAATCCCGTCCAGCGCACCGCGCCCAGGAGCTGCAGCAGGAACTCTTCCGTGGGCGACAGCTTCGGCTCGAAATACACGCGCCCGTACGCGTCGGGTTCGAGCCCCGCGAGCTCCGCCGCCGCAGCCACGGCATCCTCGAGGTTACCGAGCTCGTCCACCAGCCCGAACTCCAGCGCCTTGCTGCCGGTCCATACCTGGCCCTGGGCGACGCGATCCACCTGCGACACTTCCAGGTCGCGGTGGAAGGCCACCCGGCTGACGAAATCGTCGTAGCCGTCCTCGATCACCACCTGGAACAGCTCGCGCGCGTCCTCCGACATCGCCCGGTCGAAGCGGAGCTCCCCCGACCATTTCGTCGTCCCCACGCCGTCGGTGGTAATCCCGAGCTGCGCCAGCGAGCGCTGGAACGTCGGGAACATGCCGAAGATGCCGATAGAGCCGGTAATCGTCGTAGGGCTCGCGTAAATGCGATCCGCGGCCATGGAAATCCAGTAGCCGCCGGAGGCGGCGACCGCCGCCATGGAGGCCACGACCGGTTTGCCCGCGTCCTGGAGCAGGATGATCTCGTTGCGGATGATCTCGGAGGCGAACGCGCTGCCGCCGGGGCTGTCCACCCGCAGCACCACGGCCTTCACCGTCTCGTCCATGCGCGCCCGGCGCAGCAACTCGGCCGTGGAATCGCCGCCGACCGTTCCCGGCGGCTGCACGCCGTCCAGGATCTCACCCGCCGCGACGATGAGGGCGACGTTGTCACGCGCCGGCGCCATGCCGCGCATCGCGCGCATCTGGGCCAGGTAATCCCGCAGCGGCGCCTCGTTGAAATAGCCGAGGTCCTCGGGGTCCCAGCCGGCGTATTCCGCCACGCGCCTGTTCACCTCGTCGCGCGTCAGGAGCTCGTCGACGAAGCCGAACTCGACCGCCACTTCGGCGATGCTGCCGTCCGCCGCCCGCGCGAGCTCCACGAAATTCTCGACCACGTTCTCGAACGTCCCGGGTTCGAGATGGCGTGCGTCCCGTACGCCCGCCCTGTAAGCGTCCCAGAGCTCGCCGGTCAGCCGTCCCATCGCCACCCGGTCCTCGTCGGACATACTGCTGCGGGTGAACGGTTCCACCGCGGACTTGTAGGTGCCGACCCGGAACACGTTCCAGTCGATCTTGAGCTTCTCGATCGCCTCCGCGAAATAGTTCAGGTAAGCCCCGTAGCCGCGGAACAGCAGCAGGCCCTCCGGGTGCATATAGACGTGGTCGGCATGCGCCGCGATGTAGTAGGCGGCCTGCCCGTAGGAATCCGCCACCGCCGTCACCGGCTTGCCGGATTCGCGGAACGCGACCAGCGCCTCGCCGATGCGCTGGAGCTGGCTCAGTCCGGCGGCGCCCAGCCCGTCGAGATAGATCACGACGCCCTTGATGCGGGGATCGTCTTTCGCATAGTCCAGGCCGTCGATGATGTCCTGCACCAGCGTCTGCGGCCGTGCTTCGCCGAAGATCTCGGCGACCGCACGATCGTACGGATTGCCTTCGAGCTGCTCGACGAGCGCACCCGACGGCCGGATCACGAGCGCCGCCTGTCCCGGCAGCTTCGGCCCCGCCCCCGACATCGCGGCGATCACGAGGGAGAAGATGAAGAGCAGCAGCAGCAGGTGCAGCACCTTGCGCACCCCGTCCACGCCGGTCCAGACCGCCCCGAAGAGCCGGACGACGACATTGCGTTCACTCATCTCTTTCTCCTTCCCATACCCCGCAGGCTCAGCCGGCCAGCAGCAGCGACAGTTGCGGCCAGAATGTAATGGCGATGACCGACAGCAACAGGAGCACCAGGAACGGCAGCGTTGCCCGGCACACGTCCAGTATCGGCGTGTCGAAGCGATAGCTGGCAATGAACAGGTTGAGGCCCACGGGCGGCGTCAGGTAGCCGAGCTGCATGGCCGCCAGGAACACTATTCCCAAGTGGATCTCGTTGACGTCGTATTGTGCAGCAATGGGGAGGATCAGGGGAACCACCAGCACGATCGCGGAGAAGATATCGAGGATCGCGCCGAGGATCAGCAGGAACACCAGCAAAAGCACCAGGAAGCTGACCTGGCTCGTGACCATATCCGAGACGAAGCCCAAAAGCCGCTGCGGCACGCCGGCATCGATCATGTAGTTGGTGGAGGCCAGCGATACCCCCAGGATGATCAGGATCGCGCCGACCAGCAGCATCGATTCGCGCATGATGCGCGGCAGCTCGCGGAGTTTGACGTCGCGCAATATGGCGATCTCGACCACCAGCACGTACAGCGCGGTCACCGCCGCCGCCTCGGACACCGCGAAAAATCCCGAATAGATACCGCCCAGCACCACGATCGGCAACGGCAGCTCCCATGCCGATTCGCGCACGGCCGCCCGGATATCCCGGAACGAAAATTCCCGGGCCGGCCGCCGGTTGGCCCGGTTCACCCAGAGGCTCCAGCCCGACAGCATGACGAGCATCAGGAGTCCCGGCAGGACGCCGGCGCGGAACAGGCTGTCAATCGGCACCTTCGCGATCACGCCGTACAGGATCAGCGGCAGCGACGGCGCGAACAGGAGCCCCAGGCTGCCCGATGCAGTGACCAGCCCCAGGTTGAAGTCGTCCGGGTAGCCGTCGTGCTTCAGCGCCGGGTACAGGATCGCGCCCAGCGCGATGATGGTGATGCCGGACGCACCGGTGAACGCGGTGAAGAAAGCGCAGGCCGCCAGGGCCACCAGCGCGAGCCCGCCGGGCACCCAGCCGATCACCGCCCCGGTCAGGCGCACCAGGCGCTGCGGCGCGCCGCTCTCGCTCAAGAGGTAGCCGGCGAAGGTGAACAGGGGAATGGCCGAGAGGAAGGGCATCTCGGCCAGGCCGAGAATCTCGATGGCGACGGCCATGAGATCGATGCCCTCCTCGTGATAGCCGAGCATGGCGCTCGCCCCGATGACGGCGAACAGGGGAGCGCCGAGCACCGCCAGCACGACCAGCAGCGCCGCTATCATCATGGGCGGGGCTCCGCGGGCCTGCGGCGGAAGAGCTCCAGCAGCTCCTGCAGGCAATACAGCGCGAAACGGTATGCCATCAACGCGAACGCGACCGGCAGGACGCCCTGCACGGCCCAGGCCGGCACGTCGACCAGCACCGTGTCACCGAACTCGACCGTCAGCAGCACGTAACGCGCGGAATGCCAGGCGATGAAGGCACACACCGCGGCGGCGAAAGCGTCGACGGCGATCACCGGCACGCGCGCGTAACGGGCAGGCAGATAATGGGACAGTATATCGATGCGCAGGTGGCGGCGGCCCCGGCTGGTGGCGACCGAGCCGACGAGCGCCACCCACAGCACCAGGATCTTCAGGAGCTCGTCGGCCCAGATCAGCCCCTTGTCGAAGCCGAGCCGCAGCACGATCTGCGCCGTCGACAGGAGGATCATCACGCCGAGGAGCAGCACCAGCAGCGCGTTCTCGCAGGCGGTGCCCCAGCGCTCCAGCGGTTTCAGCAGCCGGTAGGTAACCTCGATCATTCCCGGCGCCCCGCGGCCCGGTACGGGCCGGTCATTGCGCGGTGACGGGTGCGCTCGCGCGGTGCTGGTCGCGATACTGCCCGATCAGCCCCTGGATCTCCTGCAGCAGGGCCAGCGAGATGAAGCCGTTCCGGGCCAGCGACAGGTTCGTCTCGGCCATGATCGCCTGTAGCCGCTCGAGCTCCCCGGGCGCGGGCTCCACCGGTTCGACCCCGGCGTTGATCAGCGCCTGCAGGGCCTTTTCGGCGTCCTGCCGGTTCTCCACGTCCCAGCGGGAATAGAGCGCGGTCATGACCTCGCGCACGACCGCCCGGTCCGCCTCCGCGATACGCCCGAAGGCGCGGCTATCGATCGCCAGCAGGCCCATCGAATACACGATAGGCATGAGCGTCACGTAGTTGACCCGCGTATGCCACTGCAGCACCAGCGCGCCGGCCGGCGGCATGGCGACGATGTCCAGAAGACCGGTCTGCAGCCCGGTGAGCACGTCGGTGACCGGCAGCGTGACGGGCGAGAGATCGAGCGCTTTCATCGCCTCGTAGCTGATCAGGTCGCCTTCCGGCACCCAGACCTTGCGCCCGCGCAGGTCTCCATGACTGCGGATCGGCACGTTCGACATGATCCGTGCAAAGCCCGCGCTGGCAAAACCGAAGCTGACGAAGCCGGCTTCCTCCAGTCCCGCGGCGAGCTTTGGATCCACGACCTCCCGCACGTAGTCCGCTTCCTCTGCCGATTCGAACAGGAACGGCAAGCCGTATATGTTCAGGTTGGCGTAGACCTGCTGCAGGTCCATGGGGGTGAACGCACCGCCATGGAGCTGGCGGATCTTGATCTTGCGCAATACGGTATTCGGGCTGCCCTGGACGCCCCCGGAGTAGAACCTGAAGGTCACGCGGCCGTCCGTACGCTGTTTGATCTCGGCCGCACCGGCGCGCATATCCCGCATCCACTTCGTGTTTTCCGGCAGCACCGTCGCGATCTTGAGCTCCACGGCCTGCGCCGTGCCGGCGGCGAATCCGCCCAGCAACGCGACGGCAGCGGTCACGACGATCGAAATGCGCATGCAGGTTCTCCCCTCGGCTCTCCGCTCAGAAGTAGTCGTCCGCGGACGCGAGCAGCACCAAAGCATCCCGTTGCGCCAGCACGTTCGTCAACGTGAGGCCCAACACCTCCGGGTCCGCGGCCACGACCTCCTGCAGCAGGCGGTCGTGGAGTTCCCGGTCGTACAGCAGGCGGGCGTAGCCGCGCGCGAACTCGACCTTGATCCCGAGATCGCGGCCATCCGTCAGCGCGATGGCCCGCTCGAAATACGCCCTGCCCTGCTCCGGTCGTCCCCCGAGCGCCGGCGGTCTCAGGGTAGCAAGAATGCCGAGCCAGGTATAAACCTGCGCCTCGTTTTTGCCACCGGCAATTTCGAGATAGCGCGTGAGCAAGGCCTCCATGTGCGGCAGCTCCGCCAGCGCATTCCAGTCGCTGCTGTGGGCGCGGATGCTCGCAAGCGACGCCATCGCGTAACTGTAGACGGCATCGGCGTGCCTGGAAGAGAGGCCGGGCAGTGCCGCGGAGAACGCTTCGAACGGCATGCCCGGCCATCCGCAGGCGGCTTCGTATTCCAGGCAGATCGCGCGGGCGGCATAGCCGCGCGCACGCTCCGTGAGGCGCGCGGCGCGTGCAGGGTCATCCGCAAACACCGCGCCGTAGGAGGCATAGAGATTGGCGGCCGCTCCGAGCAGCTCGGGGTCGTCGGGATTGCCCTGGAGAAAGCTGTCGAGCAGCAGCATGTAGGCGGGCGCGCCGTCGCGGACCGTCTCCGGATCGTTCTGGTTGAGCACCGCCGCCTGGAGGTTGTCCGCGAGCCCGCCGGCCGCGGACGACACCAGCGAAGCACAGCCGGCGCAGAGCAGCACGGCAGCGGCCACTGCGCCGGAGCGCGCCGCCCACCGCAAGACCCGGGGAAACGCCTCCCCGGAGATCAGATCTTTTCCTTGATCCGGGCCGACTTGCCGCTGCGGTCGCGCAGGTAGTAAAGCTTGGCACGGCGAACGGCGCCGCGGCGCTTCACCTCGATGGCGCCCACCGCGGGGCTGTAGGTCTGGAACACGCGCTCCACGCCTTCGCCGTGCGATACCTTGCGCACCGTGAACGAGGAATTGAGGCCGCGATTGCGCTTGGCGATCACGATCCCTTCGAACGCCTGCAGCCGCTCGCGCTCGCCTTCGGTCACCTTCACCTGCACGACGACCGTGTCGCCCGGCGAAAAGTCCGGCACTTCCTTCGTGATCTGTTCCTGCTCGATTGCGTCGATTAGTTTGCTCATGGTTCTTCTACCTGCCGGTCACGCCGGTCATTACTCCATCCGATTGCGCCGTCGTGCCACCGTCCGGCCGCCTGTCCCTCAAAAAATCCGTGAGCAGCCGCTGCTGCTCCTCGTTCAGCTTCAGCTTGCGCACCAGGTCGGGGCGCCTGAGGAAGCTCCGACCCAGCGACTGCTGGTAGCGCCAGCGCGCAATGCGCGCATGATCACCCGACAACAGCACTTCCGGTACCCGGCGGCCTCCAACGGTTTCCGGCCGCGTGTACTGCGGGTATTCCAGCAGCCCGTCCGTGAACGAGTCGCGCTCCGCCGAGTCCTGGTCGCCCAGCACGCCCGGCAGCAGCCGGGTCACGGCGTCGATCACCGCCATCGCGGCAATCTCCCCGCCGCTCAGCACGAAATCGCCCAGCGACAGCTCCTCGTCGACGCGGGCTTCCACGATCCGCTCGTCGAAGCCTTCGTAGCGTCCGGCCAGGAGCACCAGGCCCGGCAGCCCCGCGAGGCGCCGCGCCGTCGCCTGGTCGAACACGCGGCCCTGGGGCGAGAGGCAGATCACCTTCGAGCCCGCCGGCAGCGCCGCTTTGGCGGCGGCGATCGCGGCTACCACCGGTTCGTACTTCATCACCATGCCGGGACCGCCGCCGTAGGGCCGGTCATCGACCGTGCGGTGCGGGTCGTCGGCAAAGTCCCGCGGGTTCTCGTAGCCCAGCCGGAGCAAACCGCGTTCCACCGCGCGGCCGACCACGCCGCAGCCGGCGACCGCGTTCACCAGCTCCGGAAACAGGCTGACAATCTGCATCTGCATCGGTCCTACCCGTCCCGGTCTTCCTGGTCCCACTCCCAGTCGACGTCGATGACGCCGTTGTCCAGATCCACCGCCAGCACGAACTCCCCGGGCACGAACGGCACCAGGATTTCCGGCTCCTGGTTCTCCGGCCGGATGGCCATCACGTCGTGGGCGCCGGTGCCGAGCATCCGGCTGACCCGCCCGAGGACCCGCCCGCCCCGGTGCCTCACCTCGAGTCCCTCGAGATCGGACCAGTAATACTCGCCCTCTTCCGTCGCGGGGAGCCGGTCCCGGGGAACCGCCACGTCCGCGCCGACGTAAGCCGCGGCCGCGTCCCGGTCGTCCGTGCCCGCGAGCCTCGCCACGAGCGTCCGGCCATGCGTCCTGGCATCCGCCACCGCGACCGGCGTCCACGCTTCCGGGCTGCCGACCAGCCACTCCTTGTGTTCGAGCAGCGCCTCACGGGGTTCCGTGTACGAGAAAACCTTCACCCAGCCCCGAACGCCGTACAGGCCGCTGATGCGCCCCAGGATGACCGCCCGGGTGCGGCGCCCATCGTGCGGCACGCTCACCGCCGGGTCGGAGCGGTCCTCTGCCACACCGGTTCGGCCGCCCTGCCCGGGCCGGCGGCTCAGCCGGCGGCCGCTGCCTTGCGCGACGCCTTGATCAGCGCCGCCACCCGCTCAGAGGGTTGCGCGCCGACGCTCAGCCAGTGATCGACCCGCGCGAGGTCGACCCGCAGGTTCTCCTCCTGGTCCTTGCCCACGGGATTGTAAAACCCGAGGCGTTCGATGTACCGGCCGTCACGACGGTTACGGCTGTCGCTGACCACGAGGTGGTAAAAAGGGTTCTTCTTCGCACCGGCGCGCGAAAGGCGAATGCTGACCATTGCTGTTCCGTAGGGTTGATGAAGGCTCTCGAGCCGGCCCGGCGGCGCACGCTCAAACGCGCGAATCACCCGGGCAGCACCCGGACCCCGGCCCGGGTAAACCGCGCATTGTACTGATTTTCGGTGCGCTCGCAACGCGGGATTGGCGTTTGTGGCGCGCAAG
>CAYRKH010000080.1:0-14740 GCA_964424805.1 uncultured Woeseiaceae bacterium
CAGGGGGTCAGTTTTACTCCGACGATGGGGGTCATTTTTACTGCGGCGTTAACAACGGGGTCGAATCGAAATTGTCCATAGGCGACCGGCTCGACAAGCTCGCGGGCGAGGCGGAAAGCAACGCGTCAGTCTGCGGGCAGGTAGCGGCCCACGTTGCCGGGAACGGCGGGGATGCTGTCGAAGGGCCGCTGTATCTCTGTGAGCGGGAGTTCTACCGCATCCAGGAAACGCTTAACGACATTTGGGGGCAATGGGAACGGGAGCGCCAAGGGGGGCGGGCATGAACGATTATGATCCCATCGAAAAGCAGCTTGCGGACTGCGAAGCGGGTCTCCGGGAGCACATCAACTTTCCGGCGGCACTGACCAAGGAACAGGTTGGCAGCATGGAGGAGCACGCTCAAAACGTTGGCATGGCACGCCGTACGGTGCTCGTGGCGCAGTCCATGGACTCGGCGGCGTTGATGGATTTTGCGAACGAGCACCCCGAGTCATTCATGGCGATGTACGAGATGATCTCGGACTTCAGTGAACACGCGGAAGGAGTCCTCAAAATAGCTCAATCGTCAATGGCCCGGATGATGTGTGTCCTAGCAATGACGAAGCATATCGAGCTACCGATAGATCGCGGACGCACTCAGTAGCGAAGGGCTCCCCAAAGCTCCACAGCCCCGCTCCAGCGGGGCTCTTTGGTGTTTCCAACCCCGGTGTTCGGAGATTTCCTAAGAAGGCTGCTGCTGCTGAGGCTCGGAGGATGTGTCTTCAGACCTGATAACGAGCTTCTGAGCGATCGTCTGGTATTCCGATTGCCTTGGCTGTTTGACATCAACAGTCAAAGTTCCCGGCTGCTGAAAGGTAACACCTATGCCCGGTAAGGCCAGCTGAAAGTCCTGCTTTAGCTCAGCGTACGGATCAGTCACTAAGATTTCGATGGGAGAGATATTCGCTTCGAACGCTTGCTGCTCCGCATCTTTTGGCTTGAATGAGACTTTGACGCTAAAATCTATCTTCCCTTCTCCGTGGACTTCGCCCAGGAGCCAAAAGGCCAGCCGCAGGGTGCTAGGAAAACTCTGCAAACTGATTGTGCCGGTATAGATACCGATCAGGATAGCCTTCCCGTTGTTTTCTATTCTTACGTCATCACAAATGATGACGCTCTTGACAGTGCCGTTTATCGTACTCACGAATCCTACGCTGTTCTGATTGTGATCGCTTTCTGTCTAGTGCCGGAGATCGAATGAACGGTAGTCCCCTTATCAGGTGACCACTCTGATACGGGTTCACATGGCTGATCAAAAGAAACGATCTGATGGTCCATCTCAGCTCCCATAGCAAGAAGCAGATCACTGATCGTATCCAGCTCCCAATTCCCGGGACCAGAGAACCATCGCGTTATTTGGGATCGATCTTTCCCAAGTGCCTCTGCAATCTCGCTCTTGGTTAAGCCGCGCTTTTCGGCTTCGCGAGCAAAAAACGCAACGACGGATTGGAAGACCTTATTCTTGTTTCGCTGGCGAAAGTAGAAGATCTCCCGATCGGTAAGCCGCTTATTTTCTGAAATGTTGCTCATTGATGGCTCCTGAGAATACCTTGTTACGATCTCGGCCAGGTATGTATGGATAGACATGGAAGAGCTTTCGCCAAATAGCTTTAGCTCTTCGCCTCGCTATCCTCCATTCTTCGGACTCAAACTCTCCAAGTTCCTTTCTAATCGCCAAGTTGGTGGCCACAAACTTGTCCTTTGCAGCGAATAGACCAAGCACGCGTATCGATGGTTTCGGCCTAACACTGCGAATAGCCCAAACACCATCTCGAGGTGGCCAAAGGCACTTCAGATATTGCGGGTCGAGTGTAGGGCTCGTTACAAAGTCGGCTAGATCTGCCTCCAGCTGAGCGAACCGTTCTACGTCCTCTGGAGCCGGGGCAGTTATGGCCAAATGCAGCTCTTTGGTGACGTACATGGCGCGTATCCTGACTGCTCGCGCTGGTAGAGGTTTGAGCTCGTAAAGCTCCCTGTCATTGAGCCGCCACTGAATTACCTTGTGTATACCTGTTGACATTAAAGTCAATCAGCTGCGCTGTTGCAAGTCGCTGGGGTTAATTATGTGAATCTGCTCTAGTTTTTCTCTAAAGGAGTGGGTCTAGTAGGCTTTCTCGGTTGCTTTTCTGCGCTGCCGACCCGGCATAGCTACCTTGCGGAAGGGAAAATAGCCCGTTCTATAGCGAGGTGCAACGAATCGCCTTCAGCCGGCGGCGGGCTCACTAACGCGTGTACCTGACGCCCAGCGCCTCGAGCACTTCGTATCCGCGCTCGGCTGCACCGCGCTGCACTCTTCTGGCGCTCTCCTCCGAGTCCGCCTTCGGGCAGTCAAGTTTCCCGCGTTCGCGGACGGGCTGCCAGTCGGTCGGCATATCCTCGCCGAGGCGCCGAGCGATGGCCGACTAGTAACCGGCGCGCCCAGGGTGATCCACAGGCAGCAGCATGATCTCGCGCCGCTGCGCCAGCTCGCCCAGCAGCTCCCAGCAACGGAAAAGGCCTTCCGTGTACCGGCGACGAATCCAGGACTCAGCCACCGCGGCAGGATCGCGCACCGGCACGATGATGTGCTCCGCGTCCGCCGCTTCCCTGAACGCCGCCTGCCCGTGATCGCGGGCGAGGATGTGGACGTACATAGTGCCGATTGTCAGCGCAGCGAAAACGGTGCCGGTGTGCGGGATCGATAGGATGCGCGTCGAGAACAGTATCCAGCCGCGCGGCCGACGGACTGGCATTATCGTCAACCCTCCGGGAAACAATCTGGGCAGCGCGTGCGTTTATGGGTTAGGCAATGCCAATCCGGACCGACACCGCCGATGTTCCGCCAAGGTGGGTTGGCGTGCTCATTCAGGTAGTCCGTCACTTCTGCTATCCGCCGACAAGCCTATCTGTTGGTCGTCGGCAAAGGGTCCGCTCTGAGCATAACAGCGGTGAACAGCGGAAAACCAGCTTCCCTGCTTTCCAACGACAGGGGTCAGTGGTTCAATCCACTACCGCCCACCAGTCAGATCAAACACCTGCAGCAGAAGTATGGCCAACCGGCGTCGTGCTGGCGGCCGGTCGGCCGACGTGCTAGATATTGGCCGCATGTGCGGTCGCTACGTGACACCGGATGAAGCCGCCATCGAGCGGGAATGGTCGCGGCTCCCCCGCGACTACATCCAGTCCTTCAACCTGGCCCCGTCCCAGCAGGCGCCGGTCGTCGTCGAGACGGATGCCGACCCGGTGGACGTCACTACCCCGCAGCGCCGTGTCGTGATGATGACGTGGGGATTCCAGCCGTCTTGGGCGAACCGGTCCTGGATCAACGCGCGCGCCGAGTCGGTGTTCCAGAACCGCGCGTTTCGAGCATCGGCAGTCCGCCAGCGGTGCCTCGTGCTCGCCGCGGGCTGGTACGAATGGACCGGCGAGAAAGCGCCGCGGCAGCCGTTCCTGTTCCGGCGCATCGATGGCCGGTTGATCGCCTTCGCCGGCATCTGGACCGAGCGGACGGTGAACGATCGGCCGGTTTCCACTTTTGCGGTGCTCACCACGGCCGCGAACGAGCTGGCGGCGACGGTTCACGATCGCATGCCCTTGATCCTCGATCCGCTGGCCTACGACGGCTGGCTGTCACCGGCGTCGAAGACGGAAGACGTTGCAGCCGTCCTGCACGCCCCCGGCAATGAGGGACTGGAGGCGTTCCCGGTTTCGAAGGCAGTCAACTCGCCCAGGAACGACGCGCCGGAACTGGTCCGGCGCATCGTCGTCTGAACACGTCCTGGCCGGCCTCGTGCGAGGAGACTGGCTACGCCTGCGGGGCGCCTGCCGGCCCGATTACAGGGCTCAAGGTTTTCCGCGCCCGGCCGATAGCCTCCTTATCGGCTTGGATCGAAGGAAGACATCGTGGCAACGACCCCCCACAAGGTAGCTTACGGATTCGTGGAGCGCCTGGCGCAGGACCTGAAGGACGCAAAGCTCGAACTACCCGCTTTCCCCGAGGCCGTGCTGAGGGTGCAGCGCGCCTTGCAGTCGGCCGATACCAGCGCCGGCGACATCGTCTCCATCCTGAGCTCCGATCCGGGGCTCGCGGCCAACGTGCTGCGCATCGCCAACTCGGCGGCCTTCCGGCCCGCCGCGGGCGAAGTGACGGACCTGCGCAACGCCGTCAGCCGGCTCGGTTTCAACATGGTGCGCACGGTTGCGGTGGAGTTCGCGATGCGCCAGCTCCGCCGCGGCGATGCGCGTTCGGCAACCGCCCGCGCCGAGATCGAAGCCATCTGGCACGACAGCCTGGCCGTGGCGTGCATCTGCTCCGTGCTGGCCCGGCATTACACGCCGGTGAACGCCGACCAGGCCCTGCTGACCGGGCTCCTGCACGCGCTCGGGCGCTTGTACGTGGTGATGCGCGCGGAGGAACGCACCGACGTCACGCCGGACGAGATCCGTGAGATCGCCTACGGCTGGCAGGCCGTGATCGGCAAAGCGATCCTGGAGAGCTGGGGCCTGCCGGAGGCGCTGCAACATGCCGTCGAGCACCAGGATGACGTGGATACCGAGCCCGGTTCCACGATCTCGCTGACGCAGGTACTGATCGCGGCAAAGGCACTGCATTCCGAGGAGCACCGCGCCAACGCTGCCGCCCTTCCGGCGATGGCCTGGCTCACCGCCAGGAAGGACCAGGACCCGGCCGCCACGCTCGCCGAGCACGAAGAGGAAATCCAGGCGCTCAGGAGCTCACTCAGCGGCTGACGTGCTCAATCCGGTTCGCGTTCGGCTGCCGATTCATAGGTGACGGGCGCCTCGACCGGTGCAACGCCCGGGTCCTCGACGTAAAACGTGACGGCGAGGTTGTCCTGGGGAATATAGAAACTGAACCGGTCTCCGCGCCGCAGATCCGCGGGTGACGTTCTGCGGCCGTTGACGTAAACCGACAGCGTGCGAGGCGGTGTGAACGTCATGAGATCGCCCCCCGCCAGCCGAACGGTGACCTGGTTCCCGGAACCGGGCGGACGCATGACCTCTCCCTCGAAACGGGCGTAGTACTGGCCTTCACGGGCGACCACCTCGCGGCAGGCGCTCGCGATATTGGGAAACAGGCGCAGGGTTCGCCGGGCCCAGGTGACCTGGTCACAGTCTTTGCCGCTGGCAACGAACGCGCCCGATACGGACGCGTCCTGCGCCAGGGCAAGCGACGTCGGAAGCGCGGCGACCAGGAGTATCGCTACGGGAATAACCATCGTGTTCCTTTCCAGTCGGTGGTCCCCGACTCCGCCCCTCGCTATCCCAACGATAGACCAGGATAGCGGCCCGCGCGAACCGCCAGCCCGATTCGGCTAGCCGATCGCGGCGTCCAGCCACATCATCAGGACGAACCCCACCATCAGCCCGACGGTGGCGTGGTTCTCCGAGCCGTGGCGATGCGTTTCGGGAATGACCTCGCTGCTGATCACGAAAATCATCGCGCCGGCGGCAAACGCGAGGGCCCAGGGCAGGAGGAAATGGACGAAGCTGACGGTAGTGATGCCGACGACACCCGCGAGCGGCTCGACCAGGCCCGTTGCCGACGCCGCCAGGAAAGCCGTCACCCTCGAGTAGCCGAGGGCCAGCAGCGCCAGCGCGGTGGCCGTGCCCTCCGGGACGTTCTGGAGGCCGATACCGATGGCGAGTGCTATTCCTTTGCCGATGTCGTCACCGCCGAAGCTCACGCCGACCGCGAGGCCTTCGGGGACGTTGTGCAGCGTGATGGCGATGACGAACAGCCAGATGCGCCGCAGCCGTTCGGTCGCCGGCCCTTCCCGGCCAAGGATGAAATGCTCGTGCGGCACGGCCGTATGAATCCACCACAGCGAGGCGGCGCCGAGCAGGATGCCGAGGCTTACAATGGTGAGCGCCCCGGCGTTGCTGCGCCCTGCCCCGGCCGACTCGAGCGCCGGCAGGATGAGGGAGAAGAACGACGCCGCCAGCATCACACCGGCCGCGAAACCCAGGATCAGGTCCTCCATCCGCCGCTCCAGGCGGCGAATCACCAGGGCCGGAAACGCACCGACGGTCGTCCCGAGACCGGCCAGCAGGCTCCCCACGGCCCCGAGCGCAATCGGGGACCACTCAGTCGATGACAGCATGCAGGGATTGTACTTGGCTATCTGCCCGTGGCTATCTGCCCGTGTCGCCCCACATCGGCAACTGGCCTCTAAAGCGCCCGGGGCCTTGCAGGTCCTTTCAGGCGACCGCGTACCCTTGTCTGCCGCAATCGACCGGCGGCGCAAGCGCGAAGCCTTGCCTTGGTATAATTCGCATCCCCATGACCCTCCTCGTGCTCGACGACATCTCCCTGGATATCGGGGATCTGCCGCTGCTACGCCATGCGTCCCTGGCGCTGGAGCCGAACGAGCGCGTTTGCCTGATCGGCCGCAACGGTGCGGGCAAATCGACCCTGCTGCGCATCATCACCGGCGAACAGCAGCCGGACGCCGGCGAGATCCGGCGCAAGGAGGGTTTGCGCACCAGCCAGCTGAAACAGGCCCTTCCGGAGACGCTGGACTTGCCGGTGCACGAGTACGTGGCGGCCGGGCTCGCGCATTTGCAGTCCCTCATCGAGGACTACGAGCGCCGCTCCGCCACGGAGCTGGACCGGGCCGGCCTGCGCGCGCTGGAAGACCTGCAGCGGCGCATCGAGGCTGAAGGCGGCTGGAGCCTCGACACGCAGGTCGAGCGCGTCCTTTCCGAGCTCAAGCTGCCGCCGGAGAAGCGGCTGGCCGAGTTGTCCGGCGGGTGGCAGCGGCGCGTCGGCCTGGCGCGGGCGCTGGTCTCGAATCCCGAGCTGCTGCTGCTCGACGAGCCGACCAACCATCTCGATCTCGAAAGCATCTGCTGGCTGGAAGACCGGGTGCGCGGGTATGGGGGCAGCGTGCTGTTCATCACCCACGATCGCGCGTTCCTGAGAAGCCTCGCGACGCGAATCGTGGAGCTCGATCGCGCAAAGCTCACGAGCTGGCCCGGCGATTACGAGAACTTCCTGCGTCGCAAGGAGGAAGCGCTGCTGGCGGAGGAGCGCGACCAGCAACTCTTCGGCAAGAAGCTCGACGAGGAAGAGGCCTGGATCCGCCAGGGCATAAAGGCCCGGCGCACGCGCAACGAAGGTCGGGTGCGCGCGTTACAGGCCATGCGCGCCGAAGCGGCCGAACGCGAACGCTTCAAGCCGCAGGACAAGGCACGCATCAACATCGAGGAAGCCGATGCGTCCGGCCGCAAGGTGATCGAACTGCACGGCGTGCATCACGGGTACGGCGGGCAGAAGCTGATAGACGGCCTGTCGCTGAAGATCATGCGCGGAGATCGCGTCGGGTTGATCGGCAACAACGGCGTCGGCAAGAGCACGCTGCTGCGCATCATGCTCGGTGAGCTCGAGCCCGATGCCGGTACGGTCAAGCACGGCACGAACCTCGAAATCGGCTACTTCGACCAGCTCCGCCGCGACCTCGATCCCGACCGGTCGGTCGCGGAAACGGTCGGCGACGGGCGCGACTACATCCTCGTCACCGGCAAGGAACGTCACGTCATCGGCTACCTGCGCGGATTCCTGTTCTCGCCCAAGCGCGCCATGACGAAAATCGGCGCGCTCTCCGGCGGGGAATGCAACCGCGTGATCCTGGCGCGGCTGTTCACGCAGCCGACCAACCTGCTGGTGCTCGACGAGCCGACGAACGATCTCGACGTCGAAACGCTGGAGGTGCTGGAAGACAGGCTGATGGACTATCGGGGTACGCTGGTCGTGGTCAGCCACGACCGGGCGTTCCTCGACAACGTCGTGACGCAGGTGCTGGTCTTCGAGAACGGCGGAGTGCGCCGTTACCCCGGGGGATATTCCGACTGGGCGAGGCGTGGCGGCGCCCTGACGGTCAAGGAAAGCCCCGCGGCGGCCGCAGCGGAGAGCCGGTCGGCCGCGCCCGCGAAACCGCGCGGGCCGGCGGCGAAGCTCAGTTACAAGGCGAAACGCGAGCTGGACCTGCTGCCGGCGCGCATCGACGCGCTGGAGGCGGAAGTGAAATCCCTGCAGGAGCGGATCGGGGAACCCGGCTTTTATGAACATCCGTTCCCGCAGGTGCAGGCGGTGCTCGATGAGCTGGCCGCGCGCCAGGCGGAACTGGAAAGCGCCGTGGATCGCTGGGCCGAGCTGGAGAGCCTGCAACAGTAACGCTGCACGCCCCGTCATGGGCGGCGGCATGAACCACCTCCCAGTTCGGGCTGCCCGGGAAGGATCGTCAACTCCCGTGGGACGAACGGGCAATTTCACACAGGCAGGTTCTGACATGCTTCGTACACGCGAAAGCGCCGTACTTACAAGGACCTGGACGTGCGATCTTCGAGATCGAGAAGCTATACAAAAACGGTCATTGCGTGTTGCGCCTTGCTGCTTGGCGCCTGCCATGGCCCCCGGACGCCGCTGGTTCACGGCGCGACCGGGTACACCCAGGCCGGCGCCGGCGGCGCGTGGCTCTCCCCGGGGAGCGTCATGGCGCGGCACGCCGACCCCGAGACCCCTCCAGCTGCGCCCGCGGTGCCCTTCGAGCGGACCTGGGTCTATGCCGCGCTGCTGGTTGCCGGATTGCTGACAGCGTTCACCGGGCTGGCATTCATCAAGTTTTATGCCCTCAGCCGCAGCCTCCAGGCCGAGATACAGGCGAGGCGAACGCTGGAGGAGGAACTGAAGGAACTGGCGATCACCGATCCCGGCACGGAGGTGATGAACCGCCGCGGCTTGTTCCAGGCCATCGAGGAGGCGCTCGCGCTCGGGATAACGCCGCTGTCGCTGCTCATCATCGACCTGGATCATTTCAAGCGCGTCAACGACACGCACGGCCACGCCTGCGGCGATCACGTGCTGCGCGAGTTCGTGCGCATCTGCATGGAGATCGTGCGCGCCGATGATGTCGTCGGGCGTCTCGGCGGCGAGGAGTTCGCGATCGTGTTGTCGCGAACCGGCGCCGACGAGGCGCGGCGGATCGCCGAGCGCATCCGCCGGTCCGTGGAGCAGAGCGTGATCCTGGCTCCCAAGGGCGGCGTCATCGAAATGACCGTCAGCGCGGGGCTCGCCGTGCACCGGCCGGATGAGGCCCTGGACGCGTTCATGTCCCGCGCCGATGGCGCCATGTACGAGGCCAAGTGCCTCGGCCGCAACCGGGTCGTCGTCGCCGCGGAGTTCAACCAGACGGCCCGCCTGGAGCGGCAGCGCGCGAGGACGCGCGGCCAGCCGCACCATCCCGACCGCCGCGGTAACGACCCGGCTTCGCGTTAACCGGCCCCGCGTCGGCGCTGCCGGCACACGGACCGGAATGTGGACCTGTACACTTGCCCGGCGGCGCGCGCTATGCTGATCTTGGAGTTCACTGTCGAACGAGAATAACCATGACAGCTTCGAGCGCCCTGGCTCACGACGACTTTCGCACTGACGTGCTGCCTGCCCGCGATCGCTTCCTCGTCTGGCGCGACGCGGTGCTGCCCCTGTTCGACTGCGCGCCCCCCGGGAACCGCGAGGCCGCCTTCCAGGCGACCCTGGAAGGCTACGACCTGCAGCAGACCGTCATCTCCATCTGCACGTTCTCGGAGCTTCGCTTCCGGCGCTTGAACCATCACGCTTACGACGAGGGCGCCGATCACCTGCTGGTCCAGATCTACCTCGAAGGCGGCTATGTCGGTGAGAACGGACTGTCCGCGGTCCGCGTCGACCCCGGCGATGTTTGTCTCCTCGATCTCGGCAAACCGCTGGCGACGCATGCCCTGCCGTCCCGGGTACTGACCGTGGTGATGCCAAGGTCATTGCTCCAGTCGGTCGCGCCGCGACATAACTGGACACCGGGCGCGGTGCTTCGGGCCGGCTCGCCGATGGCCAATATCCTCGGCCATCACCTGTGGACGGTCTGGTGCAACCTGCCCCACGCGTCCATCGCTGATACCGCGGCGATCAATCGGCTCGTTGCCGGCGTGGTTGCGGGCGCCTTCGCAACCGAGGCAGAACGCGCAAGCACCCTGCTGGCACCCGACGGGCCGGCTACTGTCGAGGCTATCCGCGATTACATACTGCGTCACCTGGGTTCACCGCAGCTCACGCCTGCGCACCTGTGCCAGCACTTCGGCTGTTCACGCTCACAGCTTTACCGCCTGTTCGCGCCGATGGGCGGTATCGCGGGCCTCATTCGCCGCGCCCGCCTGGAGCGCTGCCGCAACGAGCTGATGACCCTGCGTGCGGGCGAACGCATCGTGGACGTGGCGATGCGCTGGGGCTTCGACAGCCAGAGTCATTTTTGCCGCCTGTTTCGCCAGGCGTTCGGGATGAGCCCCGGGGAAGCGGTCGAGCTGGGCCGTTCGGCCGACGGTCCGCCCCCGTGTACGTCGCGGGACACCGGCCGTCCCCTGCCCGCCTTTCATCGCTGGTTGAGGGAGCTCCGCGCCGCTTAAGCGACGCGCCCGGTCAGGGGGCTGTCGGCGGCGGAATCTCGAGACTGCGCAGGCGGTACATGAGCACCGCCGCGCGCTTGGCCTGGCTGGGCAGCGTCGCGAGATCGGCGGTCTCCTCGACGGTGTGGCCGCCGGTGCCCATCAGCCCGATGCCGTCGAGCGCCATGGCAATGCGACCGGACGTAAAGGAGATGTCGGCTGCCCCGGCGTTCCGGGGATCGACGGCCGTTACCGGGCCGAAGCCCAGGTCGCGGCTGGCTTCGTCGTACATCGACAGCAGGCGGCGATTGCCGTCGGTCGGTGCCAGCGGCGGATAACCCTCGGTGAACTCGATCTCCGCGGAGGTGCCGGGCAGGTGCCGGGAAACGATGTCGTGCATGCGCGCCTTCGCCGACTCGAGCTGCTCCGGCGTTAGCGTGCGCAGATCGCCGCTCGCGGCCGCACGTTCGGCGATGACGTTGGCCTTCCCGAAAGCCTCGCCCGCGGAGTGCTCGTCGTCGTAGTCCACGCGCGTGCCGGCCAGCACCACGCCGGGGTTGAAGGTGAGGAAACGCTCGCCTTCCAGCTCGCGCCGAAAGCCGTCCAGGATGCGCGCCAGCTCGAATGCCGCGCCGCTGCCGACTTCTTCCTGGAAGATTTGCGACGAGTGCGCGGGCGTTCCCGAAACCTCGAGCTGCCAGCCCGTATACCCGCGCCGCGCAATGACCGCCGTTCCCGGATCCCCGTCGCCGTCTTCAAAGCCAAGCGCCACGTCCGCGGCGTCAGCGGCCGCGAGCAGCACCCGTCGCGCCTCGGAGAGCGGGCTGCCGGAGGATTCCTCGTCGCCGACCAGGACCGCGGTGATCGCAAGGTCGTCCAGCGCGCCGACGGCCCGCAGCGCCGCCAAGGCCTCGATCATGACCACGTTGCCGCCCTTCATGTCGATGACGCCCGGCCCCCTGGCCCGATCCGGCCCGAGTCGCTCGAACTGCTGGAACGGACTGTCGGGCTCGAACACGGTGTCCAGGTGCCCGATCAGCAGCAGGTGAGGCGCACCGTCACCGTACCGCGCCACGAGGTGACCGGCCCGCCCGAAGGCGGCACCGTCGACCCAGTGCGTCTCGAAGCCGAGCGCCTCGAACGATTCGCGGAAGAGATCCCCGACTTTTTTCACTCCGTCGACGTTCATGCTCCCGCTGTTGATCTCGACCGCCTGCTCGAGCAGCGCCATGGCTTGCGCCTGGCGGCCGTCGACCGCCTCGACCAGTTGTCGCTCCGGTTCCGACAGTCCTGCACGGACGGCGGCACAGGCGAACAGCGTAACGAGCGCGAGAATCGCGGGTAGGGTTCGGTGTACAGGCATGTCGCTCCTCCGCATCGCCGGGCCGCTCCATGATAACAACCGGCACCGGGTCAGCGGGTGCGGCGGATCATGCCTCGGATGGCGGTTTGTCGAACGCGTAGCGCGTCTCGACGGCGGATTGCCGCGTACCAAACCGGTCGCGGAATTGCAGCAGTTTCGAATAGGGGGTAACGGGTGTGACGTCGCGGAACTCGAGGTGCGTTACCAGGCAGAACAACGACGCTTCCAGGTAGCTGAGGTCACGCGCCTCGGGGAGCGCCGCGAGCACGGCGTCCAGGTTACTGTCCAGCCAGCCCAGGGTGTTCTCCAGGCTGCGGGCCATTTTTGACGTGCCCTCAGCGCCGTCGGCCTGGCCCGTCATCTTCGCCATGATCAGCGATACCTCGGTGGCCATCGCGTGCATTGCCAGTTCCTGGGCATTGGCGAGCAGCGGCCGGTCGAGGTCCTCCGGCCACACGATGCGCGGCTCGGCTTTGGAGCGC
Organism: uncultured Woeseiaceae bacterium; assembly: GCA_964424805.1. Classification (GTDB taxonomy): domain Bacteria; phylum Pseudomonadota; class Gammaproteobacteria; order Steroidobacterales; family Woeseiaceae; genus IDS-8. The sequence goes on from CAYRKH010000080.1 coordinate 12,298, forward strand.
CGCGACAGCTCACGGCAGATGTTGAGCGCACCGAACCAGTTCCCTTCCGGCGTTTCCAGCACCGGCAGCTTCAGGGCCGGATTACCGGCGTAGTTTTCAGGGTCGAGCGACAGGATGTCCAGGACCGGGTGAAAGGCGTAGTCCACACCCGCTTCAGCCGCGAAGATGCGAGTGATGCGCGTGAAATGCGAGCTGGAACGGCCGATGATCGCGGGCCTGGACTGTGCTTCAGAAGCCATTGGTCATCAGCCGGGACCGCTCCACTCGAACGCGATGAGCTTGCTGGACTTGCCGGTGCGATCCCAGTTGAACCCGAATGCGTCCGCGCGATCCGCCGTCGCACGGCCCCAGGTCGCGACGCCGCCCGGCCCGGTTTCGGCGCCAGGCAAGTCGTGGATCTTCGTCACCTTGCCCTCGCTGGTCGGGCCCATCAGCGCTTCGGCCGCGGCCAGGACATTGTGGGCGGGGATTTCGGCCGTCCATTTTGAAAGGTCCGCCGCGATGTCCACCTTGATGGGGGCGAACGCGAAACCCTTTACCTCGCCTTGCACCAGGTCGCCAAAGCGTTTCGGCCAGCCGCCCGCCTGGCCGGTGAAAACGGTCTGCAGCGCGGCACGCTGGGCTTCGTCGGCGCGCTCGTCCATGAAGATCGCGCTCTTGAAGTCGCGGGCCTGCTCCCAGATGTTGCCGCGGAACGTGCCGAGCATCGCGACGTTGAGGCCGTCGAGCTCGACGTCGCCGTAGCGGCCTTTCTGGATGTGCCAGACCAGGATGCCCTCGCAGAAGTCGTCGTCGGGCGGCTGGGCCCACGAGCACGGGCAGGGAATGGCGCAGCGGCACACGTCGAACCACTGCCCCTTGATGCTCCACGTCTGAATGTCGGCCATGACGAACCCCTTTGTCTGCAAAGGCAGCGGCCGCTACGATGAGGGTATTATCCTCCCGTCGCGGCCGAAACAGAAGCACGCGGGAGCGGGGCATGCGTAAGTCTTCGTATCCGGGAGACAAGTCCCTCGTGATCGCCGGCCTTGCCGGGGTGATTGCCTGCGTGTGGGCGTACCTGGTGCGGGCTTCGCTGGACATGCACGGCCGCATGGACGGCCCCGCCGCGTGGATGATGGAGGCGACCTGGGACGCACAGTACCTCCTGCTCCTCTTCCTGATGTGGTCCGCGATGATGGTGGCGATGATGCTGCCGAGCGCGCTGCCGACCATTCTCCTCTTCGGCAGGGCGAGTCGGAACGATCCGGAGGTCCGCTCGCCGGCGCGACGCATGCTCACCTTCGCCGCCGGATACGTCGTGGCGTGGGCCGGATTCAGCGTCGGCGCATCGCTGCTGCAGTGGGGCCTGGCCGAGGCGACGCTGCTGTCGCCGATGATGGTGAGCGCGAGCCCGTGGCTGGGTGGCGCGATCCTGATCGTGGCGGGCGCCTACCAGTGGACGCCGCTCAAGTACGCGTGCCTGCGCCATTGCCGCTCCCCGCTGGCGTTCCTCGCCGAGCACTGGCAACCCGGCATGCCCGGTGCGCTGCGACTCGGGCTGCGCCACGGCCTCTACTGCGTGGGCTGTTGCTGGGCGCTGATGCTGCTGCTGTTCGTCGGCGGCGTGATGAGCCTGTTGTGGATCGGCGCGATCACGGCCTTCGTGCTGGTCGAGAAACTTGCGCCCTACGGCGTGCAGGGAGGCCGCTTGAGCGGTCTTGCGCTGGTGCTTGCCGGCGCGTGGGTGCTGATCTCGGCGTAGCCCGGCCGTTCCCCAGCCTGGACATGGAAAGACCTCCCGTTGGGGTCGAATCGCCAAGGGTTACTGAGGAATCGATTCGGCGGCTTCGGGATCGACGTCGGCCGAACGTCGCGGGAGGACCCAGTCGGCACGAGGGAAATGACAGGTGTAGCCGCCAGGATAGCGCTCCAGGTAATCCTGGTGCTCCGGCTCGGCTTCCCAGAAGTCGCCGGCAGGCTCCACCTCGGTAACGACTTTGCCCGGCCAAAGGCCCGACGCCTCGACGTCGGCGATCGTCTCCTCCGCCACCTTTCGCTGCTCGTCGCTGGTGTAGAAGATCGCCGAGCGGTATGACATGCCGATGTCTCCGCCCTGGCGGTTCCGCGTGGTGGGATCGTGGATCTGGAAGAAATACTCCAGGATGCGCCGGTAGCTCGTCTCCGCGGGGTCGAAGACGATTTCGATTCCCTCCGCATGGGTGCCATGGTTACGGTAGGTCGCGTTCGGGGTGTCGCCGCCGGTATAGCCGACGCGGGTCGAGACGACGCCGGGAAGCTTGCGGAACAAGTCCTGCATGCCCCAGAAGCATCCCCCGGCAAGTACAGCGCGCTCGTGCATGTCAAACCTCCTCAACCTGGTCGAGATACTCACCGTAGCCCTCGCGCTCCATGTCGTCGCGATGGATGAACCGGAGCGACGCGGAATTGATGCAGTAGCGCA
>CAYRKH010000081.1:0-14443 GCA_964424805.1 uncultured Woeseiaceae bacterium
GGACTACGGACTCTGACTCCGTCAACCCAGGTTCGAATCCTGGTCCCCCAGCCACACCAAAAAAGGCCGTCATCCGACGGCCTTTTTTTTCACCCGGCTATCCGCCTACCGTAGCCTCGTCCTTACCCCGCCATCCTCCCCGATCAGCAGCACGTCTGCCGGGCGATGCGAAAAAATCCCGACCGTCACCACGCCGGGCAGCTGGTTCAGCCGCGTCTCCATCTCGAGCGGATTGGTGATCGTCAGGTTGTGGACGTCGAGGATGTGATTGCCGTTGTCGGTCACGAAATTTTCGCGCCAGATCGGCTGGCCGCGCAGCTTGATGATCTGCCGCGCGACGAACGCCTGCGCCATCGGCAGCACCTCGATCGGCAACGGAAACTTCCCGAGCATGCCGACCAGCTTGCTGTCGTCGATGATGCAGACGAATTTCCGCGAGGCCCCCGCGAGCACCTTCTCCCGTGTCAGCGCGCCTCCGCCTCCCTTGATCAGGTGCAGGTGCTTGGTGGCCTCGTCGGCCCCGTCGATGTAGAGGTCGAGGTCGCCGACCGAGTTCAGCGGCGACACCTCGAAGCCGTGCTTCTCCAGTCGCGCCGTCGTTGCCTCCGAGCTCGACACGACCGATTGGATGCGCTGCCTTACCTGCGGCAGCAGGTCGATCAGGATGTTGACGGTCGACCCGGTGCCCACGCCCAGGATGAAGCCGTCCTCGATGTACTCCACGGAGGCCTTGGCGGCGGCAAGCTTTTTTGCAGACTGGTCCATGGGCTCCTAGTGTACATCGACGCGGTGCGTCCGGGGACGCCCGGTCAGGCCATGTCGTGATGGTCGTCCCTTCTGTCAGCGGCCCCCCAAACGAAATGTGCCCGCCAGGGGCGGGCACATTTGGTGTTGCGGAAGAAGACCCAAGTCATTTCCTCACCAGGCCGGGTATCCACTGAGCCGGTGAGGGAACTACCCTCCTTCCTGGGGCGACGGCTGTCAGGCCGCGCGTCGGCTGGAAGCCTTCTTGGAAGACTTCTTCTTGGAAGTCTTCTTCTTGGACTTCCGCTTTGCCGGCCGCTTGGCTGCCTTCTTCTTTGTCGCCTTCTTCTTGGCGGCCTTCTTTTTAGCTTTGCGCTTTGCCTTTTTCTTGGCCTTTTTCTTGGCCTTCTTTTTAGCTTTTTTCTTAGCCTTCTTCTTGGCTTTCTTTTTAGCTTTCTTTTTGGTCTTGCGCTTTGCTTTTTTCTTGGCCTTCTTCTTGGCCTTCTTCTTGGCCTTCTTTTTGGTCTTCTTCTTAGCTGATTTCTTCGTCGCCGCACGCCGCTTTTTCGGCGCCGCTTTTTTCTTCGTTACCTTTCGCTTCTTCGCGGTAGTCTTCCGCTTCGAAGCTTTTTTACGAGACTTCTTTTTGGTAGCCATAATTTTCTCCGTGTCGGGTACCCGGCGTTGAGTATATACAACAAAAAGCAAAAATCCAGCTAGTCAAGTGATCCCGTTAACATTTTTTATGATCCCGAGTTGCCGCAAAAACCCAGGGCCGAACGCGTCGATGGAGTGCATGTTGATGCTCGTCGAATGCGAACATTCATCATCGATGAACGTTCGATGTCGAGCGAGAACTGTTTCACAAACGCATCGACGTTCCACGCACGATCCGCCCGGTGCTCGACAGAACAGGGAAGAAGAAGCAGATGGTTTGCAAGCGCATTGCCAAGCGCTTGCGAAGCATGCATCAGCTGCGTTCGGTGATGACCCGATACAGGCTTATATCCCACGGATTTAAGGGAATTTTTTCAGTCTCCTGGCAGGCGAAGGCGACGCCGACGAGCTTCGGCCGGAGCAGCGACTTGCGTCCGCGCAGGAACGAGAACGTGCGATCGTAATAGCCGCCTGCCATGCCAATGCGGTTCGCTGCATCATCGAATGCGACCAAAGGTGTGATCACGAGATCGAGCTCACGCGCACTGAGCTCGTCACCCGATACGGGTTCCTGCAGGCCGAAGCCGGTCGTGACGAGCGTCGTATCCGGACCTACTTCACGGAATGCCAGCAGGCGGCCCGGGCGGAGCATGGGCGCAAAAATTCTCTTCTTCATGCGCCATGCGCGCGCGATGATCGGCCAGGTGTCGACCTCCTCGGGCATCGGCAGGTAGCAGGCGATGCGGCGGCTGCGCCGGAAGAAGTGCGAGTGGACGACGGTCGCGGCGATGCGGGCGGAGGCGTCGCGGCGCTCTTCGTCGCTAAGTGAACGCCTCGCTTCACGTGCTTTGCGGCGAATTGTTTTCTTGAGCTGCTGCACCTGCGAGCGGGCAGCAAGTGTGGACGTGTCGGTGATGGCCGGATCCTTATCGGAGAGGGTGGGGGAGATGGCGCCTCCCGCTTGTGCCGATGCCGACCGTCGCTCTCGAACCAGAGCAACAGGTGGGGTCAGCCGTGACAGCAACAGGCTCTCCACCGAAGTGGTTTTGCTCATATGCTGCCGACAGTGCGCGACCCCGAGGTAAAAATTTAGGGTCGAAAGGCTTCCGGGTCAGCTGTCGAGCACTGCAGGAGGCGCCAAAATTGTTCGTGATCCGTACTGCGTTGGACTCGCCGGCGGCTCAAAAGGTTCAGCCGGCGAGATCGAGCTGCCTGTTCGACTGCAGGACTGACTCCACCCGCTCCGACATGACCTTCAGCCGGTTGCCGACGGTGCCCTCGAGGGCCCGGCCGCGCGCCTGGGCGTGCAGCAGCTCGTTGGCCATGTTCAGGGCTGCCATCACGGCGATGCGGTCCAGTCCCACCACCTTGCCGCTGTCGCGGATCTCGCGCATCCGGGCATTCAGCATCTCGGCCGAATCGAGCAGGTCGGTGCGCTCGCCGGCCGGGCAGGACACCTGGTATTCCTTTTCGAGTATTTTCACACTGATGTGGGCGTAGATATCGTTCATGCGGAAGTTCCCTCACGGCCCGCGCCAAAACCAATTCCCCGGCGGCCGAAGCCGCCACTGCGCGGCGCCGTCAGCCCCCCTGTTCCATTGCCTTTAGGCGCCCGATCATCGCTTCGACGCGCGCCCGCACCTGTTCGTTCTTCTGCAGGAGCGTTGCGCGCTCGGCCGTGAGCGTATCCTGCCGCTGCCTTAGAGACCGGTTCTCATCCTGTAGCTGGTCGCACACCAGGACGAGCGCATCCACCCTTTTCTCGAGCCGCCTGAGTTCGTGCTCAAACGTGCTATGTGCGTCGTCGGCCATGGACGGAATATAGAGCCGGCACGACGGAGAATCAATCGCCGTATCCGCAGGTCGCGGCGTTACACGGGCCGGGCGTGACGCACCCTCGCGTTACATGGGATCATTGCTGGAGGCCGGCCTCCGCAGCGACCGGCAGGGCGAATCGGATGCATGAAACGGTGGAACACAACGAACTGGACGAGGCGCTTCGGCGCTGCGGTGCCGGCTGGGACGCCGCGCAGGCGCACGGCTTTCTCTGCAGTCGCCTCGCGGTGCAGGGGCAGGCCGCCGCCGGTGCGTGGCTTGCGCGCGTGCTGGAGGATACCGATCCGCAGAACGCTTGCATCGCGGAGTGTCGGCAGCTGCTCGGGGTCTTGTTTGATGAAAGCTATCGGCAGCTCTCCGAGCGCCAATCGGAATTCGAGCCGCTGCTGCCGGATGACGAGGCGCCTGGAGAAGAGCGCGCCGCGGCTCTCGCGCACTGGTGCGAAGGGTTCCTGCACGGCCTCGTCTCGGGACCGCACCCGCAGGAGCTGAAGGCGAAGCTCGCCACGGAACCCATCAGCGAAATCATCAAGGACACCCTGGAGATCACGCGCGCGACCGCGGGGAGCGACGACAGCAATGAGGCGCGCGAGCAGGCCTGGGCGGAGCTCGTCGAGTACCTTCGGGTGGCGGCACAGCTCACCTACGAGGAACTTGCCGGCTTCCGCCTGCCACCCGGAACGACGCCGGAGGAGAGCATCCATTGAGCGCACCGGTATGAAAGCCGCGGAGTTCGTCAAGCGCCGCCGGCAGCTCATGCGAATGATCGGCGACACCGGCATTGCGGTCCTGCCGAGCGCGCCGGTCAAGCTGCGCAGCCGTGATGTCGAGTACCGGTACCGGCAGGACAGCGATTTTTACTATCTCACGGGCTTCCCGGAGCCGAGCGCCGTCGCCGTGCTGGCACCCGGCCGCGACAAGGGGGAGTACGTGCTGTTCTGCCGCGATCGCGATCGGGCGAAGGAGCTGTGGGACGGTTGGCGTGCCGGCCAGGAAGGCGCGGTGGCCGACTACGGCGCCGACGATGCCTTCCCGATCGATGATATCGACGACATCCTGCCCGGGCTCCTGGAGTCGCGCAGCCGCGTCTACTACACGATGGGTATGTACCCCGATTTCGACCGGCGGGTCACCGAGTGGATCAAGTCGCTGCGCTCGCGCGGGGCTTCCGGCATCCACGCGCCCCAGGAGTTCGTCGCCCTCGATCACCTGCTGCACGACATGCGCCTGTACAAGAGCCGTGCCGAGCTATCGGCCATGCGGCGCGCCGCGAAGATCGCGGTGGCGGCGCACCGGCGCGCCATGAGCATGATCCGTCCCGGCCTGTTCGAATACGAGGTCGAGGCCGAGTACCTGCACGAATTCCGCCGGCACGACGCCACGGTGTCGTACAGCCCGATCGTCGGCGGCGGCGCCAACGCCTGCATCCTGCACTACGTCGAGAACAACGCGGAGCTGGAAAGCGGCGACCTCCTGCTGATCGACGCGGGCTGCGAATACGATTACTACGCCTCCGACGTCACCCGGACGGTCCCGGTGAGCGGCCGCTTTTCGCCGGAGCAGCGCGCGCTCTACGAGATCGTCCTGGAAGCGCAGCGTGCCGCGATCGACAAAACGCGCGAGGGCAATCACTGGAACGAGCCGCACGACGCCGCGGTGCGGGTGATTACGAAAGGGCTGAGGAAGCTCGGGCTGCTGGACGGCAGCGTGCCGAAGCTGGTGAAGAGCGGCGCCTACCGCGAGTTCTTCATGCACCGTACCGGCCACTGGCTCGGCATGGACGTCCACGACGTGGGCGACTACAAGGTGGACGGCGAGTGGCGCCTGCTGGAGCCCGGCATGGTGACGACCGTAGAGCCCGGTATCTACGTGTCGGCGAAGTCGAAGGTGCCGGCCCGCTGGCGGAACATCGGCATCCGCATCGAGGACGACGTGGCGGTGACGCACGACGGGCCGGACGTGCTGAGCAAGGGGCTGGCCAGCGATCCCGACGAGATCGAGCGCCTGATGGCGGAAGCCTCATGAGCGCCGAACGCTACGATGTCGTCATCGCCGGCGGCGGCATGATCGGCAGCGCACTCGCCATCGCGCTCGCGCCGCTGGCGCTCAGGATTGCGGTGGTCGAGCCGGTCGCACGGGATACGCCGGCGCATCCGAGCTTCGACGACCGGTCGACGGCGCTGTCGCGGAGCAGCCGGCGCATGTTCGAGGCGATGGGGCTGTGGGAAGCGGTAGACGCGGCATCGACACCTATCGAGAGCATCCACGTTTCCGATCGCGGCCGCTTCGGTTTCGCGCACATCGATGCGGCGGAGCAGGGCGTCGACGCGCTCGGGCACGTCGTCATCAATCGCGTGCTCGGTGACGTGTTGCGCCGGCGCCTTTCGAGCATCGACGGGGTCGAATGGATTTGCCCTGCGCGCGTAACGGCGGTCGAGACCTCTTCGCAGGAGGCGGTGATCGACGTCGCCGGGGAGGCCGGCGAGTCCAGGCTCTCGTGCAGGCTGCTGATCGCCGCCGACGGCGCGGGCTCGGCGGTACGCGGCATGCTCGGAATCGGTGCCTCGCGCGTCGACTACCGGCAGACCGCGGTCATCGGCAACCTGCTGCCGGAGATCGCCCCGGCCAATCGCGCTTTCGAGCGTTTCACCGATAGCGGTGCGCTGGCGCTGCTGCCGATTGCAGACCGGAGGGCCGCTTTCGTGTGGGTGCTGCCCGCCGACGACGCCGAGCAGGTCCAGTCGCTCACGGACGAAGGCATGCTCGATCACCTGCAGGCGCTGTTCGGCTATCGCCTCGGGCGCTTGTCGAAGATCGGCCGGCGTGCCGCCTACCCGCTGACCCTGACCCGTGCCGCCCGGCTGACGGCGCGGCGCAGCGTGCTGGTCGGCAATGCCGCCCACGGCCTGCACCCGGTTGCCGCGCAGGGCTTCAATCTCGGCATGCGCGACGTGGCCGCCCTGTGCGACGTCATCGCCGATGTCCGCTCGGAATCGCCCGACGGGGACTTCGGCGGCACAGACGTGCTGCGGCGCTATGCCGACTGGCGTGCGAGCGATCACCGCAAGGTCGTCTGGTTCACCCATGGGCTGGTGCGGCTCTTCGGCAGCCGCCGACCGCCCGTCCGCGCGGCGCGCAATCTCGGCATGCTCGCCTTCGACCTGGTGCCCGGCGTGCGCGGTACGTTTGCGCGGCATACCATGGGACTGGCGGGCCGCCTGCCGCGCCTGTCGCGCGGCGTCCCGCTGACGGAGGTATGAAGTGAAGCGAACGTTCGACGTGCTGGTCGCGGGTGGCGGCATGACCGGCCTGACCGTCGCCGCGCTGCTGGCGCACGGCGAGCAGCACGAACGCCTGAACATTCGCCTCGTCGACGCCCGGCCACGGCCGCGGTTCGACACCGGCGGCGACGTATCGCTGCGCGTCTCGGCTATCGCGGCCGGCTCGATGCGGGTTTTCGAGTCGCTGGGCGCGTGGGAGCACGTCCTCGCCGTGCGCGCCTGTCCGTTTCGCGGCATGCGCGTCTGGGACGCCGGTGCGCCCGCCGATACGCCGGGCACGCTGCGCTTCGACGCCGCCGAGTTCGCCGTCCCGGAGCTCGGCTTCATCGTCGAGAATGCGCTGGTGCAGGACGCGCTGCTCAGGGTGCTGGACGCGTCGGCGGTCGAGCTGTCGTTCGACACCCCCATACGCTCGCTCGGCGGCATCGACGACCGCTTCGAAGTCACGTTCGAAGACGGCAGCACCGCGCGGCCGGAAATCCTCATCGGTGCCGACGGCACGTCGTCGCTCGTCCGCTCCCAGGCGCGGATCGGCAGCTTCGTCCGGCGCTACGGCCAGACGGCGCTCGTGACGCACCTGCGGCCGGAGCGGGCGCACGGGCACGTTGCATGGCAGCGCTTCCTGCCCGAAGGACCGCTCGCGCTGCTGCCGCTGGCCGACGGCCGCGTCTCCACCGTGTTCGCGACGACCCCGGACGAGGCGGCAGCCGCGCTGGCCCTGGCTGACGACGCGCTGGGCGAATTGCTGAGCGAGAGAAGCGATCGCGTGCTCGGCGCCCTCGTGCCGGCCGGCCCGCGCGGCTCGTTCCCGCTGCGTGCGCAGCACGCCGCCCGCTACGTCCGTCCCGGCATGGCGCTCGTCGGCGATGCCGCACACAGTATCCATCCGCTGGCGGGGCAGGGCGCGAACCTGGGCATCGCCGACGCGGCGGCGCTCGCGGGCACGATCTCGGCCGCGGTCGCCGCCGGCGAGTACCCCGGCGACCTGCCGGTCCTGCGCCGCTACGAGCGCTCGCGCAAGGGCGCGAACGCGGTCATGCTCAATTTCGTGGATGCCTTGAACCGCCTTTTCGCCTCGTCTTCCGCCCCCATGTCCATGCTTCGCCGGACCGGCATGACCCTCTTCAACCACAGCGGACCGATCCGTCGCCGGGCGGTCGTCACCGCCCTCGGCCTCGGCAGCGGGCCGCATGCCGTGTAAAATCGGCGCCTCGCCTCGGCCACGCAAAAACAAGCCGCGACATTGATGCCGGCGAACCTGCCAAAGGGGCCCGATTGAGCACACCGTCACAGGCAGCACGACCCGAATGACGAACCGGTACGTGCTGGTGTTGGCCGGTATCCTGACCGCGATCGGCCTCGCGACCTTCGTCTACAAGTGGCAGGTGCTCGGCTTCCCGTTGAACCCGGAGCAGGAGACGCCGACGTGGACGGTCGAGACGACCGTCCGCTTCGAGAGCGGACCGGGCTCGATCCGGGTCCTGCTGCAGATTCCTACCCTGACGCCGGGATTCACGACGCTGGAGGAATACTCGGTCTCGCGCGGCTACGCGTTCGCGATCAACTACATCGGCGCCGACCGGGTGGCGCAGTGGACCGTGCGGCGAGCCGACGGCAGCCAGACGCTCTATTACCGGATCGTGGTGTACGAGGACCGGGACAGCGAGCAGATCGACGTGACGCCGCCGCTGCCGATTCCTCCGGTGATCAACGAGCCGCTCGGAACCGCGGTCGACGTCATCGTCGCGGACGTGCGGGAACACTCGGCGGACGCGGTCTCCTTCACGTCGGTTCTGCTGCGCCAGATGAATGACCCGACGCCGGACCCGAACGTCGAGCTGCTGCTGTCGGACGTGAACACACCGGCCAGGTTCGTGGAGCGGGCCATCCTGGTGCTGAACTCGGAGCGCATTCCGGCACGCATGGTGCACGGCATTCCGCTGCAGGACCAGGCGCGGCGCGTGGCCTCGGTGCCGTGGCTGGAGATCCACGACGGCGATCGCTGGCGTTATTTCAATCCCGCCACCGGCGAGCAGGAGCTGCCGGACCGGTTCCTGATCTGGTGGCGCGGCAGCCAGGAGCTGGTGACGGTGGAAGGCGGCAGCCAGAAAGAGGTCGGCTTCGCCGTGCAGCGAAACTACGTCGATACCATCCAGCTGACCGAGCACCGCGCGGAGCAGCGCGGCTCGCGGATGGTCGACTTCTCGCTGTTCAGCCTGCCGATCGACACCCAGGCCGTTTACGGCGTGCTGCTGATGATCCCCATTGGCGCGCTGGTCATGGTGTTCATGCGCAATGTCATCGGCATCGACGCGTTCGGCACCTTCATGCCGGTGCTGATCGCGCTCGCCTTCCGCGAGACGCAGCTCGTGTGGGGCGTGATCCTGTTTACCGTGCTGGTGGCGCTCGGGCTGAGCATCCGCTTCCTGCTCGAGCGCCTGCGGCTGCTGCTGGTACCGCGCTTGTCTGCGGTGTTGATCGTGGTCGTCCTGCTGATGCTCGTCATCAGCATCGTCGCGCACCAGCTCGGCATGGAGACCGGTCTTTCCGTCGCGCTGTTCCCGATGGTCATCATTGCCATGACCATCGAGCGCATGTCGGTCGTGTGGGAGGAGCGCGGCCCCGGCGATGCGATGCGCGCAGGCCTCGGCAGCATGCTGGTGGCGGTGCTCGCGTTCCTCGTCATGGGGATGGACTGGCTGGAGCACCTCGTCTTCGCCTTTCCGGAGCTGCTGCTGGTGGCGCTCGCCGCCGTGCTGCTGCTCGGCCGTTATACCGGCTACCGCCTGTCCGAGCTGACGCGCTTCAAGGCGCTGGCCGGGCGCTGATGTGCTGCTGAAAACCCGCAAACGGCTGCGCGAGGCGGGGCTGCTCGGGCTGAACGAGCGTAACGCCGACCTGATCATGCGGCTCAACCCGCGGCGCTTCTATCCGCGCGTCGACGACAAGGAACTGACGAAGAAGCTCGCCATCGCGGCCGGCATGCCGGTGCCGGAACTCTACGGGGTGATCGGCAGCCAGGCACAGGTGCGCCGGTTCCTGGGGATCGTCGAGGCGCGTGACAGCTTCGTCGTAAAGCCGGCGCACGGCAGCGGCGGGGACGGAATCATCGTGATCACGGGGCGCAGCCAGCGGAAGGCCGACACGTTCCGGCTCGCCAACGGCCTCCTGATTACGGCCTCGGAAATCGAGCACCACATCTCGAACATCGTCGGCGGGCAATACAGCCTGGGCGGCAATCCCGATACCGCGCTGATCGAGTACTGCGTGCGCTTCGATCCCACGTTCGCGGAGGTGAGCTACCAGGGCGTGCCGGATATCCGTGTCATCGTGTACCGCGGTTATCCCGCGATGTCCATGGTGCGCCTGCCGACGCGCAACTCCGACGGCAAAGCCAACCTTCACCAGGGCGCCGTGGGCGCCGGGGTCGACATCAGCACCGGCCGCACCCTGACGGGTGTGCTGGGGAACGACGTCGTCGACGAGCATCCCGATACCGGCGCGCTCATCGGCGGCCTCTACATTCCGAAATGGGACTTCATCCTGCAGGCGTCGGCGCGCAGCAGCGAGGTCACGGGGCTCGGCTACGTCGGCGTCGACATGGTGATCGACAAGGACCTGGGGCCGCTGATCCTCGAGATGAACGCGCGACCCGGGCTCAACATCCAGATCGCGAACGCGGCCGGGCTGTCGCACCGCCTGAAGCGCATCGACGAGATCTTCGATCCTGCCGCCGACGCGGTGCTCCGCGCGCGCATCGCCCGCCAGGAATTCGCCGCCGACCGGCAGGCGTCGCTGCCGCTCGGCGATGCCGACTGACGCGGGTATCGAACGGCCGCCGCGCGCCTTCGCATCGGGTAGCAACCCCGGGGGGACTTGGCTTATTATCCGCGGTCTGATCCACAGGATTCGCGGAAGAGACCCCGCCCAAGCCCAGGCCGACGCGGGGCGCCGAAGGCGCAACTCGCCCGGAAACGCTCAGGCACACGGACTGCGCATCCTGATCAGCTCTGGAGAGAGGCCGGGAGCGGCCCACCGAAGGGGAATGCGGTGCAGGAATCGATCCCGCGCGGCGCGATCTCTCAGGTAATTCGGACAGGGGGGCGGCCGGAGGCTGAGTATCATGCAGCAGCAGCCGGCCGCCTTTTTTTATAGGTAGCATCCGGTGGGACTGAAGACTCCGCTTTACTCGAATCACGTCGCCGCGGGCGCACGTATCGTCGACTTCGGTGGCTGGGACATGCCGCTGCACTACGGCTCGCAGGTCGAGGAGCATCACGCCGTCCGCAAGCACGCCGGCATCTTCGACGTATCGCACATGACCATCGTGGACGTCGCCGGCGACGGCGCCCGCGATTTCCTGCGCCGCCTGCTGGCGAACGATGTGGCGAAGCTCGGCGAGCCGGGAAGGGCGTTATACAGCTGCATGTTGAACGAGGAAGGTGGCGTGATCGACGACCTGATCGTCTATCTTCTCGCGCCGGGCCGCTATCGCCTCATCGTCAATGCCGCCACCCGGGACAAGGACCTGGCGTGGATCGGCGAGCACAGAAAAGGGTTCGACGTCGACGTCCGCGAGCGCGACGACCTCGCCCTGGTCGCGGTGCAGGGTCCGGCGGCGCGCGAGCTCGCGGCCGGCATCATGGCCGGCGGCGACGGCGCCGCGGGCCAGGCCGCGCTGGCACTGAAACCTTTCTCGGCCGCTGACCTCGGCGGCTGGTTCGTCGCGCGCACGGGCTACACCGGCGAGGACGGGTTCGAGATTTCGATGCCGGCGGCCGAGGCGGCGGATTTCTGGCAGCAGCTCCTGGACGGCGGCGCCGCACCCTGCGGGCTGGGCGCGCGCGACACGCTGCGCCTCGAAGCCGGCATGAACCTCTACGGCGCGGACATGGACGAGGCGGTATCGCCGCTGGAGTCGGGGCTCGGCTGGACGATCGCCTGGGAGCCCCGGGACCGGGACTTCATCGGCCGCCGGGCCGCCGAGACGCTGCGCGCCGATGAATCGCGGCGGCGGTTCACCGGACTGCTCCTGGAGGCTCGCGGCGTGCTGCGCAGTCACCAGCGGGTGGTGGTCGATGGCCGCAAGGACGGCGAGATCACGAGCGGCGGCTTCTCACCGACGATTGGTCGCTCGATTGCGCTCGCGCGGCTGCCTGCCGGCGACTACACGCATGCAGAAGTGGACGTGCGCGGCAAGCTGCTGCCCGCACGCGTGGTCGAGCCGCCGTTCGTGCGCAACGGAAAGGTCCGCATCGAAATTTGAGTCTCACACGGGGAATGAAACCATGAGCGAATTGCCAGGCGATCTGCAGTACACGAAAGAGCACGAGTGGCTGCGCCAGGAAGAGGATGGCAGCGTGACGGTCGGCATCACGGACTACGCGCAGGCGGCCCTCGGGGACCTCGTCTACATCGAGCTGCCGGAAACGGGCGCCGAGGTGGACGAAGGCGGCGAGATGGCGGTCGTCGAATCCGTCAAGGCGGCATCCGACGTCTACGCGCCGCTGTCCGGTACCGTCATCGAGGTGAATGCCGCGCTGGCCGACGATCCGGAGAAGATCAACTCCGATCCGTACGGGGAGGGCTGGATCGTCCGCCTGCAGCCCGCAGGCGAGCGGTCGGGCGATGCGCTGGATCCCGACGCCTACCAGGAATTCATCGACCAGCTCGACGCTTGAGTTCGACATGCCTTTCATACCGCACACCGAAGACGACATCGCAGGGATGCTCGCCGCCATCGGCGCACCGGACATCGACGCGCTTTTCGACGAGATCCCGAAGGAGCTGCTGGTCGAGAAGATCGACGGCATTCCCGACGGCCTGAACGAGATGCAGATCACGCGGCTGATGCGCGCGCGGGCGGCGCAGGACAGCGGCGCCCTGTGCTTCATCGGCGCGGGCGCTTACGAGCACCACATCCCGGCGGCGGTATGGGACATCACGACGCGCGGCGAGTTCTACAGCGCCTACACGCCCTACCAGGCGGAAGCAAGCCAGGGCACGCTGCAGACGATTTACGAGTACCAGTCGATGATGACGGCGTTGACGGGGCTGGATGCCAGCAACGCTTCGCTTTACGACGGCGCGTCGGGTCTGGCGGAAGCGGCCCTGATGGCGGTGCGGGCGAACCGCGCGTCGAAATCGACCCGCATCCTGCTCGCCGCCGGTGTGAACCGGCGCTACGAGCAGGTCGCGAAAGCGATCGCCGGCAACCAGGGGCTGGTATTCGAGCGGCTCGCGTACGACCCGAAGCGCGGCGTCACCGACCTCGCGCAGCTCGACGACGCGGGCGAGCCGCCGGTGGCGGTCGTCATCCAGCAGCCAACCTTCCCCGGCACGCTGGAAGACGTCGACCGGTTGACGGACTGGGCGCACGGCCGGGGCGCGCTGGTGATTGCCGTCGTCAACCCGACATCGCTCGCAATCCTGAAGCCGCCGGGCGCCTGGGGTGAGGCCGGCGCCGACATCGCCTGCGGCGAAGGCCAGCCGCTCGGCATCCCGCTGTCCTCCGGTGGCCCTTACTTCGGGTTCATGGCGACCAAGCTGCAGCACGTGCGCCAGATGCCCGGCCGCATTGTCGGCCGCACGACCGACCTCAACGGTGCCTGGGGCTACACCCTGACCCTGCAGGCGCGGGAACAGCACATCCGGCGCTCGAAAGCCACCTCGAATATCTGCACGAACCAGGGACTGATGGTCACGGCGGCGACGATCTACCTGTCGCTGCTGGGATACGACGGGCTGCGCGCCGTTGCCGAGGAATCGGTCGCGCGCACGCGCGAGCTGGCCGCGATGCTGACGGCGATCGACGGCGTCGAGACGCTGTTCGACGGGCCGCATTTCCACGAGGTGGCACTGCGCCTGGATCGACCGGTGGCGCCGGTGCTTACGGCGCTGGCAGAGCGGGGTATCCTGGGCGGGCTCGATATTTCCCGCGGATACCCCGACCTCGGGCACGCGCTGCTCGTCTGCGCGACGGAAACCAAGACGCCATCCGACCTCGAGGCTTACGCCGGCGCGCTGGCAGGGATCATGAAAAAGGGAAGAGCATGACGGACCAGGCCATTGCCAAAATGCGCGAGCCGCTGATTTTCGAAAAGTCGCGGGCGGGAAGGCGGGCCGCCGCCCAGTCCCCGGCGGGCGCGGCGGACATCGGCATCCCCGAGCAGTTCCGGCGCGAAGACCGGCCGCTGCTGCCGGAGGTGTCGGAGCTGCAGGTGGTGCGGCATTTCACCCGCCTGTCCCAGCAGAACTTCTCCATCGACACTCATTTTTATCCGCTCGGCTCCTGCACGATGAAGTACAACCCGCGCGCCTGCAACGCGCTGGCAATGCTGCCGGGCTTCCTGAACCGCCATCCCCTGGGCCCCGTGGAGCACGGCCAGGGTTTCCTCGCCTGCATGTTCGAGCTGCAGGAGATGCTGAAAGCGGTGACCGGCATGCGCGCCGTGTCCCTGACGCCCATGGCCGGCGCGCAGGGCGAGCTCGCGGGGGTGGCCATGATCCGCGCCTATCACGTGGCCCGCAACGAGGCGCATCGCAACGAGATCATCGTCCCCGATGCCGCGCACGGCACCAATCCCGCGACCGCGACGATGTGCGGCTGCGTGGTGCGCGAGGTGGCGACTCGCGATGACGGCGACGTCGATCTCGAGGCCCTGAGGCAAGCCGTCGGCCCCAACACGGCCGGCATCATGCTGACGAATCCCTCGACGCTCGGCGTGTTCGAGCGCCGCATCCAGGATATGGCGAAGATCGTGCACGGTGCGGGCGGCCTCCTGTACTACGACGGCGCGAACCTGAACGCTATCCTCGGCAAGGTGAAGCCGGGTGACATGGAGTTCGACGTCATCCACATGAACCTGCACAAGACGTTCTCGACGCCTCACGGCGGCGGCGGCCCGGGCTCGGGCGCGGTGGGG
>CAYRKH010000082.1:0-14361 GCA_964424805.1 uncultured Woeseiaceae bacterium
CGCGGTCTGCACGTCGAGGGCAGCACGCCCGTGCTCAACGTCGATGCGTGGCTCGCGATCGGAAAGGGCGGCGCGGGCGGAACCGCTTTCGGCGACCGCATCCGCTCGGTCGACCTGATGGTCGACGAGCTCACGGTCGTCGGCCAGGACCTCGCCCGCCATCGCCTCACGGTGGACCGCAGCGCCTTCGACTGGGTGGTGCAGCTCGACGGTCCGCAGGTCGCGGGGACCGTGACCGTGCCCTACGATTTCGCGGGCTCGCGGCCGATCGAGCTCGACATGAAGAAGCTCACCCTGCCCGGCAGCGATGACGAAATGGCGCCCGGGCTCGAGCGCCTCACCGATCCACGCCGCCTGCCGGGGCTCACGGTGACCGCCGACGAGTTCGCGCTCGGCACCCGCCGGTTCGGCAGCCTGAACGCACGCTTCCTGCGCACCGCCCGCGGGCTCGAGACCGACAATGCAGAGACCGGCAGCGACACCTTCGACATCATCGGCAGCGCCGGCTGGGTGATCGACGAAGCGGACAGCAGCGGCCAGCGCACCTGGGTCAAGGCGCGCCTCACCAGCACCGATGTGCAACGGACGCTCTCGAGCCTCGACTACACGCCGGGCCTCGAAGGCGAAGCCATGGACGTCACGTTCGACCTCAGCTGGTCCGGCGGCCCGCGCCAGGAGTTCCTCGATTCGCTCGACGGCAGCGTCGCCGTGCGCTTCGGTCCCGGACAGCTGAACGAGATCGAGCCCGGGGCCGGCCGGGTGTTCGGACTGATGAGCGTCGTCGCATTGCCGCGCCGGCTGTCGCTCGATTTCAGCGACGTGTTCGAGCGCGGCTTCGGTTTCGACGAGATCACCGGCACCTTCCGGCTCGACGACGGACAGGCCTACACCTGCGATCTTTCGCTCAAGGGTCCGGCCGCCGACGTCGGTATCGTCGGCCGCACCGGCCTCGTCGACAAGGTGTACGACCAGGCCGCCGTGGTGAGCGCGAACGTCGGTAACACCCTGCCGGTCGTCGGTGCGGTGGTGGCCGGCCCGCAGGTCGCGGCGGCACTGCTGATCTTCTCGCAGATCTTCAAAAAACCGCTGCAGGAGATGGGCCAGATCTATTACGGTATCGGCGGGGGCTGGGAGAATCCGGCGATCGACCCGATCGACGCGCAGCGCTTCGCGAAGGTGAGCGACATGGCCGGCTGCCTGCGCGAGAAGACCGGCTGACCGCACAGGCCGCTGGCGCAATCGACCGGCCTGCTTGAAAACGACCGATTCGGCATCAGGGAAGAGGGCAATGAACGCAGCGACTCCTATTGATACGGTGATGTCCCGGGTGCTCGCGCCCGCGGGCCTGGATGTTGGGCACCTGAGTCGGGCGCTCGCCACCATCAGCACGCGTGACGTCGACGCCGCGGACCTGTACTTCCAGGTGAGCCGGCAGGAAAGCTGGGCGGTCGAGGACGGCATCGTCAAGGAGGGGAGCTTCCACGTGGACCGCGGCGTCGGCGTGCGGGCCGTGGCCGGCGAGAAGACCGGCTTCGCGTACTCCGACGAGCTGATCCTGCCCGCGCTCGAGCGTGCCGCGAGCGCCGCGCGGGCGATCTCGCGCCAGGGCCAGTCGAAGTCGATCGCGGTGCCGGCGCCGCTCGTCGCGCGCGAGCTGTATCCGCCGATCGACCCGACGCTCAGTGCGCCCGACGAGCAGAAGACGGCGCTGCTTTCCGAGCTGGACCGCGCCACCCGCGCGCTGGACCCGCGCATCACGCAGGTCATGCTGAGCCTCGTCGCTGCGCAGGATCTCGTCCTGATCGTCGCCGCCGACGGCACGCTGGCGGCGGACGTGCGGCCGCTGGTGCGCCTGAACGTCAGCGTGATCCTGGAAGCGGACGGCCGGCGCGAGCAGGGCTATACCGGCGGCGGCGCCCGTGCCGGGCTCGAGTGGTTCCTCGACAGCGACCGCCCGCTGGCGTTCGCGCGCGAGGCGGTGCGGCAGGCCGTCGTGCAGCTCGAAGCGGCGCCCGCGCCCGCGGGCACGATGCCGGTGGTGCTCGGTCCGGGCTGGCCGGGCATCCTGCTGCACGAGGCGGTGGGCCACGGGCTCGAAGGCGATTTCAATCGCAAGGGGACCTCCGCCTTCAGCGGCCGCGTGGGCCAGCGCGTGGCGTCCAGCCTGTGCACGATCGTGGACGACGGCACGCTGCCGAATCGCCGCGGCTCCCTGTCGATCGACGACGAGGGCACGCCGGGCCGCTACAACGTGCTCGTCGAGGACGGCATCCTGCGCGGCTACATGCAGGACAAGCTGAACGCGCGGCTCTCCGGCGTCGAGCCGACCGGCAACGGCCGCCGGGAATCGTTCGCGCACATCCCGATGCCGCGGATGACCAATACCTACATGCTGGCCGGGCCGCACGACCCTGAAGAGATCGTTCGCTCCGTCAGGAAGGGGCTGTACGCCCCGAACTTCGGCGGCGGCCAGGTTGACATAACGTCCGGCAAGTTCGTGTTTTCCGCCAACGAGGCCTATCTCATCGAGGACGGCAAGGTGACGCGGCCGGTGAAGGGCGCGATGCTGATCGGCGACGGCCCCGACGTGCTCCAGAAAATCTCGATGGTCGGTAACGACCTGAAGCTGGACGACGGCGTCGGCACCTGCGGCAAGGACGGACAATCGGTGCCGGTGGGCGTCGGCCAGCCGACGCTGAAGATCGACGAGCTGACGGTAGGGGGCACGGCGTAACCGGTGGCGGTGCTGCAGCCCGCCTTCCGGCGAGCCCAATTCGGCATCGTGCGCGGGAGCGGGCGTCAGAATGTGCCCGCGGCTGGACAAACCTCTGAAACAAAAGGAAAATGACAAACAAAACGGACCGCCAGGGCCTCAAGATGTGGATCTCCAAGCCGATCTACGAAAGTTTGCCGTACTTCTACCTGCTCGTAGGCCTCATCAGCCTGGCAGCGTCGATGTACCTGAACCACTGGATATGGCCGGAAGTGTGCTTCGGCATGGGGTTGTTCTGCCTGGTCGCAGGGCTGGTAGTCCTGCTGCGCCGCCGCGACCACCGCGACCAGCACCGCCGCGCCGGCCCCACCCGCGAGCTCTGAACGCTGCCCGGATCGCGTCTCCCCGATGCAGGAGCGCGCATCGCGCGCGATTCCCATTCGGTCAATAGTGGCATCGCGCGCGATGCGCGCTCCTACCCGCGCTGCTCTTTGAGTTCGGTGGGCGCGGTGCTGGTGTCCGAATGCCGCAGGTCGCTGTAGACCAGCTCGTGGATGCCGAGTGACACCACGTCGCCGTCCTTGAGCCGGTATTTCTTGACCCGCTCCTCGCCGATGTAGACGCCGTTGGTGCTGTTCAAATCCTCGATGGTGCAGCCGCTGTCGTCGTTCGTGAGCTGGGCGTGGTGCCGGCTTACGAATTTGCTCTGGATATAGATCTCGTTGTCGGGCGAGCGGCCGACGATTACGCGCCCCGGTCCGAAAAAATGCTGGCCCAGCGACTCGCCCTCGCTGCGCACCTCGATGCCGGTCACGTGGCCGTCCCGCTTCACCTGCGTCGCGGCACTGTGCCGGTCCGGGTACGAGCCGGCGGCCAGCTCGTGTTCCCTCCAGTTCAGCTCCTGTACGGCAGCCTTGATGTCCTGGCTGCCGATGACCGCCTTCTGTTCGCTGAAAGCGCACAGCAGGGCGGTGTCGCAGAGGGTATTGATGAGCCGCGGGACACCGCCGGTGTAACGATAAATGATCTCGAAGGTATCGTCCTTCATCAGGTCTTTGGCGGTGCGCCCCGCGACGGCCAGCCGGTGCTCGATGTACTCGCGCATCTCGCGCTTGTCGAGCGGGCCGACGTGAAAACGCAGCCGCACCCGCTGGACCAGCTGCTTCAGTTCCGGTGAATCCAGGGTGTCCTTCAGCTCCGGCTGGCCGGCGAGGATGATGCGCAGCACCTTTTCCTTGTGCGTCTCGATGCCGGACATCAGGCGAATCTCCTCCAGCACCTTGGTGGAGAGGTTCTGTGCCTCGTCGACGATCAGCACCACCTTCTTGCCGTTGGCGTACTGGTCGATCAGGAACATATTCAGCATGTCCAGCAGCTCGACCTTGCGCTGCTTGAACGGCTTGAAGCCGAACTCGGTGAGCACCGCCTGCAGGAACTGGCTGGGGTTGAGCTGGGTCTGCGAGACCATCGCGTAGACCACGTCGTCGTCGAGCTCGGTCAGGAAGGATTGCAGCAACGTGGTCTTGCCGGACCCGATTTCGCCCGTAATGACCACGAAGCCGTCGGCCAGCCAGATCGTGGACTCCATGTACGCCTTGGCGCGCGCGTGCTGCTTGCTCCAGTACACGAATTCCGGATCGGGCGTCAGCCGGAAAGGCTGCTCTTTCAGCTTGAAGTGCTTCAGATAGGACATCGGCTCACATTGATGATTTCGAATGCCTTCGAAAGCCGCCGGTCCCGTTCGGCGGCGCTTTCCGCTACCGTGGTTGCGTGTCCCAGCTTGCGGCCG
Source organism: uncultured Woeseiaceae bacterium (assembly GCA_964424805.1). Lineage (GTDB taxonomy): Bacteria > Pseudomonadota > Gammaproteobacteria > Steroidobacterales > Woeseiaceae > IDS-8. The sequence continues at coordinate 4,503 of CAYRKH010000082.1, forward strand.
GGCCGGGCCATCTTACCGTAATCGTGCACCCGGAAGCCTGCCTGCTCCAGCTCCCCGGGCCTTTCGGGCATGCTGCCGATCAGGTTGACCATGCCGGCATGGCCGACGGCCCGGGTCGACCCCAGGGGCAGGCCCAGGATCGCGCGCAGGTGGTTCTCGAACTGGCTGGTGGCCGCCCCCTCGATCGTCCAGTGCCCGGAATTGTGCACCCGGGGCGCAAATTCGTTGGCGAGCAGCCGGGGGCCCGCCTGGAACAGCTCCAGTGCCAGCACGCCCACGTAGTCCAGCCGCTCGAGCAACGCCAGCAGGTAGCCGCGCGCCGTCGCATCGGCCTGCGTGTCGGCGACCGGCGCCGCCGACTGGCGAAGGATGCCCTCCCGGTGCCGGTTCTCGACCAGGGGGTACACCGCGGTCTTCCCGTCCGCGCGGCGCGCGCCGATGATCGAGAGCTCGCGATCGAAATCGACGAACGCCTCGGCGATCAGCGGCTTGTCCCCGAGCTGCCGCCAGGCAGGGGGCAGGTCAGCCGCCGTGCGCAGCACCGCCTGGCCCTTGCCGTCGTAGCCCCAGCGTCGCGTCTTCAGCACCAGGGGGAAGCCGATCGCGTCGGCCGCCTCGTCGAGTGCCGCCTCTGAATCGACCGCCTGCCAGGCCGGCAACGGGATGTCCAGGGCCGCGAACAGCTCTTTCTCGTGCAGGCGGTCCTGCGCGTGCCGCAGTGCCCCTGCCGGCGGATACACCGGCACCCTGCCCGCCAGCCATTCCACGGCCGCGACCGGGACGTTCTCGAATTCATAGGTGACGACGTCGGCCTGCCGCGCCAGGGCGGCGAGCGCTTCCTCGCCGTCAAAAGCGCCCCGGATGACTTCCCCCGCGGCGGCTGCCGGCGGGGAGGCGCCCGGTTCCAGGAATACGCAGTCGAGATCGAGGGGCCGTCCGGCAAAACCCAGCATTTGGCCGAGCTGCCCGCCGCCGATGATGCCGACCGTGGTCACTCGGCCGCAGGGTCCGGGTTCGCCAGCACGGTATCGGTCTGCTGCCGGCGGTAATGCTCCAGCGCCTCGGCGACGCGGGCGTCGGAGACCGCGACAATCGCCGCGGCATACAGCGCGGCATTGATCGCGCCGGCCTTGCCGATGGCCATGGTGCCGACGGGGATGCCGGCGGGCATCTGCGCGATCGACAGCAGGGAGTCCATGCCCTGCAGCGCCTTGGAGCGGATGGGCACGCCGATCACGGGGAGGCGGGTCCGGGAGGCCGTCATGCCCGGCAGGTGCGCCGCGCCGCCCGCGCCGGCGATGATCACCTTGAGGCCGCGGCCGACGGCGGTTTCCGCGTACTCGAACATGAGCTCCGGCGTGCGGTGCGCCGAAACGACCTGCACGTCAAAGGCGACGCCCAGTTCTTCCAGGGTTTCGGTGGCGTGCCGCATGGTTTCCCAGTCGGACCGGGAGCCCATGATGACGCCTACCGTGGCGTTGCTTCGTTCGCGCACTTTTTCGCTTCCATCCCTCGGTGGTTCGTCATCGCCACCAGCTGCCGGTGGATCTCGCGAAACAGGCGTCGGCGCACGGCGCGCCGGCCGGTTTCAGTGCCTTGCTCGTATTGGTGCAGCAGGCTGGCGATCTGTGGTTGTTCTGTTGCGGCAAGCCGCTCGAATTCGGCGAGCGCCGGCCTGCCTTCGTCGACGATCCGGTCCCGCCACGCTTCGGCCGTGTGGAAAACCTCGACGGCCGCCCGGTCGCGGCTGTCCCGCGCCGCCAGGGCGGCTTCTACAGTCGCCGTATCGGCGTTGCGCATCAGCTTGCCGATGAGCTGGCGCTGCCGGCGCAGCGCGCCGTGCGACCGGATGGTTTTTGCCTCCACGACCGCGTCGAAGAGCCGCGTTTCGAGGCCCATCGCTTCGAGGTCGCTCACGGGCAGCGCGATGAGCCGTTCGCCCAGTGCCTGCAGGGCGAGCTGCTCGCGCTTGCGGGCGCTCTTGCTGGGGGTCTGCGCGGGCCTCTCCTCGTTCACCCGTGTCATCGCGGCATAGTATCATGCAGCGCCACGGAGACGAGGCAAGGGAATGAGCGTGCAGGCGAGCCGTGTCGCGGCGAATACGGCAGAACTCGAGCGGGTCGTCCGCTTCATGCTGGACGAGGCGAAGAAGCTCGGCGCCACCCAGGCGGAAGCGTCGGCGAGCCATGACGTCGGGCTCTCCGTGACGGCGCGCCTGGGCGACGTCGAGAACCTCGAGTACACCAACGACCGCGGCGCCGGGATCACGATCTACGTCGGCTCCCGCAAGGGCAGCGCCAGCACGTCGGACTTCAATCGGGAAGCGCTGGAAGAAGCGGTAGCCAAAGCGCGGTCCTTTGCGAAGCTCACGGCGCCGGACGAGTACGCCGGGCTGGCGGACGCCGCGCTGATGGCAAAAAACCCGCCCGACCTCGACCTGGCACACCCCTGGGACCTCGATTCCGGCCGCGCGATTGCCCTGGCGATCGAATGCGAGGCCGCCGCGCGCGGTTTCGACAAGCGCATCCGCAATTCGGAAGGGGCCACGGTGAGCACGCACGCGGGGGCGCGCGCCTACGGCAACTCACACGGCTTCCTTGGCAGCTACGCGGCGACCGGTCACAACACGAGCTGCGTGGTGGTCGGCGAGGCGGGCGGCGACATGGAGCGCGACTACCACTACACCGCGGCGCGCGACGCCGCGGATCTCGAGCCCGTGGAGGAGGTCGGCCGCACCGCGGCGCGCCGCGCGGTCGAAAGGCTCGGCGCCCGAAAGATCAAGACGACGAAAGCACCGGTCCTGTTCACGCCGGACCTTGCGCGAGGCTTCATCGGGCATGCGATCGGCGCGATTTCCGGCCGAGCGCAGTACCGGCGCGCGTCGTTCCTGCTGAACGCGGCCGGTGAGCAGGTGTTTCCCGATTTCGTGACCATCGAGGAGCGGCCGCACATTCCGAAGGGCATGGCCAGCGCCCCCTTCGATGCGGAAGGCGTCGCGACCGCGGACCGCGACCTCGTTGCCGGCGGCGTCGTGCAGGGCTACTTGCTGAGCTCTTACTCCGCGCGGAGGCTCGGGCTCGTGACGACCGGCAACGCGGGCGGTGCCCACAACCTCGTGCTCCCCGGGAATGCCGAGGACCTGCAGGCGCTCATGCGAACGATGGAGCGGGGCCTTCTCGTGCACGAGCTGATCGGGCAGGGCGTGAACGGCGTCACCGGGGATTATTCGCGCGGTGCGGTCGGCTTCTGGATCGAAAACGGCGAGATTGCCTACCCCGTTCACGAGGTGACGATTGCCGGCAATTTGAAGGACCTGTACCGGCGCATCGCGGCAATCGGCCGCGACCAGGACCTGCGCGGCGGCATTCGCTGCGGCTCGCTCCTGGTGGAGGAAATGACGATAGCCGGCGCCTGACCGGGGGGGCGTGATAATGGTAGGGGAGCAAATTGCGCGCCGCGTCGGATGGCAAGGCCGTGGCATCGCGCGCGATGCGCGCTCCTACGACGGGCGGGGTTCCAGGTCGTCGACCAGGTCCGCCAGCGTGCGCTCGCCGACGACGGCATCCACGGCTTCGTCCACCTGGCGGCCGAGCTTGTCTACGCCCGGCATCCAGCGCGGCCCGCGGTACGAACCCGTGTCGCCGCGGCGCCGCACCACCTGCAGGATCTCCGCAAGGCGTATGCGCGACATGTCGCGTCCCGGTATCAGGGTTTCCTTTTCCGTCGTCAGCAGCAGCCCGGCATCTTCGAGATCGTTTACGACCGGGGCGAGGGCAATTGCCGGTACTTTGAGCTGGTCGCTCATCCGGTCGAAGGTCAGGTGGCGCGTGGGCTCGCGAAACGCCCGCCCGACCATGTACATGATGTTGAAGGCGAGCCGCTCCCGCATGCTGTTCGAGAGCCGCGGCTCGCGCCGGCCGATGCGGAGGAACTCCGGCCGCTGGAGGTAGAACGTGAGCTGCGCGCCGATCAGGAGGACGAGCCAGCTCAGGTACAGCCAGACCAGCGTCGAGATGGCGACCGCGAAGCTGGAATAGATGACCTGCTTGGTCGTGGTGTAGGCCACGAAGTTGGCGAAAATGGCTCCGAGCGCGACCCAGAGGATGCCGGCGAACAGTCCCCCGATGGCGGCGGCTTTCAGGCTCACGCGGGTGTTCGGCACGAACAGGTAGAGGAAGGTGAACACGCCCGTGATCAGCAGGAACGGTGCGATCTCGCTGATGCTGAGTGCGATCGGGCCGAGCGATTCGTGGCTCAGTATCGTCTGCACGATGGCCGTGCTGCGGATCGAGGCAATCATCCCGAGCGCCACGACGATCAGTACCGGGCCGATCAGCAGCACTACCGTGTATTCGGAAAAGCGGCGCGCGATGCTGCGCGGTTTCGACACGTGCCAGACGTGATTGAAAGCGCCTTCCACCTTCTGCACCATCGAAATGGCGGTGAACAGGAAAAACGCCAGGCTCAAGCCCCCCAGCACGCCGCCCTTCACGTTGTCGACGAAGCTGATTACCTCGTTCGTGATGCTCATGCCCTGTGACCCGAGCGGCGAAAGCACTTCATAGAGGTACGGCCGCAACCGGTTATGGACACCCAAACCTTTCAGGACCGAAAAGCTGAACGCGACCAGCGGCACGACCGACAGGAGCGTCGTGTACACGAGGCTCATCGCCCGCAGCGTCAGCTCGCCGGTGAGGATGTCGCGCAGCAGCGCATAAAGATAGTGCAGCACGACCGCCACTGCCCGCCCGGGCCGGCCCATCCGCTCGAGGTCCCGGCCCCAGACCAGGTGGTCGATCTTCGCTTGTAACTCGGGGATCATGTTCGCGCCGCGTCCGCAGGTCCGCCGTTCGCGCGATTGTACATGAGGGCCGGTTTGCGGCCCCGTTTACTCCCGGCCGGTGATCAATCTCAGCGCTTCCCGGTATTTCTCGCTCGTGCGCGCGATCACTTCCGGCGGCAGCGCGGGGCCGGGCGCTGTCTTGTCCCAGTCGAGCGTCTCGAGATAGTCGCGCACGTACTGCTTGTCGAAACTCGGCGGGCTGGTGCCGGGCCGGTACTCGTCGACCGGCCAGAAGCGCGACGAGTCGGGTGTCAGGACCTCGTCAATGAGAACCAATCGTCCCTCGTCGTCGAGCCCGAATTCCAGCTTGGTGTCGGCCAGGATGATGCCGCGCTCGAGCGCGTAGGCAGCGGCCCGCTCGTAAATGGCGAGCGCAATGCTGCGCACCTTTTCCGCGAGTCGCTCCCCGATCAGTTCCTGCACCTGGTCGAAGGCGATGTTCTCGTCGTGACTGCCGGCCGCCGCCTTGGTAGCCGGCGTGAACACGGGGGTCGGCAGCCGGTCCGCCTGCCTGAGTCCGGGCGGCAGGGCGATACCGCAGACCGCGCCGGAGTTACGGTAGTCGCTCCAGCCGGAGCCGATCAGGTAGCCGCGCACCACGGCCTCGATGGGCAGCGGCTTCAGCCGGCGGACCACGACGGCGCGGCCGTCGAGTGCCCGCCGCACGTCGGGATCGTCCACGACCGATTCCAGTGAGCGCTCCGTCAGGTGGTTGGGCACGATGTCCGCAAGCCGTTGGAACCAGAAGTTCGAGATTTCCGTCAGCACGCGTCCCTTGTCCGGCACCGGGTCGGGGAGTACGACGTCGTAAGCCGACAGCCGGTCGGTTGCAACCACGAGGATATGCTGGTCGTCGACGCCGTAGATGTCCCGTACCTTGCCGCGCCCGAGTAAGGGCAGCGAGGGGATCGCGGATTCGAACATGGGGTCTGGCGGGATCATGCCCGCGATGATCGCGTGTAGGCTCGTTGGCCGCAAGCACGGAAATAGGCAAAGGTTCGCGCTCCGGGTAGCATACGCCCATGATTGGTCAGCAGGCGCGGCCGGCATGAGAGCGGCGAGCGGCACGCCGTATTGGGGAAAAGTCGTCGGCACGATGGCGGGCCTGGCCGCAGGACCGTGGGGCGCGCTTGCCGGGCTGGTGCTCGGGCACCAGTTCGACCGCGGTTACGCGCGCTATGCCGACAGGGTCACGGCGACGCGCCTCGATCGTCTTTCACGGCCCTACCTCCGGGCGCTGTTCCGCACGATGGGATTCCTCGCGAAAGCCGACGGGCGGGTGTCCGAGGAGGAGATCCGGGCGGCACGGAAGCTCATGCATCGCCTCGGTCTCGATCCGGCGGACACCCGGGCGGCGATGGACTGGTTCACCAGCGGCAAGGAACCGTCGTTCCCGTTGCACGGCGTGCTGGCCGAGCTCAGGCGCGACACGCGGAACCGGACGGAGCTGCGCGGGCTGTTCGTGCAGCTCCTTCTCGAGGTTGCCCTGTCGAAGAGTTCCCTGCACCGGCGCGAGCGGGCAGCCCTGTGGACGATCTGCAGCGAGCTCGGCATCGGCCGCGTGGAGCTCGCGCAGCTCGAGGCGATGCTGCGCGCGCAGCGCGGCTTCCGGAAATCCGCCGCGGGCAGCGCCGACGCGGCGCGCCTGGCGCGCGCCTACGAGGTGCTCGGCGTGGACCGGTCCTCGAGCAACGCCGAAATCAAGCAGGCATACCGCCGCCTCATGAACCGCAACCACCCCGACAAGGTCGCCGGCCGCGGCGATGCCGCGGCGCTGCTCCTCGCCCAGCAGCGCACCCGCGAAATCCGCTCCGCCTGGGACATGCTGAAGGCGCGGCGCAGCATCCGCTAGCGGCGTGTCGTGAAATGGCCTGAGGCTTGGGGTAGAGTCCACACGACACCCCGCAGGATCTCACTCACGTGGACGCATTGATTGCCCCCTCGATTCTCTCGGCCGACTTCGCGCGGCTTGGAGAGGAAGTTAACGCGGTGCTCGACGCGGGCGCCGATATGGTCCATTTCGACGTGATGGACAACCACTACGTGCCGAACCTCACGATCGGGCCGCTGGTCTGCCGCGCGCTGCGCGACCACGGCATCGAGGCGCCGATAGACGTGCACCTGATGGTCGAGCCCGTCGACCGCCTCATCCCCGATTTCGCGAAGGCCGGCGCCACCTGGATGAGCGTGCATCCCGAAGCCACGCGGCACGTGGACCGAACGCTTGCCCTGATCCGCGACCACGGCTGCAAGGCCGGTCTCGTGTTCAATCCGGCAACGCCGCTCAACTGGCTGGACTTCCTGCTCGACCGTGTCGACATGGTGCTGATCATGTCGGTCAACCCGGGTTTCGGCGGCCAGAAATTCATCGAGACGTCGCTCGAGAAAATCCGGCGGGTGCGCAAGATCATCGATAACAGCGGCTATCCGATCCGCCTTGAGGTCGACGGCGGGGTCAAACCGGACAACATCGGCCGCATCGCTGCCGCCGGCGCCGACACTTTCGTGGCGGGTTCCGCCATTTTCGGGAGCAGCGATTACGCGAAGACGATCTCGGAGATGCGCGCGCAGATCGCCAGGAGCAGCGGTAAGGGCCGGAACTGGAACTAGCGGCGCGCCGGGGGAGGCGCGCCTTGTGGCCGATCGGCCCACTCAGCCCAGAACGAGATCCATGAACACCGCCGCGATGGCGATGGGCGCCACGTAGCGAACCGAGAAGCGCCAGAACGCGTTCCAGCGGCGAGCCTCGGGTCCGAATTCCTCCTCCGCCGTCTTCTTCTTTACGATCCAGCCGGCGAAGACCGCGATCAGGAACGCATTCAGCGGCAGCAGCACGTTGGCGATGCCGAAGTCCAGGAGATCGAAGAACGTCATCTCGATGTTCACGCCACCGAGCGGGTAGAAGCCGGACAGGATGCTGAATGAGAGAACGGAGGCTATGCCGAGCAGCCAGGTGGCGAAGCCGGTCAGCACCGTCAGGAGCGGGCGCTTGCCGCCGGCACGTTCGGAAAGCCACGACACCATCGGCTCGAGCATACCCAGCGCCGTCGTGTAGGCGGCGAAGAACAGCAGCAGAAAGAACAGCGCACCGATCACCTGGCCGCCCGGCATGTTGCCGAACGCCACGGGCAGCGTGATGAAGATGAGGCTCGGGCCTTCTCCTGGGTCGAGGTTGTTGCCGAAAACGATCGGAAAGATGGCGAGGCCGGCCAGCACGGCGACGAGCGTATCGCCGAGGCAGATCACCAATGCCGATCCCTGTATCGAGAATCCCCTGGGCATGTACGCGCTGTAGGTGATCAGCACACCCACGCCAATCGCGAGTGAAAACAGCGCCTGCCCCAGCGCGATGAGGACGGATCGTCCGGTGATCTCACCGAAGTCGGGTGCAAACAGGAACTCGACGGCTTCGGAGAAGCTGCCCTGGAACAAGCCATAAAACACAAGCAAAAGGAGGATGCCAAAAAGCGCCGGCATCATAAATTTCGAGATTCGCTCGATGCCACTATTGACGCCGCGGGCGATGATATAGACGGTCAGTGCCATAAACGCGCCGTGCAACAGCGCCTGGCGCATCGGTTGGCTGGTTCGGTCGTTGAAAACTGCCTGGCTGGAGCCGGCGTTCAGCCCCGTGAACGCGTTGTCGAGCGCCAGCCAGAGGTAATCGAGCGTCCACGCCGCGACGACGGCGTAATAGCTCAACCCGACGATCGGTATGATCAGGCTGAGCCAGCCGATCACTTTCCAGAATGGCCGTGCGTTCTCCGCGCGTACCAACTCGGCCATTGTCGCGACGGCGCTGCGGTGGCCTCGCCGACCCAGCATCATCTCGCCGGCGACCAATGGCAGCCCCATCAACAGCACGAAACCCAGGTACAGGAGCACGAAACCGCCGCCCCCGTTTTCGCCGGTAATGTAGGGAAATCGCCAGAGATTGCCGAGCCCGACGGCGGCACCGATCGTCGCAAGAAGAAAGGCGGGTCGCGACGACCACGTAGCATGTTTGTAAGGTTCGCTCATCGGGCGCCTTTTTCTGCCGCCGCCCGGCGGTTCCGATGTAATTTGCCGCGCGCCAAAATGACAGCTACCGGCAATGGTGTAAAGCGGCTTTTAGGGCGCTTGACCTAACGAACTAACGATGAGTCGTTATCAGATGATACCGTCCTGCCTGAGTGCCGCCTGAGCCGATTCGCTCAGGTAGGGCAGGAAAAGATCAACCAGGAGCACGAATCCATCTCGCAGGCAGGCCGGATAAACGGATTCGTCGACGGACGTGTAGTTGATCCAGTTGTCCGACAGGATCCAGCTGAGCTTCACCAGGTTTTCCAGCGTCCGCGGATGTTTCGGTCCGATAAGCACACCGTGATCAATCAGCGCGCGGAAGTACTCGATGATGGTCATCGTGCGGTCGTATCGATCCTTCCTGAACCTGGCGTTCAGCGCCTCGTCCTCGGCGAGCAGTACCATAAGCTCACGGTAAAAGAACCGGTAGCGCCAGATCAGCGAAAGCTGCCGGTCAAACATCATCAGCATATGCGACACGTTCGGGTACTTTATGTCGTCTACCCATTCGGTGCGGATCTCTTCGGCAATCTGGTTGTATATAACGCTGATGATCGCCTGCTTGTTCCTGAAGTGATAGTAGAGATTGCCGCGGCTCATTCCGCATACGTCAGCGATGCGATTGGCTGAAATGCTGGCTGTGCCGTGCTCGTTGAACAGCTCGATGGCTGTATCGAGTATTCGTTTTTGTGTTTCTTTGGTGCCCAAGACGCTTCTGTGATCCCAGCTCCCCAGCGAATCACGAAAGGTCGTCAACCTTTCCCCCGCGTCGCATTCTACGGCTTGTGTATTCTGCACCGTTGCTCAAGCGAGCAAAACAATTGCCAAACGCGGCAGCACCGCTGCCTATTGACGTAACGGGCAAGTTGCGCGAACAGGAGGCAAGCCCCTAATCCGTTCCGACCGCGGCCTGCCCGCCGCTGTCGAGCCCGCGATCGGCGAGGTTGGGCAGCT
>CAYRKH010000083.1:0-13958 GCA_964424805.1 uncultured Woeseiaceae bacterium
AGGCGCCGATGAAGTCGAGCACGACCACGTCGATGGCTTCGTCGCGCGCCCGCTGTCGCGCCGCTCGCAGCAGGGCGGCGCCGCGCTGCAATCCGCGGAACGGCCGGCGGATGCCCTCTGGCGCCGCGAGCTCCAGGGCCAGCATGAGATTGTCGAGCGCCTCCGGGTGCCGGCCGAATCCGGCGAGGAGGTCCGCCTTGATGGCGAGCGCCTGGACGAGATAGGCGTTCGCGGACAGCGTTCGGCAGCACGCGATCACGTCGTCGATCACGCGCAGGCTGCGTGCCAGGCCACCGGCGGCGTGATAGTAGGCGAGCGCCGGCCCGACGACCTGGTAGGGGCGCCAGTGGAAGCGGTCGGTCTTCCAGCACGCGAGGGGGAAATCCTTCTGGAGGGTCGCCGCAAGGCGTTTCGCGGTGCGCAGGCTGCCATCGAGCGTGTGCAGCCGCAGCCTGTGCCCGGACGCGAGCGCCGATAGCCTCGGCATGCCGCGTCCTGCGGCCGTCCGCTCGGCGCGTGCGATCCAGCCTTCGGCGGCGGGAAAATCCCGGCATTGCAGGGCAGCGGCGCAACCGCTGTCGAGCCCGTGCGCAAAGATCTCGAGCCAGCCGTCGTAACTTTCGACGTGCGACAGGGCCCGGTCGAACTGCTCCTCGTAACGCTCCTCCCAGCTGTCGCGCCAGTGCAGCACGGTCCCGACCAGCAGCTCCGCCAGCGATCGCAGGCCGCTGTCGGCACCGAAATTGTCCTCGGCAAGCTGGCGCGCCTGCCGAAAGTTTGCTTCCGCCTGCTGCAGCCGGCCGAAGTAGAGCGCGGCGCCTCCCGTATGCAGGAAACAGTAGTTCAGCCCCAGCAGCGATTCGGCGGCACGCATCGCGCGCATCGCCTGCCGGCTCACGCGCCCGGCCGCCTCGAAGTCGCCGTTGGCGAGACTGGCCAGCGCGTCGATGCACGACAGCACACCGAGCGTCAGCTTGTCGGACGGCGGAATGCGGGCCTGAAGCTGCTTCAGGCTGGCGAGGCGCGCGGGCGTGTAGCGCTGGTCCTCGTACATGTCGAGCAAGCCGCCGACGTTCACCATGTCACGGTCGAGCGGCGTCCCGAAGTCGCCGTGCGTGTACGTATCGCCGGTGGCCGCGCGCGCCTGCTCCATCATGGCGCGCGCCTCCGGTATGCGCCCGTCCTTGACGGCCAGGTAGGCACGGGCGACCTGGATGCGGGGATATGCCGGCACCTCGCGTTCGGGAATGTTTCGCAGCAGGCTGCGGAGATAGCCGATCCCGCCGTAGAGCATCAGCTCCCAGCCGCCCGCGTCGCCGATCAGTTCCGCCGCGCGGTCGAAGTCGCCGGCCAGCCGCGCGTGGCGAACGGCGTCCGCCACGTAACCCTGCGCGGCGTGCCACTCGCTGGCACGCAGGTGCAGGCCGGTGAGCGAATCGGGATGCTCGCGCTTGAGCGCGGCCTGCAGGTGGTCGGCGAACAGGTGATGATAGCGAAACCATTCCGTTCGCTCGTCCAGCGGGACCAAAAGGCTCTGCAGGGGCTCCAGCCGGTTCAGCACGTTCCAGGCGTCCTGACGCTCGCAGACGGCGTTTGCCAGCGGCGCGTTGAAGCGCTCGAGCACGGCGGTTTGCATCATGAATTCGAGCAACTCTTCGTCCAGTCCCGCAAGCACCTGGTCCGCGAGGTAGCCGGCGAGATGCCCGCTCTGGCCGGTGAAGCCCAGGAGTGCATGATCGATCGAGCGGCTGCCGCCGAGCGTGAGCCGCGCGAGCTGCACGGCGACGGCCCATCCCTCGGTGCGTTCGAACACGACCTTCAGCTGGTCGTCGGTCAGCGAGGGATCGACCACCGCGCGTGTCTCCTCCTCCGAGAAGCGCAGCATGTCGGCATCGATCTCGATCGCCTGTCCCGACGCAAACCTCTGGGCAACGGCAAGGTCGGGCCGGATACGCGTGGAGACGATCAGCGTGAGGTTGGGCGGTGCCGTATCCACCATGCGGTTGATCAGGGCGTCGACCGCCGGGCCCGCGATCCGGTGGTAATCGTCCAGCGTCAGCACCGTGTGCCTTCCGTGTTCGGCGATCGCCGAGAGGATGCCGCCCAGGGCGGCGCTCGCCGAAAGCTCCATGAGTCCCTGCGCGGCGAGCATCTCGAGGCGCCCGGTGTCCACGCCGGCCTCCGAGAGGGCGAAGATGACATAGGCGAGGAGCTGGCGGACGTCGGCGTCGTCTTCGTCCAGGCTGAGCCAGGCGGCCGTGTCGCCGGCGGCCACGAGCTGGTTCCGCCACTGGGAAACGAGCGTCGTTTTGCCGAAGCCGGCCGGTGCGACGACGACGCACAGCCGGCGCTTCGCCGCCTTGTCGAGCATCTTCAGGAGATGCAGGCGCGAGACCAGCGATACCTGTTGGCGCGGCGCATCCAGCTTTGCGCTGATGAACCAGCGCCGCGCGGTGGTATCGGCCTTCTCGGTCATCGGCTCGTTGTTGTTCGCAGGACCCGGCTCACGTACATCCGTGAAGATGTTACCGCCTGCCGATTTCCGAGTTAAGTTTTTCCTCCCGCGGCGCCCATGGAGCACCTCGGTATCCCGAGCGACAGCACCAGCCGGACGAACGGCTCGCGCTCGGACATCGAACGGTCGTCGCCGCGGAGGCGGGTCACAGGTAGGGAGACAACAGCCGGGCAAGGCTGTCGCGCAGGCGCACCGGCAGGCTGCGGCCATCCATCTCGGCCTGGCTCACTTCCCGTGACGCTTCCCGCCGGCGCTCGAACCAGTCATTCAGGCGCGCGGCGAGCGCCTCATCGTAGCACTCCAGGTCCAGTTCAAAGTTGAGGCGCATGCTGCGTGCATCCCAGTTGGTCGAGCCGACCATAACCCACTCGTCGTCCACCAACATGAGCTTCGAGTGGTCGAAAGGAGGGGGCGAATGCCAGATGCGGCAGCCGCGTTCCAGGACCTGCCAGTAGAGCGTGTGCGATGCCCACTGCACGAATCTCAGGTTGTTTTCGGCCGGCAGCACTATCTCCACCCTGACGCCGCGCAGGGCAGCGGTATTGAGCGCGCTGATCAGGGACGCGTCCGGGAGGAAGTACGGCGTCACGATAGCGACCCGCCGCCTTGCCTCGCCGAGCGCGGCAAGGATAATCATCTTGGCCACCTCGAAATGCTCGTCCGGACCGTCGGGGATTGCCCGGGCACTCACGGCGCCGGCAGCCTCGAGCCGGGGGAACCACGTTTCGCCCTCGAGTTTTTCCCTCGTCGTGAAGGCCCAGTCGCTCGCGAACGTCGCCATGAGCTGCCGGACGACCGGCCCGCGGACCCGGAACTGCAGATCGCGGATCGGGTGACGGCTCGGTACGGCAAGCACGTTCCCGGCGCGAATGTTCATGCCGCCGGTGAACGCATCCCGGCCGTCGACGATCAGCAACTTCCGGTGGTTCCGCAGGTTCAGCGAGAACATGTTGCCGGGCCGCAGGATCGGCATGAACGCCGCCGCGCGCACGCCTGCGCGCTTGAGCCTCCGAAGCATGCTGCGCAGGCTGTAGTGCTGGCCGAACGCATCGACGAGCACGCGCACTTCGACTCCCCGCTCATGCGCGGCGACGAGCGCATCTGCAAACCGCTCGCCGACCGGATCGTTGTCGAAGATGTAAGTGGCAAGCGCCACGCTCTTCGTCGCGGCGGCGATCGCCTCGAGCATCGGCGGAAAAGCCTCGTCGCCGTTCTCCAGCACCTCGACTCCGTTGCCGGCGCTCAAGGGGAAAGGACCGACCCGATCGCCGACTCGGGCAAGGGCGGCGAGATGAGGTGGAGGGGCGGCGATCGCCACCGCCTCTCCTCCGGCAGCCGGAGCAGTACCTTGCGGACGTAACGCGATCGCGCGCTTTCGCACCCGGTTGACGCCGAGGGTCCAGTACAGGATCGCCCCCGCCAGGGGCACGAGCACGATCAGGCCGACCCAGGCGATGACCGCCCGGGTATCGCGCTTGTAAAGCAGGGCGTGGCCGGCCGACAGCGTGGCCAGCAGGAATACCGCGATGGCAAGCAGGCCGATAGTCGTGTCTTCCATTATCTGTGGAGCAAGCAGCTGTTTTGCTTCGTTGTCTGGCGCCTGAACAGCACAGACGGAGCGCGCCGAAGCCAGCGCCTCGCCCGTGTCGGGAGGAAGCTTATCTTTTCCCTCCTCCGTGAACTAGAATGGAGTGAACAACAAGCCGGCAGTCCTGTGAGTAAACTGCGCATATTCATCTCGTCTCCCGGGGATGTCTTCGAGGAGCGAGCGATCGCAGAGCGCGTCATCCAGCGCCTGCAAAGCGAGTATGTCGGCAGGGTCGTGCTCGATCCCGTTCTCTGGGAGCACGAGCCGCTGGTCGCCACCGGGAACTTCCAGGAACAACTGGTTCGCCCGTCGCAAACCGATGTCGTCGTCTCGATCCTGTGGTCGCGACTGGGTACGCGCCTGCCCCGCGACTTCACCCGCCCGGACGGTTCCCGCTACGAGTCCGGCACCGAGTTCGAGTTCGAAGATGCGCTGACCGGATACCGCGAACGCGGCAAGCCGGACCTCCTGGTCTACCGGAAGACGGCGCCGCCGTCGGTCCGGCTCGACGACGAGGCCGAGCTTCTCGAGCGCTTGCAGCAGAAGAAGAAGCTGGACGACTTCGTCGCGCGGTGGTTTCACGACAAGGGCGAAGGGACGTTGATCGCCGCATTCCACGCGTTCGATTCGCCAAGCGACTTCGAAAACCTGCTGGAAGCCCACCTGCGAAAGCTCATCGAGCGGAAGCTGCCGGAGGCACTGGCCCGCCCCGGGGATGCGCCGGCGGTCTGGAAAAAGGGGTCGCCGTTTCGCGGCCTGCACGCGTTCGAATTCGAGCACGCCACGGTGTTCTTCGGCCGGACCAAGGCGGTATCCGACATCCTGCAGGCCCTGCGCCAGCAATCGAGCGAAGGGCGTGCATTCGTGCTCGTGCTCGGCATGAGCGGCGGCGGCAAATCGTCGGTCGTGCGCGCCGGCGTGCTGCCGATGCTGATGCAGCCGGGGGTGATCGAGGGCGTGCCCCTGTGGCGGCGTGCGGTGTTCCGCCCCGCCGATACGCCGAACGACCTGTTTGCGTCGCTCGCGGCGGCGCTGCTGCGCGAGCATGCACTGCCGTCGCTGGACGCCGATAGCGAAGGCCCCGAGCCGCTCGCTCGCGTGCTTCGCGAGTCGCCCCACTCGGCCGTGCAGCTCATCAAGGGCGCCCTGGATGCGGAGGCGGCGAAGCACGCTCAAAAGCGCGGGAACGTCGCCGTTAAAGCGAAGCCGCGGCTGGCGCTGGTGGTCGACCAGATGGAGGAGATGTTCACCCAGAACGGCGTGACCGCGCAGGACCGGAAGGCTTTCGCCAATACGCTGGATGCACTGGCGCGTTCGGGACGCGTCTGGATCGTCGCGACGCTGCGCAGCGACTTCTACCCGCGCCTCGTGGACCTGCCGGTTATCGGCGCCTTGAAGGAAGGGGCCGGGCAATACGACCTGATGCCGCCGGCCGCCAGCGAGGTCGGGCAGATGATCCGCCTGCCGACGCGCGCCGCGGGACTGCGCTTCGAGGAGGACCCCGCGAGCAGCGAGCGCCTCGACGACATGCTCCGCGACGCGGCCGCCGCCCGCCCTGAGCTGCTGCCGTTGCTGCAGTTTACGCTCGAGGAGCTCTACGAGCGGCGGACTCCCGACGGCACCCTCACGCTGGCGGCTTACCGCGAGCTCGGCGGCGTCGAGGGCTCGCTCGCGAAACGGGCCGAGACCATCTTCAAGGACCTGCCGGACGAGGCGGAAGCGGCGCTGCCGAAGGTCCTGGGCGCGCTCGTCAGCGTGGAGCAGGACGGCCACGAGGTGATCGGGCGCAAACGGGTGCCGTGGAAGGACATCGCCACCGCCGAGGCCCGCGCCCTGGTGGAGACGTTCGTTGAGGCACGCCTGTTCGTGACGGAGCTTTCCGACGACGCCGGCGGTGCGGTCGTGACCGTGGCGCACGAAGCCCTGCTGTGGCACTGGCCGCGCGTCCAGGAATGGGTCGGGCAGAACCGCGACAACCTGCGGATCCGCAGCCGCGTCGCCGCCGCCGCCGCTCGCTGGGCGGCGGAGAACAAGCCGTCCGATCTGCTGTTGCCCGGCGGCAAGCCGCTCGGCGAAGCGGAAACGCTCATGCAACAGGGCATCGACCTCGATCCGCTCGAGCACGATTACATCGTCGCGTCGGTTGCCAGTAAGAAGCGTGCCCAACAGTTGCGAAACGCCGTCGTCGTCGCTTTGGGGGCGCTTTCGATCGCCGCAGGAAGCGCCGCCTTCCTGGCACAGCAACAGCGCAACCTGGCCATCGAAGCAAGTCATCGCGCCGAGGTCGAGGCAGAGACCGCCCGCCAGACCACCGACTTCATGGTGGGCCTTTTCGATGTCCTCGACCCTGGTGAAGCGCGCGGTAACACTGTAACGGCCAGGGAGATCATGGACCGGGGCGCGGAACGCATCCAGCAGGAACTCGACGACCAGCCGGCCATCCAGGCGACCCTGATGGAAACGATGGGGACGGTGTACACGAGCCTCGGCTTGTACGACCAGGCGGTACCGCTGCTGCAAACCGCGCTCGGGAAGCGCCGGTCGCTGTACGGTGACAGGCACCTCGAAGTCGCCCAGTCGCTGCACCGGCTCGGCGAGGTCCTGAAGCTCAAGGCCGAGTACGACGCTTCCGAGGCGATGTACCGCGAAGCACTGGCGCTGCGCCGTGAACTGCTCGGCAATGAACACGTCGATACGGCGCGTACGATATTCGGACTTGCCGACCTGCTGGGCCGAAGGGGCGAATTCTCGGACGCCGAGCCGCTGCTGCGCGAGGCCCTGGCGCTGCAGCGGAAACTGAACGGCGACGACAGCGCGGAAGCCGCACAAGGCCTGGAAGGCCTCGCGTTGAACCTGTACGACCAGGGCGACTACGCGGCCTCCGTCCCGCTGCTCCGGGATGCCGTGGCAATACAGCGGAAGCTCCATGACGGACCGCACCCCGACCTCGCCGAAGCCCTGAACAACCTGGGCTTCGTCATCAGCGAGGTCGGCGAATATGCGGAATCGGAGCAACTCTTCCGCGAGGCACTGGCGATGAAGCGGGTGTTGTATCGCGGCGCCGCGCACCCCGAGATTGCGATGAGCCTGAACAACGTCGCCTTCGTGCTGCACGACCAGCGCAAGTACGACGAAGCCGAGGAACTGTATCGCGAAGCCATCGACATGCAGCGAAAACTGCTGGGCCCGGACCATCCGGATGTCGCGATGGCGCTCAACAACCTTGCCTTCCTGACGTATGAGAAGGGCGACCTGGACGCTGCCATTGCGATGTCGAGGGAGTCGCTCGATATGTATCGGCGTACGGTCGGTGACGAGCACCCGTCCGTCGCCAGGAGCATGAACAACCTGGCCATGTGGCTGATGGAAGATAACGACTACGCGTCGGCCGAACCTCTGCTCCGGGAAGCACTCGACCTCCGCAGGAAGCTGCTGGGGCCTGGGCACGCCGATGTCGCCGCAAGCATGACGCTGCTCGCCGTACTTCTGGTCGACACGGAGCGTTACGCGGAGGCACTGCCGCTCGCATCGGACGCGAAGGCAATCTGCAGCGTGGCGTTTGCTCCTGACCACTGGCGCACCGCGACGGCTGCCAGCACGGAAGGAGCGGCGCTCGCGGGGCTGCAGCGCTACGAGGAAGCGGAGCGGCTGCTGCTCGAGAGTTTCAACGTGCTGCGCAGCGATACCGGTGCATTGCCCTTCTATACGGCGAACGCCAACCGCTGGCTGGAAAAGCTTTACCGGACCCTCGGCCAGCCGTCAGAAGCCGCGAAGTACATTGCCATGCGCACCGAAGGCCAAAGTCCCGAACGTTGATCCGCTCGCGGCCGGCGAGCCCTGATTTTGCATAATATTCCCCGGCAAGCGTAGTTGCTGCCGGCGCGCTTCGGGAGTATCGTGCTCGGGCGAGGCAGTGCCCGCCAGAACGATAATAAGCGGTGCAAGGCCTGCGAAGAACCAATAAAGAACGGCCCATGCTGCGGCGTTGTGTCCGGCAATTCACGGAAACAAATCCACAAAGACTGTGGGCTATTTTCGCTCGCTGCTGACAGTCGACGACGACTGTTTCCGTGGAGTCCCGATGATACCGAGAACGATGGGAAGAATAGCGATGGTCCTGGCATGCGCGCTCATGCCGACCGCGCTCCTGGCCGCCCCTGCTTTCGGCCCGGTGGTGGAATTCGACGGCCGGCACTACCAGGTCGTCGTGCACAACGGGGTCACGTGGTCCCATTCAAAGGCAGCGGCGGAAGCCCAAACCTTCGAAGGTGTCAGCGGACACCTGGCAACGCTCACGTCCGAAGCCGAAGGCCTGTTCGTCGACTCACTTCGCCGCGCCGCAGGCCTCACTCGCGCCGAGGTCTGGGTCGGCGGATTCCAGCAATCGTGTACCCCGGAGGCGCCCGGGTGCGGCTGGCACTGGCTGAATGACGAAGGTCCCGTTTCCACGCCGCAGGAACCGCTCCTGTCATATTCGAACTGGCTGGCCGACGAGCCGAACGACGACACCGGCCCCGGCAGTGAGCAGCATCTTGCTATCGGGCTGGGCGATGCTTTCGGCTGGAACGACGAGGGTGCCCTCGGCAATATCGGCGGCTACGTCATCGAGTACGATACCGCGACAGTCATCGACCCGAACGTGTGCCTGGGCGGCGGTCCCGGCTGCCAGACGACGAGCGGCCAGACCATGACTCTCCCGCCCGTCGAATTGCAGCAAGGTTCCTCGATCGGCGTGAGGACCTACGAGTACAACGACGATCCGGCACGCTGTGGAGCCACCCCGCTGGTGTTGTTCGGCGGAGCCGACCCGCGGCCTGATCTCATCATCCCGCCGTATCTCTGCGGTTCGCCGAAGTTCATGGTGGTCGAGGTGGATACCGAGGGTTTCGATATCGACCAGGGTACGATACTGGTCGAAAACGAACCTTTGGCGGCATTGCCCGGGAACCTGTACGAGTGCACCGGACCGATCGTCGAGCCAACGGTCCCGGACCTCGACCCGCAGCACCGGGACGTCGTCGCCTGGCAGGCTACCGACCACACGGCCATGCTCGAGAACGAGCTCGGCGCCACGGTGAACAGTGTTTTCGCGGGTGCGTTGGGCGAGTTCACCTTCGAGTGCGGCAGCTCGCGCGGGAAGATCAAGAGCGCATCCTATTACGTCATCGGCCTGCACATCGACTTCGGACCCGGCTTCGAGCTGGAAGCCAATGCGGCAGGGAACCACGCCATGTTCGTCGCGCTCACCCGCTACAAGCTGTTGTTGCTGCAGGCTTCGGTACTGGAGTCGAGAGCGGCGCTCTCGTCGTCGTCCGTCGGCAGGATCGCCTACAGCGGGTTGAAACTCCTGTCGGATACCGCGCTCCGGCTGCACGATCGTGGCAGGTACGAGGGGGCTCTCGTTGCGGTGAAGTTGCTCCTGTTGGCAGCAGAGAACCTCTCCTACACGCCGGTTCCCGGGGAGAATTACCATGGCGAGCACGTGATGCGCGCCAGCAATATCCAGTTCATGTATGAGGAAAAGGTCATTCCGTTCGCGCCGTAGTAGCACCGCTCCATGAGAACGGACGGGCCGGGCGGCGGCGCCGGGACCCGCGGGAAGGCAAGCCCGTCCCCACTGCCGCTGGTGATTGCGGTCACCGGCCACAGGGATCTCGTCGCCGAGGAGATCCCTGTCATCCGCCGACTGGTCAAAGACCTGTTCACGAACCTCCGCCGGGAACACGGCGACCACGAGCTGCGTGTCATGTCGGCGCTCGCGGAAGGCGCCGATCGACTGGTTGCCGAGGAGGCTTTGGCGCTGGGCCTGGAGCTGGTCGTCCCCTTGCCGATGGCGAGGCATCACTACATCGAGGATTTCGGCACCGCGGGGTCTCTCGCCGAGTTCGATGCTCTCGCAAGCCAGGCGGCCGAGATCTATGAGCTGCCGCTCGCGGAGGGCGTTGCCGCCGGCGACCTCGCGCATTCGCCGGCGGCGCGTGCGCGGCAATACGCACAGCTCGGCATATTCCTCTGCGCCCACTGCCACATCCTCCTGGCCCTGTGGGACGGCAAGCCGTCCCCGCGGCTCGGCGGCACGGCCCAGGTCGTGCGTTTCCACCACGATGACATCATGCCGGGGTATGCGCCCGGCTCATTCCTCAGCCAGCAGATGCTGGTGGATGACGAGAGCGACCTCGTCTATCACATCGTGTGCTCGCGAAGGCGGCCGGACGGCGCCCCGCAAGACGGTTTGAGAGCGCTCGACTGGTGGTGGTTCACCAAGGACAGGGACCACCCGCGCAGCAAAGTGCTCCCTGCACAGCACGGCATGATATTTCGACGGAGCAGCGAGTTCAGCCGCGATTCCATGCGTTTCGCGGAGCGCATCGAAGCCGGAAAATACCCGCTGCTCGACGAAGAGGAAAGGGACTACCTCCCCCCGGGGATCGACAACATCAACCGGCTTTTTTGCATCGCGGACTGGCTCGCGATCCATTTCCAGGGGAAAACCCTGTTCGCCCTGCGGACTACGCACATGCTTGCGTTTTTCATGGGGCTGATGTTTCTCCTGTACTCCGATCTCAAGTCGCTGCAGTACTTCATGTTCGCGTTCCTCTTCTTCTTTGTTGTCGCTGCCGCGGTGCAGTTCATCGCGACACGTGAAGGCTGGCACCGGAAGTATCTCGACTATCGAGCGCTGGCAGAGGGGCTGCGCGTACAGTTCTACTGGGCCGCGGCAGGTGTACATAACGACAATGTGTCCAAGTTCGCCCACGACAACTTCCTGCAGACCCAGGATCCCGAGCTGGGCTGGATACGCAACGTGATGCGCGTTGCCGGGACGCGGTGTGATGCGGCGCCCTTGCGGCATCCGGAGGGGCTGCGGTTCGCCCTGCGTGAGTGGATCGGCGGTCCCGATTCGGGTCAGCTCGGCTACTACCGGAAAAAGGCGGCCGAATGCGTCGGGAAGAGCCGACTGACGGAACGCATGGCGACCCTCAGCCTGCTCGCAAGCATCACCGTGATCTCGATCATGCTTGTGGCGGGATCGACCATGTCCGAGAGCGTGCGAGACCTCCTGATGATTGCGATGGGCGCGGCTCTCCTGCTTTTTGGCGTGCGCCAGGGCTTTGCGCACGCCACGGCGCAGAAGGAGCTCATAAAGCAATACGAGTTCATGCTGCGCAGCTTCCACGCCGCCATGCGGCGTCTCGAAAGCGCCGACGACGACGCCGAGCGGCGCCAGGTCTTGCGGGCGCTCGGCGGCTCGGCCCTGGACGAGCACGCCCAATGGATACTGATGCACCGCGACCGGTCGCTCGACCAGGGAGAGATCTGGCGGATGGGAAGCTGAGCGCCAGCGGAGCACTGGATCGCCGGGAAAGCCGCCAAGGCATCGCCGCCGCGGTTCGGCGCGCATAATCGGGAACCTTTCGTTGTCCTCGCGCATCTGTGCGGCATCCAGGATGAAAGGAGATTGGAATGACCGGATACGCACTGGGCCTGTTCGTTGTTGCCGCGCTCGGCGGCCTCGCGATGGCGGTGAAGATATTCCGCGGACAGCTCGCGCCGTGGGCGCTGTCCCTGCTGCATGCGGGACTGGGAGCCGCCGGCCTCGTGCTGCTGCTCGTCGCCGTGGTCGGAGGCAACGCGGAAACGCGCGTGACCGCGGCGCTGATCGTGCTGGTGGTCGCCGCCCTCGGCGGCTTCTACCTGGCCGCGCAGCACTTGAGGAAGACCATCCCGCCTCGCGGGGTCGTCGTCGTGCACGCTGCGGTGGCTGCGATCGGCGTGGTGACGCTGCTCACGACCTTCCTGTGACGGCTTCGGGCGGCGCCGGCGCGCGTATCCACGCCGCGCTCGTGCACGTGCCGGTGAGCGCCTTCGCGGGCGCCGCCGCGCTCGAGCTGAGCGCGCCGTTCAGAGACAGCGCCACGCTCGCGGGTATCGACGCGGCCGCGGCGACGATCGCGTTGCTATGGACTGGCCTTGCCGTGGCCGCGCTTGCCGTGGTTGCGGGCCTGATCGAATACGCGCGGCTCCCGGAGCGTAGCGACGTCATGTCGACGGCGAACCGGCACCTGCTCCTGATGGGCAGTACGCTGCTGTGCTTCCTGCTGCTGGCGCTCGCACAGCCGTCAGTCGCCGTACTCGGATCGGGAACCGGCATTCGCGTCGCGCTGTCGGCGCTCGGTGCAGGCCTGCTCGCCCTGGGCGCGCACCTCGGCGGCCGGCTGGTTGCGCTTCGGCCGGGATCGTAGCCGTCGCCGTACTGAAGGTACGAGGTGCTCGGCTCGGATTGGGCGATCGACGGGCCTGGAGATCGGACGCGTCGACAGCAAGGCTGATAGCGCAAAGGTCATGCTTTAAGGTGCTTTGCGGAAGGTCAGGCGCTGTCGGCAGGGCGCGAAGCGGCATGGGTTGCCCTGCCGAAGCGCCGGGCCAGTTGCTCCAGGGCGGCATCGCCGAGCACATCCTCGTCGAGACTGGCGAGGTCGCCAAACAGCGCCGCCGCGAGCTGCCCGTCGATGATGCGCGTCCTGACCAGCTCGAGCGCTTCCTTCAATGACGCTTTGCCCTCCGCGTAAACGATGTGATGCGCAACCCGTGACTCCGGCCAGCCCGCGTCGACGAGCCAGTGGCGGAAGTACATCTTGCTGAGCTGCTTGTAGCGCGGCTGGTGGCCGGCGCAAACAACGAAGTACGTCTGCTGCAGGCGATTGCATTCGAGCCGCGCTTCGATATCGCGCATTGCACGATCCAACGCCTCGATTTCCATCCCGGCGGCTTCGCGCGCCATGGTCTGCAAGGCAGATCGTACGGCGCTTCGGTAGCCGCTCAAGGCTTCGTGGACATCTGAAGGGCGGCTTGAGCGTACCTGCTCGAGGAGTGCACGCGTGATCCCGGCGATTGCATCGGCGCCTTGATCGAAAGCGGGCAAGCCGTCCAGGCCGGCCTCGAGTGCCGCCAGTCGATCCGTTGACCGCTCGGTGTCCGTGAGCGCGAGAAACACCACCGCCGGAATGTGACTTGCGGCCTTCAGCTCGTGATACGGCTCGCCGGTGATCTCGTACTCCAGGTCACGGCCTTGCCACTGCAGTATCAAACGATCGTCCATACGGACGACCACCGGAGTGTCGCCGGATTCGAGTTCCCGCAACCTGTCATCCGCTCGTGCCGTGTACAAATCATGGAACAGCCGATTGAACTCGCCGAGCGCCGGCTGCGCGGGACGCACCCGCGTTTCCCGGAGTCGATCGCCCGGTGAGGCGTCACCCTTGTCCCGGGTGCTGTTGCCGCATACTCTCCTGCTGTCCCTCTCCGGTGTCTTCACGGGGCTTCATCTCCGCCAGTCTCACTTGCGAGGAAGCACACGGTCGCGCGCTATTGGCCTCGCCCGCGCAGCGAAGTGAGCTTCCAACGTAACGCCACGCCCGCGGCCAGCAATAGCGTGACCGCGGCGACGAGCCTGTGCGCCAGCTGTCGACGCTTGCGCTCATCCACACGGTCGGCAACGCTGACGAATGTACCCCGACCTTTCACTTCGAACTTGCCGAGGTGCGACACGCCGCTCGAGGGCCGAGACAATGCGCCGCGCCGTAAGGTTTCCTCCCGTTCCACGGAGAGCGGATAAGGCCTGATTGGGTAACCCGGATGCAGGCCGGCCCACTGAACGAGCCGCCATGCATCGTCGTCCGCCGAAGCGGCATCGATCAACGTCGCGCCGCGGTAGGACGGGACCCGTGCCGGGTACCCGAACTCTTCGGCATAACCACCGGCGAGATAGGAGTTATGGTCCGCCTCGAGGTCTTTCCCGCTCCGCAGCGACCGACGAGTCCAGTCCGGAAAATAGCGCCGGTACTCGTCCCTTGG
>CAYRKH010000084.1:0-13405 GCA_964424805.1 uncultured Woeseiaceae bacterium
GCACCCGCTCCCAGGTCTCGCCGCCGTGCGCGCCGGCGTTCATCGCCAGCGCGCCGCCGACGGTGCCGGGGATGCCGGCAAAGAACTCGGACGGCCCGAGCCCCCAGCGTATGCACTGGCGCGCAAGCTGCGTGCAGGGCACGCTGGTGCCGCTCCGCACGCGATAGGGCGCGACCCGCTCCAGGTCGCGGAACACGCCCGCGGCCGCGATCACCACCCCCCTGATTCCGCCGTCGCGCACCAGCAGGTTGCTGCCCAGGCCGTACCAGAACACGGGCACGTCCTCGTCGAGCCCGCGCAGGAACTGCGACAGGTCTTCCAGGTCCGCCGGCTTGAACCACAGCTCCGCCGGGCCGCCGACGCGCCACGACGTGTGCCGCGCGAACGGCTCGTCGCGCCTGAGCTCGCCGCGCACGACGGGCAATTTCAGCGCCGCGCTCATGACTGCGCCTCGAGTTCGGGCTTGCGGGCCAAAAGCGCCGGCAGCCGCGCCGCCATTGCCCCGATGTCGCCCGCGCCCGTGGTCAGCAGCAGGTCGCCGGGCTCGAGCAGGTCTTCGAGCACCCCGGCGAGTTCCCCGGGCGATTCGACGAACACGGGCTCCGCGCCGCCCCGGCGGCGCACCGCTTGCGCGATGGCACGGCCGTCCGCGCCGGGGATAGGCGCCTCGCCCGCGGCGTACACTTCGAGAATGACCAGCACGTCTGCCGTGCAGAGCACGCTCGCGAAGTCCTCCATGAGATCGCGCGTGCGCGTGTAGCGATGCGGCTGGAAAACGAGCACGATGCGCCGCTCCGGCCATCCGGCGCGCGCCGCGGCCAGCGTGGCGTCGATCTCCGTCGGGTGATGACCGTAATCGTCCACCAGCATCACCTTGCCTGCGCGGGTGTGAATCTCGCCGTAGTGCTGGAAGCGCCGGTCGATGCCTTCGAACTTCTCCAGCGCGCGCACCAGCGCGTCGTCGCCGATCTGCAGCTCTCCTGCGACCGCAACAGCCGCCAGGGCATTGCGCACGTTGTGCAGCCCGGGCAGGCGCAGGCAGATCTCCAGCGTCTCGTCTTCGCCCTCACGGATCACGCTGAAGCGCGTCCTCCCCTGCTCGAAACGCACGTTCTCCGCCCGAATGTCCGCATCGCCGTCGATACCGTAGGTGACGATCGAGCGGCCAAGGTCGGGCAGGATCGCGTTCACGCCGGGATCGTCCGCGCACATCACCGCGAGACCGTAGAACGGCAGGTTGTGGAGGAACCGGATGAAGCCGCGATGCAGCTTGGCGACGTCACCGTCGTAGGTACCCATGTGATCGACGTCGATGTTGGTGACCACCGCGAGCATCGGCTTCAGGTGCACGAATGACGCATCGCTTTCGTCCGCCTCGGCAACGAGGTACTCGCCCTGGCCCAGCCGCGCGTTGCTGTTCGCGCTCTTCAGACGCCCGCCAATGACAAACGTCGGGTCGAGGCCCGCTTCGGCCAGCACGCTCGCCACAAGGCTGGTCGTCGTGGTCTTGCCGTGCGTGCCCGCGATCGCGATCGAATAACGAAAGCGCATGAGCTCGGCCAGCATCTCGGCGCGCTCGACGACCGGCAGCAGGGCCTGGCGCGCCGCGATCACCTCCGGGTTGTCATCGCCGACCGCGCTGGAGATGACCGCCGCATCCGCATTCTCGACGTTGCGGCTGTCGTGACCGATGAACACGGTCGCACCGAGGGACTGCAGGCGCTCCACGTGCGCGTTGACCCGCAGGTCGGAGCCCTGCACTTCATACCCGAGGCTCAACATCACCTCCGCGATGCCGCTCATGCCGGAGCCGCCGATGCCGACGAAATGCACGCGGTTGATACGGCGCATGCGCTGGATCATGGGCGCACCCCCGCGGCTTCCAGGCACAGGTCGGCGATGTCCGCGGCGGCCTGCGGTTTCGCGAGCCGCCGCGCGGCCATCGCGCGCGTGCGCAGCTCGTCGCGGCTGGAAAGCCAGTTCCGGAGCAGCACCTCCAGCCCTTCCGCGTCCAGGTCCCGTTCCTGCACCACGACCGCGGCGCCCGCGGCGAGCAGCGGACCGGCATTAGCCGTCTGGTGATCGTCGACCGCGGCCGCGAACGGCACGAGGATCGACGGCAGCCCGGCGGCAGCAAGCTCGGCCACCGTGAGCGCACCCGCGCGGCAGACCACCAGGTCGGCCCAGGCATACGCCTCGGCCATGTCGTCCACGAATTCCTGCAGCTCGGCCGCCACGCCGTGCCGCGCGTATTCCTCGCGCGCGGTCTGCGCGGTGCGGCTGCCGGTCTGGTGGCGCACCACGGGCCGGCCGGCTTCGGGCAGCCGCGCGAGCGCCGCCGGCACCACGCGGTTCAGCGCCAGCGAGCCCTGGCTGCCGCCGAGCACGAGCAGGCGCATCGGGCCGCGGCGCGATGCAAAGCGGGAGGCGGGATCCTCGATGCGGCCGATGTCCTCGCGCACCGGGTTCCCGACGGTGCGCGCGGGCACCGCCGGCGAAAAGCTGCCCGGGAAGGCCTGCAGGACTACCCGGGCGAGGCGCGCCAGAAGACGGTTCGTGAGGCCGGCGACGGCATTCTGCTCGTGGATGATGAGCGGCCGCCGCGACAGCCAGGCCGCGACGCCGCCCGGGCCGCTGACGAAGCCGCCCATGCCGAGCACCGCGGCCGGCCGGTGCCGCCGCATGGCTCGCAGCGACTGCAGCAGCGCCAGGCCGAGCTGGAAAGGCGCGGCAGCGAGCGCCAGCGCCGACTTGCGGCGCAGCCCGCGCACGGTCACCCACTCGATCGGGATACCGGCTCCGGGCACCACCCGCGCCTCGAGGCCGCGGCGCGTGCCCAGCCAGACGACGTCGACGGTCCGTGCTTCGAGCACCTGCGCGATCGCGAGCGCCGGGTAGACGTGGCCGCCGGTGCCGCCGGCCATCACCAGGATGGGGCCGTGACTCCCGCGCGCGCTCATTTCCGGCCTCCGGCGCGCTTGCGCGTCGAGCGGCGATTGGTCGGCGGCGTGTCCGTGACCAGCTCGTGATGAATGCGCAGCAGCAGGCCGATGCTTGCCATCGCGACGATGAGGCTGCTGCGCCCGTAGCTCACCAGCGGCAGCGTCAGCCCCTTGGTCGGCAGCAGGCCCAGGTTGACGCCGATGTTGATGAACGCCTGCAGGCCGAGCCAGGTGCCGATGCCGACCACGAGATAGGCTTCGAAGAAACGGTCGCCGCGCGCCGCGCGCACCCCCAGGCGGAAGATGCGCCACAGGAACGCCGCGAACACCACGATCAGCGCCGCCGCGCCGACCAGCCCGAACTCCTCGGCAAACACCGCGAACACGAAGTCGGTGTGCGCTTCGGGCAGGTAGAACAGTTTCTGCACGCTGTTGCCGAGCCCGACGCCGAACCATTCGCCGCGGCCGATCGCGATCAGGGACTGCGTGAGCTGGAAACCGGAGTCGTACGGATCCGACCAGGGGTCGAGGAACCCGGTCAGCCGCTGCAGGCGGTACGGGGACGTGACGGCGAGAGCGGCCATCGCGGCGACGCCCGCGCCGAAGAACAGGAAGAAGTCGCGCAGCCGCGCGCCGGCAACGAACAGCATGGCCAGCGCGGTCGCGAGCAGCACGATGGCGGCGCCGAAGTCGGGTTCCGCGAGCAGCAGGGCGCAGGCAAGCGACAGCACCAGCATGGGCCTCAGGAAGCCGGTGAACTGCTCGCGCAGCGGCTTGTTCTGCCGTACGAGGTAGCCGGCGAGGTACAGCATCAGGCACAGGCGTGCCGGTTCGGAGACCTGCACGTTGACGAAGCCGACCTGCAGCCACCGGGTGCTGCCGTTGACCTCGTGGCCGACCCCGGGAACGAGCACCACGGCGAGCAGCGCGATGGCGGCCAGCAGCAGGAGCGGTCCGAGGTTGCGCCATACCGACATGGGGATGTAGAGGCAGGCGAATGCCGCCGCCCCGCCGACGAGGGCAGCCGCCGCCTGGCGACGCACGTAATAGAAAGGGTCGCCGGCGAGGTTGTCGGAAACGGAGATGGACGCCGACGCGAGCACCACCAGCCCCCCGAGCAGCAGCAGCGAGCCCAGCAGCAGGATTGCCGGGTCGAGCTGCAGCGGCTGCTTCAGCCGCGCCGGGAACGGCATGGTGGCGCTGCTCAGCGTCATCGCGGCAGCCCCCCGACCGCGCGGCGGAAGTCCTCGCCGCGCTCGGCGTAGTTGCGGTACTGGTCCAGGCTCGCGCAGGCCGGCGCGAGCAGCACGGTGTCACCGGGGCCGGCGAGATTCGCCGCCACCGACACGGCCGTTTCCATGTTGGCCGCCTGGTACACGGGCACCCGTTCCTTCAGCGCCCGGGCCATGGCAGGGCCATCCCGCCCGATCAGGATCGCCGCCTTGAGGCGGTCGTGGACGGCTGCCGCGAACGCCGCGAAATCGCCGCCCTTGCCTTCGCCGCCCGCGATCAGGACCACCGGGCCGTCGACAGAGGTGATGGACGCCACCGCGGCGCCGACGTTGGTCGCCTTCGAATCGTTGACGTAATCGGCGCCGGCGACGTTGGCGACGAACTGCATCCGGTGCGGCAGCCCGGGGAACTCCATCAGCACCTGCAGCATGGGCGAGAAGTCGAGACCCAGCTGCCGGCCAACGGCCAGCGCGGCCAGCGCGTTCAGGTGATTGTGCCCTCCCGGCAGCGCGACGTCGTCCGCCGACAGGAGCATCTGTGTGCCGTAGGCGAGGAACCGTTCGCCCTCTTCTTCCACCAGGCCGTAGTGCCCGGCCGGCGGTTCGTCCGCCCCGAAGCTGACGCACGGAACGTTTTGCGGGATGGCTTTCAACGCTTCCGCATCGCCCCGGTTGAACACCGCCGACTTCGCCTCGCGGAACACCCGGTATTTCGCCTCGCGGTATTCCGCGGCGCTGGCGTGCCAGTCGAGGTGGTCGTCGCTCACGTTCAGGAGCACGGCCACCCGCGCGGGCAGGTGCTGCGTGCGCATGAGCTGGAAGCTCGACAGCTCGAGCACGTAAAGGTCCGGCTCCGGCTCCGCCAGCAGGTCGAGCGCCGGGTTGCCCAGGTTCGCGCCGGCGAGCACGTGTTTGCCGGCCGCCTCGCACATCAGCGCCAGCAGGCTCGTCACCGTGCTCTTGCCGTTGGAGCCGGTGACGGCGACGAAGGGCGCCCGCGCCTCCTGCACGAACAGCTCGATGTCGGAAACGATTTCAATGCCGGCGTCGCGCGCCCACGCGAGCAGCGGTTCGCGGTCGGATATCCCCGGCGAGGCGATGATGCGCGTGGTGCTCCGGAGGAGCCCCGCCGGTGCCTCGCCGAGGAACACTTCTGCGCCGGGCAGGACGCGGCCGAGCGCTTCCCGGCCCGGCGGTTCCGCGCGCGTGTCGATGAAGCGCGCGTCGCGGCCAAGCCGGGCAAGGTAACGCGCGACGGACAGGCCGGTCTCGCCGATGCCGAACACCAGTTCCTTAGGAGCCTTCGCGGCACTCCCCCGCGTCCCGGTTTCGCCCCGTTTCTCTCGCGCCGCGTTCATCGGATCTTCAGGCTCGCAAGGCCGATCAGCACGAGGATGACGGTGATGATCCAGAAGCGGACGATCACCTTCGGCTCCGCCCAGCCCTTCAGCTCGAAATGATGGTGCAGCGGGGCCATGCGGAACACGCGCCGGCCGGTCAGCTTGAAGGACGCCACCTGGATGATCACGGACACGGTCTCGACCACGAACACGCCGCCCATGATCGCCAGCACGATCTCCTGCCGGACGATTACGGCGACGGTGCCGAGCGCCGCGCCCAGCGACAGCGCGCCGATATCGCCCATGAACACCTGCGCCGGGTAGGTGTTGAACCAGAGGAAGCCCAATCCCGCGCCGGCGAGGGCCGAGCAGTACACGAGGACCTCACCCGTACCGGCAACGTAGGGCAGCCCCAGGTAAGACGAGAAGTTGACGTTGCCGGTCACGTACGCGAACACGCCCAGCGCGCTGCCGACCAGCACCGTCGGCATGATGGCGAGCCCGTCGAGACCGTCGGTCAGGTTCACGGCGTTGCTGAAGCCGACGATGAAGAAATACGTCACCACGATCTGGAACATGCCAAGCGGTATCGACAGGTCCTTGAAATACGGGATCAGGAGCGCGAGCTGCTCGCTGCCGTCCGCCAGCAGGTACAGCGACACCGCGGCGATGAGCGCCGCCGCCGATTGCCAGGCGAGCTTGGCCCTGGCCGACAGCCCCGCCGAATCCTGCAGCACGAGCTTCTTGTAGTCGTCAACGTAACCGATCACCCCGAACGCGAGGGTCACGAACAGCACGACCCAGACGTACGGGTTCCTGAGATCCGCCCACAGCACCGTGCTGATGACGATCGCGGTGATGATCAGGGCGCCGCCCATCGTCGGCGTGCCGGCTTTCGGCAGGTGGCTGGAGGGCCCGTATTCGCGTACCGGCTGGCCCCCCTGGTTGAGCGAGAGCTTCGCGATCATGCGCGGGCCGATCACGAACGAGAGGACGAGCGCCGTCAGCGTCCCGAGGATCGCGCGGAGCGTAAGATAGTTGAAGACGTTGAATGCCGACTCGAACTGCGTCAGGTACTGGGTGAGGTAGAGCAGCATCTCAGGCCCCTCGACCGTCGGCAGGCAGGGCGAGCGCCTCCACCACCCGCTCCATGCGCATGGCACGCGAGCCCTTTACCAGCACGTTCACGCGGGTCGCATCCCTGCCGTGCAGTTCCTGCACCAGCAGGGCACCCAGCGCGTCGACGGATTCGACCCAGGTGCCGCGATCGCCGAACGCCTCCACCGCGTGCCGCGACAGCGGGCCCGCGGCGAACAGGCGGTCGATGCCCGCTCGTGACAGGGCCTCGCCGGCCTGGCGGTGCAGGTCCGCGGCGCCGGCACCCAGCTCGCCCATGTCACCCAGCGCGAACCAGGAATCGCCCGGCCGCGCGGCGAGGAACTGCCCCGCCGCAACGACGCTCGCCGGATTGGCGTTGTAGCTGTCGTCGTAGACACGGCAGCCGCCGATACCCGGCCGCGCCTGGATGCGCCCGGCGACGGGGCGCACCGCTTCCAGCCCCCGGCGCACGCTCTTGGCGTCGACGCCGGCGGCGAGGGCGGCGGCCGCCGCGGCGGCGGCCAGCTGCGCGTTGTGCTTCCCGGCGAGGGGCAGCGACACCTCGATCTCGTGCTGCCCGGTGAGCAGCGTGAACGCGGTGCCCGATTCGGTGCTCTCCACGCTTACCGCGCGCACGTCGGCATCCGCCTCGACCCCGAAGCTCACGACCTCCGCGCCCTTTGCGCGCGCGCGCCAGTAGTCGAAGTACGGGTCGTCCGCGTTCAGTACCGCCCATTCCGGGCGCGGATCGCCCTGCAGGATCTCGCTCTTGGCTTCCGCGACCCCGCGGATGGAACCGAAGCCTTCCAGGTGCGCCGGGCCCGCATTGGTGATGACGGCAATCGCCGGCTCGACCAGCGACGTCAGCCACGCGATTTCGCCGTGATGGTTGGCACCGAGCTCCAGCACGGCATAACGGTGCTGCGGCGCAAGTTCCGCAAGCATCAGCGGCACGCCCACGTCGTTGTTGAGGTTGCCGCGGGTGGCGAGCGTCGGCGCGGCGAGCGCGAGGCAGCTCGCGATCATCTCCTTCAACGTGGTCTTGCCGTTGCTGCCGGTCAGCGCGATCACGGTTGCCGGCATCTGCCGGCGCCAGGCAGCGGCCACCTGGCCGAGCGCGCGGCGGGTATCCGCGACCTCTATCGTCGGCAGGTCCGCGGTAAGCGGCCCGGCCACGACGGCGCCGGCCGCACCGGCCGCGGCCGCCTGCGGCAGGTACGCGCTGCCGTCGAACCGCGGTCCCCGCAGCGCGAAGAAGAGCTCGCGCGCCCGCACCGAGCGGCTGTCGGTGCTGATACCGCAAAAGGTCGCGTCGCTGCCGTGCAGGCGCCCCTGCATGATCTCGCTGGCACTCGAAAGGCGGCCTTCCATCATCGCCCGCTCCCGGACTGCCGCGCGGCGAGGCCCGCGGCGGCGACCTCGATGTCGGAAAACGGCAGCCGCTTGTCCCCGATGACCTGGACGCTCTCGTGGCCCTTGCCGGCGACCAGGATCACGTCGTTGTCCCGCGCCTCCCGGATGGCGTAGGTAATCGCGCGTGCGCGGTCGGCAATCGCGACGTCGTGGCGCCCCATGCCCTCGAGCACGGCGGCGATAATCCTGTCGGGATCCTCGAACCGCGGGTTGTCGCTGGTCACCACGACGCGGTCCGCCAGCCGTGCGGCCACCTCTCCCATCAGCGGCCGCTTGCCGCGATCGCGGTCACCGCCGCAGCCGAACACGCACCAGAGATTGCCGGTGCAGTGCAGCCGCAAGGATTCCAGCGCGGCTTCGAGACCCGCGGGCGTGTGGGCGTAATCCACGTAGACGGCCGGCCCGGACTCGTCGGCTCCCGGAACGCGCTGCATGCGCCCCGCGGGTGCGTGCACCCTTTCGAGCGCCGCGAGCGCGCCGTCGAACGGCGTGCCCCAGCACAGAAGCTGCGCCAGCACCAGCGCGGCGTTGCCGACGTTGAAGGAGCCGGCAAGCGGCAGGCGGAACGAGCCCTGCCCCCAGGCACTGTCGAAGGTGACCGCGAAGCCGCGCTGGCAAGGTTCCGTCGCGGTCACGAAAAGGTACGCCGCCTCCGCGAACACCGCGGCGTGCGGCACTGTCGAAACGGCAACGAGGCCGTCGCCGCTCACACCCCGGCAGCGGTCGAACAGCTCGCGGCCGAACGGCGTATCGATGCAGACAATGCGGTGTGCCGGGTCGAAATCGAAGAACAGGCGGGCCTTGGTCTCGCCATAGGCTGCCATGTCGCCGTGATAGTCGATGTGGTCGCGGCTCAGGTTGGTGAAGACGGCCGATTCCACCCTTACGCCGTCCATGCGGCCCTGGTCGAGCGCGTGGGAGGACACCTCGACGGCCGCGTGTTCCGCGCCGCCGGCGCGGAACTCCGCAAGCTCGCCGTGAAGCTCGATGCAGGCCGGCGTCGTCATGCCGCGCGGCGCGATCTCGTCGATACCTGCTCCCAGCGTGCCGAGGTAGGCACAGCGCCTGTCGAGCCGCTGCATGCACTGGGCGAGCAGGTACGCCACGGTCGTCTTGCCGTTCGTTCCCGTGACGCCGGAGACCCGGAGGTGCTCCGACGGGAAATCGAACCAGCGGTTGGCGATTTCGCCGAGGCGCCGTTCGAGGCCGGCGACCGGCACGCTCACCGCCGAAGCAATCGCCGGTACGGCGGCGGCCGTATCGCTGTCCCAGACGATCGCGGACACGCCCGCGGCCAGGGCATCCTCGAGGAAATCCAGCCCGTGGTGACTCGCGCCGCGGCAGGCCAGGAACGCGTATCCGGGCGCGAGCCTGCGGCTGTCGCTCGCAATTCCCTTCAGGTTCACGGCCGGCGCGCCGGCGATCCCCGCCAGCAGCCGTTCGAGCGTCATATCCGGTTGCAGGGGAGTGGCCGGCATGCTCATGGGCGGGCGGCCTGCAAGGGCTGCGCTCCCGCCGCCTGGATGATGGTACCGGGATCGCGCGCCGGCAGCGCGTCCGGCGGCACGGCGAGCAGCCTCAGGGACTCGGACATGACTTCCGCGAACACCGGTGCTGCCACGTCGCTGCCGTAATAGAACTTGCCGTGCGGCTCATCGATCATGACCACCGCAACGAGACGCGGATTGCTCGCCGGCGCGAGGCCGGCGAAGATCGACACGTATTCGTCTTCGGAGTAACCCCCGGGCGCGAACTTCCACGCCGTGCCCGTTTTGCCGGCAACGCGGTAACCGGCAACCTCCGCGTTCTTGCCGGTCCCGCCCGGCATCACGACCTCTTCCAGCATGCGCACGACGGCGCGGGCGGTTTCCGGGGCGATGACCTGGCGGCCTTCTTTCGGCCGGTCGCGCGCCACGAGCGACACCGGCTGGAACCAACCGTCGTTCCCCAGCACCGCGTAAGCCTGCGCAAGCTGCAGGGCGGTCACGGAAACGCCGTAACCGTAGGCGAGCGTCGCCTGGCTGATCTGCTGCCAGTGGCTGTAATGCGTCAGCAGCCCGGCCGACTCGCCCGGGAACCCGCTGGCGGTCAGCGACCCCAGGCCGAACGACGTCATGGTGCGCCACAGCAGCTCGGGCTCCAGCGACATCGCCACCATGGTCGCCCCGACGTTGCTGGAGCGGGCCAGCAGCGTCGTCAGGCTGATGCGCCCGAGGTTGCGGGGATGGTCGGTGATGGTCTTCGGCCCCACGACGATCCAGCCGGGCGACGTGTCGACGATGCTGTTCGGCTGGTACTCGCCGCTTTCCAGTGCCGCGGCCACGACGAGCGGCTTGATGGTCGAACCCGGCTCGAAGATGTCGGTGGCGGCACGGTTGCGGTAGCGTTCGGCGGCGTACTGCGAGCGGTCGTTCGGGTTGTACCCGGGCTGGTTGACGATCGCCAGCACCTCTCCGCTGTCCACGTCGAGTACGACGATGGAACCGGAATCGGCGTTGTGCTTGTGAACGGCGCTCTTCAGCGCGCGGTAGGCGAGGTACTGCAGCCGCAGGTCGATGCTCGCGCGCAGGTCCTTGCCGGGATGCGGGGGGCGGATGCTCTCGACGTTTTCGACCGAGCGCCCGAAGCGGTCCTGCAGGACGCGCTTGGCGCCGGTCTCGCCGGACAACCAGTGGTTGAACGCGAGCTCCAGGCCTTCCTGGCCGCGGTCGTCGATGTTGGTGAAGCCGACGAGGTGGCCGGTCACCTCGCCCGCGGGATAGTAGCGGCGGTATTCGCGCAGCACGTTTACGCCGGGAAGCTCCAGCGCCATTGCGCGGTGCGCCTGCTCCGGGCTGAGGTGCCGCTTCAGGTACAGGAACTCGCGGTCCGTGCTGCGCGTAACCCGCCGCATCAGGGGGGCGGCCTCGACGCCGAGCGCCTGCGCGAGCTGCGGCACGCGATCGGTGGCCGGCGCGAACTCGCGGGGGTTGACCCACACGCTGTCGACGGGCGTGCTGATCGCAAGCGGTTCGCCGTTGCGATCCGTGATGGCCCCGCGATGTGCGGCGATTTTTTCGACCCGCAGGTGCCGCGCGTCGGCTTCCTGGTTCAGGAACTCCCGGTTGAATACCTGCAGGTACACCGAGCGCGCAACCAGCGCCGACGCCGAGAACGCAAACAGCACGATGACGACCGCGAGCCGCGCCACGAAGCGTCCGTGTGTCTGCTCCCGTGTCTCGGCGCCGCGTTTCATGGCCGCTCGATGACGAAGACTTCGCCGGGCAGCGGGCGCGACAGCGCCAGTTCTTCCGCGGCCACGCGCTCGATGCGAGCGTGCGTAGCCCAGGTGCTTTGCTCGATCTGCAGGCGCCCCCACTCGATGTTGAGCTCGTCACGCACCGAGGTGAGCTGCTCCAGCTCGATGAAGAGCTTGCGGGCTTCGTGCTTGGTGTAGACAAGGGCCATGGCGGACACGACGCACACGACCGCGAACACCAGCGCGAGCAACACGGGTTGCCCTGGCCTCCTGAAATTCACCGCGGTTGCCATGCCTACGTTCGCTCCGCTACTCGCAGGCGTGCGCTGCGGGCGCGCACGTTGGCGGCCACTTCCGCTTCACTCGCCGTAATCGCCCTGCCGACCACCCTCAGCGGCGGCCGCAGCGCATCGGGCATTCCCGGCATGCCGCGCCAGGCCTCGGGCACTTTGGAAGCATTGCGCATGAAGCGCTTCACCCGCCGGTCCTCCAGCGAATGAAAGCTGATCACGCAGAGGCGCCCGCCCGGGCGCAGCACGTCGATCGACGCGGCCAGCGCCGCGTCGAGCTGCTCCAGCTCGTCGTTGACCCGGATGCGTATCGCCTGGAAGGTCTTCGTCGCGGGATGCGTCCGGCGCGGACCGGGCGGCACCGCGCCGGCGACCACGTCGGCCAGCTCGCCGGTGCGGTGAATCGGCGCTTTTGCGCGCCGCGCCACGATCGCGCGAGCAATGCGCCCCGCAAATCGTTCCTCGCCGTAACGCGATAACACCTGCTTCAGCTCTTTCTCATCCACGTGTGCAAGCCACTCGGCCGCGCTGGTTCCTGAGGTCGGGTCCATGCGCATGTCGAGCGGTCCGTCCTTGCGGAAACTGAATCCGCGCTCTGCCTGATCCAGCTGCGGGGAGGAGACCCCCAGGTCCAGCAGGAGTCCGTCCACGGCGCCGAGGAGCCGCCGCACCGCCGCAATTTCCCTGATGTCCGCAATTTCACCTTTGACTACCTCGACTCTCGGGTCGCTCCGGAACTCCCCGCCTGCCGCCGCTACCGCCTGCGGATCCCGGTCAATGGCAACCAGGCGGCCTTTGGCGCCGAGCTGGCGCAGGATGCCCAGGCTGTGGCCGCCGCGCCCGAACGTCCCGTCCATGTAACAACCGTCCGGTCGAATGTTCAGCGCCCCGGTCACCGGCCCGAGCAGGACCGGCGCGTGCTTCCCGGCGTCTCGCGTGCGCTCACTCAACCGGCACTACCCGGCCCGCCTTGCCCAACGGCAATGCGGGTCTACAGCGACAGCGATTCGAGCTCGGCCGGCAGGTCGACGTCGTCGTCGGACCCGCCCAGCCACTCGTCGCATTTCGCGTTCCAGCGTTCCTCGTCCCACAGTTCGAACTTGTTGCCCTGCCCGATCAGGATCGCCTGCCGCTCCAGCGCCGCGAACTCGCGGAGCTCCTTCGAGAGGAGGATCCGTCCCTGGCCGTCGATCTCGAGCTCCGTTGCATAGCCGACCATCAGGCGCTGCAAGCGCCGTGCTTGCGGATTCAGGCTCGGCAGCCGCACGAGCTTGCGCTCGATCTCTTCCCAATCCGGGAACGGGTAGATCAGCAGGCAATAATCGCGGTCCACCGTCGCCACGAGCTGCCCGTCGCAGCGCGTGGCCAGCCGCTCGCGATGACGCGTCGGGATCGCGAGGCGGCCCTTGGCGTCCAGCGTGACTTTGGTGGCTCCACGAAACACGGCTTTGGCGACGGATCGGGGCCGCCGGTGCCGCTGCACCTCGAGGCCTCACAACCCATATCCTCCCACTTTTTTCCACTTTTCCACACTATAGGCGGCCCTCTCACCACCGTCAACCAAATAATCCCATTACTTTCTTGTTCTACAGGGACTTAGCGGCCATTCCCTGTCGCAATTAAGGCAAATTATGAGGCCGTTTTAACGGCGCGATTTCAACCGCTTGCGCATGCTTCTTAGACGAGCGCTGACAAACCTGTCGCGATTGCCCGACAAACGCGGTGTTCGGGGACTGTGACGGCCGTCACAGGCAAGGTGAGGAAGACAGGAGCCGGCAATAAGCCGGGTTCTGTCGAGGGCAATCATTCATCTGGGACAGCCGTCGCCGGCTGCCTCGTGCAACCTACCCGG